>NZ_JBITGL010000004.1:168405-846323 GCF_044456985.1 Nonomuraea sp. NPDC050663
CGGGGGGGGGGGGGGGGCGCGGTGGGGGGGGGGGGGGGGGGGGGCGGGGGCGGGGGGCCCCCCCCCCCCCCCCCACGACTGCTACGCCGTATCCGTCGAGAAGGAGGGAGGCTCCTTCTACATCGCGGTCGATCACGGTCAGATACAGGCCAAGCTTCTCGGCCAGTTCTGCCATCGAGGCCACCGGCTCCCGCCCCATGCCAACCTGCTGGCGAATGTGACGGGCGAGATCGCGCGCCTGATGCTCATCACCGATGACAGCTGCGGGCTGCGGGTGCGGCGGCGTGAGCAGATCGCGTTCGATGAGCCAGTTGGTGTCGCGGGCGTGCGTTTCGAGGTCGGCGTCGAGCAGGAACCGCTCTCGAGTCGCAGCGTCGGCATCGTCAGCCAATGATTGCCGCCGTGAAGTGACCGCCGACGGCGAACGAGCGACGAAGTGTCCAAGAGGTAGGTGCAACACGTCAGCGATCCGCATCAGTTCCAATGCGGAGATCTGCCTCTGCCCTGCTTCGATCCGAACCAGGGCTGTGCGGTCCAATCCCACCCGAGTCGAGAAGTCAGTCTGCGTGAGCCCATGGGCCAGCCGAGCCTCGCGCACGCGTTCGCCCAGCTCGCTCCAGCTCTCCACACTACTCACTGTGCGATTTTCGCACACTGCCGTCCGGCGTGCCACCTCAGCCACCGAAACGAGGCGGACCTCTCGGAATATCACGTTCGCCACCCTCCACCATGGGGTGCCCGGGCGCAGCCCGGGCCGAAACCAGAGCGCCCGAGCGCGAAGCGCGAGGACCATAGACTCGGGTGGGATCCAGGCGGGTGACCCCGGAAGCGCGTCACGGGTGGGTGGGGGTGCCGGGGGGCGGAGCCCCCCGTGCGGGGTCTGGGGCGGAGCCCCGGTGTCACAGCCCCGACCGTGCCTGGCGCGGAGCGCCCGGCTTACCGGAAGGGGCCGCGCTGTGGGGGACGCCGACCGTGATCTCGTTGCCGAGCTTGTAGCCCCCCGTCAGCTCCAGGTCGTCGCCGCTCCAGAACCGCCCCGGGTCGTACCAGTTGGCCTTGCGCCCGCCCTCCAGCAGCCCCATCGCCTCGTATGTCACCGCCACCACCTCCGCGCAGTACGCGCTCTCGAGCACCCTCTCCCTCGGGGGGCGGCGGAGCTGGGGGATGCGGCCGCGGGCCCAGCGGGTGGCGAGGCGGGCGGTGGAGGGGAAGGGGGTGCCGTCGAGCCGGGCGACGGTGCGCAGGGCGGCGTCCTCCATCTCGGCCGTGGCGAGTGGCTCGAGTTGCCGCAGCCACGCGCGCTGGCCGTACCTGTTGCCCCATACGAGCACCGCCGAGCGCAGGTCGTGCAGTTGCACGCCGCGGTGGTGGGTGCCCGACCACAGGTCGAGCAGCGACTTGCCGAGTTCCGCGTGCCACATCATGGGCGGCATGTCCTCGACGACGATGGCCATGCCGACGTGGTTGACCGGGCTGTTGGTCATCGTCTGGATGGCGCGGTCGGGCACGGAGCGGCCACGGAAGATCCAAAGATCGCCGGTGCGGGTCTCGTTGACGGCTTCGTCGAGTGTCAGCACACCGCTAGCCTAAGCAGATGCGAGGTCGTTGGTGGAAGATACTCGGGCTGGCGGGGGTCGCGGGCGTGGCGGCGACCGGGGTGGTGATCGCGCGTGCGGAGCGGCGGCGCCGGGCCTACACCCCTGAGGAGATCCGGCTCAAGCTGCGCGAACGCGCCGCCGAGGAGGCGCGGGAGTCAGGCGGAGGGTCGTAGGTCGTAGACGAAGACCACGTCCGGGTAGGCGGGGTTGTCGTGGTAGCCCTGCACTCCTGCCGCGTAGGAGCGGTTGTAGGTGACCACCCATGGCACGACGGCGACGGCTTTCACGTCGAGCAGGAGCCGGGTGAGTTCGGCGTAGGCGCGTTCGGCTGAGGCGGCGTCGACGGCGGTGAGTTCCGGCAGCGAGTCGATGAGCGCGTCGATCTGCGGGTCCTGCAGGTAGGTCAGGTTGAACACGGGCGGGTCGGCGCTGCGGAAGACGGGCCCGAAGTAGGAGTAGGCGTCGGCGTAGTCGGGCCACCAGTACATGACGAAGATGTCCTGGCCGCCCTGCTTGCCCTGTTCCCACTGTTCGAGCCACGGCATGGCGCGCGCGTCGAGGGTGACGTTGAGTTCGCGCAGGGTACGGCGGAGCGAGGTGACGAGCTGCTGCTGGTCCTCGTCGCCTTCCGCGTAGGTGAGCGAGAGCGTGAGGGGTCGCCCGTTCGGCCCGTAGCCTGCGGCGGCGAGCAGCCGGGTGGCGGCCTGGAGGTTCTGGCGCGGCGCTCGGCGTTTGACGTGGCCGGGCAGGCCTTCGGGGATGATGCCGCTGGCCGGGGTGACGGCGCCGGCGAGTTTGCGTGTCAGGCCGGAGTAGTCGATGGCCCGCTGGAGCGCCTTGCGGATCCGCACGTCGGTGAGCGGGCCGATGCGGGTGTTGAACAGCAGCGTGAGCACCTGGTAGGAGGGCATGCGCGAGGTGCGCAGGCCGCCCATGCGGGCGGCTCTGCCGTACCTGAATCTGTTGATGCGCGGCACGAACGTGACTTCGCCGGTGAGCAGCCCGGTCCACTGGTCCTGGGTGCTGGGCACGACGCGGAAGGTGACCTTGCGGTAGTGGGGACGTTCCCAGCCTCCCCAGTAGCCGTCGAAGGCGGTCAGGACGAGTTCGTCGGCGGCGCCCTTGGTCCAGGAGGAGATGGTGTAGGGCCCGGTGCCGCCGTCCTTCTTGCCCGCCGGGTCAATGCCGGCGGGGTCGTAGATGTAGGCGGCGTAGGTGGAGGCGACGACGAGGTCGAACGGCACGGCGTATTTGAGGACGAAGGTGACGGTGAGCGGGTCGTCGACGACGACGGAGGAGACGGCGCCCCAGATGTAGCCGGGTTCGCCGTTGCTCGACATGGTGCGTTCGACGGCTTCCTTGACGGCGGCGGCGTCGAGGGCTCTGCCGGTGTGGAAGCGCACGCCGGAGCGGAGCTTGAAGGACCAGGTCTTGCCGTCGGCGCTGGCCTTCCACGAGGTGGCCAGGCGGGGTGCGGCCTTCTTGGAGACGGGGTTCCAGAGGGTGAGCGTCTCGTAGATGTTCTGGAAGGCCACGATCTCGTTGGAGTAGGCGGTGGCGGGGTCCCAGTCGGTGATCACGTCGACGTTCTCGACGTACACGAAGGCCGGCGTGCGTGCGGTGGGTCGCCGCTGCGGTTCCATGGTGGGGGTGGCGCTGCACCCGGCCATGAGGAGGGCGAGCACGAGGGCGACGAGGCGGGCCTTCATGATGTGCCGCAACCTACCGCACAAGTGCCGAAAAATCGGGACTTCTGGTGATCAACTTGCTATTCTCGTGAGGTCCAAAACTGGGGGTGCCCATGGGCCGTAGCCGAACGATCAGAACGAAGATCGTCGGCTTGCTCTTGGTCCCGATCGTTTCGATGCTCGTCCTGTGGGGTGTCCTGTCAGCGGTGAGCGCGCACGAGAGCCTGGAGCTGAGGGCGTACCAGACGCTCTGGACCAACCTGCGCCTCCCGGCCTACCGGCTGGGGGCCGAGCTCCAGCGTGAGCGCCTGGCCGCCGTCCGCCTCCTGCGCACCGGCCAGCCCGCCGCCCGCCAGGCCTTCCTGCTCCAGCACAGCGCCACCGACGAGGCCCGCGAACGCTTCCGCACCCGCTCGGCCGAGTCCAAGAGCGCGCACGCGCCCGAGGTCGACGAGGTGCTCACCCAGGTCGCCCGGCTCGACGTGCTGCGCGGCGAGGTGTCGGAGAGCCTCATCGGCAGGTACGCGGCGGTCGAGTCCTACAGCGACATGGTCGACGCGCTGTTCGGGCTGCACCGCAGCGTCGCGCTGATCAACGACATCCCCATCTACGAGCAGTCGCGGCTGGTCATCAACCTCGGGTTCGCCAAGGAGCTGCTCACCCGCGAGCAGGCGATCGGGGCGGGCCCGACGAGCGAGCAGGAACGCACCGCCTTCACCCAGATCGTCGGCAACCGGCGGTTCCTCATCGACCAGTCGCTGGCCGAGCTCGACCCGGAGCTGCGCGACATCCAGGTGGGCATCATCGCCTCGCCGGAGTACCTGCGGTTGCGGGTCATGGAGGAGCAGATCATCGACGGGCGGGTGCCCGTCGACTGGCCGGTGGTCAGCAAGGAGCTGGTCGACGCGTTCGGCGAGGCCGAGATGCACGCCAGCTCGCTGCTGGCGGGCCGCGCCGAGCCGGTGGCCGACACCGTGCTGATGCGCGCCTACCTGCTGGGCGGCATCGGGGCCATGCTCGTCATGCTCTCGATCTTCATCTCGCTGCGTCAGGCGAGCCGGCTGTCCAAGGAGCTGGCCGAGCTGCGCAGGGCCGCCCTGGAGGTGGCCGAGGAGCGGCTGCCGCAGGTCGTGGCCAGGCTCCGCGAGGGCGCCGAGGTGGAGGCTCCCGCGATCACGGTGCGCAGCACGACGACGGAGATCAAGGACGTCGGTACGGCTTTCGCCACCGTGCAGAGCACGGCCGTGGAGGCCGCGGTCGGCCAGGCGCAGCTGCGTGAGGGGGTGCGCCAGGTCTTCCGCAACCTGTCGCGCCGCAGCCAGGCGCTGCTGCACCGCCAGCGCATCCAGCTGGAGAGCATGCAGCACCGCGCCACGGAGCCGGGCACGCTCGACGACCTGTTCCGCCTCGACCACCTGACGACGCGGATGCGCAGGCACGCGGAGAGCCTGATCATCCTGTCGGGCGCCACGCCGGGCCGAGGCTGGAGCAAGCCGGTGCGGCTGATCGACGTGGTGCGCGGCGCCGCCGCCGAGGTCGAGGACTACCCGAGGGTCAACGTCGAGGAGATGCCGGGGCTGTGCCTCGACGGCGCGGTCGTGGCCGACGTCATCCATCTCATCGCCGAGCTGATCGAGAACGCCAATGTCTTCTCCCCGCCGACCGCGCCGGTCACCGTCCGGGGCGAGAACGCCGCCCACGGATTCGCCGTCGTGGTCGAGGATCGCGGGCTGGGAATGGGCGAAACGGAACTCGCCCAGCACAACGCCCTGCTGGCCGCGCCGCCGGAGTTCGACGCTCTGCACGACGGCGACCAGCTGGGGCTGTTCGTGGTCGGCCGGTTGGCCGCCAGACACGATATCCGCGTGACGTTGCGCGGTTCACCATATGGAGGGACCACCGCCATCGTGCTGATCCCCGCTGCACATGTGATCATCCCTGTCCCCACCGAGGTCGAGGTGGTGGTCCATGAGTGACGAACGCTGGCTGGACGAGGACGCCGGTCCGATCGTCCCGGCCTACCTGCTGACGCGCGGCCGTACGGTACCGGCCACCGCGGCCATCGACCTCATCGCCGTGATCACGACGGTGGGCGGTTTCGCGCCGCCCGGAGGGCTCGGGCCCGAACACCACATCATCCTGCAGAAGTGCATCAGGCCGACCCGCCTGGTCGACGTGGCCGCCGAGCTCGGCCTGCCCATCGGGGTGGTGCGCGTGCTGGTGGGGGACCTGCACGCCCAGGAACTGGTCAAGGTCGAGCTGCCCACGCCCATGTCCGACCCGCACATCCTGCTCGACGTGATCAGCGGTCTCAGAGCTCTGTAGCGCGGTGGCAGGCGACCCGCCTGTCACCGATCGCCACCGGCTCCGGCCGCTCCTGGCAGGCGGGTACGGCCAGCGGGCAGCGCAGCCGGTAGGCGCATCCCGTGGCGGCGGTCACCGGCTCGGCCCCGGTGGCCACGGGCGGGCTGCCGCCCAGCTCAGGCACGGCCTCGCGCAGCGCCCTGGTGTACGGGTGCATCGGCCGCGCCAGCAGCTCCGCGGTGGGCCCCGACTCCACCACGCGGCCGGCGAACAGCACGTGGGAGGTACGGCACAACCGCGACACCACGGACAGGTTGTGGGTGATCAGCAGCCGCTCGGTCTCCAGCCCGGCCAGCAGCTCCAGGATCCTGGCCTGGACGGTGACGTCGAGGGCGCTGGTCGGCTCGTCGAGGATGAGCAGGCGCGGCTCGACGGCCAGCGCCCTGGCGATCACCACACGCTGCCGCTGCCCTCCCGAGAGCTCGTGGGGGCGGCGGTCGGCCAGGGCGGGGTCGAGCCCGACGGCCTCCATCAGCGAGGCGACCGGCCGGGCCGGGCGGGCCTCGGCGATGCTGCGGCCGACCCGCATGCGGGGGTCGAGCGACTCGGCCTGGAAGACCGGCTGCACCTCACGGCGGAAGGCGCGCAGGTCCGTCAGCGGCCGCCCGCCGTACAGGATCGCGCCCTTGACCGGCTTGAGCAGGCCCAGGAAGGCACGCGCGAGGGTCGTCTTGCCCGAGCCGCTCTCGCCGATGAGCCCGACGCCGCCCGGGGTGATCTCCAGGGTGACGTCGTGGACCACGGGCGTGCGGCCGTAGGCGAGGGTGACGTTCTCAGCCTTGAGCACCGAACACCGCCTCCAGCTCCTCTCGGGCGTAGGGGTGGGCGAGCGTGGAGACGACCCGCCCGTCCTTCATCACCACGATGCGGTCGGCGATCGTGGAGACCAGGGCCAGGTCGTGGGAGACCATCAGCACCGCCAGATCCCGCTCGGCCCGCAGGCGCTGCAGGACGGCGATCACCTCGGCCTGGACGGTCACGTCGAGGGCGCTGGTCGGCTCGTCGGCCAGGATCACCTCGGCGCCGAGCGCGATGGCCAGCGCGATGGCGAACCGCTGCGCCTGGCCGCCGGAGATCTCGTGCGGGTAGCGCCTGAGCAGCGCCGGGTCCAGGAGTACGGCACGCATGGCCTCCTCCATGGACGCCCGCACGCCGTGCAGCTTGAGCGCGCGGCGCATGAAGGCGCCCAGGCGGGTGGTGGGAGGCAGGGCGGCCTGGGGCGACTGCATGACGAGGGCGGCCTTGGAGCCCCTGAGCCGCCGCAGCTCCCCGGGACCCGCCCTGAGCACGTCGACGCCGCAGATCGTGACGTTCCCCGACGCCTCGGCCAGGCCGAGCAGCGCCATGAGGGTGGAGCTCTTGCCCGAGCCGCTCTCCCCCACGATCGCCACGCATTCGCCCGGCCGTACGGTCAGGTCGGGCACGATGGCGGCCACGTGCGTGCCGTACCTGACCTCCAGGTCGCTGACCTCGATCATCTGATCACCGTCCTGCGCGGGTCGAGGGCGTTGCGCAGGCCTTCGCCCAACACGTTGAAGGCGAAGGCGGTCAGCACGATCGCCAGGCCGGGGAAGGTGACCACCCACCAGTTCGTGGAGATGAGCGACTGGCCCTGCTCGACCATCAGGCCCCATTCCGCGATCGGGTCCTGGGCGCCCAGGCCCAGGTACGACAGGGCGGCGGCGGTCAGGATGACGCCTCCGGCGTCGAGCGAGAGCTGGACGAGGACGGGGGTGAGCGAGTTGGGCAGGACGTGCCGTACGACGATCAGCGGGGCGGGTACGCCCAGGCAGCGGGCGGCGTCGACGTACGGGCGGGTGGACACCGAGGCGGCCACCGACATGGAGAGCCGGGCGTACCAGGGCCACCAGGTCGCGGCGATGGCCACGATCACCGTGGTCACGGTGGGATCGAGCACGACCGCGAGCGCGACCGACAGCAGCAGGGCGGGGAAGGCGAGGAAGACGTCGGTGACGCGCATGATCACGTCGCGCAGCCAGCCGCCCGCGTATCCGGCGGTCATGCCCAGCGCGACGCCGACCAGGGCGGAGCTGCCCAGGACGGCGACGGCGATCAGCAGGGAGGTCTGCCCGCCGTACAGCACGCGCGAGAAGATGTCGCGCCCAGCCTGGTCGGTGCCGAACCAGTGTTCGGGGCTGGGCGGCAGGAGGCTGCTGAGCGGGTCGACGGCGTCCTCGGGATAGGGCGCCAGCCAGGGCGCGGCCAGGGACGCCAGCACGATCAGGGCGAGCAGGAACGCTCCGAGCCGCCTCATCGCGCACGCGCCCGGGGGTCGACGACGCCTTGCAGGAGGTCCACGACCAGGTTGGCCAGCACGTAGACGACGGCGACCAGCAGCGTGACCCCCGCGATGGCCGGGGTGTCGTGGGAGCGGATGGAGGCGGTGGCGTAGCGGCCGAGGCCCGGCCAGTTGAAGATCGCCTCGACCAGGAAGCCGTTGACGATCGAGTAGGCGAAGACCAGGGCGACCAGCGCGAGCACCGGGTTGAGCGCGGCGCGCAGGGAGAAGCGCGTCAGGATCGTGCTCTCGCGGAAGCCCAGCGCGCGGGCGAGCCTGGCGTGGTCCTGCGTCGACTCCTCGATGAGCGCGGCCCTGGTCAGCTGGGCGATCACGCCGGCGGGGTAGGCGGCGACCACGAGGGCGGGCAGGACGAGGTGCCACAGGGTGCTGGTGAGGATCGGCCAGTTCCCGGTGATCAGCGCGTCGACGACGGTGATGTTGGTCCAGAGGGTGAGCGGGCTGGTGGTGTCCAGGTCGCCGTCGTACTCCCCCGCCACGGGGAACCAGCCGAGGCCGGTCGCGAAGATCGTCTGGACGGCCAGGGCGAGCCAGAAGACGGGGAAGGAGACGGCGAGCATAGAGCCGACCCGCACCACGAAGTCAGGAAATTTCGTCTTGAAGCGGGCGGCGAGCACGCCCACGGGCAACCCCACCGCCACGGCGATCACCAGCGCGGACCCGACCAGTTCGAGCGAGGCGGGAAAGGCCAGCGCGAGGTCGTCGAGCACCGGCCGCCGCGAGTGCAGGCTGGTCCCCCAGTCGCCGGTCAGCAGGTCGCGCAGATAGGCGACCAGCTGGACGGCCAGCGGATCGTCCAGCCCGAACCGCTCGCGGGCGGCCGCGAGCTGCTCGGGCGTGGCCTTGGGCCCGGCGTAGGCGACCGCGGGGTCGCCCGGCACCAGCCTCATGATCACGAAGGTGAGCGTGACCACGCCGGCCACGACCAGGAGAGCCTGGCCGAGCCGGCGGATCAGGTAACCGACCATCAGGGGGAGGTCACGTCGTGGAAGAACACCACGTTCGGATAAGCCGGGTTGTCCACGTACCCCTTCACGTCCGCGCCCAGCGCCCGCTGGTAGGTCTGCACGTACGGCACGGCAGCGGCGGCCTGCTCGTCGAGGATCCTGCGCTGCAGGTCGGCATACGACTCGTGCGCCTTGACCTGGTCGACCGCGGTCAGCGCAGGCAGCCCCGCGATGAGCTTGTCGATCTCCTTGTCCTGCAGGTAGGAGAGGTTGAAGCTGGTCTCCTTCTCCGTCCTGAACATGTTGTAGAACCACGAGTAGGCGTCGGCGTAGTCGGGATACCAGTACATGACGAAGATGTCCTGGCCGCCCTTCTTGCCCTGGTCCCACTGGGCGCTCCACTGCATCGGCTTGGCCTTCACGGTCACGTTGACCTTCTTGAGCGCCGACGTCAGCAGGGTGACCAGCAGCTTCTGGTCGTCGTCGCCCTGGGCGTAGGTGAGGCTGAGCTCCAGCTCGGTGCCGTCGACGCCGAAGCCGCGCTGCTGCAGCAGCTCGTGCGCCTTGGCCATGTCGTACACCGGCTCCTTGCCCGGCGTGTGGCCCAGCAGGCCGGGCGGCACCAGGCCGCTGGCCTTGACCCCGGCGCCCTTCAGCGCCGCGACCAGGCCGTCGTAGTCGATGGCGTGCTGGAGCGCCTGCCGCACCTCCGGGTCGAGCTTCTCGGTGTTGAACAGCAGGAGCAGGTTCTGGAACGACGGCGTCGAGGAGGTCTGCACCCCCTGCGTGCCGGCCGCCTGCTGGAACAGCTGCGGGTTCAGGCGCGGCACGAAGCTGACCTCGCCGCTCTGCAGCAGCTGCCAGGCGGTGTTGACCTGCTCGGTGACCCGGAAGGCGACCTTCCTGTACTGCTCGGGCTTCCAGCCGCCCCAGTAGCCGTCGTAGGCCTTGAGGGTGAGCTCGGTCTCCTTGCCCTTGGCCCACTGGTCGATCGTGTAGGGGCCGCTGCCGCCGTCCTTGTCGCCGTCGGGCGAGACGCCGTCGGGGTCGTAGATGTAGGAGGCGTAGCCGGAGGAGGCGACCAGGTCCAGCGGGGCCGCGTACTTCAGGGAGAAGGTGAGGGTGAGCGGGTCGGGAGCGGCGATCGTCTTGACCGGCGCCCAGATGTAGGCGGCGCCGCCGTTGAGCTTGATCGTGCGCTCGATGGCCTGCTTGGCGACCTCGGCGGTCAGCGGCTTGCCGGTGTGGAACGTCACGCCCTCGCGGAGCTTGAAGGTCCACTCCTTGCCGTCGGCCGACGCGGTCCACTCCGTCGCGAGCTTCGGCTCGGCCTTCTGGGTCTGGGCGTTGTACCTGGTCAGGCTCTCGTAGATGTTCGCCATGGCGATGATCTCGTTGGAGTACGAGGTCGCCGGGTCCCAGTCGGTGACCACGTCCAGGTTGGGGGCGTAGACGAAGGTCTTGTCATTGGCCGGGGCCGTCTGGGCGCTTTCTGTCGTCTGGGACGTCGGCGCGGTGGTGTCGGCCGCGGGTTGGGGGCTCCGGTCGGCACCGCGCACCTGACCGCCCGCGCACGCGGACAGGGTTAAGGCGACGACGCCGACGAGCAGTCCCTGGTGCCAGCGCATCGGGGGTCCTTTCACCGGTTCGGTTTCAGCGGGCCTGCCGCTTTCACGTGCAGACGCACCGCGGGCTCCGACAGATAGCTGAGCGGGATCTCGTACAGGTCCACGATCTCGACCCCGCCGGGGTCGGCACCCGCCTGCACGGCTCTCGCGGCAGCTTCGGTTTTTGCCGCTTCGATGCGTTCTGCTCTGTTTTGGCCCGCAGGCAAGATCGTATCGACTCTCCCGCTCGCCAGGGCGATCGCCGCTCCGACGGCATTGGCCACTTCGGCGTGCCGCGGGCGGAGCACGCCGCTGACGCCGGGGATCGAGGCGGGCAGCAGGAACGCGCCGCCGCCGACCGCGACCAGCGGCCTGCCGGTACGGCCCAGCGTCATGCGGTCCACGGCGTCCTCGACCATGGCGTCGGAGACCTTGAGCGCCTCGGTCAGGAGGGCTTCGAGCTCCCCTGCCTCCCAGGCCCGGCCCAGTTCCCCTGCCTCCCAGGCCCGCCCCAGCTCCTGGCCGCGCCCTGCCAGGATGCCCGCGTCCGTCAGCGTCGGCACGCCGCCGCCGAAGGCCAGCGCCAGCTCCGCGATCCGGTAGCCCACCGACTCCGGCCCCACGCTCGGACCCGGGCCGATCACGCTGCCGCCGCCCAGGGCGATGGCCAGGATGTCGGGCATGCGGAAGTTGGTGAGCACGCCGCCGATCTCCGTCGCCGCGGTCGACTCGCGCGGGAACCCGCCGACGAGCACGCCCAGGTCGGTCGAGGTGCCGCCCACGTCCGCCACGATCGCGTCCTGCGCACCCGACAGGAACGCCGCGCCGCGCAGGGAGTTGGCGGGGCCCGAGCCGATCGTCGAGACCGGGAGCCTTCTGGCCTGCTCCAGCGTCATCAGCGTGCCGTCGTTCTGCGCCAGGTACGGCAGAGCCGACAGGCCCCTGGACTCCAGCGCGGAGGTCAGGGCGCCGGTCACCCGATCCGCCACGCCGTACAGGGCGGCGTTGAGCACGGTGGCGTTCTCGCGCTCCAGCAGGCCCAGGGAGCCGAGCTCGTGGCTGAGGCTGACCGGCAGGCCGTACTCACGCGTCACGAGCTCGGCCACGGCCCGCTCCTGCTCGGCGCTCGCGGGGCTGAACACGCCCGTCACCGCGACCGCGTCGGCGTCGCGGCCGTCGAGGAAGCGGCGCACCGCGCCGAGGTCGAGCGGGCTGATCGGGTAGCCGTCCACGAAGTGGCCGCCCGGCAGCACCGCCTCCCCCGCCGAGACCGTCGCCCGCAGGTCGCCCGGCCAGTCCGACAGGGGCGGCACCGAGGTGGTCGCCGGGGCGCCCAGCCGGATCACCGCCACCCTGCCCAGGCCGCGGCGCTCCAGGATGGCGTTGGTGGCGTGGGTGGTGCCGAGCATGATCCGGGTGATCGCCGCCGGGTCGACCTCACCCAGGACCGCGTCGAGGGCGGCGAGCAGGCCGCCCGTCACGTCAGGGGTCGTGGGGCGCTTGGCCTTGGCGACCAGGCGGTCGCCGTGGTCGAGCACGACCGCGTCGGTGTTGGTGCCGCCCACGTCCAGGCCGATTCTGAGGCTCATACGCCGGTCCCCACGGGTCGGTACTCCAGGTCGTAGCCGAACGCGCCAGGACCGGCGACCTCCAGGCCGCGTGCCGTACGCCAGATCGGGTCGCACGCCCACGCCAGGACGGTCACCCGCTGTCCGTATCGCAGCGCCTCGGTCTGGATCGCGGCGGCGGTCTCGGTGTCGATCACCGCGATCAGGTCGGGGACCATCGCCCTGACCTCGCCGTCCTCGACGGCCACCAGGTTCTCGTTCTGCAGCTCCAGCACCAGGCTGCGGCCCTTGTCGGCGCCGGTGCCCTCGATCGTGGCCGAGCCGCGCACGAAGCCGCCCGCTGTACGCCGCTCAATGTCGGTCAGCTTGCCGGTGATCAGCCGGACGGCGCCGAGCTCCTCCTGGAGCGCCTCCAGCGTCTGGCGGCGGCCGATCCGCAGTGCCCGGCCGACCGTGCCCTCGATGACCGCGCCGTGCGCCTGCCCGGCCGTGAGCACGTAGTCGGCCATCAGCGCGCTGGACCCGGCGGCCACGCAGACCGCGCGGGCGATGCGTTCCGACCACAGGCCGTCGACGGGGCGGATCGTGGTGACGTTCCCGACCACGTCCGACATGATCACGAGGTCGGCGGGCAGCCCCTTCACGTACATCGACACCATCTGGACCTCGGGAAAGGCCCGGCCCATCGCGTCGGCGTCGAGCAGCGGCAGGCCCAGCTGCGCGGCCCAGGCCACCGGCGCGACCCCGTTGGAGCCGCCGATCTCGCTGGACATGATCGCGGCCGGACGCCTCTGGAAGATCTTCTCGACCTCGTCGAGGATCCGGTGCGCCTCCGCCTCGCCGTGCGGCATCTCGTGGCTGACCGTGGGCGCCCCGATGCCCGACAGCGGCACGATCAGCTCGTCGTCGGCCAGGTCCTGGATTCGCACGACCCGCACCGGCCCGTGGTCGCGGATCGCCCTGGTCGCGGCCAGCGCGCCCACGCGCACATCGCCGCCGCCACCCGTCCCCAGGACGGCGCAACCACGCGCGAGCGCTGGAATATCACTCTCGTTGAGCTCCATATAGCTGCAAAACCAAGCACATCACCCACGCTTTCCGCTAGATCACATTCCCCCACGAACCGCCGTTCCGCTGCCCGGCCCGCGAGCGCTTTGCGATGCTGAAGCGACCATGTCAGATGCTATGGAGGCCTTTCGAGCGGTTGCCGCGCTCGCCACCGAGCACGCCGCCGACCTCGACGCCGCGACCCGAGTCATGGCCGCCAGCGCGTGGGTGGGCGGCGGCGCGCCCCACTTCACCGCCTCGCTCGCCACCCATCGCAGCTCGATCCAGTCCGCCTTCTCGATGGCGCTCGCCGCCCTCGCCGGCGAAGTCGTACGGCGCGGCGAACCCGCACCCGCCGCCCCCTCGATCGCCACCCAGGTCCCCATCGCCTCCGCCACCCACGGGCCCTTCCGCGGCATCGACACCCAGGCCATGCGCGGCCTCGTCACCATGCTCGACCAGGCCGCAGAACGCCTGCCCGCCGCCGGAGCCCGCGTCCGCGCCCTGCTGTCCGCCACCGGCCAGCCCGCCTCCCCCGGCTGGACCATCGCCGCCGCCGGCCAATGGTCCGGCACCCAGGCGCCCGACCTGCGCCGCCGCCTGGCCCGCATCCAGCGCGACTCACCCTGGCTGCCCTCCGACTCCGTCGCCTTCGACCTGTTCGGCGGCTACGCCACCGCCACCGACCCCGACACCCTCCTGGCCAAGGTCGCCTCCGGCGACCCCGCCGCCCTCACCCAGCTCCTGGCCCGCCGCGACCCCGGCCTCGCCGCCCGCGTCCACGCCTGGTGGCACCGCCTGCCCGCCACCGTCCAGGAACGCCTCACCCGCCTGCCCGGATTCGGCTCCCTCAACGGCCTGCCCGCCGCCATCCGCGACCAGGCCAACCGCGCCTTCCTCACCACCGAGAAGCAGCGCCTGCAAGCACAGCTGGACCAGCTCGCCCACGTGATGGAAGACCTGTCCGCCCTCGCCGTCCCCGCCTCCCTCGTCGCCCGCGACCAGATCGGCAAGCTGCTGCGCAACATCGCCATGATCGAGCGGGCACTCGCCGCCGGCGGACGCGACGGCCACCCACCCGCCCTCCTGCTCGCCCTCGACCTCCACGGCACCGGCCGCCTCGTCGTCTCCTGGGGCGACCCCGACGCCGCCGACACTGTCGTCACCTACGTGCCAGGCCTGAACACCGAACTCGCCGGCTTCGCCGGCGACATCGACCGCGCCCGCGTCCTGTGGCAGCAGTCCCAGGCCACCGCCGGCAAGCAGGCGATCGCGTCGATCGCCTGGCTCGGCTACGACGCGCCGCAACTCGAGAACCTGCTCGACGCGCCCGCCTCCGTCGCCTCCGACGCACCCGCGGAACGGGGCGCCGTGGAACTGGCCGCCTTCTCGGACGGCCTCCGGGCCGCCGGAGGCGAGGGGACACGGTACGTGGTGCTGGGGCACTCGTACGGGTCGCTCGTGTCGGGCAAGGCGGCACTGCTGCGGCCGGGGCGGCTGGCGGACGAGTTCGTGTTCGTCGGCAGCCCGGGAGTGGGGGTGGAGCACGCCCGGGAGTTGAAGGTGGGGGCGGAGCGGGTCTGGGTGGGGGAGGATCCCAACGATCCGGTGGCGATGCTAGGGCGGTTCACACGGGACCCGGGGGATGCGGGGTTCGGGGGGAGGGTGTTCTCGGCGGGGAGCCGTCATGTGGTGCAGGCTCATTCGGGGTATTGGGATGCGCACACCCCTTCCCTGCTCAACATGGCGCGCATTGTGAACGGCGAATACGACGGCCTCGTCACCCCTCTTCTCGACATCCAGCCGCAATTGCTCCTACCGCAGCTCCGGAGCTCGCAATGACGAGCCGCCTCCTGCTGCTGACCCTGCTCCTATCGGCGTGCACCCCGGGAATCCAGATGACACAAGAAGAGGCCGTCACTCGCGTCGAGCAACTCGTCAGATCCACAGCCGCCGTGCTGCGCCCCCGGCCTCGACTCGAGCTCATCCCTTACTCCGTCACTCCCAATCCGTGCGACTACGACGATGGCGAACCCTCACGCTTTACTGTCAACCGCGCTTACTGGCTTCGCGGCCTGCCGCAGAAGAGCTCAGCCGACATCTCCCGGCAAATCCGCGCCCATTGGGAGTCAAGCGGCCACACGATCACCGCACAGGGGTCCGCGGACAAGCCCAGCCTCTTCGCCAAATCCCACCCCGACAACTACACCCTCGCCCTCGTCTGGGCCGAAGGCGACGCCCTCTACCTAGCCGCCACCTCCCCCTGCCTGTAACCCAACGCCCGAAACAAGAACGCCCCCCAACTCCGATAAGGCCTCCACCCCTCCATCACCCCCCGATAAACCCCCACTCCCGCATCCTCCCCAATCCCATAAGCCCCCCGAAGCACCCCGAACAACCGCGGCTCCTCCCCCACGAACGCGTCCGGCGCCCCCGCCCCCCGAGTCAAAATCAACCCCGCGGAAAACCCGCCCACCCCCGGCAGCCTCCGCAATTCCGCAAGCGCCTCCTCCGGCTCCACGGACCGCAAATATTCCCCCGTCAAAACCCCGTCCAGCGCCGCCCGAGCGAGCCCCCGCACCCATTCCTCCTTCCGTTCAGGCAGCCCGAACCCTCCCGCGTCCACCAGCGCGGCGGGCGGCGGAAACGCGAAATATCCCCGCCCGTCCACCTCCACCTCGGCCCCGTACCGCTCGGCGATCCGCTGCTTGATCCGCGCCGCGATGTACATGGACGACCGCTGCACGATCACCGCCCAGCACGCCGCCTCCCAGGCACTCCAGAAGCACACCGGCCGAAGCCCCGGCCGCAGCCGCTGCACCTCCCCCAGCACCGGATCCTTCTCCCCCGCGGCCGCGAACCCGCTCCCGTCCACGTCGAGCGAGAGGATGCGCGCGACCTCTCCGCGCCCCACGGCGCGCGTGGTGGTGACCTCCACCCCTCCGGGAGTCCCGGTCACGGTCACCCCGACGGGCCGCCAGTCGGCCTCGGCCGCGTAAGCGAACCGCAGCGTCCGCCCGTCGCTGTGTCCGAGCGCCCCCGTGACCGGCCAGTCCTCGACGAAGCGCAGCGCGGCCTCGAAGTCGTAGGGCCCCTTGGCGTCGAGCGTGAATCTCATGCGTGCATCGTATGAACCGCCGCCTAGGATTGCTCAATGACGGCCGGCTACCTCGACCTGGCATTCCAGGTGATCTCCGGCGCCGCGACGGCCGACACTCTCGTCGCGCTCGCCTGCGTCCTGTCGGATCTGGACCACGACACTCCGGCCGTACGGGAACTGCTCGAACGCCCGACCGCCGACCTGACGCCCGAGGACCTGCACCGTCTCGCGGACGCGCTGACCGCCCCGTACCGCTCGTGGCGGACGGCCATCGACCTGGTAACCCACGACATGCATGCCACCGGCGCGACGGGCGAGGTGACGCTTGCCGTACCGGACTGGGATCCCGACGGCGTCCGCCTCCAGGTCGACGATCACTTCTCTCACGACCGCGTCCCCTTCGGGGGCGACGTTCCCACCTATGTCGCCGATGCCGTACAGGAGGCGGTCATGGAGGCCTCTTTCACCGTCTGGCCCCTCTGCCCCGACCACGACCTGGGCCTGCACGCCGAGAACGGAGCCTGGGCCTGCCGCCGCGGCCACGTCGTCGCCAGGATCGGCCATCTCGGCACACCCTCGGATTAGGGTGCTTTCATGACAGAGGTGTTACTGCGTGGCGGCACCCCGTGGGGCGCCGACGGACCGGCCGACCTTCTCGTGCGCGACGGCCGTATCGCCACCGATCCCGTCGACCCGGACGTCATCGACATCTCCGGCCAGCTCGTCCTGCCCGCCCTGGTCGAGGCGCACTGCCATCTCGACAAGACCCTGTACGGCGGCCCGTGGGTGCCCCACTCGGCCGACGACACGCTGGCCGGCCGTATCGGCAACGACCTGTCGCGGCGCGGCGAGCTGGGCGTGCCGAGCGAGTCCAGGATCGCCGCGCTCCTGCGCACGATGCGCTCGTACGGCACAGCGCACGTCAGGTCGCACACCGACATCGACCCGGCGGTCGGCCTGCGGGGCGTCGAAGCGGTCAGCGCGGCGGCGGCCGAGGTGGGCATGCCCGTGCAGCAGGTCGCCTTCCCGCAGCACGGCATCCTGACCAACCCGGGCACCCTCGACCTCCTGGAGGAGGCGCTGAAGAGCGGCGTCGCGGCGATCGGCGGGCTGGATCCCGCGGGCATCGACCGCGACCCGGTGCGCCACCTCGACCTGATCTTCGCGCTCGCGGACCGCTACGGCGCCTTCCTCGACATCCACCTGCACGACGGCGGCACCCTGGGCGCCTGGGAACTGGAGCTGATCGCCGAACGCACCCGCGCCCTCGGCCTGGGCGGCAGGGTGACGGTCAGCCACGCGTACGCGCTGGGCCAGATCGACGACGCCCATCAGGACCGCCTGGCCAGGGCTCTCGCCGACGCCGGGGTCGCGCTGGCCACGGCCGCCGTCTACAGCTTCCCCGTCCCGCCGCTGAAGCGGGTGCTCGACGCGGGCGTGGTCGTGGCCTGCGGCCATGACGGCATCCGCGACCTGTGGGGTCCGTACGGCAGCGGCGACATGCTGGAGCGGGCGATGCACCTGGCCTACCGCAGCACCTTCCGCCGCGACGAGGACATCTCGCTCGCGCTCCGGGCTGCCACGTACGGCGGAGCCAAGGTGCTGGGCCTGGCCGATTACGGACTTTCCGTGGGCTGCCGCGCCGATCTTGTGGTCGTGCCCGTGAGCAGCGCGGCCGAGGCCGTGGTCACCCGTCCGCCGCGCACACTGGTCATGATCAGCGGGAAGGTTGTCCACAGCCTGGTCTCGGAGGGCGGCGGGGTCCTGCACAATTGACCGGGCAGGACCGTCGGGAGACCGTCGGGGGTCCTTCGAAGTCCTTCGAAAGGCGGAGTGGTGCTCTCTATCCAGCAGCGGATCGCGGACGAGCTCGGCGTGCGCGAGGGGCAGGTGAGCGCGGCCGTCGACCTGCTCGACGGCGGCTCGACCGTGCCGTTCATCGCCCGTTACCGTAAGGAGGTGACGGGCGCGCTCGACGACACCCAGCTGCGCACCCTGGAGGAGCGGCTGCGCTACCTGCGCGAGATGGAGGAGCGCCGCTCGGCGATCCTCGAGTCCATCGAGTCGCAGGGCAAGCTGACCGACGAGCTGCGCGAGCAGATCCGGGCCGCCGAGACCAAGGCGCGGCTGGAAGACATCTACCTTCCTTACAAGCCCAAGCGCCGCACCAAGGCTCAGATCGCCCGAGAGCTGGGCCTCGAGCCGCTGGCCGACGCCCTGCTGGGCGACCCGTCGCTCGACCCCGTCACGACCGCCGGGCCGTACGTCGTGGAAGGCCTCGCCGACGCGGCCGCGGCCCTCGAAGGCGCCCGCGCGATCCTCATCGAGCGGTTCGCCGAAGACGCCGACCTGATCGGGTCGCTGCGCGAGCGCATGTGGTCCTACGGCCAGGTCTCCTCGCGCGTCAAGGAGGGCAAGGAAGAGGCGGGCGCCAAGTTCAGCGACTACTTCGAGTTCGCCGAGCCGTTCACCAAGCTGCCCTCCCACCGCATCCTGGCCATCTTCCGCGGCGAGAAGGAAGACGTCCTGTCGGTCGCGCTGGAGCCGGAGGAGGGCGACGAGTACGAACTCCGCATCGCCTCCCGGTTCGGCGTCTCAGACCAGGGGCGGCCCGCCGACAAGTGGCTGAACGAGACGGTGCGCTGGGCCTGGCGCACCCGCATCCTCGTGCACCTGGGCATCGACCTGCGCACACGCCTGTGGCAGGCGGCCGAGGACGAGGCCGTGCGCGTGTTCGCCGCCAACCTCAAGGATCTCCTGCTCGCCGCCCCGGCCGGCGCCCGCACCACGATGGGCCTCGACCCGGGCCTGCGCACCGGCGTCAAGGTCGCCGTGGTCGACAAGACCGGCAAGGTCGTCGAGACCGCCACCATCTACCCCCACGAGCCCAAGCGCCAGTGGGACCAGTCGCTGGCCGTCCTCGGCGCCCTGTGCCAGCGCCACGGCGTCGAGCTGATCGCCATCGGCAACGGCACCGCCTCGCGCGAGACCGACAGGCTCGCCGCCGAGCTGGTCAAGCACATGCCGGGCATCACCAAGATCGTGGTCAGCGAGGCGGGCGCCTCCGTCTACTCCGCCTCGGAGTACGCCTCCAAGGAGCTGCCCGAACTCGACGTCTCCCTGCGCGGCGCCGTCTCCATCGCCCGCCGCCTGCAGGACCCCCTGGCCGAACTCGTCAAGATCGACCCCAAGTCGATCGGCGTCGGCCAGTACCAACACGACGTCTCGGAGACCAAGCTCTCCCGCTCACTCGACGCCGTCGTCGAAGACGCCGTCAACGCCGTCGGCGTCGACGTCAACACCGCCTCGGCGCCGCTGCTCACCCGCGTCTCCGGCATCGGCTCCACCCTCGCGGCCAGCATCGTCGCCCACCGCGACGGCAACGGCCCCTTCCGCAGCCGCACCGCGCTCAAGGACGTCCCACGCCTCGGCCCCAAGGCCTTCGAGCAGTGCGCGGGCTTCCTGCGCATCCCGGGCGGCGACGACCCGCTCGACTCCTCCGCCGTCCACCCCGAGGCCTACCCGGTCGTGCGCCGCATCCTCACCTCGGCCTCCACCGACCTCAAGACGCTGATCGGCAACACCGCCGCCCTGCGCTCGCTCAAGCCCGCCGACTACGTCGACGACACCTTCGGCCTGCCCACCGTCACCGACATCCTCGGCGAGCTCGACAAGCCCGGCCGCGACCCGCGTCCCGCCTTCAAGACCGCCACCTTCAAGGAGGGCGTCGAGAAGATCTCCGACCTGGCGCCCGGGATGATCCTCGAAGGCGTCGTCACCAACGTCGCCGCCTTCGGCGCCTTCATCGACATCGGCGTCCACCAGGACGGCCTCGCCCACGTGTCGGCCATGTCCCGCACGTTCGTCAAGGACCCGCGCGACGTGGCCAAGCCGGGCGACATCGTTCGCGTCAAGGTGCTCGACGTCGACATCCCGCGCAAGCGCATCTCCCTCACGATGCGCCTGGAGGACGAAACGGAAACCTCGGGCACGGGCGGCGGCACGGGCGGCGGCACGGGCGGCGGCGCAGGCGGCGGCGCAGGCAGGGGCCAGCGCCAGGGCACCGGCCGCCCAGGCGGCCCCCGCTCGGGCTCCCAGGACAACCGAGGCACCGACACCCGCCCACCACGCACCGGCACAGGCCGAGACGGCGCGGGCCGAGACAGCTCGGCCTCGGGCCGAGACGGCACCACGCGAGACGGCTCCGGCCGCGACGGTTCGGGCCGCGACGGGACCAGCCGCGGAGGCTCGCGTGACAGCTCAGCGCGACAGGGCGCCGGGCGCGACGGCTCAGACCGCGGGGGCGCAGGCAGCGCCTCGGGCCGCGACGGCGCGCGCGGCAACCGCGACAACCGGGGGCAGCGCGGCGACCGCTCCGGCGACCGCGGCAACGACCGTCGCGGCGGCCAGCGCTCGGGCGGCGACCGTCGCCAGGACCGCTCCGCCCCCTCCGGCGCCATGGCCGAAGCCCTCCGCAAGGCAGGCCTCGGCGGCGGCTCGGACGCACGCTGACATCCCGCTGGGCTCCAGCCCTCAGAGCTGGAGCCCAGCCCGTCGCCCGTCGCCCGTCGAAAGGTCTTCACAGCGAGCGCTTCGCGCAACGCGGTTCAGGCTGTCCTCCCAGTCGCGCCACAGGCGCGACCCCTGGCGGCCCTCGCTCCGCGAGGACGCCCTTCTGAGGCGCGGGCGCAGCCCGCGCACCCCATGGTCCTCCGCCTCGCCAGAGGCCTCGCCCAGAGCCTCTCCTCGGAACTTCGCCTCGGAACTTCGCCTCGGGACCTCGCCCCCGATTATTGGCTCGCCCAAGAGCTCCGCTCACCGAACCTGCCCAGGCCCACCAGGGCGCGGCGGGGACTGGCCGCCCGTCACCTCATCGGCCAACGCCAGGCAGCCCACGAAAGCCGGCCGTATCGACAAGGCAAGGCACGAGGAAGGCGCCCGTCTTCGCCGGTGCGAGCCTCGAGCCCGACGACGCTGGAGACTTACCCGCGACAGCCTGCACGCCACAACCCGCCTCTCACCCCTTCAGCGTGACTCTCTTCCTCGATGCACCCGGGAACACCACGACCAGGTGTTCCTCCTCCCCCGCCTTGTTGACCCGCACGTACACGCGGAGCCGGTAGCGGCCTTTGCCGGCGATCGCCAGGTTCGGCATCGGGGCGCCTGCGCCCACGTCTCCGCCCTCGCCCATGTACGGGACGGTCAGTTCGCCGCTGCGGCTGAGGATCGGCACCTCGTGGACCTGGTCCCAGCCGGAGGTCCGGGGCGGGGGCGCGGTGCGGAAGGCCTTTACGGTGAGGCATACGTCGCTGACGTCCGCGACGTGCCCGATGAGCGCGGCGCTGGCGCCCAGCCCGATGCCGGCGCGATCCTTGAAGAGCTTGTCCATCAGCTCCTCATCCGACCTGGTGGTGATCTCGTCCCTGGGGTCGTGGACCAGGTAGCCGGGGTCGCCGTCGACGAACAGGAAGTAGTTCGCCGTGGCCTGGCGGACGCCCCTGGTGCGTGGCCAGGGGTCGCGGCATCTGGCGTTCTGCTCGGCGATGTAGTCGGCCTCCGCGGCTTGCGATTCGGCGGTGGATCGCAGCAGTTCGGGGTGGGTCGCGCCGACGATCTCGGGGCAGATGTAGACGAGGTCCCATGGGTCGGCGCCCCAGGCGGAGCGCTCGCTTCCGGCGCGGGTGAGGATCGCCTTCTGTTCTTCGCGGTCTTTCGCCCGGCACAACGCCTGGCCGTACGAGAGGACCTGCTGGTCCGGCAGGGTGTCCGGGAACATGGGCGGGACACCGTCGAAGGTGCGCCGCGCGAGGCACAGGAAGACGGCCTCCCGCTCCTCGGGTTTCAGGTCGCCGAAGCCGGACCGGTCGTAGCAGTCCGTGGACCAGCCGGTGAAGGTGAGGTGCGGGGTGTGCTCCGGCTCGATCAGCCCGATGATCGGCAGGATGACCATCGCCGCCACGGTGACGCGGATCGCGCGCCGGGGTGGGCGTGGGGGGTAGGCCGGGTGGCCTCGGCCGGGCGACAGTTCACGGGCGGTCGCCGCGAGCCAGACGGTGCCGGTGAGCCCGAGCGCGTCCATGACGATCACCGGCAGCGGGTCGTCGAATCCCACCAGGGTGACGACATATTGGTACGGGATCACCATCAGGAAGACGCTGATCGACAACCACCCCGCGATCAGTGTGCCCCGGCTCCATCGGCCGTCGCGTCGTTGGCCGACGATCGTGAGGATGGTCGCGGCCAGGCCGCAGAGCGCCAGACCGATGGCGAGGATCTCGCCCACGGGGAGTTCCAGGAGGTCGAGCTCGTCGAGCAGATCGTTGGCCATGGTGACCAGCTCGATCGCGAACATCGCTCCGGCCGCGGCACGCAGCACGCGGGACCGCCAGCGGATGACGATCAGGTAGAGGGCGTAGATGGCGGCCCACAACACGAGGTTGAAGGCGCTGTCGACGGCGTCGCCAGCGTCGACCGCGTCGAGAAGAAGCGCGATCGGGATCCACAGCACCAGGGCGTATGCCACTGCGAGATACAGGAGCCGTCGCAGGATCTTCGTCGTGCGGTCCAGGGCTCCTGACGCGGGGGGACGCAGGATCAGCCACAGGAGCGCGGTCTTGACCAGGGCGGCTGCGATAAGGGCCGCGGTGGTCAGGGTGGTGAACCCGTGCTCGGCGTAGAAGCTTCCGTAGGCGGGCGGGGACCATTCGACGGCTGCCCATAGCCAGGCGTCGCCGAGTACCAGGCCCGCGACGGTTGCGGCGAGGACGAGGCTTACCGATGCGATCCTGAAAAGTCGCCATAAGGTGTCCGCGGGCATGGGTCGCGATCTTAGCGCGCCGCTGTCGGAGGAGGGCGGGGTGAGATGTGGCGGCTCGCCCTACCCCGACGACGGACGGGCGGTGCGGTGCGCACACCGGGGACCGGTGGCGGCGTGATGGGAACCGGTCGCGGCCACGGCCCCCAAAGACTCGTGCGCAAGGACGCGGCCGCACCCAGGAATACGCCTGCCCGCCGTACGACAAGGACGAGGGCACGGGCGCGCCTCTGCGCAAGAGCTCAGGCGTGCAAGGTGGGCCGGTAGGTGAGCTCCTGGATGTGGCCGTCGAGGGTCCGGCTCTCGATCAGCTCCAGGTCGAAGTCGGCCGCACCCCGGAAGATCGGATCCGCCCCCGTCCGCCCGCTGATGACCGGGAAGACCGTCAGCTGAACCCTGTCCACCAGCCCGGCGGCCATCAGGGCCCGGTTCATCGCCAGGCTGCCGTGAGAGCGCAACGGCACCGGGGACTCCTGCTTGAGTCGGGCCACGGCGTCAACGGCGTCGCCGCTGACGAGGGTGCCGTCGGGCCAGGTGAGGGGGGCGTGGAGGGTCGTCGACACGACTGTGGTCGGCAGGTTTCTGAGCCGGGTGTTCACGGGGTCGTTGACCTGCGACTCCTCGTCGCTGGGGCCGAGGACCTCGACGAACTGGCGGAAGGTGTTGGCGCCGAGGACGAGGCGCTGCTTCTCGCTGTACAGGGCCAGGCGGCGGGCGAGGAACTCCGGTCCCTGCTTGCCCCAGTAGCCGCCCCAGTCACCGTCGCTGGTGTACGAGCCGTAGCCGTCGAGGGTGGAGAAGACGTCGAAGGTGTAGGTGGCGGTCATGGTGATCTCCTGGAGTGCGGTGGAGCGCCGGTCGGAGGGACAGACCGGCGGGCACGGTGGAAATCATCGCGGTGCGCGCCCCTAGTTCGGAAGTGCCCGGCGGCGAGGACCAGCGTGCTTGGCTTCACGGCGATGGATCAGCACGCGCGGCTCCACAACGATGGCCCGGCGGGCGCGGCTCCACAACGATGGTCCGGCGGGCGCGGCTCCACAACGATGGCCCGGCGGGCGCGGCTCCACAACGATGGCCCGGCGGGCGCGGGCCGCCTGTTGGCGAGGGCCGCCCGTTGGCGATGGCCGCCCGAAAGCTGGGCGGGCAGCATGGAGGCGTGGCGTTCGGCCAGGCCGACCGATTCCAGCAGTTCCGCCGCCGCGAGTGGCGGCAAGGGGGTGAGTGGTGGGTACGGCGCGAGCGCGTAGGCAAGGGCGCGCGTGGGGGCTTAGGCTTCTGGGCCCGAGAGGGGCGCAGACCGTTGCCACCTGCCCGCCGTATGACGCGTCCTCCCTCGAGATCCTGGCGGTGTCTGCGCCGAACGAGCGTCCTCTCGGAACGCACCAGCGACCGCAGCCTGGCCTGCGATGCTACAAAGGGATCGAGGGGGGCACCGATGCACCAAGGCACCCGCGGCGAGCTCATCAGCCAGTTGGCCGAGGTGATCGCGTCCGTTACGACCGCGCATCCGCTGCGGGTCGCCATCGACGGGCCGCCCGCCGCCGGCAAGACCACGCTGGCCGACGAACTCGCCGCCGTCCTGCGCGCGCAGGAACGCGACGTCATCCGTGCGACCGTCGACGACTTCCTCTTCCCCCGCGCGCGGCGCTATCGACGAGGCCGGTATTCAGCCGAAAGCTGCTACTTCGACGCCCATGACCGCGGCGCGCTGTGCAGGGTCCTGCTCGATCCGCTGGGCCCGGGCGGGGACCGGAGGATCCGGGAGACGGTCTACGACCGAGACACCGACGCCCGCTCGGCTGTGTCGCCCACGACCGCGTCCGAAGACGCGGTGCTCCTGTTCGATGGGGTCTTCCTTCTGCGCCCGGAGCTCGTCGACAGGTGGGACCTGCGCGTCTTCGTCTCCGTTCCCTTCGAGGAGACGATAGATCGCGCCCGAGGACGTAGCGCAGCAGTGGCGAGATCCGCCGAGGACCTCGCCGAGGTCGAGCGGTCCTGGCGCATGCGCTACATCCCCTCCCAACGGCTCTACTTCGCCGAGGCCCGCCCGATCGACCACGCCGACATCGTCGTGTACAACGATCAGCTCGAAAGGCCGACCTGGGATGTGCGAGCGCACATGTCGAGGCGCAGGATGTGACGAGTGCGCCACGTCCGCTCGACGAACCACTCAAGGCAACTGCGTCCGGCGCTCGGTCACTCGCCAGGCGTGTGTTCACGCGAATGCCGTCAGCGGGAGCCGAGTGCCGCTCCCCGGTTCGGACGACAGCAGGGCCACACACCGCCGATCGCTACGCTCCCGAGTCATGATCCGCCCCAAGCGGCGCCTCGAAAAAGGAGAACCGACCTACGATCGGCGCCTTGACGTGAAGGCTCATCGCAGCGGCCTTCGCCGCGCGGATCTCCGGACGTACCCTTGCGCCATGGAGCTCGTGGCGCTTCTCCTCGCTCTCGCGGGCCTGGCCGCCGGGGTCGTCGGGGGCTTGGGCCTGGCGGGGCGGCTGCCGCGTAACAGCGTCGCCGGAGTGCGCACCCGCTCTACGATGCGCAGCGACGCGGCGTTCCGGGTCGCCAACCGAGCGGCAGGGTGGCCCACGGTGGCCGGTGGCGGCGTGGCGCTGGCCGGAGCGGTCGCGGCCGTGCTGCTGCCCTCCGAGGAGGACGTGACAACAGCGGTCACCGTGGCCTTGGCCGGCATGCTGGCGCTGACGGTTCTTGGCGGGGTGATGGGTGTCCGTGCCGTCAAGGCCCTTCGGGACCGGTGAGGCTCGGCAGCATGGCCCCGTGCCGGATGAGCGTCCTAGCCGGCACGGCGCGACGGCTTCCATCCGGGCCGCGGCACCGCCGCCAGCAGTGCCTTCGTGTACTCCTCCTTCGGCTCCCGCAGCAGGTCGGCGGTGCGCCCGCGTTCCACGACCCGGCCCTGGTGCATGACGATCGCGGTGTCGCTGATCTGGTTGACCACGGCCAGGTCGTGCGAGATGAACACGTAGCTCATCCCCGTCCGCTCCCGCAGGTCGGCCAGCAGGTTGAGGATCTGCGCCTGGATCGACACGTCCAGCGCCGCGACGGCCTCGTCGAGGACCAGCACGCGTGGCTCCACGGCGATGGCCCGGGCGATGGCCACCCGCTGGCGCTGGCCACCCGACAGCTGGGAGGGGAGCATGGAGGCGTGGCGTTCGGCCAGGCCGACCGATTCCAGCAGCTCCAGGGTCCGGGTGCGCAGGGCCGTACCGGTCAGGGGGAAGTGCAGGGACAGGCTGGTGGAGATCACCTCGCCGACCTTCTGCAGGCGGTCCAGGGAGGAGTAGGGGTCCTGGAAGACGATCTGGATCTCCCTGGCTCGCCGGCGGCGCTCGGATGAGGAGGGCCGTCCGGCGGGTCTGGCCCGGCCGCAGACGGCGATGGTGCCGCTGGTCGGTGTCTCGAGCCCGAGGAGCATGCGGGCCACGGTGGTCTTGCCGGATCCGGATTCGCCGACCACGGCGAAGGACTCGCCCTCGCAGACGGTGAAGGAGACGCCGTCGACGGCGACGGCCGGGCCGAAGGTCTTGCGCAGGTCGGTGACGTCGATGACGGGGGTCATGGGCTCTCCTTCTGCCGGGGTGTCCGCGCGGTCATGCCAGTTCCTCGACGCGCACGCAGGCCACGTCGCCGGCCAGGGCGGGGCGTGCTTCCGAGCAGAGCGGCCGGGCGTGCGGGCAGCGCGGCGCGAAGGCGCAGCCCTCGCCCGCCTCGAAGGCGGCGACCGGGCGTCCCGGGATGACGTGGAGGCGCTCGGGCCGCTCGAACAGGTCGGGGCGCGACTTCAGCAGTCCCGTCGTGTACGGGTGGCGGGGCGTGTCGGTGTAGTGCTCGACGATCCGGCCCGCGTACATGACGGCCAGGCGGTCGCAGGTGGCGGCGGCCAGTTCGAGGTCGTGGGTGATCAGGAGCATGGCGGTGCCGCGCTCGCGTCTCGCCTCGTCGAGGATGGCCATGACCTCCGACTGGGTGGTGACGTCGAGGGCGGTGGTGGGTTCGTCGGCGAGGATGAGCTCGGGCTCGACGGTGAGCACCGAGGCGATCATGACGCGTTGCAGGAGGCCGCCGGAGAGTTCGTGCGGGTACTGCCGCATGCGGCGTTCGCCGTCGCCGATGCCGACCTGCTTGAGGAGTTGTACGGCACGCGCCGCGGCCGCCTTGGACGGCATGCCGAGGTTGGCCCTCATGGCTTCGGTGAGGAAGTCGCCGATGCTGCGGACCGGGTTGATGTGGGCGCGCGGGTCCTGGAAGATCATCGCCACCCGTCGGGCGCGGAGCTCTCGCAGGGGTCTGCCGCGCAGGCCGAGGATCTCGGCGCCGGCGAAGCGGACGGAGCCGGTGAGGCGGGCGCCGGGCGGGGTGAGGCCGATGACGGCTCGGGCGGTCATGGACTTGCCGGAGCCCGACTCCCCGACGAGGCCGACGGCTTCGCCGGGGGCGATGGTCAGGCCCACCTGCTCGACGAGCGTGCGCCACTGTCCGCCGCCGTGGGGGATCGAGAGTCCGAGGTCGGTGATCGTGAGCAGCGTCATGACCGCCTCCCCAGCCGGTCTCCCAGCACGTTGACCGAGGCCACCACCAGCGCGATGAGAACCCCCGCCCCCAACGCCTCCATCGGGTTCCCCCTCATCGCGCTGTCCAGTCCGCTCTTCACCATCAACCCCCAGTCCGCCTCCGGCGGCTGCACGCCGAGCCCGAGGAACGAGATCGCCGCGAGGTCCACCATGGCGAACCCGAGCCCTGACACCGACTGCGCGACGATCAGCGGCCGCAGGTTGGGCAGCAGGTGCCGCGTGCAGATCGCCCACCCCGACCGCCCCTGCACCCACGCGGCGGCGATGTACGGCAGGTTGCGTTCCCGCAGGGCCGCTCCCCTGACGACTCGGGCGACGTAGGGCGTGTACGCGACGGCCAGTCCGGTGACCACGCCGGGGATGCCGGGCCCGAGGACGGCCACGGTGACCAGGGCGAACACGATGCCGGGCACCGAGAAGAGCACTTCCAGCACGCGCGAGACGACGGCGTCGACCTTCCCGCCCCACCAGGCGGCGGTGATCGCCAGGGCGGTGCCGAGCACGGTGGACACGGCGATGATCAGGACGGGCCCGATCAGGGTCGTGCGCCCGCCGTACAGGAGTCTGGACAGCACGTCGCGGCCGAGGGCGTCGCCGCCGAGCGGGTGCGAGGCCGAGCTGCCGCCGAGGGCGTTGAACAGGTCGGGCAGGTCCGGGTCGTGGGGCGCGACGACGGGGGCCAGGACGGTCACGGTGACCAGCGCCAGCAGGAAGGCCGCGGCGAGAGTCCCGGCCCTGCCGCCGAACACGCCGGTCAGCCCGCTCAGAGCGGGAGGCGCGGGTCGAGAGCTTTGCAGCACAGGTCCACCAGGAGGTTGACGAGGACGAAGGCGGTCACGAGGACCAGGACCACGCCCTGGACGATCGCGAAGTCGCGCTGGAGGATGGCGCGGACGAACAGGGAGCCCAGGCCGTCGAGCGCGAAGATGTTCTCCACCACCACCGAGGAGGCGATGAGCCCGGCGACGTTGACGCCGGTCACGGTGACCACGGGGATGGCGGCGTTGCGCAGCACGTGGCGCCGGATGATCGGGCCCTCGCGCAGGCCGCGGCTGCGCGCGGTCTCGACGTGTTCGCTGCGCAGTTCGCCGCCGACCGAGGTCCGGGTGATGCGTGCGAGGTAGCCGCCGATGCCGAGGGCGAGGGTGATCGCGGGCAGGGTGAGGTGGTGGATCCGGTCGCCGAAGCCGTCTCCGGGACCGAAGACGGGGAACCAGCCGAGGGTGAGCGCGAAGACGATCACCAGCACCACGCCGACGACGAAGGCGGGTACGGCCAGCACCGCGGAGGAGAGCGCCGAGATCAGGGTGTCGACCCAGCCTCCACGCAGCGCGGCCAGTGTCCCGAAGAGCACGCCTCCGAGCACGATCAGGGTGATCGCGTAGAGGACGAGCAGGGCGGTGGTGGTGGCGCGGGAGCCGATGAGCGAGGCCACCTCGCTCTTGTAGACGATCGATCGCCCCAGGTCGCCGCCGAGCGCGTCGGTCAGCCACAGCCAGTAGCGCACCAGGAAGGGCTCGTCGAGCCGCCACTCCCGCTTGACCGCCGCCACCACTTCGGGGCTGGGGGTGCGGGGGCCGAGCAGCACCCCCAGGGGGCCGCCTGGCACCAGGTAGAGCAGCCCGTAGACGGAGAAGGAGGCGACCAGCAGGACTGTCGCCAGCCCTGCCAGCCGTTTGGCCAGGAACCTCACTTGGCGCCCAGGTCGATCGCCCACGGGGTGTACAGGAAGGCGAAGGAGGGGATCGCGCCGGTGACGCGGTCGTTCATGTAGAGCACGACGGACAGGTTGGTCATGGTCGTCCAGGCGACGCCGCGGGTGACCTTGTCCTGGATGCCGGTGATCAGCGCGGCGCGAGCCGCGTCGTCGTACTCCGCGCGGGCCTTGGCCAGGTCGGCGTCGACGCCCTGGAAGCCGTTGAAGTTGGTGCGGGCGCCGTCGGCGAAGACCGAGTAGACGTCGAGCGGGTCGGGCAGGTTGCCGTACCAGGTGGAGAAGAAGGCGTCGATGCCCTCGCGGGCCTTGGGGTCGGAGCCGTAGAGGTTGCCGTACTGGTCGACGGGGACGACCTTGAGCTCGATCTTGAGCCCGAGCGCCTCGCCGGAGGCCTTGATCAGGTTGGCGGTCTGCTCGTGGACGGCGGAGCTGCCCTGCACGCCGATGGTGATCGGCTCGGTGGGCGAGCCCGCCTCGGCGAGGAGCTGCTTGGCGCGGGCCAGGTCCTGCTTCTCGGCCGGGGGGCGCCTCGTAGGCCTGCTTGAAGGAGTCCTGGGCGTAGGTCCAGTAGGCGGGGCCGACCATGGCGCGCTGCGGCTGGGAGGTGTTCTGCAGCACGACCTTGGCGATGGCGGCGCGGTCGAGGGCGAGCGAGAGCGCCTCGCGCACGCGCGGGTCGGCGTAGGGGCCTTCCTTGGCCGCGCCGAGCAGGGCCCAGAACACCAGCGACTGGCCGAGCGTGACCGAGCCGGTGGGCGAGTCGATGAGCTGGCCGACGGCGGCGGGCGGCAGGTAGAAGTACTGCCCGTCGACCTCGCCGGCGCGCAGGGCGTTGACGGCGGTGGTCTCGTCGGCGATGAAGCTGAAACGCAGCTTGGCGGACTTGGCCTTGGCGCCCCAGTAGTCGTCGTTGCGCACGAGCGTCATCGACTCGCCGCTCTTCCAGCTCTCCAGCTTGAACGGGCCGGTGCACATGACGCCCTTGGCCGCGGTGCCGACGTCCTTGCCCGCGCCGTCGAGGAAGGCCTTCTCCATGACGACGCCGGCCGGGGTGGCCATGGCCTGGTTGAACAGCACGTCGGGCTGCTTGAGCTTGACCGTGACCTGCATCGGCGCGGTCGCCTTGATCGTGTCGACGTGGGCGTAGTAGGTGCCCCACAGCGTGCCGTTCTCGGGCACGAGGTTGCGGTTGAGGCTGGCGGCCACGTCCTCGGCGGTGACCTCCTTGCCGTTCCAGAACTTCACGCCTGGGCGGATCGTGTAGACCCAGGTGGTCGGGTCGGGGTTCTCGGCCTTCTCGGCCAGGCCCGGCTCCGATGTCATCTCCGGGGTCATCTTGAGCAGGCTCTCGCACTGGTTGGCCAGCGCGGTGTTCTCGGCGTAGTTGGAGGCTTTGACGGCGTCGAGGGTGGCCGGCTCGTAGGGCAGGTTCCACTTGATCTCGTCCAGGCCCTTGGTCGCGGCCTGGGTGGTGTACTTCAGGTCGAGGGTCGCGGGGGCGGCGGACTGCCCGGCGGTGGCGGACGGCTGCTGGGGCGCTCCCGCGCAGGCGGTCAGCGCCAGGGCCAGGCCCGCGAGCGGGAGGGTACAGCGGATCATCGGGGGGTCCTTTCGAGGAGGTGTCCGTCGCGGGCGACCACGCGGCCGCCGCGTACGACATGGCTGGGGACCGGGCGGTCCACGACGACCTGCGCGACGGAGTCGCCGGGCACCACGACGAAGTCCGCCGGGTCGCCCGGCCGCAGGAGGGAACGTTCCAGGCCGAGGAGGTCGGCGCCCCCGTGCGCCGCGGTGGCCCAGCAGGCCGCCAGTTCCTCGTCGGTCCTGGCATCGGTGCGGTAGGCCAGCAGGTGGGTTCTGGTGATCATGTCGCCGTCGCCGAACGGGGTCCAGGGGTCGCGGACGCCGTCGGAGCCGAGCCCGACCAGCACGCCGCGGGCGGCCAGTTCGGCCACCGGCAGCACCGGGTCGGCGCCCAGCGCGCAGGTGGTGAGGGAGACGCCCGACTCGGCGAGCAGGTCGCCGAGGTCGCCGCGCTCCTCCAGGCAGAAGACGTGGCTGACGGTGACCGTCAGCCCGCTGTCCTTCGTACGGCGGGCGATCTCCTTGAGCTGGTCGAGGCCGGGTGCGCCCCGATCGTGCAGGTGGATGTCGAGCGGCACCCCCTTGCTCCGCGCCAGCCCGAAGAGCAGGTCGAGGTGCCCGTGCAGGTCGCCGTCGACGCCGACGGGGTCGAGGCCGCCGAGGATGTCGGCGCCCTCGTCGAGTGCCTGCTCCAGCAGGGCCGCGGTGCCGGGGCGGCTGAGCAGGCCGAGCTGGGGGAAGGCGACGATCTGCACGTCGAGCAGCCCGAGCCGTTCGTCGGCGGCCTGCCGTACGCCGTGGACGTTGTCGAGGCCGTAGACCGGGGCGACGTCCACGTGGGCGCGCCAGGCGCGGGCGCCGCCGGCGACGGCGCGGTCCATGAGCGCGCCGGCCCGCTGCGCCACGGGCGCCTTCATGTGGGCCCGGGCGTTGACGTCGCCGTCGATGAGCTCGCGCAGGGTGGTCGCGGGCTCGCGGCTGAGCCAGGGCTGGCCCCAGGTGGTCTTGTCCGGGTGGATGTGGGCGTCGACCAACGAGGGCAGGGCGAGCCCGCCGCCGCAGTCGACCGTCTCGGCCCCCTGGCGTGCCTCGCGCGGGTCGGCGATGCGACCATTTTCGACGAGGAGGTCGTGAGGCCGGACGTTCTTGAAGAGCACCTGTGTCACGCGGCAAGAATTATCAGACATCAGATGTTTGGGAAAGGGATCGATGCGAAGCGTTGCGAAGCCGTCGATTGTGGACAGCGTGCTCGCGGAGCTGCGCGCGGAGATCCACAGCGGTGCCTGGCGGGTCGGCGACAAGATCCCCTCGGAGCTGCAGCTCGCCGCCACCCTGGGCGTGAGCAGGCTCTCCGTGCGCGAGGCCGTCAGGGTGCTGGTGCACTCGGGGCTGCTGTCGACGCGGCAGGGCGACGGCACCTACGTCATGGCCACCGACGAGTCGGAGGTGGCGCTCAGCCGGCGGCTGGAACGGGCCGCCCAGCTCGACATCATCGACGTACGGCGGGGCCTGGACCTGGTGGCCGCGCGGCTGGCGGCGGCCAAGCGCACCGAGGCCGACCTGGAAGGGCTGCGCGAGGCGAGCTCGCGGCGCACGGACGCCTCCAGGGCGGGCGAGCTCGACGCGTTCGCCGACGCCGACGTCGACTTCCACGTGCGCGTCGCGCACGCCGCGCACAACCCGGTGCTGGGAGACCTCTACCGCGGCCTCAGCCAGTCGATCAGGCAGAGCGTGCGCGACGACCACTGCCTGCAGCGGGCGGTCCGGCCGGGCGAGAACAGCCACGAGGACCTGCTGGCCGCGATCGAGCGCCGCGACCAGGCGGCCGCGGTCGCCGCCGCCCTGGCCATCCTCGACCAGCAGGAGAGCGACCTCTGAGGCGCGTCAGCGGGTGAGCGGCGCCGGCATGCCGTCGGCGAACAACGACGCGTCGACGTGGTCGAGCGCGACCCGCAACGCCCCCAGCGCGACGCTGTCGGCCCCCAGCGTCGACGCCCTGATCTCCGGCACGCGCAGGCACAGCCGGCCGAGCTCGTGCTCGAGCGGGTGGACGATGAGGTCCGCCGACCGGGAGAAGCCTCCGCCGAGGACGACGACCTGCGGGTCGAGGGCCAGGACGAGCGCGGCGGCGCCGATCGCGAGATCCTTGACGTAGCGGCGCAGCGCCGCCCTGGCCTCGGGGTTGCCCTCGCGAGCCTGCTCGAACACCCAGGCCGCCCGGTCGTCGGGATGCACCCCTGCGGGCACTCCCGGGCAGTTCTCCAGGTGGGAGGGCGCGCGCAGCCACCGCACCTCCTTGAGGGCGCCGATCTCGCCCGCCGCCCCGCCGTACCCTCGGCGCAGCGTGCCGTCGAGGATGAGGCCCGCGCCGTTGCGCATGCCGGCGAGCAGGTAGACGATGTCGTCGGCGTCCTGCGCGACGCCCTTCCAGCGCTCGGCGACGGCGGCGAGCTTGCAGTCGTTCTCGACGAGGATCGGGCAGGAGAACCTGGCCGACAGGTATTCGGCGAGCGACACGCTCGCCCAGCCCGGCAGCGGGGTGAACAGCGTGGTGCGCCCGGTGGCGTCGACCGGTCCCGTCACGCCGACGCTCACGGCCCAGATCCGGTCGGGCCGCATGCCCGCCGCGTCGAGGCACTCGGTGATGGCGGTGTCGATGGCGGCGAGCCGTACGGCCGGGTCGGCCTCGGGCTCGACGGGCACCCGATGGCTGCGCACGACCTCGCCCTCGAGGTCGGCGAGCAGGACGAGGATCTTGTGCGCGCCGATGTCGACGCCGATCACGTGGCCCGCGTCGGCGTTGAAGCGGTAGCGGCGGGCCGGGCGACCGACGGTGCTGCCGTCGGGCTCGACGACCTTGACCCACCCGTCGGTGACCAGGCCGCGCACGACGACGTCGGTGCCGGGCCGCGACAGGCCAGTACGGCCGGCGAGTTCGGTGACGGTGGCGGGAGGCTGACCCCGCATCGCCCTGACGACGCTGAGGGAGTTGTGCTCCCGGAGCTTGCTGACGTCCGCTCCAGCCCCATCCATGGCCACGCATCATATCCAAGCACTACGAGCCAGCCACTATGCTGCACTCTGACACCCGTGCGCCCTGAGGGAGTATTCGACGATGTACAAGGAATTCGCCGCCGAGGCCGTGGTCTGGCTGCTTCCCGTGGTGGTCCTCATCGGCCTGGCCCTGATGATCACTGCCTGATCGTCGAATGGGCGGCCCCCGCGGGAGAGCCGCCCATCATCGATGGCCCGTCAGCTGTAGTAGGTGTAGCTCACCACCGTGCGCACATCGGTGTACCAACGGCTGAGGTCCCCGTACTCCCAGCGGTCCCAGTAGCCGTCGAGCTTGTCCGTGCGGATCGTGCACCCGCCCCACTTCACGCGGCGCGCCCGGATGTCGCCGATGGTGTCGCGGCAGGTTCCCATCTTGTGGCCGTTGACCCGCAGCGTGACGGTGAGCCTGGCCCGGTAGATGTTCGTGCGGGAGATGTTGGTGACGCGGACCCTGACCTTGCAGGTGTCCTTGCACCGGCCGATGTAGATCTTCTGACGAAGGTGCTTGGGCGCCGACACCTCGGCGCTCTCGGAAACGGTTGCGGACGACGGCTGGCCTGCCAGCCCTAACGAGGTCGCCGCGCTGAGCGCGACGAGGACGCCGGCGAGACGTCGGTTCATACGACATTGCCCCCAGATATGTGTGGCCCCCACCCTCGATTGACCTCCACAGCCGGGGCGAAGTCAACCGGTTACGACGCCCATGCGAGCAAATCGCGGCGCTCGCGTAACCGCTTCAACGCCTGCTTCTCCAGTTGCCTGATCCGCTCGCGGGTCAGCCCCAGATGCTCGCCGATCTCGCGGTAGGTCTGGACCGGCCGGCCCGCCAGGCCGAAGCGGGCGTTGACGATGTAGGCCTCCCGGTACGGCAGGCGTTCGACCCAGCCGCGGATGGAGTCGCCGAGCACCCGCTGCTCCATGAAGTCCTGCACGTGCAGCCCGTCCTCCTCGACGATGAGGTCGCCGATGCTGCCCTCGCCGTCGGCGCCCACCGCGATGTCGAGGCTGACGGTGTCCTGGCCGAAGCGCCGCAGCTCCGCGATCTGCTCCGCCGTACGCCCCACGGCCTCGGCGAGCTCCTCCGGCCTCGGCTCGCGGCCGAGGTCCACCAGCAGCCTGCGCTCGGCGCGCAGCAGCCGGGTCAGCTCCTCCCCCACGTGCACGGGCAGCCGGACGGTGCGGGACTTGTCGTTGAGCCCGCGCTCGATCGCCTGGCGGATCCACCACATGGCGTAGGTGGAGAACTTGTAGCCGCGCGCGTAGTCGAACTTCTCGACGGCGCGGATCAGCCCGAGGTTGCCCTCCTGGATGACGTCGAGCAGGGGAAGACCCCGGTTGGCGAACCGTTTGGCCGCCGAGACGACCAGCCGGAGGTTGGAGCGGATCAGCCTCTCGCGGGCGAGCAGCCCGTCGAGCCTGACGGCCTCCAGCGACGGATCGGGAGGGCCGTCCTCGATCAGGTGCGCGGCGTAGAGCCCGGCCTCGATGCGCCGGGCCAGCTCGACCTCCTCATCGGCGGTGAGCAGACGGGTGCGGCCTATCTCCGCCAGATAGGCGCCCAGCGAGTCCGACATGCATCGCCGACTACCCCGCAAAAGGCGGCGAATGCCCTGATTCGCCAAGTTCTGCGATGGCCAGCTCGGCGGTCGGCCTGAGGTCGAAGAACTTGTCGAGCGCGGTCAGCTCGAACAGGTGCTTGACCCGGCCGTGCAGCCCGGTGAGCAGCAGCCGACCGCCGGAGGCGGTCACCGCCTTGTGGAGGTAGACCAGCACCGACAGGCCGGAGCTGTCGCAGACGTCGACCGCCTGCAGGTCGATGACGAGCAGCGGCGGCTGGGTGAGGTCGAGGGCCTTGGTGACCCGTTCGCGCACCTCGGCGGCGGAGGCGAAGTCGAAGTCTCCGGAGAGCCTGGCGATGACGCTCGGCCCTTGCAGGCCAAGGCTGATCGACAGAGCTTGCTGCTCCGAATTCACCGACTCTCCTCCAGGGTTCTAGGAGAAATAGCTCCGCGGGGTGTGCACCAGCATCTGCTCTATTTGCCCATCGCTCACGCCCGCGACACGCAGAGCAGGCAAGACGTCGTCGTGAATGTGATCGTAGCGCCAGTTCGGTGCCGCTGTCTGGAGGGCTTCGTCCCAGGCGCCGCCGAAGTAATCCATGAAACAGGCGCTGTCATGACTTAGCACCATACGGTCCGAGTACCCGCGGGCGCAAAGGGCCGCGATGGTCTCGACCCGCTGCGAGGTGGGGTTGTAGAGGTCGAGCCCGAACCGGTCCATGCCCAGGATCGCCCCCTGGTCGGCCAGTTTCATCAGATAGTCGAGATCGTTGCTGTCACCGGCGTGTCCCACGACCACCTTGGTCAGATCGACGCCCTCCTTGGCGAACAGGTCGAGGGCGAGCAACCCGCTCTGGGTGAAGGAGTTGGTGTGCACGGTGATCGGCGCGCCGGTGCGCACGTGCGCCTGGGCTGCCGCCCGGCAGATGCGCTCGACGCCCGGAGTGAGCCCCTTCTGCTCCACCACGCACTTGATGAAGGCGGCCTTGACCCCGGTGTCGGCGATGCCCACGGTCAGGTCGCGCACGAAGTCGTCGATCATCGGGTCGGGGATGTCGAACAGCAGCCCCGGCCCCCGGTGCTCGTACTGGTGCGGGATCTCGTCGTAGCTGTAGAGCCCCGTCGCCGGGATGATGATGAGCTCGGGCACCTGCTCGTTGATGCGCTGGATGCGCGGGATGTAGCGCCCGAGCCCCCACACCGTGGGGTCGGCGATCGTGGTGACCCCCTTGGCGACGAGGCCCCTCAGCTTGGTGACGGCGTCGGCGACCCGGAACTCCTCATCCCACCAGGAGCCCTGGCCGTAGTTGTCGAGATGCTCGGTGGCCACCACGAACACGTGCTCGTGCATGAGCGTCTGCCCCAGCGAGGCGACGTCGACGGGTCCGCGGACGGAGTTGACGAAAGGCATGGCGAGTCCTCCATACCGGCTGGTCGGTGTGCCACACCGTACGTCACCGTCCCAGGCGAGGGAAGAGGGGCTGCGGCGTCAGCACCTCCAGCTGGGCCGCCACCCGCGCCGCCGCCCGGGGCAGGAACGGCTCCAGCTGTACGGCAAGCGTGCGCAGGGCGTGCAGCAGCGTGCCCAGGCAGGCCGTGGGATCGGCGAGCTTCCACGGCTGCTCCCGCTCGATGAAGGCGTTGGCCTCGTCGACGATCGCCCACACGGCCGCGGCCGCCTGGCGGAAGTCGAAGTCCTCCAGGGCGGCGTGCACCCGCTCCCCCACGACCAGGCACGACTCCAGAGGCGCGGCCCCTTCGGCGAAGCCGTACTTCTCGATCAAGGTGAGCACCCGGTTGACCAGGTTGCCGAGCCCGTTGGCCAGGTCGACGTCGTGCCGGGCGACGAGCCTCTCCTCGGTGAAGTCGACGTCGCCCACCCTCGGCACCTCGCGCAGCAGCCACCAGCGCAGCGCGTCAGCGCCGTACCGGTCGACCACCTCGGCGGGGTCGGCGGTGAGGCCGGCCGACTTGCTGATCTTCCTGCCGCCGAAGGTCAGGTAGTCGTGGACGAAGATCTCCGTGGGCAGCGGCAGCCCAGCCGACAGCAGCATGGCCGGCCAGTAGACCGCGTGGAAGCGGATGACACCCTTGCCGACCAGGTGCGTCTTGCGCGGCTCGCGCACCCACCAGCGCTCGTAATCTTCCAGCGCGGTCACGTAGTTGGCCAGGGCGTCCCACCACACGTAGACGACCTGGCTCGGGTCGCCGGGCACCGGGATGCCCCAGCCGCGCGCCCGCTCGGCCGAGCGGGAGATCGAGATGTCCTCGACCCCGCCGCGCAGGAACGACAGCACCTCGTTGCGCCTGGCGACCGGCTCGATCCGCAACCCGCCGCCCTCGATCAGCTCGATGAGCCGGTCCTGGTAGCGAGAGAGCCGGAAGAACCAGTTGTGCTCCGACACGTGCTGGAGCGGCGCGCTGTGCTCGGCGCACTGCCCTTCCGGGTAGAACTGCTCGCACCCCACGCAGTACAGGCCCTCGTAGTGCTTCTGGTAGAGATCATGCGTGGTCGCCTCCCACAGGCGCTCCACCCCCTCGCGGTGCCGGGGGTCGGCGCTCGTCCTGATGAAGGAGTCGAACGACAGGTCGAGGACGGATCGCAGCTCGGCGAAGGCCGCGGCGTTGCGGTCCACCAGCTCGCGCACCGGCACTCCCGCGGCCTCGGCCGCCAGCACGTTCTTCAGCGAGTTGTCGTCGGTGCCGGTCTGGAACCTGACCTGCTCGCCGCGCGCCCGGTGATGTCGTGCGAGCACGTCGGCCTGCACGATCTCCAGCGCGAAGCCCAGGTGGGGCCGGGCGTTGACGTAGGGGATCGTCGTGGTGATGTACATCGGGTGCCTCCCAGTGGGGCCCCGGCACGATGAGAGGCCCCGGTTCGCAGGGCCTCGTCGTCTAAGACGCGTCAGTGGAAGCCCCCTAGGGGGCCATCATCACCTGATACGTCGTCATGCCTCCATGCTAGCGCGCGTCAGGCGAAAGACCCGCATCTCGCGCTCCACCTGGGGTTCGTACTTCTCGTAGACCTTGTTGCCCGCCTTGAGCGCGGGCCAGACGGCCGCCCGCTCCTCGCCGGAGAGCAGCTCGGCGGCCACCGGGAACCGGTCGCCGGCGAAGCGCACCTGCGCGCTGGGGTTCTTCAGCAGGTTCGCGCTCCAGTCGGGGTGCTTGTCCTTGCCGAAGTTGCTGCCCACGACGAGCAGGCTGCCGCCCGCCTCCTCGTGGACGGCGAGCACCGTGGAGCGCGGCAGCCCGCTGCGCGCTCCCGTGCTGGTGAGCTCGGCTACCCGACGGGTCCACCCGGCCCCTATCAGGCGGCGGGCCACCCAGTCCATCGCCCTCATGATCATGGCGGGACTTTAGCGTGCCGGGCCGCTCAACTGAACCCCGCGAGCTTGTAGAGAACCAGCGATCCCGCGACGGCCACGTTGAGACTGGCCCCCGTGCCGATCATCGGGATCTCGACGACGCCGTCGAGCAGGTCGAGCGCCTCCGGCGGGATGCCCTGCGCCTCGTTGCCGAGCACGACGACGGTCGGCTGCCTGGCCATGGGCAGGTCGGCCAGCCGTACCGACTCCTCGGCCAGCTCCACGCCCAGCACCCGATGCCCGGAGGCACGGCACTCGGCCAGCCAGCGCAGCGGGCGCACCCAGTGCACGCAGGCGCCCGCGGGCAGGGTGTTGCCCTTGGCCAGCGCCTCGGGCACCCAGGGCAGGCGGGGTACGGCCAGGCAGGCGCCGACCGCGTCGCAGGTGCGCAGGAGCGTGCCGAGGTTGACGCCGTGCATCGGCCACAGCGGGGCGGCTATCAGGTGGCCCAGGCAGCGCGGCGGGCGGCGGCGCCTGGCGGAACGCAGATCTCGGCGAGTGCGGACCGTGATCCCGCTCATCGGCGGGGGCGGATTCCTTCCGCGGAAGTCTTCATGCGAGGTGACGCTTCGCGGTGCGTCAGGACCATCGTCGAAGGGACGCTCCCATCATACGCAGCAGGATGCCGACCGCGAAGACCACGAGGCCGGCGACCACCGACCGCCACGGCAGGGTGGCCGCCAGGACCAGGCAGAGCACGAACCCGGCGACCGGCACGGCCTTGACCGGGCCGCCCTCCTCGCGGCTCATCGTGAAGGCCGCGGCGTTGGCGACCGCGTAGTAGACCAGCACGCCGAAGGAGGAGAACCCGATCGCGCCGCGCAGGTCGGCGACGAGGGTGAGCACGATCACCGTGGCGCCCACCGCCAGCTCCGCCCGGTACGGCACCTGCCGTACCGGATGGACCGCGGCCAGGACGGACGGCAGGTCGCGCTCGCGCGCCATGGCCAGGACGGTGCGCGAGACGCCGAGGATGAGGGCGAGCAGCGCGCCCAGCGACGCCACGGCGGCGCCGGCGACCACGACGGGCACCAGCCAACCGGCCTGGGCCGCGCGCGCGACGTCGGCCAGCGGCATCGCGGAGCCGGCCAGCACGACCGGGCCGAGCGTCGTCAGGGCGGCGGCCGCGACGAGGGCGTAGAGGGTCAGCGTGACGGCCAGCGAGATGTTGATCGCGCGCGGGATCGCCTGGGGCTCGCGCACCTCCTCGCCGAGGGTGGCGATGCGGGCGTATCCGGCGAAGGCGAAGAACAGCAGGCCCGCGCCCTGCAGGACGCCGGTGAGCCCGGGATCGGAGCCCGGTTGCGCCTCCGTCGCCGCCGGGGCTGCGAGGAAGGCGGCGGTGACCACGACGGCCAGGACGGCCAGCACGAAGGCGACCAGCACCCGCGCGACCCGCGCCGACCGCTCGACGCCGAACAGGTTCAGCACGGTCAGGGCGACCACCGCGCCCACCGCCAGCGGCCGGGCCAGCGCCGGCGCGACGTAGGCGCCGAAGGTCAGGGCCATGGCCGCGCAGGACGCGGTCTTGCCCACGACGAAGCCCCACCCGGCCAGGTAGCCCCAGAAGTCGCCCAGCCGCTTCCTGCCGTACACGTAGGTGCCGCCGGAGGCCGGGTAGAGCGCGGCCAGCCTGGCCGAGGAGGTGGCGTTGCAGTAGGCCACGACCGCCGCCAGGGCCAGCGCCGCCGGCAACCAGGAGCCGGCCGCGCCCGCCGCCGGAGCGAACGCGGCGAACACGCCGGCCCCGATCATGGCGGACAGGCCGACGGTCACCGCGTCGGAAGTGCTCAGGCGGCGGGCGAGGGCGTCAGACATGGGGTGATTGTGACGGAGGAAGATGAACGGCCGGCGTCAGCCGTCCGTCTCAGCCGCGGGCACCACCAGCACCGGGCGCTTGGCGTGGTGCAGCACCCGGTCGGAGGTGCTGCCCAGCAGGAGCGAACGCACTCCGCCCAGGCCGCGGGTGCCGGTCACGATCATGGTCGCGTCGATCTCGTCGGCGACGTCGACGATCGCCGACCAGACCGCCAGCGAGTCGCCCTCGTAGCGGGGCGTGGCCTCGAGACCGGCCTGCCTGGCCAGCTCGGCGCCCCGCTCGGCCAGTTCCTTCATGGCCTGCCGCATCGCCTCGTCCTCGGCGGAGGTGTCGGCGATCGGCATCATCCCGATCGTGGTGCGCATGGAGACGGTGGACAAGCGCTCCCAGACCGTAAGAACCACGGCCGACTGGCCCTTGAGCAGCGTACCGGTGAACGCGATGGCCGCCTTGGAGTCGTCGGAGCCGTCATAGGCAATCAGAATGCTCATAGTGCCCACCTACCCGGGTAGGGGCACGAAATGACAGTTACCCGATTCCAAGATCTGCCCATGGCCGATCGTGACCGCGAGTGGGACGCCGAGGCGGCCGACAAGCGTGTCCGCAAGTGGGCGGGGGCCGAGGACGGGCCGAACGCCCGCTACCGCGAGGCGCACGTCTGGTACAACGCCGACGAGGCCGACGAATGGGGCTCCTACAAGCTGCCCATCGCCGACATCGTCAACGGCGAACTCAAGGTGGTGCCCAGGGCCGTGATGGCCGCCGGCGGCGTCATGCAGGGCGCCCGCGGCGGGGTCGACATCCCCAAGGGCGACGTCGACCGGGTCAAGTCGCACCTGGCCAAGTACTACGCCAAGATCGGCGACACCGCTCCCTGGGAGCGCTGACGCAGCAGCGACAACCCGGCCAGGGCGAGCACGGCCACCTCGGTCACCACGACCACCCGCTGGGTGACCCCCGCGGGGATGTCGTCGTTGGTGAGATCGAAGCCGAACATCCTGATCACGTACGGCACGACCACGGCCAGGAGCGCGGCCAGCGCCACCCCGCTCAGGACCCGCAACGCCCGCGCGTAGCGGGTCCTGGCCCTGGCCAGCAGCAGTCCCGCCACCGGCATGACCAGGAAGGCCACGAACGCCGCGTAGCGGTGGATGCCTCCTGACAACGACAGCGGCACACCCGGCCGATCGGTCGGGAAGGCGCCGATCAGGAACATCGAGACGCCCCACGCCACCATCAGCAACACCACGCGCCGGTCCGCCCCGGCCCGCGCCAATGCCCCGGCGATCAGCGCGGAGCCGACGGCGAACAACGTCAGGGAGAGCGGCAGCAGCCAGCCGATCGACTGGAACGCGTACTCGCTGATCACGCTGTGCACAGGGTCGAGCCCCGCCCCCGCGTGCAAGGTGAGCATGGAACCCGTTCCGGCGGCGATGGCCGTGAACCCGCTGATCAGCAATCCCTTCATGCTTCAACGGTGTCGAAATCGCCGCTTGAGCAGTATCGGAGATCGACCCTGGAAGTTCCTTATCCGACCCTTACTCCCAAAGTCGGACCGCCCGCGCTGACCTGCACGGAGACAGACCCTGGTAGGGCTGACCCCATCAGGGTCGGGTGGTCGACGCCACCAGGCCGATCATGACGACGCCGATGACGAGCGACTGGAACTGCGTGGGAAGCGGGGCCGTCGCCAGGACGAGCACCGCGGCGACGGGGAAGGCGATCGTGCCGTAGCCGTGCGGCCTGACCTGGACCACCCAGATCGACAACACCGCCAGGGCCACCGGGACGGCCAGTGCCAGCCCGGCGGTCAGCAGCGAGATGTGCGCGTGGCCGCTCTCGTAGCTGACGGCCGCCTCCAGACCGGCGCCGATCGCGGCGATCGAGGCCAGGACCACGTAATGCCCGTATCCCCAGACGAAGGCGCTGCGCCGGTTCTCCAGCGCGTGCGCGGTGTCGGGGCGGAAGTACAGCCACCAGATCGAGAACACGATCACCAGCCCGCCCGCGGCCAGCCACAGCGGCCCCGAGTGCAGCTCGTGCTCGGCCGTGCCCTCCCGCACGGCGTTGACCACGGCCAGGGCGTTCTCGCCCATGACGATGATGGTGAACAGGCCGTGGCGCTCGGCGATGTGGTGCGGGTGCCACGGCGTGCGACCGGCCCGCTCGGCGAAGGCGGGCACCGCCATGTCGGCGACGATGCCCACGACCAGCCACGGCAGCTTCAGCGGCTCGGGCACGAACAGGAAACTCACCCACACGCACTGCGCCAGCGTGGTGCCGACGGCGTACCTGATCGCCGTCGGCCGCCGCTCGGGATCGCTGCGCGCCACCCGCACCCAGAAGGCCACCAGGGCCAGGCGCATCACCACGTACCCCGTGACGCCGAGGGTGAAGTCCTGCTCGAACATGCGCGGGATGCCGGCGGCCAGGATCACCACCCCGGCCATGACGACCAGGGTCAGCAGCTTGAAGACGATGTCGCCGGTGTCGTAGGCCGAGGCGAACCAGGTGTACTGCAGCCAGGCCAGGAAGATCGCGTAGAAGACCAGCGCGTACCCCAGCACCCCGGCCAGGACGTGGTTCTCGACGATGCGCTCGTGCAGCTGCACTCCGGCCGCGGCGACCGCGACGACGAAGAACAGGTCGAAGAAGAGCTCCAGCGTCGTGGCCACCCGATGGGACTCGGCGACGTCGCGTGGCCGCATCGGGCGCAACCAGGTCATGCCGACAGGATGCCCGAGGGAACCTCAAAATAGGCGCGGATGGTGGTCAAACCCTCACGGGTGTGCACCCTGACCAGGTCGCTCAGCAGGTTGACGATCAGCAGCCCGCGCGAGCCCGCGGTGCGGGGGTCGACGGGACGGCGGCCGACCAGCGGGTCGACGATGTGGCCGCTGTCGGCGACCTCGCACACCATGCGGTCGTCGTCGGTCCACAACCGCAGCTCGCCCCCGCCGCCGCCGTGGTCGAGGCTGTTGGCGCCGAGCTCGGCGATCACCAGGCGGATGTCGTGGAGCCGGGTTTCCGGGAAGCCCAGCCGTACGGCCAGCTCGGCGGCCAGGTGCCGGGCCTCGCTCAGATTCGAGCGGTCGAAGCGCAGCCTGGTCGCGCCGTCGGGCACCGGGAGCGGCCGGTTGTGGCGGGCGACGACCTCGTCGGGAGCGTAGGGAGCGGTGCGCTCGCGCCCCCACAGCACCGGGTGGTTGCGCTCGGCGTCGGCGAGCATCTCGGGGGTGAGCACGTCGGCGTCGTACGGGCACAGGATCGTGGCGCGCCTGCCCGCGAAGGCGCGGTTGATCAGCGCCTCGTGCTGGGCGCAGGCGGGATACTCGCTGTCGCTGCGCCCCGCCCACACCGGCTCGCCGATGATGCGCACGCGCATGCCCCGGTGGCGGTCGGCGAAGTCGCGCAGCACTGCGGGGATGATCCGGCCCGGATTGCGGCCCGCGACGGTCATGTCGATCAGCTCGATCCGCGCGGCCTCGGCGCCCAGCTCGTGTTCGAGCAGCTTGAGATTGGCCGGAGGCACCGCGACGGCCACCGGCTCGCCGGCTGTCAGCCCGGCGCGGACGAACGGCACCGTGACAGCGGTGTACTCCCGGCCGCCTCGGTAGAAGAACGCCGGGTGCACGAAAGGGTCGGCCAGCATCACTGCCCACGTTACCTTTCCTACGGCGTGTCGAGACCGGTGACATTCATCTGTCGTGTCCGGGTATACAGGAGGCAATCCCTCAAACGGAGGTCCCCGGTGAAGAGAGTCCAGGTCATCCAGCGGCCCCGGCCCCCGCGGCGCCCCCCGCCCATCGACCTTCGCACACCTTCAGGGCGTGTGCTGCCGTATTAGTCTGAAAGTGTGCGCGCCTCCGATCACGACCGAGATCTGACCGTCGAGCGCCTGCAGGTGGCCTTCACCGAGGGGCGGCTCACCCCGGTCGAGATGGATCAGCGCCTGGAGCGGGCACTGTCGGCCCGGACGCACGACGAGTTGGAGGGACTGCTCGCCGATCTCCCGGCGCCGGCCAAACTGGTCCATCTGGAGTCCAAGAACGGCTCCCTGCAGCGTGCCGGAGACTGGGAGGTGCCCAGGACGCTGCGGGTCGTCTCCAAGTACGGCAGCGCGGACCTGGACCTGTCCGAGGCCCGCTGCCTCCATCCCCTCGTCGAGGTGCGGTTCGAGCTCGCGTACGGCTCGGCGAAGATCATCCTTCCGATGGGCGCCTCCGCCGACACCGACGAGTTGCGCACCGGATGGGGCTCGGTCTCGCTGGACGTCTCCCAGCATTCCGGGATGCCGCACGTGCACGTGACCGGGGAGTTGTCATACGGGAACCTGACCGTGCGCTATCCCCGCAAGCGTTGGTTCACCCAGTCATGAAATTTCTGGATGTGGTGCTCGCTCGGCACGAGCACGCCGCCGTCGCGGTAGGCCCGTGACGACATGCCGGGCTGGGTCTGTTCGCAGGCCTCGAAATCCTGCTCGTTGACGCGATGGAAGAGCTCCACCGACTTGTCAAGATTTTTACCGACAACGTCGGGGTGGTAAAGCCAGTCGCACTCCACGATCGTGCGGTCGGCCTCCAGCGGGAACATGCGGTGCAGGATCACGTGGTCGGGCACCAGGTTGATGAAGACCTGCGGCTTGACGGTGATGGCGTAGTAGCGGCGGTCCTGCTCCTCGCTCACGTCGGGGAGCTTGGCGAAGCCCCGGGAGCCGTCGATCGTGAAGCCCTCGGCCTTCTCGGCGAACAGGGCGCCGTGGCCCACGTAGTACTGCGCCGCGAAACCGCCCGCGAACTCCGGCAGCACCGCCGTCAGCTCGGGATGGATCGTGGCGCAGTGGTAGCACTCCATGAAGTTCTCGACGATCAGCTTCCAGTTGGCCTTCACGTCGTAGACGATGCGCCTGCCCAGGGCGAGCTTGTCGACGTGGTAGCGGTCGATGGCCGCCGGGTCGCCCAGGCGCTCGGTGGCCGCGCCCTTGACGTTCTCCTCGAAGTCCGGCGGCTCGTCGGCCAGGCAGAGCCAGGCGTAGCCGAGCCACTCGCGCAGGTGCACGGGGAGCATGCCGTACCTGACCCGGTCGACGTCGGGCATCTTGACGAGGTTGGGCGCGGCGACCAGGGTGCCGTCGAGGTCGTAGGCCCAGGCGTGGTAGCTGCACCTGATGGTCCGCTTGACCTCGCCCGACTCCTCAGGGCACAGGCGGGCGCCGCGGTGGCGGCAGACGTTGAGGAAGGCGCGTAAACGATCGTCGCGGCCCCTGACGACGATCACGCTCTCGCGGCCGATTCTGACGGTCTTGAAGGCTCCTGGCCTGGTCAGCTCGTCGGATCTGACGGCGCAGTGCCAGAGGGATTCGAAGATCCTGCGCTGTTCCTCGGCGAAGATCTCGGGGTCGGTGTAGGAGCGGCCGGGCAGGGTGGGGATCAGACTCGACACAGATGGCTCCACAGTTTGTTGCGTAATACGCACTGCGTTGCTCAATATGCGTCTTTACCGGGGAGTGGTCAAGAGGTAGGTGCTCGACCTGCGCAGGAACGTGGTGAACATCGAGCTCATCACGGCGTCGGGCATGGGAGGGGTGGGATAGTTCGACATCTCCAGGCCCGCCATGACCGCGGGCAGGCGCACCACCCTGGTGCGCTCGCGCTCGTAGCGGCGCAGATCGCCGATGCCGAGGGCCAGGGCCCAGGCGTCCTCCAGCGCCTGGTTGGCGCCCATCGCCATCGCCGGGGGCATGCTGTGCGCGGCATCACCGGCCAGCGTCGTCGGGCCCCTCCCCCAGACCCTCGGCACGCGATGCTTGACGTGCGCGAACGACGGCGGCGCCGAGACCAGGCCCAGCAGCGTGGAGACCGGGTCCGCCCAGCCGCCGAACAGGCCCTTCAACGCGGGCAGCGGGTCGCTCTCGTCGGTCCAGAGCGGGCGGCCGGGCTTGGAGCGCACGTCGAACCACCACAGCAGGCGGCCGGAGCCGGCGGGCGCCAAGCCGAACAGTCCGGCGCGGCCGACCATCATGGTGACCGTGTGCTGGACACCCCCGCCGAGCCGGCCCCTGAGCTTCGGGCCCGCCACACCGTCGAGGAAGCGCCACATCGGCTCTCCCTGCAGGTAGCCCTGCCAGGTCACCCAGCCGCTGGGACGCGCGGGATCCTCGTTCCACAACGCCTGCCGTACGACCGAGCGGCGGCCGTCGGCGCCCACCAGCACGTCGCCGCCGACCGTCGTGCCGTCGGCGAGCCGGACCTCGGCCCTGTCGGGGTCGGCCGAGGCGATGGTGGCGCCGTAGGTGACCTCCATGTCCTCGGCGAGCAGCTCGACGAGGTCCTGACGGGCGATGTGCCAGGAGGGGGCGCCGAGGCGACGCTCGGCGACGGCCAGGTCGACGCCGGCGCGACGGGGGCCACGCGGCGACAGGGTCTGCATCTCGCGCAGCCTGCTGCCCTTGCGGCCGGGGTCGACGCCCAGGCGCTCCAGGATCGTGCTCGCTCCCGGCCAGATGCTGATCGACCCGCCCGTGGCGCGGGGCTCCGGGGCCTCCTCGAGGACCTCGACGTGGTGGCCTTGCGCTCTTAAGGCCCTGGCCGTGGCGAGTCCCGCGACGCCGGCGCCGATGACGACTACTCTCTTTGTTTTGATACCCACAGTATCTGATACTAGGAGTCTCACTATGCCTCGTCAACCCGACCCGGACGTGGACCAGCGGATCCGGCGCGCGGCCGTGGGGATGTTGTTGTCGCGCGGGCTCGACTTCACCATGGACGAGGTGGCGCTGGCCGCCGGGGTCGGCAGGGCCAGCGTCTTCCGGCGTTACGCCACCAAGCGCGACCTGCTGCTGGAGGCGATGCGGGGGCTGACGGACTCCTCCGTCGCCACTCCCGACACCGGCTCGTTCCGCGGCGACCTGCTGGCCATCGTGCGCGAGACCATGAGCGCATGGAGCGCCATGGGGCCGGTCTCCCTCCAGATGTACGGCGCGGCCGGACAGGATCCGGAGGTGGCCGAGATCATGCGCACGATGATGCGCGACCGGCTGCGCGACGACTGGGGCATCTTCGACCGCGCCCTGGCCAGGGGCGAGCTACGGCCCGACGTCGACCCGTGGCTGCTGACCGACATGAGCGTCGGGTTCATCACCTATCGGGGCATGCTGCGCATCGACTTCCCGACCCCCGAGGAGGTCGTCGACGTGCTGATCGCCGGATTCGGGGTGCGCTAGTCAGGTCACTCGGTGATCTTCGTCGGGTCGATCTCCTTGACCCGGCCGACGAACAGCCAGTTGATCACCCAGAGCACCACACCCACGCCGACCAGCACGGCCGCGCGCAGGTAGACGTCGCCGGCGCGGCCGGTGACGGGCAGCGCCAGGAACAGGCACACCACCGCGCCCAGCACCGGCGCCCAGGTCGGCGCCCGGTAGTGCTGGTGCTCCACGTCCTCACGACGCAGGACCAGCACGCACACGTTCACCAGCGCGAACACGCACAGCAGCAGGAGCACCGTCGTGTCGGCCAGCGGGGTGATGTCACTGGCCGAGGCGACCAGGATGGCCGCGAGGCCGATCGTGAACACGATCGCCACCCACGGCGTGCTCCGCGTCGGATGCACCGACCCGAAGAACGGCGGAATGATCTTCTGTCTCGCCATGCCGTACACCAGCCTGGAGGCCATCAGCATGTTGATCAGCGCCGTGTTGCCCACCGCGAGCAGCGCGATCGCGGCGAACAACTTCGGCGGGAACGCCAGGCCCGCCACCTTGACCACCTCGAGCAGCGGCCCCGACGACGCCACCAGCGTCTTGGTGTCGACCAGCATCGTCGCCGTGAAGGCCACCGCCATGTAGATCAGAGCCGCCGCCACCAGACCCCCGAACAGCGCGCGCGGGAAGTCACGCTGCGGATCCTTCGCCTCCTCGGCCAGGTTCACCGAGTCCTCGAAGCCCAGCAGCGCGTAGAAGGCCAGGGCCGTACCGCCCAGAACCCCGAGGAACGCCCCGTTCGCGGGATGGAACTCGATCGCCCGCGCCGGCTCCCCGTCACCCGTGATCAGGGCCCACACGCCGATCGCGACGATCACCAGCAGGCCGAACGCCTCGATGATCGTCAGCACCACGTTGACCTTGACCGACTCCGAGATGCCCGCGAAGTTCACCAGCGCCACCAGGGCCAGGAAGATGAACGCGCCCACGAGCACCGGCACGGTCACGAACTCCGCCAGATACCGCCCCCCGAACGCCCGCGCGGCGGCGCTCGCCGAGGTGATGCCGCTCATCATGACGGTGAACGCGACAATAAAGGTCAGGAACGGGATGCCGAACGCTTTGTTCGTGTACAGCGCCGCACCGGCCGCGTGAGGGTACTTCCCGACAAGCTCCGCATAGGAGGTCGCGGTCAGCGCGGCGAGGACGAACGCCACGATGAACGGCAGCCAGAGCGCCCCGCCGACATGCCCGGCCACCTTCCCGACCAGCGCGTAGATGCCCGCGCCGAGGATGTCGCCGATCACGAAGAGCAGCAGCACCTTGCGGCCGATGACCCGCTTCAACGACGGCTGTTGGGCAGCCTCACCAGTGACCATAACGATCCCCTACCCGATGTTGGCGAAGTGAAAGCGGGCCTCAAGCGGTGGTCCATAATGTCCGCTTGTCGCAAATCCGAATCGAAGGAACGCACCCCATGAAGACCAAGATCGGAGTCGGCCTCGCCGGACTCGTTCTGATCGGCCTGACCACCTCGTGTGGCGCCGTCGGCCAGGCAGTCGACTGCAACGCCGCCGTCACCGAGGCCAACAAGATCGTCACCACGTGGAGCGGCAGCGTCGCCAGCATCGCCACGGACCCGACCGCCTTCGAGAAGTCCACGAAGGACGCGGCTTCGCAGCTGAAGACCCTCGCCGGGAAGTACGACGGCGACCTGGCCGGCGGCATCAACGACCTGGCCTCGATCGTCGAGAGCGTCGACGCCTCCAACCCCGCGGGGATGGCCGACCTCGCGACCAAGGCTCAGAGCGCCCAGACCAAGCTCGCCGCGGCCTGCTCCTGACCCTGTGACCTGCGGCCGCCGTACCGCCTGTGGGGGGCAGAGCGGTGCGGCGGTCGCACCCGCGCATGAAGGCCCGCGCGTCCTCCTAGAGGACCGCGGGCCTTTCGCCGCGTCCACGGCCAAGGCTCCCCCTCCCCGCTTGTCCACAACCCACCGCGCGGCCAGTCCCACAGCTGGACACCCCCATATACCCTTCTCCCCGTGGCAACCGACACCCTGGTCCGCGCGACCCCGAAGCTCAGCCTCAAGCACCGGCACCCGATCTGGCTCGGGGCCATCAGCGTGCTGGCAGCGGCGATCTACGCGGTCCTCGGCCTGGTCAAGCTCGGCATCTTCCGCGCCACCACCTTCGACCTGGTCATCGTCGACCAGGCGGTGCGCAACTACGCCAAGTTCCTGCCCGGCTACATCCCGTCGATCGGCATCTGGCACGGCAGAGGTCTCGACTATCCCCAGATAGCCGACCACTTCTCCCCCATCTACGCCGTGCTGGCGCCCTTCTACTGGATCCACGACGGCCCCACGACGCTGATCATCGCCCAGGCGGTGCTGTTCGCCTCGGCCGTGCCGTTCATCTGGATGTTCACCCGCCGCCTGCTCGGCACCACCCCCGCCTACCTGGTGTCGGTGGCCTACGCCCTGTCGTGGCCGGTCGCCCAGGCGGTCAACTTCGACGTGCACGAGGTGATGTTCGTCCCGCTCCTGACGGCCATCGTCATCGAGCGCTACCAGGCGGGCCGCCTCGTCCCCTGCTACCTCGCCCTCTTCGGCCTGCTCCTGGTCAAGGAGGACATGGGGCTGATGGTGGCGGGCTTCGGCCTCTACGTCCTGACCCGGCGCGAGTGGGCCCACGGCACCATCATGATCCTCTCGGGCTTCACCGCGGCGGTCCTCACGCGGGGCGTCATCATGCCCGCGGTCGGCGGGCAACTGAGCGACTTCTGGGCCTACAGCCAGTTCGGCCCCACTCCCGGCAGCGCCGCCGTCGGCATGATCACCCACCCGTTCCAGGTGCTCGACACCCTGTTCGCCACCGAGGGCAAGACCGGCACGATCTTCTTCCTGCTGTGGCCGACCCTCCTGCTGTGCCTGCTGTCGCCGCTGACGCTGATGGCGCTCCCCCACCTGCTGGAGCGCTTCCTCGGCAGCTGGGTCCAGTGGCACGCGGCCGACTACCAGTACAACGCCTTCACCGTGGTCGTCCTGCTGCTCGCCGGCGTCGACGGGTTCGCCCGGCTGCTGCGCTGGCTCAAGCGCAGCGACGACCGAGCCTGGAAGCTGGCCTGGTCTCTCGGCGTCCTCGCCGTCGCCCTCACCCTTGTACCCCGCTTCGCCTTCGGCCAGCTGTTGTCCCCGGCCTTCTACCGCGGCGACCCCGTCAAGATCGCCGCCGCCGAGGAGGCGGCGAGCCGCGTCCCCGACGGCGTGACGGTGGCCACGGTCAACTACATGGGCCCGGCCCTCACCGACCGCACCACCGTGCTCTTGCTGCGCCCGGGCTTCAGCTACCCGGCGCCGTGGATCGTGGCCGACACCCAGCGCTGGGAGTTCCCGTACGGCTCCGCGGCCCAACAGGCGGCGCAGGTGGAGGAGCTGGTGGCCGGCGGGTATGAGCGCGTCTTCGAGCGCAATGGTGTGGTGGTGCTCCGACGGCCGTGAGGTGCCGTGAGGGGCGCGGCATGATCAGGCGCCGGGCGGTTGCGGGCCCATGCGGGCGACATCCGCGCGCCCAGCTCCATGCGCGGCGCCTGGTCCCGGGCAGCAGGGGGGCGGAGTTGGCGAGCAAGGACCTGTTGTTGTCATGCAGCGGCCAGCTGGCGCCATAAGCCACCGAAAGCCGCGTGAACTGACATAGGGTGCTCGGCACCTGCAAATCCCTCCGAACCCCCTCCCTATACATGCCACTACCTCGCCTCTTACCCTTGTCCGCCGTGCGTCTGGTCAGAAAACACCACACATGGGTGGCCCTGCTCGCCCTGCTCTCGTGCTGCCTGTACTCCTTTCTGGGGCTGGTCAGGCTGGCCACCTATCGGGCCACGACCTTCGACCTGGTGATCTTCGATCAGACCGTGCGCGCCTACGCGAACTTCTCCGCCCCGTATGCGCCCGCCGTCGGGGCCTTTCGCGATCGCGGCTTGGAGTATCTCCAGCTCGCCGATCATTTCTCGCCCATCTGGGCGTTGCTGGCGCCGTTCTACTGGATGCATGACAGTCCGGCGACTTTGATCGTCGCGCAAGCCATGTTGCTGGCGGCGGCGATCCCGTTCATCTGGGTGTTCACGCGGCGGCAGCTCGGGCGGGCCGCCGCGTATTTCGTCAGCGTGGCTTATGCGGTGTCCTGGCCCGTCGCGCAAATGGTGAACTTCGACGTGCACGAGGTCATGTTCGTGCCCGTGTTGTCGGCGATCGCCATCGAGCGCTATCAGGCGCGCAGTTATCTCGGGTTCTATGCGGCGATCTTCGGGCTGCTCCTGGTCAAGGAGGACATGGGCCTGATCGTCGTGGGGTTCGGGCTGTATCTGCTGACCCGGCGCGACTGGTTCCACGCGTGCAACACGATCGGGTTGGGGCTGCTGCATTTCGGGCTCGTACGGGCGGTGCTGATTCCGGCCGCCGGTGGGGATCCGACGGATTACTGGGCCTACGGACACCTCGGGGAAGGGGTGTCGGAGATGGTGGCCGCGGTGTTCTCCGATCCGTTCTCGGCGCTGTTCGGGAACGGGGCCGAGGCCAAGGTCGACACCATGGTGTTGCTGGTGTGGCCGACATTGTTGTTGTGCCTGCTCTCGCCATTGACTCTGGCCGCCTTGCCCAATCTGTTCGAGCGGCTGCTGTCCGATCGGGAGCCTTGGTGGCAGGCGGATTTCCATTACAACGCGTTCATCGTCGTCATTCTGCTGTGCGCGGGCGTCGACGGGCTGGTGCGGTTGTTGCGGTGGGTCAAGCGGCCCGGCGATCGGTCACTACAGCTGTTGTGGGCGGGGGCGGTGGCCGTGGTGGCGTTGACGCTTGTGCCTCGGTTCGCCTTCGACCAGCTTGTCTCGCCCGACTTCTACAAGGGGGACGAAGGTCGGGCCGCGGCATTGGAGCCGGCGTTGGCGCAGGTGCCGGACGGGGTGGTGGTGGAGGCCGTCAACTATGCGGGGCCGGCGCTGACGGACCGGACCACGGTGCTGTTGTGGCGGCCCGAGCCGAGTGGGGCGCCTTGGATCGTGGCTGACACTCAGCGATGGGATTTCCCGTTCGGGTCGCTTGAGGATCAGGCGGGGACGGTGGCCAAGCTGGAGGGCGAGGGGTATCGGAGGGTGTTCGAGAAGGACGGGGTGGTGGTGCTGCACCGGCCGTGAGCGTGGGCGGCGCAGGACTGGGCGGAGCGGGTCAGCGGGGGCCGGCCTGGGCGGCCGTAACGCTGTCGGAGACGCGGGCGAGCGGGAGCCCGCCGGGGCGGCGTAGCGCTGATCGGAGCGGTCAGCGGGAGCGGGCCTGGGTGTAGCACTGGTCGAAGCCGTCGAGGACGATCGGCCAGGAGCCGGCCACCGGGTCCACGGCGCGGTTGTGGGCGGCGATCGCGGTGCGCAGCGACGGGTCGGTGCTGAGGCGGACGACCGCGTCCACCAGTTCGTCGAAGGTGCGGCCGAGCATGCCCTCCTTGCCGTGCCGTACGAAATCGGCCACGCCGCTCTGGGCGCGGGCGACGACGGGGAGGCCGGCGGCGCGGGCCTCGAGGGCGGCGATGCCGAAGGACTCCCGGGGGGCGGGGGCGATGAAGAGATCGGCCGAGGTGAGGGTCTTGGCGATCTGCTCCCGGGAGTAGCGGCCGGGCAGGGATACCCAGGAGGTCATGCCGTGCTTGGACAGGTAGCGCTCCATGGAGGCACGGGCCGGTCCGTCGCCGATGACCGTGGCGCGGAGGGGGATGCCGGCGGGGATGCGGGCGCGGGCCTGGTGGAGGAGGCGGAGGAGGCGGACGGGTTGTTTGCGGGGCGCCAGGCGGCCCACGGCGACGATGTGGATCTCGCCCAGGTTCTCGGGAGTGATCTGGTCAGGGCCGGGCTGGGCGCGCCAGCCTGACAGGTCGAGGCCGTTCGACACCACGTGCACCGGCACCCCCCGCCCCGCCACCGCCCTGATGGGCACCGCCGCCGCCGTGCTGACCGTGGTCGCGACCAGCCCCCACCTCTGCCACTCGAACAGCAGCCGGAGCGCCCGATACAGCCCGCGGGTCACCGGGTCCCACATCGAGTGCACCGTGACGACCACCGGCAGCCCGACTCGTACGGCGGCGCGGACGCCCTGCCAGGCGAACGGGGAGACGGCGCCGGTGTGGACGTGCACCACGTCGGGGCGGCGTGAGGTCATGAGGCGGGTGAGATGCTTCACGCCGGACGGGTGTACGGGCAGGTCGAAGGGCATGCGGGCGACGATGCGCCGGACCCCGGGCATGGGCTCGCCGCGGGTGGCGGTGGCCACCTCGACCTCGTGCCCGGCTTCGCGCTGCTTGCCGACCAGATCGGCCACCTGCACCTCGATGCCGCCGAGCCTGGGCAGGTAACAGTCACTCACGTGAAGGATCCGCACTCGTCCCACACTAATCTGGGGCTTGTGCCTCCACGTACAGCCGTGTTCTTCCATGCTCATCCCGACGACGAGGCCCTGCTGACGGCGGGAACGATGGCGATGCTCGCCGCCGAGGGTCATCGGGTCGTCCTGGTCGTGGCCACCGCTGGTGAGCGCGGCCTGTCCGATCTGGAGCCCGGCGACGAGCTGGGCATGACCCGGTTGAAGGAGCTCTACGAGTCGGCGGCGGTGCTGGGGTGTGCCCGGGTGGAGTGCCTGGGGTACGGCGATTCCGGGTTGAGCCCGTCGGGTGGGATCGCGGCGGACCGGCCTGACAACGCGTTCATCGACGCCGATTCCGAGGAGGCCGCGGAGAAGCTGGCGGCGATCCTGCGGGAGGAGCGGGCCGATCTGGTGGCGATCTACGATCCGGCGGGCGGGTACGGCCATCCCGACCATGTGCAGGTGCACCGGGTGGGGCGGCGGGCGGCGGAGCTGGCGGGCACGCCGATCGTGCTGGAGGCGACGGTCAACCGGGATCCGCTGGTGAAGCTGCTGCGGATGGCGGGGAAGGTGTATCGCTTCCCGCCGGAGTTCGATCCGCGGACGTTCGAGAGCGCGTATACGGCGGGGGCGGACATCACGCATCGGGTGAATGTGCGGCGGTACACGAAGCAGAAGCGTGCTTCGATGGCCGCTCACGCGTCGCAGGCTTCGGGGGGAGACAGCGACCGGACGCTGGCGGTGATGCTCAAGGTGCCCGGGCCGTTGTATCGGCAGGTGTTCGGCACGGAGTGGTTCGTACGGCGGGGCCTGCCGCCTGGCACGCGCCTCAAGCACCCTTTCGATGAGCCGTAAGACGGCGCCGGATCACTTCCCGACCAGCAAGGCTCCGATCGCCTCGCCCAAGTCCAGCCCCCTCCCCTCTCCGTAGAGCGCCTCGAAGCCGTCGTCCCCCACCAGCTCCCGTGCCGCGCTCACGCACTGCTCCCGTGGCGATGACAGCTGCGCCGACCCCATCCCGACCGCCTCGACCCCGTGATCGCTCCACACCTGCTCCGACAGCCCGAGCAGCCGCGCCGCCGAGCTCCCGTCTCCCCGCGCCACGGCGATGCGGGCCAGCAGGTCGAGCACCAGCGCCGTGCCGACCGTGTCGTGCAGCCGCCACTTGGTCTCCAGGCAGCGCAGCGCCAACTCCTCGGCCCCGTCGAGGTCGCCCTGCGCGAGCCGTACGCCGCTGAGGTGGTGGTCGGCGTAGGAGCGCGCCCATCGCCCGCCGAAGGTGTCGGAGATCTCCCACATCTCCTCCACGATCCCGGTCGCCGTGGCCAGGTCGCGGCCTTCGAGCATGAGGGAGAGCGCGTGCACCGACAGCGACAGCAGCACGCCGAAGCCGGTGTCGCCTAACCCGCGGTGGATGTCGGCGGCGTCGGTGGCCAGGAGGACGGCGTCGTCGAGGGCGCCGCGCAGCATCGCGAGCATCGCGCGCATGGTGAGGACGTAGGCGCCGGCGAGGGCGTCGTCCTGCCATTCGGCGGCGACGCCGGCCTCGTCGAGCATCTGCTGGGCGGCGTCGTGGTCGCCCTGGGTCATGGCGACGAACGCGCACGCCCACAGCGCGGCCGTGCGCTCGTAGGACGGTTGCGGGCAGCGGGCGAGCGCCCGGTCGAGCTGGTGGCGGCCCTCGCGGACGTGCCCGCAGGCGACCCAGAAGTAGACGAGCGAGGCGGCCAGGTCGAGGCCGGTGGGGAAGTCGTCGGGATGCGACCAGCAGTAGTCGAAGGCGATGCGGAGGTTGGCCAGTTCGCCGGCCATGCGGTCGGCCCATTCGAACTGCTCGGGGCCGCGCCAGTCGGCGTTGAACCATCGGGCCAGGCCCAGGTAGTAGTCGCGGTGCCTGCGCCGTAGCTGCTGCTCGTCGCCCAGGTGGCCGAGCCATTCGCGGCCGTAGGCGCGGATCGTGTCGAGCATCCGGTAGCGGCCACCGGGCAGGCGCTGCACGATCGACTTGTCGACGAGCCCGCGCAGGGTCTGCAGGGCGCTTTCCGGCGTGAGCGGCCGATGCGAGCAGACGGTGATCACGCCGTCCTGGGCGAAGCTGCCGACGAACACCGACAGCCGTGCCCACAGCAGCCGTTCCAGCGGCTCGCACAGCTCGTGGCTCCATCCGACGGTCGTGCGCATGCTCTGGTGGCGCTGCACGCCGGTGCGGGCGGGGTTGTCGAGGCGCCGCGACTCGAGCTCCGAGAGGATCTCCTCCACCGACAGCGACCCGGTCTGGGCGGCGGCCAGCTCGATGGCCAGCGGCAGCCCCTGGAGCCGGTCGCACAGCTCCAGCACCGGTCCGGTGACGTCGGCACCGGCGTGTACGGCACGCGCCCGCTCGGTGAACAGCCGCACCGCCTCCTCCTCGATGTGCAGCGGCTCCACGGGCAGGACGTGCTCGCCGGGCAACCCGAGTGGCTGCCTGCTGGTGGCGAGGATGCGCAGCCTGGGCGCCGAGCGCAGGAGGTAGGCCGACAGGGCGGCGCAGTGGTCGACGAGGTGCTCGCAGGTGTCGAGCAGCAGCAGGACCCGCTTGTCGGCCAGGTAGTCGGCCAGCACCTGGACCTGCTGCCTGGCCGACTGGTCGCGCACGCCGAGCACGCCGCAGACCTCGTGGGCCAGGAGTTCCGGGTCCTGCAGCTCGGACAGTTCGACCAGCCAGACCCCGTCGGAGAAGCGCCCTGCCGTACGTTTGGCAGCCCGCAGCGCGAGGCGGGTCTTGCCCACTCCGCCCGTCCCGGTGAGGGTGACCAGACGGGCCGAGCGCAGCAGTTTGATCACTCCGCCCTGCTCGGCGATCCGGCCGACGAAGCTGGTCATGTCCGCGGGGAGGTTTCCGCGGCTCCGGACAACGGCCATCACCCGCATGGTAAGGCGGGTGACGGCCGTTGGAGAAGGTCGTGGCTACATGCGGGGGCTCCACGTCACGACCAGGCTGTCGCGCGAGCCGAAGCGCTCCAGATGGTCGGTGACCACGTAGCGCACCCGTCCCAGGCTCTCCTCGTCGGGCGCGCTCACCTCCAGGTGGAGTGCGCCTCCGGAGGCTCGCATGACGCAGGTGCCCCAGTCGAAGCGGGCCGTGCCCTCCTCGTCGGTCCACTCGGCGGGCACCTTGTGCGCGAAGTGTTTGCACAGCTGCACCAGGTAGCGCGCGGCGCGCTCGGTCTCCACGGTGGACGTGATCGTCAGCACAGGATCTCCTTGTAGATGATCGGCGGGCACTCGAAGGCCGAGGCCCGCTCGCAACGCACCTCGCCGAGCGCCTCGGGTGCGCCCGCGGCCAGGTCGAAGAAGAGCGCGAGCGCGGGGTCCAGCGCCCTGATCCGCTCCACCCAGGCGGGCAGGGGGATCTCCGGCACGCCGAGGAGCTCGGCCAGGACCTCGCCGAGCCGTACGGGCGGGCGGGGCGCGAGGTTGAACACGCCGGTCGCGCCGGTCGCGGCCAGGCCCACGATCGCCTGGGCGGCGTAGCCGACCGGCGTCCACGGCTCGGCCACCTCCAGCTCGGGGCGAGCGCCGGTCTGTTCGGAGGCGCGCATGATGCGCCAGAACAGGTCCTGCGGGTTGGGCTCGCCGACGACCCTGCCGAGGCGGTGGACGGTGGCGGGCAGGCCGCGTTCGAGCGCCTGCCGTACGAGCTCCTCGGCGGCCCACTTGCTGCGCTGGTAGCCGTCGCGCAGGCCGTCGTGGGCCGGGACGAAGTCTTCGGGGATCGGGCGGCCGGACGGGGCGACGGCGAGGGTCGACACGTGGTGCACGGGGACGCCCAGGCGAAGGACGTCGATGGTGGCGCCGACGTTCACGGGGCTCAGGCTGGCGTAGCCGCGGGTCACGCTGACGACGGCGGCGTTGTGGTAGACCGCGTCGACGCGCGGCAGGCCGGCGGTCCAGCCGGGGGTGGTCAGGTCAGTGGGTACGGCGAGCACGCGCGGATGGGCGGGCAGGCGGCTCGGGTCGCGCACGGGGCACACGACGCGGGCGTCGGTGGAGGCGAGCAGTTCGGCCAGCAGGTGCCTGCCCACGAAGCCGGTCGCGCCGGTGAGCAGGACGGCTCCGGCACGCGGCGTACGGCGGGGCCGGACGTCGTCGGGGAGGCACGCGTCCCGCTCCCAGGGCGCGTCGGCGGTCTGGGCGCCCTGCAGGGCCGCGGCCAGGGTGGTGGGGGTGGGGTGGCGGAAGACGAGGGTGCCGGGGATCTGGCGGCCGAGGAGGACGGAGAGGCGGTTGACGACCTGGATGGTCTGGAGCGAGGTGCCGCCGAGGAGGAAGAAGTCGGCTTCGGGGGATATTTCGGGAATGCCGAGCACCTCACGCCAGACGTCGAGGACCGCCGCGAAAACGGGCGAGGCAGCGGACACAGAGGCAGCGGACACAGCGCCAGACGACGCGCCGGGCACGGAGACGGCCGCGAGGGCCTCGTCCGGCGCCGGGGTCGGGTCGTCGAGCGAGTCGCGAAGGGCCGCGCGGTCGATCTTGCCCGACCCCGTCCGCGGCAACCGCCCCACGTACGCGATGTGCCCAGGAATCAGCGCGGCCGGCAACACCGCCCGCAAGTGCCCCCGCAGGTCGGCGGCGTCCCCCACTACGAAGGCCGCCAGGTGCCGCACCCCGCCGCCCCCGACGCGCCCCACCACCGCCGCCTCCCTCACCGAGGGATGCGCGAGCAGCGCCGCCTCCACCTCCCCGGGATCCACCCGATGCCCGCTGATCTTGAACTCGTCGTCCACCCTCCCCAGGTGGACGAGCTGCCCGTCCCTCCTGACCCGCACCCGGTCCCCCGTCCGGTACACGCGGCCGAACCCGTCACCGCCCACGTACCCCCGGGCCACCCCGTCCCCCTTGATCACCAGCTCCCCTCGCGAGACGGCCAGCCGTACCCCCGGCAGCGGCCGCCCGATGGGCGCCTCGGGGTCGCCCGGCACGAGGTCGGCCGCGGTGGCGACCACGGTGGCCTCGGTGGGCCCGTAGGTGTTGATCAACCGCACGCCCGCCCCCACGGCGGCGTGCCAGTCGGCCACGCGCGCGGGCTGGGCCGCCTCTCCCCCGATGATGACCGTGCGCACCCCGGCGGGCAGCGTGCACAGCCCGGCGGCCAGGGCGTGGGCGACCTCGTGCCAGTAGGCGGTCGGCAGGTCGAGCACGGTGATGCCGAGGTCGGCGCACGCCTGCAGCAGCCGGGGCACCGACGCGATCATGTCGTCGGTGCGCAGCACCAGGCATCCGCCCGCGCACAGCGTGAGGAAGATCTCCTCCACGGACGCGTCGAAGTGCAGCGGCGCGAACTGCAGCACCCGGTCCTCGGCGGTGATCCCGTAGCGGGCGCTCGCCCCGGACACGAACTGCGCGAGCGCCTCGTGGCCGACCGCCACCCCCTTGGGCCGTCCGGTGGAGCCCGAGGTGTACATGACGTAGGCCAGGTCGCAGGGCGAGCCGGTGGAGAGCCGTTCCACCCCCGACGGGGTCACGAGCACGTCGGGCCGGGCGTCGGCGAGCACCGCGTCCAGCCGCGCCTTCGGCCAGGCAGGGTCGAGGGGCAGGTAGGCGGCGCCGGCCAGGACGCAGCCGACGACGGCGACGATCGCCTCGACGCCGCGCGGCAGCAGGACGCCGACGAGCCCGGCGCCGTCGACCTGTTCGCCGAAAGCCTGCGCCGCCTTCATCAGCTCCCGGTACGTCAGCCGCCGACCGCCCAGCTCCACGGCCCCCTCGAAGGGACGTTCCGCCGCCCGTGCCCGCAGCAGGCAGGCGACCGGCACGGCGGGGGCGGGAAGCGGCCCGCCGTCGAGCGGGCTGCCGTGCCGTACGGGACGGCCGGACAGGAGCTTGCCGAAGTGCTCCAGCCAGCTCTCCAGATGCCCCTCGACCTCCTCGGCCGAGTAGGCGGCCGCGTTGGCCTCCAGGACGACACGGTCGGAGACGGTCACCGACAGGTCCTCGACGGGCCCGGCCGACAGGGTGCGCACCGTGCCGGTCGCCTCCCCGAAGGCCAGCGGCCGGCGGAAGGGCAGCAGGTTGACGACGGGCCCGAACAGCCGCCGCTCCCCGCCCACCAGCCGCAGGTCGCGGCGCAGCCATTCGTAGCGGTAGCCGTGGTGCGGCCTGCTGTCGCGGACCGCGCGGGCGACCTCGCCGCACAGGGCGTCGAAGGCCCCGCCGTACGGCACGCGCACGCGCAACGGCACGATGTTCATCGCCATGCACGGCACCCGCAGCAGGCCGGTGCCGAGCCTGCCCATCACGGGCAGGCCGAGCACGACCTCGTCCGCGCCGGTCCAGGCGGCCAGGTGGCTCGCGGTGGCGGCGATCACCCGCTCGGCCAGGTCGGCCCCCCGGTACGGCAGTGCGCCGGTCGAGCGCACGACGCCGCCGGGCGGTGCGGGCGCGGCGAGCGAGACGGGTTCCGGCGCGCCGTCGAGGTGGCCGAGCCAGTACGCCCGGTCCCGTTCGTCCCCGGTGGCGGTGGCGGGCACGAAGGGCGCGAGTCCGGCCGGGGCGCCGTTGTAGACGGCGGCGACCTGCCCGGCCAGCAGCGAGAAGGCGTAGCCGTCGGCGGCGATGTGGTGGATCTGCTGGTACCACAGGTGGTGCCGCTCACCCAGGACGAAGAGCGCCTGGGTGAACAGCGGCCCGGCGGCCAGGTCCACGGGTCGCTCCAGCGAGGCCCGCATCCAGCCGAGCGCCTCGTCGAGCCCGGCGGGGGCGGCCACGTGCAGCGACCACGGCTCCCGGCGGAGGACCTGCACGCCCGCGTCGAACCTGGTGTGCAGGGCGTCGGCCGCGTCGATGACGGACCGCAGCGCCGCCGAGAACCGCTCCACGTCGAGCGGCCCGACGATCTCGACGTACTCGCCAGCGTTGTAGATCGGCGACAGCGGGTCGAGTGCCTGCCCGGTCCGGATGCCCTCCTGCGCGGGCGTCAGCGGTAGCTCATTCACCCGCGAGCTCCGCCCAGGCGCGCAGGGTGGGCCGCTCGGCCAGGTCGGCGAAGTCGACCTCGAGCCGCTCGGCGACGATCATCAGCCGGACGGAGTCGAGCCCGTGGTCGAACAGGTTCTCGTCGTCGCCCGGCACGACGCCGTCGAGCAGCGAGGCCACGTATTCGCGCATCATCGCGGCACCACCGACAGCTCCTTGGCCGAGACGACCTGGGCGCAACGTTGCGCCACGTACTCCAGCGCGCCCACGTGGTGCTCCAGCGAGAAGTCGGCGACCGCGTCGCCGACCACGAAGGGCTGGATGTCGCGCATGAACGCGTCGAGTGCGGTGGCCTGCACCCCGATGTGGGCGTAGATGCCGGTGATCAGCAGCTGGTCGCGGCTGCCCAGCCGGTCGGCCAGGTCGGTGCGGACGAACGCGCTGTAGCGCCACTTGGTGAGGACGCGGGCGGGGTCGTCCGGCCGCAGCGCGTCGACGATCGCCGCGCCGTACGGGTCGCCGAGTCCGCGGCCCCAGAAGTCGGTCAGCAGCCCGCGCTGGCGGGGTGTCTGCGAGTCGGGCTGGGCGGAGTAGAAGACGGGGATGCCGGCCGCCTCGCACATCTCGCGCAGACCGAGGATGTTGTCGATCACCGTCGGGATGGGCTCCGACTCGAAGGGCGCCAGGAAGTGGTTCTGCATGTCGTGGATCAGCAGCGCGGCGCGCGCGGGCTCGAGCCGCCAGCCGACCCGGTTGTCCGGCAGGGCGGCGGGCAGCTCGTAGGCGGGGATCGCGGGTAGTGCCATGGTCAGACCTCTCCTCGCAGGCCGGCGCGCAACGCGGCGCGCAGTTCCTTCTTGCTGGTCTTGCCGACCCCGGTGGTGGGGAAGGCGGTGACGAACTCCACCCGGTCGGGCACCTTGTAGGCGGCCAGGCCCTGGTCGCGGACGAACGCCCGGATCTCGGCGGCGGTCGGTGGCGTCCCGCCGGGCAGGACGAACGCGCAGCTGCGCTCGCCGAGGTAGGGGTCGGGCAGCGAGACGACGGCCGCGTCCAGGACGGCGGGGTGGGCGAGCAGGCAGGCCTCGACCTCCTCGGGCGAGACCTTCTCGCCGCCGCGGTTGATCAGGTCCTTGGCGCGGCCCTCGACGACGAGGTGGCCGGTGGGCGTGCGCCGCACCAGGTCTCCGGTCCGGTAGTGGCCGTCGTCGGTGAAGGCCGACGGGTCGGCGTCGCGGTAGTAGCCGCGGATCGTGTAGGGGCCGCGGGTGAGCAGCTCGCCCACCTGGCCGGGGGCGACCGGCCGGCCGTCGGGGGCGACGATCAGCACCTCGTCGTGGGGCGAGATCGGCCGTCCCTGCGTGGTGTGCACGATGTCGTCGGGGTCGTCGGCGCGGGTGTAGTTGACCAGGCCTTCCGCCATGCCGAAGACCTGCTGGAGCCGGCAGCCCAGCTCCCTGCCGACGCGCCGCGCGGCCTCGGGCGGGAAGGTGGCGCCGCCCACCTGGAGCACCCGCAGGCTGGACAGGTCGTGCTTCCTGCGCGCGGCCATCCACACCAGCGCCAGCGGCGGCACCAGGGCGGTCATCGTCACCCGCTCCTTCTCGATCAGGGGGAAGGCGACGTCGGGGGTGGGCGCGGGCGCCATCACCACCCGGCCGCCCGCGTGCAGCACGCCGAGCACGCCGGGCGAGCTGAGCGGGAAGTTGTGCGCCACCGGCAGCGCGCACAGGTAGACGCTCTCCTCGGACAGCTCGCAGATCTGTGCGCTGGCGCGCACGCTGTAGAGGTAGTCGTCGTGGGTGCGCGGGATCAGCTTGGGCAGGCCGGTGCTGCCGCCCGACAGCTGCAGGAAGGCGACGTCGGAGGCGGCGGGCCCGTCCAGCTCCCGGGGTTCGGCGTACGGCAGGGCGTCGGCGTGGAGCGTGGGCACCGGGGAGTCGACGGCCAGGTCACGCGTCGTCACGTAGGCGGTGGCGCCGCTCTGCCCGGCCAGGTGGGCGATCTCGCCGCGGCGGTGCGCGGGCAGCGCGAAGACCGGCAGCGCCCCGAGGCGGAACAGGGCGAAGACCACCTCGAAGAAGGCGGCGCCGTTCGGCAGGTGCACCACCACCCGCTCTCCCCTGCGCAGGCCGTGGCCGGCGAGCCCTGAGGCCAGCCGGTCGGCGGCCAGGTCGAGCGCGGTGTAGGTCAGGCGCACGTCGCCGGCGACGACGGCCTCGCGCGGTCCGTGACGTCGGGCCAGTTCGCGCAGCCACTGGCCGAAGCTCTGGCCGCGCCAGTAGCCCAGGGCCCGGTATTCGGAGGCGACCTCCTCCGGCCACGGGGTGAAGTCAGGCATCGGCGTGCTCCTGCGCCAGGCCCATCGCGCGCAGGGCGGTGGCGAACTTGGCGCTCGTCTCGGCCAGCTCCGCCTCGGGGTCGGAGCCGGAGACGATGCCCGCGCCGGCGAAGAGGGTGATCGTGGCGCCGTCGGCCACGGCGCAGCGGAGCGTCACCGCCCACTCGCCGTCGCCCGAGGCGTCCTCCCAGCCGACCATCCCGGCGTAGAAGCCGCGGTCGAAGGGTTCCAGCTCGCCGATGACGCGCAGGGCGTCGGCGGTCGGCACGCCGCCGACGGCGGGCGTCGGGTGCAGGGCGGCGGCCAGGGTGAGCGAGGTGGTCCCGGGGTCGGCCAGCTCGCCGGTGACGGTGGTGGCCAGGTGCCACATGGTCGCGGTGGCGGTCAGGCTCGGCTCGGCGGGCACCGTCAGCGAGCGGCAGTGGGGCCGCAGCGCCTCGGCGACTGCCGCGACGACGAGGGCGTGCTCGTGGCGGTCCTTCCTGGAGCCGAGCAGCGGGGCGGGGTCGCAGGAGCGGGGCAGCGAGCCGGCCATCGGGGTGGCCACCACGCGGGTGCCGGTGCGGGAGACGAGCAGTTCTGGACTGGCGCCGAGCAGGGTGCGGCCGCCGGGCAGGGGCACGGAGTAGGCGTAGCCGGAGGGGTCGTGGGCGGCCAGGGCCGACAGCACGGCGGCCAGGTCGCCGTGGAAGGGCAGGCGCAGGGTGCGGGCGAGCACGACCTTTTCCAGGCGGCCGGCGCGCAGGCCGGCGACCGCGTCGGCGACGGCCCGCCGGTAGCCGTCGGGGGTGGGGAAGGGCTCGGCTTGAGGGAGCTGGCCAGGGGGCGGTGCCGCCTGCCGTGCCGCCCCGGAGGGCGCGGGCGCCTGCCGTACGGAGACCGGGACGGCCAGGCACGCGGCCGCGTCGGGCGCGAACGGGACGGCGCCCACCACGATGGGACGCTCGTGCCCGGCCGCCAGCGCGACCCGCAGCGAGCCGCTGACCCGCGCGGGCAGGTCGGCCAGCCCGGCGGGCCGCACCGAGTGCGGCACCGCGAAGTAGACGCCCTCGGCCAGCAGCGTGCCGCGCGAGGTGGAGAAGACGAAGGTGGAGTCGGGCCGGTAGGCGGACAGCATGCCGCCGGCCGGGGCGAGCCCGGGTGAAGACATTCAGGGGGTCCAATCGTCAGAGAGAAGCGCCGCCGTCGACGTAGAGCTCGTGCATGGTGATGTGCCTGGCGCGGTCTGAGGCCAGGAAGAGCACGGCTTCCGCGACGTCGGCGGGCTGGGCGACGCGGCCCAGCGGGATGCCGATGCGGAAGCGCCCGGGCGAGCCGTTCACGGGGTCGCCCGGCAGCGCGCGCAGCATCTCGGTGTCGGTCGAGCCGGGTGCCACGACGTTGCAGCGGATGCCGAGCGGAGCCAGCTCCAGCCCCAGGCACTTGGTGAACATGGTGGCCGCGGCCTTGGCGGCGGCGTAGGCGGAAAGATGCGCGCGCGGCACTCCCGCGGCGTTGGAGGAGACGGTGATGATGGCGCCGCTCCGCCGCGGGATCATGTGCCGGGCCACGGCCCGGCAGGTGTGGAAGACGCCGTCGGCGTTGACGGCGAAGGCGCGGCGCCATTCGGCGTCGGTGAGCGCGGTCACCGGTCCGTGGCACAGGGCGCCGGCGACGTTCACGAGGATGTCGATCGGGCCCGTCGCCTGCTCGGCGGCTTCGACGGCTCGATCCACCTGGGCGGAGTCGGTGACGTCGACCGAGGTGTCGAGGTCGAGCACGGTGACCCTGCTGCCGGCCGCGCGCAGGGCGGTGTCGACTGCCTTGCCGATGCCGCCCGCGCCGCCGGTGACTAAGGCATGCCTGCCTTGGAGATCCAATCCAGCTCCCCGAGTCATTAGGTAAGGCTTGCCTAAGTTAGATCGACCATGACGGCTTGGTCAAGCTAAGGTAAGCCTTACCTAAAAGAGAGGACGTTATGCGCTGGACGGGTCTCGGCCTCTGCCTCGCCGTGCTGGCGCTGGTCGCGGGGCTCAGCATCGCCGTCGGGGCCCAGTCGCTCGATCCGGCGACCGTCTGGCAGGTGCTCTGGCACCCCGACGCGGGCCAGGCCTCCTCGATCGTCCACGACCTGCGCATCCCCCGCACGCTGCTGGGCCTGTGCGTCGGCGCCGCCCTGGGGCTGTCGGGGGCGATCATGCAGGCGCTCACCCGCAACCCCCTCGCCGACCCCGGACTGCTCGGCGTGAACATGGGCGCCTCGCTCGCGGTGGTCTGCGCGATCATGTTCTTCGGGGTCGAGGACCTGACCGTCTGGGTCTGGTTCTCCATGGCGGGCGCCCTGCTGGCCGCCGTCGCGGTGCACCTGATCGGCGCCGACCACCTCGTGCTCGCCGGCGCCGCCATCAGCGCCTGCCTGCTGGGCGCCGTCAACGCGGCGCTCTCGCTCGACGCCGGCGTCTTCGACCAGTGGCGCTACTGGGACGTGGGGGCGCTCAACGGCCGCTCGATGGAGATCGTGGTCCAGGTCGCCCCCTTCGTGGCCGCCGGGACACTGCTCGCCCTAGCCCTGGGAGGCGGGCTGAACGCCCTGTCGCTCGGCGAGGACGTGGGCAGGAGCCTCGGGCTCCGGCTGAGCCGTACGAAGATCCTGGCCGCGCTGGCGGTGACGCTGCTGTGCGGCGCCGCGACGGCCGCCGCGGGACCGATCGGCTTCATCGGCCTCATGGCCCCGCACGCCGTGCGCGCCTTCACCGGCGCCGACCACCGCTGGGTGCTCGCCTTCTCCGCCGTCGTCGCGCCCGCGCTGCTGCTGGCCGCCGACGTGCTGGGCCGCGTGATCGTACGGCCCGCGGAGCTGGAGAGCGGCATCGTCACCGCCTTCGTGGGCGCCCCGATCTTCATCTACCTGCTGCGGCGCAGGAGGTTCGCGTGAGAACCCTGCGCCTGGCGGCCTGGTCGCTGCGCGTCCACGTGCGAGGGGCGAGCGTCGTGGCGGTCCTGCTCCTGCTGCTCGCCGTCGTGTCGATCCTGGCGATGTCGACCGGGTCGGCCCTGAGCCCCGGCCGGGCCCTGGCCTCGCTGCTCGGGTACGGCGACGCCACCGCCGACCTGGTGGTGCACCGCTTCCGCGCTCCCCGGGTGCTGCTGGGCCTGCTCGTGGGGACGGCGCTCGGCGCGAGCGGGGCCATCGTGCAGAGCCTGACCCGCAACCCGCTCGGCACCCCCGACCTCATCGGGGTCAACGCGGGAGCGGCGGCGGGAGCGGTCTTCATGATCCTCGTCGGCGGCGCCGTGCTGCCCGGCGCCCTGGGCTGCGGGCTGCTGGCCGGGGCGCTGGTCTACGCGCTCGCGTTCAAGCGCGGCGTCGGCGGGACGAGGCTGGTGCTGGTCGGCATCGGGGTCAACGCGATGCTGCACTCGGCCATCGCCTACCTGCTCACCCGCGCCGACCTCTACGACGCCCAGAACGCCAAGATGTGGCTGATCGGCAGCCTCGCGGGAGCGGGCTGGGACCGGGTCTGGCCGCTGGCCCTCACCCTGGTCGCGGCGTTGCCGGCGGCGCTGCTGCTGAGCCGGTCGTTGTCGATGCTGGAGCTGGGCGAGGAGGTCGCGAGCGGGCTGGGCCTGCGCGTGGAGCGGCTGCGGCTGGCCCTGCTGGTCGTGGCGGTGGCGCTGTCGGGCGTGGCCGTCTCGGTCTCCGGCCCGATCACCTTCGTCGCCCTGGCCGCGCCCCAGCTGGCCAGGCGCCTGACCAGGGCGCCCGGTCCCGGCGTCGCCGCCTCGGCCGTCACCGGGGCGCTCCTGCTCACCACAGCCGACCTGCTGGCCCAGCGCCTGCCCACCGCCGGCCAGCTGCCCGTGGGCGTGCTGACCGGCGTGCTGGGCGGCCTTTACCTGGCCTGGCTGCTCAGGCGAGCTGCTGCTGGATCCGGTCGAGGATGGCGCTCGCGCTGAAGTAGTCGATGCGGAAGGCCTCCAGCCCCAGGTCGTAGACACGCTTGTCGGCGACAGCCGGCAGGTCCTTCCACAGCGGCTTGGCCTGGGTGGCGGAGATCTGCTCGGCGCTGTGCCCGGCGAAGAACACCGAGCTGTCGCCGAAGGCCTTCACGACGTTCTCCTGGGCGACGTTGACGATGTCCTTGCGGTTGCCGCCCTCCTTGCTGGAGGCGGCGGCCAGCGAAGGGTCGATGGCGTGCAGGGTGAAGCCGAGCGAGGTCAGCAGGGCGCCCTGGGCCGACTCGGCGGTGAAGACGGGGATGTCGGTGTTGTTGTCGCGCACCACGACGGCGTCCTTGCCGCCGGTCTGCACGGCGCTCTTGACCTGGGCCACCTTCTGGTCGTAGGCGGCGATCGCCTTGCTCGCGTTCGCCTCCAGCCCGAGGGCCTGGCCGAGCTTGCTGGTCAGGTCCTGCCAGGTGGTGTTGTCGTAGCGGTAGAGCACGGTCGGCGCGATGGCCTTGAGCTGGTCGAAGATCTTGGCGCTGCTGTCCTGGCCGGAGGCGGAGCCGACGATCAGGTCGGGCTTGAACTCCACCACCTTCTCCAGGTTCGCTTCGAAGCCCTGGTAGAGCACCTGCACTCCGCGCTGGGAGGCCACCTGGCCCCACTGCTTGAAGAAGCCGCCGGCGTCGGTCATCGGGCTGGGCGGGGTGGCCTGCGAGGCCACGACGGGGGCCTCGACGGCCAGCAGGTGACCGGTCATCGTCACGCTCATCGAGACGATGCGCTTGGGCGAGACGGGCACCTGGGTGGTGCCCGCGTCGTGCTGTACGGCGCGGGTCTCACCCGACGCGCCCGCGGTTTCCTGGGCCGATCCGCAGGCCGTCAGCACGGCCGCGGCGACCAGTGCCGCGAGTACGGCACGCAACATGGAGCTCTCCTTTAGGTAAGGCTTACCTTAATTAGGGCAGGCTTACCTTATAACGAGCTATGGGACGGAACCAGGCACACTAGACCCCGATGAAGAAGACCTGGCTCCAGATCACGCTCTCGGTGCTGTCGCTCGCGCTGGCGACGACGCTCGTGGTGTTCCTGCCGCAGATCATCGGCTGGCTCACCGGCAGGCCCGTCTCCTGGGCCCAGATCGGCGCGCAGTTCGCCGGACTCGGATTCGGCACGATCGCCCTCATGACCGCGACCTGGCTGGCCAGCCTGATCGCCTACACCTTCGTGCTGACCAACTCGATGCCCGGCCTCAACCACACCCAGGCGCTGACGCTCAACGCGGCGGGCAGCGCGGTGAGCAACGTGCTGCCCTTCGGCGGCGCGGCGGGTGTGGCGCTGACGTTCGCGATGGCCAAGGGGTGGGGGTTCGCCAACCGGCCGATCGTGACCATGACGCTGGTCAGCGGCGTGTGGAACACCCTGTTCAGGTTCATCCTGCCCGCGGTCGGCATCATCGCCCTGCTCAGCGCCGGGCAGGTGCCCAACCCCGCCGTCGCCAAGGCGGGCTGGACCGGAGCGCTGTCCATCCTGGGGATCGTGGTGGTGCTGGCCGCCGCCCTCTACTGGGACCGCGCGGCCCTCCTGCTCGGCAGGGCGCTCGACAAGATCACACCGGCGCGGTGGAACGCCTCCCAGGCTCTCGACAACCTCCGGCGCGACATCGCCGGGCTGGTGCGGACCAGGGGCGTCGGACTCTCCCTCGGAATGATCGCCTTCCTGGGCCTCCAATGGCTCATCATGGTCGAGTGCATGAAGGCGACGGGAGCTTATCCGGGCCTGGCCCAGTCGATCGCGGTCTTCGCGCTGTCGAGGGTGCTGACCAGTGCCGTGATCACCCCCAGCGGGGCGGGATTCATGGAGGCCGGCATCGCCGGAGCCATGGTCTATTTCGGCGTCGACAACGCCTCTGCGGCGGCCACCGCGCTGCTGTTCGGCTTCTGGACCTACACTATCGAGATCCCCTTCGGAGGGCTGGCACTCGGAGCCTGGGCGCTGCTGCGCAGGCGCGAAGGCCGGACCTCCACGAGCGAACCGGTGAAGGCCGAGCAGTGACGCGTTATCCGAACAGAACAAAGACCTTGTGCGCTCTTCGGATGCGCGCATAGCGTGGCGGCTGACATGGTGACTGGTTCAGTGGCGTTCCGGGTTCTGGGGCCGGTCGAGGCCTACAACGACAACGGCGACGAACTCGACCTCGGCGGGTTGCGGCAACGGGCCGTCCTCGCCCGATTGCTCGTGGCCAGGGGCCAGGTCGTCCCGGTCGACACCCTGCTCTACGACCTGTGGTCCGACGACACCGCCAAGGGCGCGCAGTCGGGACTCCAGGTCTACATCTCACGGCTGCGCCGCGTGCTGGAGCCCGGCCGTCCCCGCGGCGGGCCCAACCGGCTGCTCATCACCGTCGCCAGCGGCTACGCGCTGCGGGTCGCCGCCGAGCAGGTCGACGCGCTCCGCTTCGAGCAGCTGGTCCGCGCGGCGGGCGAGCACCTCGACCAGGACGACCCGTCGAGCGCCCGCGCCCGCCTGGAGAAGGCCCTGGGCCTGTGGCGCGGCACGCCCTACTCCGACTTCGCCGACCAGCCGTGGGCGGAGGCCGAGGTCAACCGCCTCACCGAGCTGCGGCTGGTCGCCCGCGAGCGCCACGCCGACACCGGGCTGCGCCTGGGCATGCACGCCGAGACCGTGCCCGACCTCGAGGCGATGACGACCGATAACCCCCTGCGCGAGGAGGGGTGGCGGCTGCTGGGCCTGGGCCTGTACCGCTGCGGGCGCCAGGGCGACTCGCTGGCCGCGCTGCGCCGCGCCCGCACCATCCTCGCCGACGAGCTGGGCATCGACCCCGGGCCCGCCCTGCGCAAGCTCGAGTCCGACATCCTCGCCCAGTCGCCCGAGCTGGAGCTGGTGCTGCCGCAGCGCCAGGCCGCCAAGCCGCCGGTCACCGACACCTGGCCGCCGCGCCCGGCCACGCCCGTGGAGCCGCCGCCGCTGGAGCCGGAGCCGTTCGTGGGCCGCGACGCGGAGCTGACCAGGCTCACCACCGCCGCCGCCCGCACCGGCCGCTTCGAGGTGGCCATCGTCACCGGCGACGCGGGCGCGGGCAAGACCACCCTGGTGCGCCAGGTCGAGACCCGGCTCACGCGCGACGGCTGGCGCACCGCCAACGGCGCCTGCCCCGACTCCAGCGCCACCCCGCCCGGATGGGGCTGGGTGCAGATCCTTCGCAAGCTGATCGACCAGACGGGACCCGGCGAGTACGGCACGCTGCTGGCGCCCATGCTCGCCGACGCCGACCCCGATCCCGACGACGACGAGGTCTCCGGCGGTTTCCGCATGCACCGCGCGGTGGGCGGCTACCTGGCCGGGGTGGCGCGCAGCGCTCCCGTGCTGCTGACCCTCGAAGACCTCCACTGGGCCGACGACCAGACCCTGGCCCTGCTGCGCGCGCTGCCCAGCCTGCTGGCCACCAGCCGGGTCTTCCTCGTGGTGACCTGCCGCGACAGCGAGCTCGACGACCGCCAGGCCGACGTGCTGGCCGCGCTGGCCAGGCTGAGCCCGGTGCGGGTCGCGCTGAGCGGGCTCGACCCGAAGGCCGCCGCCGAGCTGGTCCGCGCCACCTGCGTGCGCGAGATCGACAGCCAGGCGATCGAGTCGATCGTCGAGCGCACCGGCGGCAACCCGTTCTTCGTGCGCGAGACCGTGCGCCTTCTCGACGCCGAGCGCGCCGACGCCGCCGAGGTGCTCTCCGCGGTGCCCTCCGGCGTGCGCGACGTGCTGCGCCGGCGCATCTCCCGCCTGCCGCAGGGCGCGCAGCAGATCCTGCTGCAGGCCGCGGTGATCGGGCGTGACGTCGACGTCGACGTGCTGGTCGACGTCGCGGGCGGCGACGAGGACGCCGTCGTGGAGGCGGTCGAGGCCGCCCTGCTGGCGGGCCTGGTCACCGAGCCCGGTCCCGGCATGCTGCGCTTCGACCACGACCTGGTGCGCGACACGATCTACTCCGACGCCTCCCGGCTGCGCCGCACGCGGTTGCACGCCGCCGTCGCCTCGGTGATCGAGCGCCGCAACCGGAACGACGTGCCGGCGCTGGCCCACCACTACTTCGCGGCCGACGCCACCGACCAGGCGGTCACCTACGCCAAGCTCGCGGCCGAGCAGGCTGAGCGCCGCTGGGCCTACCGCGAGGCGGCCCAGCTGTGGGAGCAGGCGCTGACGGCCTTCGACCGGTCGGGCAGCGGCGACACCCGCGAGCGCCTGCTGATCATGCTGCGCCAGATCCTGGCGCTGGCCCTGTGCGGCGACATGACCGCGGCCCGCCAGCTGCGCCGCCAGGCGATGGACCTGGCGCTGCCGCTGAAGGACCTGGAGATCACCGCCCGCGTCGCGGCGTCGCTGGCCGTCCCCCACAAGGGCATGGCGCGCGACTTCACCCGCACCGCGTGGGACGTCGTCGACGTCACCGAGAAGGCGCTCATCGAGCTGCCGGCCGGCGAGCAGACCCTGCGCGCCAGCCTGCTCACCACGCTCGCCCTGGAGCTGGAGGGCTCCTCCTCGCCCGAGCGCGGCCGCCAGGCCTCGCTGGAGGCGCTGGAGCTGGCCCGCCAGAGCGGCGACCCCGCCCTGCTGGCGGCGGCGCTGAGCGGGCGCCTGCGGCAGTCCTACGACATCCCCGCCGTCGACATGCGCGAGACCATCGGGCGCGAGCTGCTGGAGGTCGCGCGCAGCTCAGGCCAGATGGCCGTGCAGGCGCTGGCCCACTTGGTGCTGCTGGAGTGCGCGGCGGCCCGCGGCCAGTTCGCCGAGTCCGACCGGCACGCCCGCGCGGCCGAGCAGCTGGCCAAGCAGTACGACCTGTCCGCGCCCGCCGCCGTCGTCGCCTGGTACGCCGGGCAGAAGCTCATGATCGCCGGCGACTACCCCGCCGCCGAGAAGGCCTACCGCGAGGCGGCCCGCATGACCGCCCGCGCCGGCATGCTCGAAGGCCGCCAGGACCTGCCGCTGATCACGACGTTCTGCCTGCACCTGGTCGAGGGACGCGCCGCCGACATGGTCGACGTGCTCGCCGAGGCCCACCAGCGCGGCGCCAAGTGGACCCTCGACGCCTACGCGCTGGCCCTGGCCTCCGCCGGTCACGAGAAGGACGCCCGCGCCGTCGCGGCCACCAGGCCGCCGGTCAGGCCCGACTACCTCTACGAGCTCGCCATGACCTGGCGGGCGCTGGCCGGCATGCTGCTCGACGACCGCGAGCGCATGGTCGACTGCTACGACAAGCTGGTGCCCTTCTCCGACCGCATCGCCGGAGCGGGCACCGGGGTGGTCGCCCTGTGGCCGGTGGCGCTGACCCTCGGCGACCTGGCTGTCCGGCTCGGCCAGCCCGACGAGGCGCGCCGCCACTACGACAAGGCGCTGGAGGTGGCCGAGCGAGTCGGCGTGGCCCGCTGGGTCGAGGCAGCCCGCCAGGCCAGGGCGCGTTAGGGCACGTCGCCTGGGTTGTCGACGATGCCGGAGCCGAGGACCGTGACGGAGAAGACCGAGCCCTTCCTGAAGGCGACCTCGCCCCGGATCAGGTAGTCCTGCAGGTAGATCGTCTGGTCGGCGAGCACCCGGTAGGTGGTCGGGTCGAAGATGCGGTAGCGGCGCGAGACCGTGGGGTCGTAACCCAGCTCGGGTCGATACATGCCCAGCCCCACCCGTCCCGCGGCGTCCGTGACGCCCTGCTCGATGGTCACGCCGGGGATCTTGGCCAGCGCGCGGAAGATGGCCGCCTCCAGCTTGGGCGGCATGACCGCCTGCTGGCCGAGGTAGACCCCGAGCACCCGGTAGGCGCGCGAGGCGGGATCCTCGCCGCCCTCGGCCGAGCCCTCGCCCTTGGGCAGGTCGATCCAGTGACGGTCGCCCGTCACGTGACGCAGCAGCTCGTCGGGATCGGTGGGCAGCTCGGCCAGCTTGCGCGCGTAGCCCTGGGGCGGCAGGTCGTCGTCGCCGGGGTCGGGCGCCACGTCGACCACACGTATGGTCCCGTCCGGCCGTCGGGAGGCGGTCTGCTTGCCGTCGTAGCGGATCCACTGCTCCTGTTCGGTCCGCTCGCCCGTCGCCGGCTGCACGCCGAGGGTCCTGGTGTACTGCCACTGGTCGGGTCGCGGCCTGGAGGGCGCCGCCCGCTTCTCCGCCGCCCTGGCCGCCTGCTCCAGCGCGGTCTCCGCGTTCAGCAGCACCGTCGCGGGTACGGCCTGCGTGACCTGCGGCCGCTCGGCCGTCGCCACCACGACGGCCGCCGCCGCCACCGCCACGACGAGGACCGACGGCATCACCGGCAACCTCCGCCGGCGCCTGAGCGCCCGCTTGCGCAGCTCGCGCAGCATGTCGGCGTCGGGCTCCGGCGCGTCGGCCCGCAGCTCCCGCAGGAGCTTCAGGTCATCCATGGTCCTCCTCCTGCTCCGCGGTCGGGTCAACGCCGCCCAGCGCCTCGCGCGTCTTCCTCCTGGCCCGGTGCAGCCGCGAGCGGACCGTGCCGACGGGGATGCCCAGGGCCGCGGCGGTCTCCTCGTAGCTCAGGTCCGCCCAGGCGATGAGCAGCAGCACCTCACGGTCCTCCGGTGACAGCACCGCCAGCGCCCCCGCCAGATCGCGCTGTGCCGCCGAGGCTGTGACCCGTGCCTCCACCCTGTCGGCGTAGCTCTCCGCCACCTCGTCGACTCCGGTCCTGGCCAGCGCCAGGTAGAACCGGACCTCGGTACGGCGGTGCCTGCCGATCAGGTTGGCCGCTATGCCGTACAGCCAGGGTCTGGCGTCCGGGTAGGAGACGTCGTACTTCGCCCTGCGTCGGAAGGCGGCCAGGAACGTCTCCGCCACCACGTCGTCGGCCAGGTGCTCGCCCAGCCGCCTGGTCACGTAGCGGTGCAGGGCGGGAGCGTGCCTGTCGAACAGGGCCGCGAACTGCGCGGGATCTCGCCTGGACCGCTGGATCAGCTCCGCGTCGGCCAGGCTCACATCGACGGTCAAGCCTCGGCTCCGTTCCTCGGGTGTCATCCTCTTTCACCCGGAGGCGGGATTCGAGTTCTCGGTCCGTGCGGTAGAACTGTCCCGGTGACCGACTTGCGGGTTTTCGAGCCGACCGACGCTCCCATCGTGGCCTCCTGGATCGACAGCGAGGAGTCCCTGGTCGTCTGGTCGGGCAAGGCCGCGTTCAGCTGGCCGTTCGATCCTCGCCAGCTCGTCGCCTTCCACGCCGCCGATCCCACCCGCCGGCCGTACGTCGCCGTGGACCGGGGCGGCGCGCCGGTCGGCCACCTGATGCTGCGCTCCACGGGCGGGGCGGTACGGCTCGGCATGGTGCTCGTGTCACCCGCGGCGCGCGGTCGCGGGCACGGCGAGGCCATGATCGTGGCCGGGCTGGCCGAGGCGTTCGCCTCGCCTGACGTCACCAGTGTGGAGCTCGGGGTCTACGCCCACAACGCCGGCGCGATGCGGCTCTACGAGCGGCTGGGATTCCGCGCCGAGCACGTCGACGAGCGGTCGGTGTCGATCGGCGGGCAGTGGTGGGACTCGGTCACCATGAGGCTGACGCGCCAGGAGTGGCAGGAGTCGTGAGGGAGGCGGAAAAGGGGAGCACCACACCTTTCCACTCTCAACGTATAGCGCAGTGGGGGGCTTGCGGCAAGACCCCGGTCATGCCGCACAATCGACCACCGAGCCCACAACCTGCGGAAACGGGGGACGTAGGTGCGGCCGTGCCCGATCGGCACGCGCGCACGCGCCCTCCGCACGCGACTCAGATCGGAGCATCACCTGTTGACCATCAGCGCGTTTGATCTTCCCGCCCGCCTGTCCCAGAAGGCCGACCCGGCCCTCATCGCCGCCGACGAGAAGCACTTCGCGGCCATCGCGCGGAGCCTCGAGGAATCGATCGCCGAGCTGGAGGCCCGACTCGACGCCGAGCGCAGGGCTCCCGGCGGCAAGGGCCGCCAGGCGCTGGACCGCGACCTGGAGATCCACCGGCTGACCGCTCGCCTGCGCGCCCTGCGGCGCTTCGGGCTGGACCTGTGCCTGGGCCGCATCGTCTCCGCCGACGACCCCGAGCCCGTCTACATCGGGCGGCTCGGACTGACCGACACCACCGGCCGCCGGTTGCTGGTCGACTGGCGCTCGCCGGCCGCCGAGCCGTTCTTCGGCGCGACCCACGGCAACCCGATGGGCCTGGCCAGCCGCCGCCGCTACCGGTGGACCCGCGGCCTGATCAGCGACTACTGGGACGAGGTGTTCACCGACGACGGCTTCGAGGGCCACGCCGCGCTCGACGACCAGTCGGCCTTCATCGCCAGCCTGGGCGCCGACCGCTCACCCCGCATGCGTGACGTGCTCGGCACCATCCAGGCCGACCAGGACGCCATCATCCGCGCCGGATCGAGCGGCGCCCTCGTCGTCGACGGCGGTCCCGGCACCGGCAAGACCGTCGTCGCGCTGCACCGCAGCGCCTACCTGCTCTACTCCGAGCCCCGGCTCGGCCACCACGGCGGCGTGCTGTTCGTCGGCCCGCACCAGCCGTACCTGGCCTACGTCGCCGACGTCCTGCCCAGCCTGGGCGAGGACGGCGTGCGCACCTGCACGCTGCGTGACCTGGTCCCCGAGGGCGCGACGGCCGCGCCCGAGTCCGACCCCGAGGTGGCCAGGCTGAAGTCGTCCGCCGACATGGTCGGGGCGATCGAACCGGCCGTGCGGTTCTACGAGAACCCGCCCACCACCGGCATGACGGTCACCACCCACTGGGAGGACGTCTGGCTGAGCGCGGAGGACTGGGCCGAGGCGTTCGACGCGCCGGAGCCGGGCACCCCGCACAACGACGCCCGCGACCAGATCTGGGAGGCGCTCGTCACGATCCTCATGGACAAGCACGGGGGCGAGATCTCGGCCGAGCTGTTCCGCAAGTCGCTGCTGCGCGACCGCGCGCTGGTGACGGCGTTCAACCGGGCCTGGCCGCTGATCGAGGCGACCGACCTCGTCGGCGACCTGTGGACCGTCCCCGCCTACCTGCGGATGTGCGCCCCGTGGCTGAGCGTCGAGGAGATCCGCCGGCTGCGCCGCGCCGACGGCCAGGCGTGGACCGTCTCCGACCTGCCGCTGCTCGACGCGGCCAGGCAACGGCTCGGCGACCCCGAGACCTCGCGGCGCAAGCGCAGGCAGGAAGCCGCGCTGGCGGTCCAGCGCGAGCGCATGGCCCAGGTCGTCGACAACCTCATCGAGGCCGACGACGACGGCGAGGGGCTGGTGACGCAGCTGCGCAGGGCCGACCTGCAGCGGAACCTGGTCGACGAGTCCGAGTTGCCCACCGCCGACCCCGACGTGCTCGCCGGGCCGTTCGCGCACATCGTCGTCGACGAGGCGCAGGAGCTGACCGACGCGCAGTGGCAGATGCTCCTGCTGCGCTGCCCGTCGCGGAGCTTCACCATCGTCGGCGACCGCGCCCAGGCACGCCACGGCTTCACCGAGTCGTGGCAGGAGCGGCTGGAGCGGGTCGGGATCGACCGGATGACTCTGGCCTCGCTGGCTGTCAACTACCGCACGCCCGAGGAGGTCATGGCGCAGGCCGAGCCAGTCATCAGGGCGGCGCTGCCCGACGCCAACGTGCCTGCCTCGATCCGCAGCAGCGGCATCCCCGTCACCCGGGGGACGGTGCCGGAGCTGGCGCCCATCCTCGGCGCCTGGCTCGCCGAGCACGCCGAGGGAGTCGCCTGCGTGATCGGTGATCCTTCGTTCGAGGAGACGCCCCGCGTCAGGTCGCTGACGCCGGAGCTGGCCAAGGGACTCGAGTTCGACCTGGTGGTGCTCGTCGATCCCGATTCGTTCGGCGACGGCATCGAAGGGGCGGTCGACCGTTACGTCGCCATGACCCGGGCGACGCGGCAGCTCGTCATCCTCACGAGCCCCTGATCACGCCCGGAGGGCGGGGCCTCAGCAGGTGACCTGGAAACGGTCGCTCTTGACGGTGGTCCCGCCCTTGACGGTCAGGTCGATCCGGTACCAGCCGGGGTTGTCGACGACGCGGGTCTCCCAGGCGACGGTACGCTTGGAGCCGGAGAAGCCGGCGTGCTCGGCCAGGTGGGCGTGCCACTTCTTGGAGGTGGGGCTCCACCGCATCAGGCGCCAGCCGTACAGCAGCGTCGAGGACGGGTCGGCGTTGACCGCGACGGAGGAGGCGGTCAGGTCGCTGCGGCAGCCGCCGGAGCGCAGCACGCTGACGGCGATGGAGCCGGGGGCGCTGGTCGCGGCGGTGACCGGCGTGGCGACCGGGGTGGCGACCTCGGCGGTCTGCGAGGCCAGGGAGAGGGTCTGGGTGGGCGCGGAGTTGGCGGTGTCGTAGGCCGAGAAGCCGACGTATGCTCCGGTGAAGACCAGAGCGGTGACGAACAGCTTGGCGGTGTGGGCTGTGCCGGTGGCCAGAACCGCTGCGCTTCTCGAAGTCATGATCAACACCCTTTCCCTCTCACATACAGGTGTAAGGGAAGGCGATTGACCCCGGCTTGACCCCAGCTTGCAAGCCACTGAGGCGGGGCGGCCGATGTGGCACCGGCCACGGCGATAAAATAAGGTAAGGCTGACCTAACGCGTGATTAAGGGGTGGGAAAACTCGATGCCGATACGTATCGCCATCCCTGATCCGACCGCGGCCTCCTGGCTCGGCCTCCCGCTGTGGTTGTGGGTGACGCTCGGCGCGATCGCCCTCTTCGGCGCCTTCCAGGCCTACTACTGGATCGGCTACAAGCTGGGCGAGAAGCTCTACGACTCGCGCTTCGGCCGCCGCCTGCCGCGGGCGCAGATCCAGCGGGTCGAGCGGGTGGTGGAGAAGTGGGGAGCCCTGGCCGTCTACGGCTGCTTCTGGGTGCCCGTGCTGCGCCACACCCTCCCCTGGGTGGCGGGCGTGCTGCGGGTCTCCTACCCCTGGTACGTGGTGGCCAGCGCGCTGGGCTGCCTGACGTGGGTGCCGGTCACCTCCTTCGCCCTCTACAGCGTGATCTGGGGCTGGCTGAAGATCGCCGCCAGCTCGCCGCTGACCGCGGGGCTGATCCTGCTGGCGGCCGTGGTCGCGTTCGTCCTGTGGCGCAGGCACCGCAGCACGAAGAAGGCCCTCGCCGCCTGACGAGAGCCTCCCGAGTCCAGAATCAGACGGCCGCGAGCGTCTCGTCGACGATGGTCGCCTCGGCGGCGTGCTTGCGCACCGACTCGACGCCGTTCACGCACGCCGCCTTGGTGGTGTAGGCCTCGCTGACCGCGATGGTCTGCCCGTTGGCCGCGACGAGCTTGAAGCGGAACTCTCCCCGCTTGTCCTTGCTGATGATGAACTTCCCAGCCATGATGATCTCCCCCGTTTTACGGCCGATAACGATCATTTACCCAGGTCACGGCCGCGTTTCCCCGAAATGGGGTCAAGTTCCTGCCATGCTGCTGGTCATGCGCATCGGGGGTGCTTTCGGCTCGGCCGTACTGATCATGACCGTGTTGTCCACGGCGCCGGCGACGGCGGCGACACAACCGGAGGTGGCCGCCAGGGCGGTCTACGTCGTCGACTCCGCCAGGACCGTCCACTACTCCAAGCGGGCCACGAAGCGGGCGCCCGTCGCCAGCCTCGTGAAGATCATGACCGCCTACGTCGTGCTGCGCGAGGCGAGGCTCAGCGACGTCGTCACGATCAAGAAGGTCGACGTACGGCACGCGATCGCCAACGGCGCCACCAGCGCCTCCCTGGTCAAGGGCGAGCGCCGCACGGTCGAGGAACTGCTCCACGGCCTGATGCTGCCCTCGGGCGCCGACGCCTCCAACGCCCTGGCCCGCGCCTACGGCCCCGGCAAGAGCGCCTTCGTCGCCAAGATGAACGCCGCCGCCAAGCGGCTCGGCATGGCCGACACGCTCTACACCAACGCCGACGGCCTGCCGTCGCGCGCCTACTCCACCCCTGCCGACCAGGCCACGCTCACCATGGCCGCCCTCGCGAACCCGACGTTCCGCGCGATCGTGTCGCGGCGCACGTACAAGATCCCCGGGCACACCTGGCGCAACAGCAACCAGCTGCTGGGCTCGGAGGGGGTGATCGGGGTGAAGACCGGGTTCACCACCGCCGCGGGCTTCTGCCTGGCCTTCGCCGCCGACCGGGGCGGGCGGCGCATCGTGGGGGTGCTCCTGGGCGACCAGGACAAGCGCCGCTTCCGGACCGCAGAGCAGCTGCTCGACTACGCCGAGAGCCGGATCGCCGGGTCGTAGCGCCTCCGGCCGCCGCAGGTCACGAGCGCGTGGCCTGTGGCGCCCCTCAGCCGCCGTAGGTCACGAGCGTCTGGCCTGTGGCGCCCCTCAGTCGCCGTAGGTCACGAGCTCGTAGCAGGCGATGGCGGCCGCCGCGACCACGTTGAGCGAGTCGACGCCGCGCGCCAGCGCGCCCGGGTCCATCTTGATGCGCACCGCGTGGTCGGCCTCGTGCAACCACCGCGACGACAACCCGTGCCCCTCCGAGCCCAGCAACAACGCGGCCCGCTCCCCCAGCGACACCTCGCGCAACGGGATCGCGTCGGCGGCCGGCGTCAGCGCCAGCGTCTGGAACCCCGCCGCCCGCAACTGCGCCAGCCCGTCGAACCAGTCGTCGAGCCTGGCGTACGGCACGGCGAACACGGCGCCCATGGAGACCTTGACCGCGCGCCGGTAGAGCGGGTCGGCGCAGCGCGGCGACAACACCACGGCGTCGACCCCGAGCGCGGCGGCGCTGCGGAACAGGGCGCCCACGTTGGTGTGGTCGACGATGTCCTCCAGCACCACGACCCGCCGCGCCTTCTCGATCACCTCGGCCACGCTGGGCAGCTCCAGGCGCTCCATCGAGGCCAGCGCTCCCCTGTGCACCTGGAAGCCGGCGATGCCCGACATCACCTCGTCGGCGACCACGTAGACGGAGGCCTCCTCCGGCACGTCGTCGAGCGTGCGCAGCCAGCGTTCCGTGGTCAGCACCGAGCGCACCGGATGGCCGGCGGCGATCGCCCGCCTGATGACCTTCTCCCCCTCGGCGAGAAACAGCCCGCGCTCGGCCTCCAGGCTCTTGCGCAGCTCCACGTCGCGCAGCCCGGTGTAATCGGTCAGGCGCGGATCGTCGAGGTCGTTCACATACTCAAGCACGCCTTGCAGTCTGCCAGTGCCACAGGGCCACGTAGCCGACCAGGACGAACATCAGCCCGACGAGCGTGCCCGCGCCGACCTTGGTGAGCACGCTGGGCAGGCCCAGCCAGGGCGTGGGCTCGTCGATCATGGGCCAGACGAAGGCGCCCGCGACCATGCCGGCGGCGCTCGAACCCAGGACCGTCCAGCGTGCCCGCCGGCTGAGGACGAGGCGCTCGGGCGTGGCGGCCGTCTCCATGCGGTTGAGCGCCCGCCAGGCCCACCAGGCCACGATCGCCAGGCCCACGACCGACGAGCCGTACTGCAGCAGCCTGAAGACCCTGATCACCCCGAACACCTCGTGGTCGAGCCAGGTCCAGCCCCAGATCTCCAGGCTGTAGGTGTGGGTGAAGGAGTCCCAGAACACGTGGGTGAAGGCGCCCACCATGGCGCCGAAGACCACGGGCAGCGGGCGGAAGCCCGGCCGCAGCGTCGCCGCCCTGCCCGCCAGCGCGGGCGGCAGCAACGAGATCAGCGGTTCCCTGAACACCTCCTGGAACAGGCCCAGTACCAGGATGACCGCGACCACGTCGATGGTCAGCACGCCGTAGAGGCTGTGCCAGTGCCCGTACTCCGGCAGGAAGGGCAGGAAGATCGGCAGGTCCGGGATCATCGCGCCCACGGCCAGGGCCCACGGGTCCAGCCACCGCCTGATGCGGGGTGAGGAGATCAACGGCACCACGGCGGCGATGTGGCTGGGAGTGAATGGCACGTTTCAATCTTGGCCGGTTTTCGACAGGACGCGCCATTGTCGCGTTACGTGACCAGTAACGTACTTAGGGTGCTAGACATCCATGAACGCCCGGCCGCCTGGTTGCGCGACGCGCGGCGGGCGCGCGCCCTGTCCGTGCTCACCCTCGCCTGGTTGTCGGTGGAGGCGATTCTCGGCCTGACCGCGGGCTTTCGGGCGCACTCGGTCGCGCTGATCGGCTGGGGCCTGTCCGCGCTGGTGGAGGCGCTGGCCAGCCTGATCGTGGTGTGGCGCTTCACCGGCGGACGCACCTTCAGCGAGGTGGCCGAGCACCGGGCGCAGCGGGCGGTGGCGGTCAGCTTCTGGCTGCTGGCGCCGTACCTGGTCGTGCACGTCTGGCACGACCTCGACGCCGGGCACCGGGCGGGGCCGACGATGCTCGGGGTCGTGGTGACCGCGATCAGCCTCGTCAGCATGCCCGTGCTGGGGGTGGCCAAGCGGCGGCTGGGCAGGCGGCTGGGCTCGCCGGCGACGGCGGGCGAGGGCACCCAGAATCTCATCTGCGCGGCCTCGGCGGCGGGCGTTCTCGTGGGCCTGGCGGCCGGTTCCAGGGGCTGGTGGTGGGTCGATCCCGCCGTGGCGCTGGCCCTCGCCGCGGTCGCCGTACGCGAGGGTTTTCGCGCCTGGCGCGGTCACGGATGCTGCCACTGATTGACACCCTGGGTAATCGGTGCACCAAAAGGATGGTTTTGCCACGTAAAGCGCAGCGAGTATCGTTCCTCAAGCATTGCGGAGTATCTGCCGCCAGGATCTCCCAAAGGGAACAGCGAAGAGGACACCGTGGGGCGACACCGCACAGACGAGCGAGACGACGGATACCGTGGCTACCAGGCCACTCCGAGCCGGCGGCGCAGCCGTGGCAGGGGCAGGGTGCTGGTGCCACTGGCCGGTGCGGTCGCGCTCGCCGTGCTGCTCGGCGTCGCCGCCTTCGTGATCTTCAACAAGGAGCAGGGCTGCTCCGGCGAGAAGATCGCCCTGCGCGTGGTGGCCACCCCTGACATCCAGCCGGTGATCTCCAAGGCCGCCGACACCTTCTCCAAGGCCGCCCACGACGTCGACGGCCGGTGCATCGCCGTCACCGTGGCCAAGGAGAGCGCCGCCAAGACCGCGGGCGCGCTCCAGGCGGGCAAGCCCCCCGCCGAGGTGTGGGTCGCCGACTCCGGCCTGTGGATCTCCCAGCTGCGCGCCAGCGCCGAGGGCGCCTCCCTGCCCGAGACCACCGCGACCATCGCCAGCTCCCCGATCGTGCTGGCCGCCTCCGCCGCCTCCGCCAAGAAGCTCGAAGGCACCCTCCAGCCGAGTTGGGAGGGCATGATCAGCGCGGCCAACGTCGCCAGCACGGAAGGCGCCGCCAAGAAGATCCGCGTCCTGGCGCTCGACCCCGCCAAGAACTCCGCCGGGCTCACCGCCCTGCTGGCCGCCGCCGGGGCCGCCCAGGCCGCGGGCACCGACCAGAAGGCGCTGCTCGGCGCGATGAAGAAGCTCTCGCGCGAGATGGCCGCCGACCCGAGCGCCCTGCTGGCCAGCCTCACCGTGCGCTCCGGCGCCAAGGTGCCGATCGGTGTGTCCAGCGAGCAGGCCATCTGGGCCCACAACGACAAGAAGCCCGACGCCCCCGTCGTGCCGCTCTACCCCACCGAGGGCACGCTGAGCCTCGACTACCCGTTCGTGGTGCTCTCGCCCGACACCACCATGCGCAAGGCCGCCGAGGCCTTCGCCAAGGAACTCGGCACCGACGCCACCAAGAAGCAGCTGCGCGACCTCGGCTTCCGCACCCCCGACGGCAAGGGCGGCGCGGCCCTGGCCAAGGACAAGGGCTTCAGCTCCGCCGCTCCGCAGGCCCTCGACGCGCCCGACGCCAAGACCGTGGCGAGCATGGCCCAGTCGTGGACCCGCCTGAACCTCGGCACCCGCATGCTCGCCCTGGTCGACGTCTCCGGCACGATGGCGATGCCGGTGCCTGGCACCGGCCTGACCCGCATGCAGGTCATCGCCCAGACCGCGCTCGGCGGCCTCGGCATCTACGACGCCAAGGCCGAGATCGGCGCCTGGTCCTTCTCCACCCACCTCGACGGGCAGGGCACCGACTACAAGGAGCTCGTCTCCGTCGGACCGCTCGGCGAGCCCGTCAACGGCGTGCTCCGCAAGGACCTGCTGGGCGCCACCCTGACCAACATCCAGGCCAAGCCGACCGGCGACACCGGACTCAACGACACCCTCAAGGCCGCCTACGGCAAGATGGTCGAGGAGTACGCCGAGGACAAGATCAACGTCCTGCTGGTGCTGACCGACGGCGCCGGCAACGACGACCCCGACGGCGGCGTGAACAACACCGAGATCCTTCAGTACCTGAAGGAGACCTACGACCCCAAGCGCCCGGTCAACCTGCTGCTGATCGCCTTCGGACCCGACGCCCCTCCCGGCAAGTCGCGCATGGACGCGCTGGCCAAGGCCACCGGCGGCGAGGCGTTCATCGTGAAGAATCCGCTCGACGTGAAGAACGTCTTCCTCGAGGGCATGGCGCGCAGGCTCTGCGCCCCCAACTGCGACGGCTGATACCCACTGGTTATCGGCCGCCATCCGGGCACGGCCAAGCGGCGTCCCCTCAGACGTAGCACACGTTCTGCGGGGAGGAACTTCCGTGCCCGGATGGCCGAAGGTCGACGCCGACGACAGACAGCTCATGGACGCGCTGCGGCGCGGCGACCGTCAGGCCCCCGCCGACCTGTACGACGCCTACGCGGAGCGGCTGCACGACTACGCCTGCTCGCTGCTGGCCGAACGCGAGGCCACGGCGCAGGCCGTACACGACGCGCTGGTCACCGCGCAGGGCTGCGTCTCCCAGCTCAAGGAGAGCACCCGGCTGCGCTCGTGGCTGTACGCGCTGACCCGGTACCAGTGCGCCACCCGCTTCACGGGCAACACCTCCGCGCCGCCACCGGTGCTGGACGACCCCGACGACGCGGAACTGGCCGAACTGGTCCACGAGGCGCTGGGCGAGCTGAGCCGCAACGAGCGTGAGGTGCTCGAACTCTCGCTGCGGCACGGCCTGAGCCCGGCAGAGGTGGGCGCGGTGCTCGGTCTGACCTCTCGTCAGGCCACCACCCGGTTGGGCCGGGCCCGCGACCATCTCGAGAACGGCGCCGCGGCCGTGGTGCTGGCCCGCACCGGGCGCGCGCACTGCCCCGACCTGTCGGCGATGGTGGACTCCTGGGAGGGGCCGCTCACGCCCCTGCTGCGCCGGCGGCTGTCGTCGCACATCGGCGGGTGCGAGGTGTGCACCGAGGGCAAGCACCGCAAGGTGTCGGCGGCGCGGCTGCTCGACATGGTGCCGGTGGCCTTTCCGCCGATCTCGCTTCGGCGGCGCGTCATCGAGACGTCCGTCACGCCGGAGCGGCGGGCCGCGGTGATGGAGGGCGTGGGGGGATTCGACAAGAGCGGGTTCCCGGTGGCGGTGAGCGAGCGTGGTCGCCGGGGACGGAGGGGGACGCGCCGCGATCGTACGGCCCAGCCGTACGCCGCCCCGGTCGCCCCGCCGGCTTCCCCGGCCCCGGGCACCCACCGCGACACGGGCCCGTCCACGGGGGCGATGACGGCGGCGATGGCGGGGCCGGACCCGGACGTGGCGTCGGGCCAGGACACTGGCCTGGACACGGGCCTGATGACGGGCCCCACGGCGGCGACTTCCGCGGCCACGGCAGCCACGGGCCTCCACCACGCGCCGCCCGCCGCGGCCGCCTCCCCCCGCGAGACGTCCGGCCCGCGCCTGGAGGGCCCCGGCACTGCCCGGGAGCGCACGGGCGCATCACACGGCACCGGCCCGACTCGGGAGCGCACGGGCGCGTCGCGAGAAGGCGCGGGCACGTGGCGGGAAGGCACGGGCACGTCGCGGGAAGGCACGAGCACGTCGCAGGACGGTGCCGCGTCCCACCGTGACACCTCCCATCGCGACGGGGAGACGATGGCCTTCGGGCGGCGGGACGACGAGGGGGGCGGCCATGCCAGGCGGCGCCCGCGCAAGCTCGCGCCCGTCCTGATCGCGGCCTCCTGCATCCTGCTGGGCACCGGCGCCGTCGCCTGGCTGGGCAGCGGCGAGGAGAAGCGCCCGACCGCGATGCAGATGGTCCCGACCAGCTCCCCCACCGTGGGGCTCGTCGTGCCCGAGGAGCAGCTCACCACCGAGGAGCCCACCGAGGACCCCTCCGACCTCGCCGACGACCCGGACCCGACCACCACGCCCGACCCGGTGCCGAGCGTGCAGCGGCGCCCGGCCGACCAGGGCCGCCCCAGTTCCAGGCCGGTGTCCAAGCCGACGGCGACGCGCAAGCCCGCCTCGCCCGCCGTACGGCTCACGGTCGGCTGTCCTGGCGCCATCGACGGCGCGGGCGCCGTGCGGCTGAGCGCCAAGGGCGGGACGATCACGTGGACGGCCGCCACGTCCGCCGGGCTCAACATCTCCCCCGCGACGGGTACGCTGCGGGCCGGCGCTTCGGTAACGCTGTCCGTGAGTGTGGACGATCCGACCTCCAGCGGCACGGGCACGGTGGCGGTCAGCTCGAACGGCGGCAGCGGCGGCTGCTCGGTGTCGTGGGACGGCGCGGACCCGCCTCCCACCGACGCTCCCGGCACGCAGGCGCCGACGCCGAGCCCGGGTCCGAGCGAGTCGGTCGAGACGTCCGCGACGGAGGTCCCCGAGACCTCCGATGACGCGGTGGGCCTCTGACGCACCACCCGGTCCTGGGCCCTTCGCGCGCGGCGCGGAGGGCCTGGCCGATCTTCAGGTGCGCTCAGGCTGCCTTCAGCCACCGCTCCGTATTTTCGTCACATAATTATGACAAATCACCCTAAATCGGACTTGGGGTCGATGTGACAGGAGCGCATAGGGCATGCTGGGGTGCTTGGGGCCCTTACCCGGCCACGGGGGATATTTGACAGTGTGGTGAAGGACACACCAAAAATCTTGCTCGCCGGGTAAACCTGGAGCGCTCGCCAAGCGTCGGCATTGACGTGCCCGAGCGAGCATTGGTCCCATGAAAGTGGATCTACTACGTCTTTACCCAGGAGTCGGCCGGCAGATGAGGTTTCAGCGGAGAGCGCTTACGTGGGTGATCGCCCTCGCCTGCATCGCGGGGGCAGTGATCGCGCTCGCCGATCTGCAGACCCCGCTCCGTCCACTTCTGATCTCCGTGTTCCTTCTGGTGGTTCCCGGGGCTGCCGTAGTCGGACTGTTGCGTGATCGTGATCCGCTCGCCGCACTATCGGTCGGCGCTGCGGCAAGTCTCGTTCTTAACGTCCTCCTGGCGGAGGCCATGGTGCTCTTCAACGTGTGGTCTCCGCGCGCGGGAGTGGCCACCGTCGCCGTCCTGGGAGCGTTCATGTGGGTGCTCAGAGTGCTCTACCGGGGCAGGAACACTCCGGCCGAACAGGGGGCGAGGTCGCAGTGAGGATCGAGGTGACTCGCCCGCACGAGCTGGGCGAGAACGAGCGATCACGATGGCGCGCGCTGCAGAAGGCCGACAAGAGCCTCGACAACCCGTTCCTGTCGGTCGAGTTCGCCGTCGCCATGTCCCGGCTACGCGACTATGTCAACGTCGCGGTGGTCCACGACGGTGACAGGATCGTGGGCTTCTTCCCCTTCGAACGGCACGCGTTCGGCATCGGCAAGCCGCTGGGCGGCTTCCTGACCACCTGCCACGGGCTGATCTGCGAGCCCGGCCTCAAGCTCGACGCCAAGGCCCTGCTCAAGGCCTGCCGCCTGACCGTCTACGAGTTCGACCACCTGGTCGCGGGCCAGCCCACCTTCGCCGAGTTCGAGACCGACGTGCGCCCCGCCCACGTGATGGACTTCACCGCCGGCCACGAAGCCTGGCTCGCGCAGGTGAAGGAGAACTCCCCCAAGAACCTCAAGACCGTGCGCTACAAGGAACGCAAGTTCGGCCGCGAGCACGGCGAACTGCGCCTTGAGTACGGCACGCGCGATCCTCGGACCCTCCAGCTGCTCCTGAGCTGGAAGTCCGACCAATATCGGCGCACCGGCCGGGTCGACCGCTTCGCCCAGCCGTGGATCGTCGAGCTCACCGAGGCCATGCACGCCGAGCAGGGCGACGACTTCGCCGGCGTGCTGACGATGCTCTACGCAGGGGACGTGCCCGTGGCCGGCCATTTCGGTCTGCGCACGGCCACCACGCTCGTCGGCTGGTTCCCCGCCTACGACACCGAGTTCGCCCGCTACTCTCCGGGTCTGATCCACCACTTCCACATGGCCGAGCACGCCGCCAAGTCCGGCGTCCACCAGCTCGACATGGGCAAAGGTGGCAAGGAGTACAAGGACTGGCTGCGCAGCGGCAGCGTCTACGTGAGCGAGGGCAGGGTCTCCCGCCCCTCCGCCGCGGCGGCCGTTCACTGGGCCGGGCGAACTCCTTTCAACAAGGCACGAACAATCGTCCTCGATCGACCGTCTCTCTATAAGGCGGCGGATCGAGTACTCAAAGGATTCGGTCGGCTACGCGGCCATACGCAGCCCGAACGAGAAGAACCCTCGGGGGCGCGCTGAGCGCGTCCCCGCAGCACCTCCCTCAACACCGCACCACCAGTCCCCTGCACAGAGCAAACACCCTCATCCCACTGGATCCGCCGCCGTCTCCGGCCCAGACGGCAACGGGTCCCGGAAGGACTTTCGCAACCATGAGTCCCGAACTCTCCAAGTACAACGGCAAGGTGCAGGTCGCGCCCCTGCGCTCGATGCCGCCGCTTGAGCGATTCACGCCCATCACGCCACACCTGGCCATCGCGCCGACGGTCAGTGTGGTCGTCCCGGCCATGAACGAGGCCGAGAACCTGCCGCACGTCTTCGCGACGCTGCCGCAGTGGATCGACGAGATCGTCCTCGTCGACGGCAACTCGGTGGACGACACGGTCGCCGTGGCCAGGCGACTGCGGCCGAACGTGAAGATCGTCACGCAGACCGGCAGGGGCAAGGGCGATGCCCTGGCCGCCGGGTTCGCCGCCGCCACGGGCGACATCATCGTCATGATCGACGCCGATGGCTCCACCGACGGGCACGAGATCATCACCTTCGTGGGCGCGCTCGTGACCGGCGCCGACTTCGTGAAGGGCTCGCGGTACGCGTCGGGCGGCAACAGCGACGACCTGACTTTCAGCCGTCGTTTTGGCAACCTGATTCTGACAAAGATGGTCAATGTCCTGTATCGGACGCAGTACACCGATCTGTGCTATGGCTACAACGCCTTCTGGTCCCGCCACCTGAACGTGCTCGACCTCGACTGCGACGGCTTCGAGGTGGAGACGCTGATGAACGTGCGCGCCGCCAAGGCCGGGCTGAAGGTCGTCGAGGTGCCCAGCCACGAGCGTTGCCGCATCCACGGCGAGAGCAACCTGCGCGCGATCCGCGACGGTCTGCGGGTGCTGCGCACGATCCTGCGCGAGTGGCGCCGCGAGGTCGCCGCTCCGCTCCCCGAGCCCGCCACCACGCCGGCCGCCGACCGGGGTGTCGCGTAGATCAGGAAGTTCTGAAGTGCGTACGTCAGTCGTGATCTGCGTCTATACGGAAGAGCGCTGGGAGGACATCAGGCAGGCCGTCGAGTCGGTCGGCGCCCAGACGCACCAGCCGTACGAGCTGATCCTCTCGGTCGATTACAACCCCGGCCTGCAGGAGAAGCTCGCGCGCGCCTACCCTCAGGCGATCGTCGTGGCCAACGCCCACGACAAGGGCCTGTCGGGCGGCAAGAACACCGGGGCCGATGTGGCCACCGGTGACGTCGTGGCCTACCTCGACGACGACGCCGTGGCCGACCCGGGGTGGCTGGAGGCACTGGAGGAGGGCTTCCAGGACCCGCGGGTGATCGGCGTCGGCGGGCGCACCGATCCGATCTGGGCCTCGGGACGGCGTCCGCGCTGGTTCCCGTACGAGTTCGACTGGACCGTGGGATGCACCTACCGGGGCATCCCACCCGTCAAGGCGCCCATCCGCAACGTCATGGGCGGCAACGCCGCCTTCGTGCGGACGGCCGTCGCCGAGGTCGGCGGCTTCCGCAGCGGCATCGGGCGCAGTGTGCAGGGACGCAAGAGCAGGCCGCTGGGCTGCGAGGAGACCGAGTTCTGCATCCGGCTCAGCCAGCGCAAGCCCGGCGCGGTGATGTTGTACCAGCCGGCCGCGGTCATCGGGCACAAGGTCTCGCACCAGCGCGAGAGCTTCCGCTACTTCCGCTCCCGCTGCTTCGCGGAAGGCCTGTCGAAGGCGCTGGTGACGCAGTTCGTCGGCACCCAGGACGGGCTGGCCAGCGAGCGGGCGCACGCGTTCAAGACCCTGCCGCTCGGCGTGCTGAGAGGCGTGGGCCAGACGCTGCGCGGAGACGTCGGCGGGCTGGGCAAGGCCGCCGCCATCGTCATCGGGCTGGCCTGGACCACCTGGGGATACGTGCTGGGCCGCTGGAGGATCAAACGATGATCAGAGTGCCGATCCTGATGTACCACTCGGTCACCGACCGGCCCAACCCCGAGACCGCGCCGCTGGCCGTACGGATCGGGGACTTCACCGACCAGCTGAGTTATCTCAAGGAGACCGGGTTCACCCCGATGACCGCCTCCGACCTGGTGGCGGCCTTCAACAAGAACCAGGTGCCGGCCAAGCCCGTCGTGGTCACCTTCGACGACGGATACGCCGACTTCCACAGCAACGCCCTGCCGGTGCTCGACCGCCTCAGCTTCCCCGCCACCGTCTTCCTGACCAGCGGCTGGGTCTCCGACGCGGGCAAGGACGCCGCGGGCGAGCCCCTCGACGAGATGCTCACCTGGAGCCAGGCGCGCGAGGCGGCGGCCACCGGCATCGAGATCGGCGGGCACAGCCACAGCCACCCCCAGCTCGACCAGCTCCCCGACGCCGAACTCCGGCAGGAGCTGCGCAAGAACAAGGCGCTCCTCGAGGACAACATCGGCCGCCCGGTCGCCACCATGGCCTACCCGTACGGCTACAGCAGCGCCCGCGTGCGCCGCGAGGTCTACAAGGCCGGCTACTTCGCCGGCTACGCGGTCGCCAACGCGATCGCCGCCGACAAGCACGACATGCTCGCCATCCCCCGCCTGACCGTGGCCAGGCACACCAGCATGAGCATGTTCACCCGCGCCGTGGAGGGTAACGCCGTCCCCCTGATCTACCTGCGCGAACGCATCCTCACCAAGGGCTATGCGATCGTCAGGCGGACGAGGTACGGCATGCGACGGGCCATGCGCAATGTCTAGCCTCCGGCGGATGATCCTCAGGGATCTCCGCAACCCGCTGCTGCGCAACGGCTACGCGCTCATGGCCAACACCGGCATCACCGCCGTGCTGGGCATGGGCTACTGGCTGCTCGCCGAGCACCTGTACACCCCCGAGGAGTTCGGCCGCGGCCAGGCGCTGATCACCGTCATGCGGCTGTTCTCGTCGCTGACCGCGCTGAGCATGGCCGGGGCGCTGGCCAAGTTCATCCCGATCGCGGGCAAGCGCATCCCCGAGCTGATCCTTCGCGGGTACGGCCTGGCAGGCGCCGTCGGAGTCACCGCCGCGGTGGGCTTCCTGCTCACCCTGCCGCTGTGGGGCGAGACCTACTCGTGGCTGGGCGGGCTCGGGCCCGACCTGTTCTTCCTGGGCGCCGTGCTGGTCTGGACGGTCTTCACACTGCAGGACGTGGTCCTCACCGGACTGCGCCAGGCGGTCTGGGTGCCCGCCAACAGCCTGGTGTTCGGCCTGGTCAAGATGGGGCTGCTGGTCGCACTGGCCGGGGCGCTGCCGAGCGGCGGCATCTTCGTGTCATGGGTGATCCCGACGGCACTGGCGCTCATCCCGATCAACTGGTTCATCTTCGGCTACGTCGTGCCGCGCCACCAGCGCAACAACCCGACCACCGCCCGCCCGCCCAGGCTCAGGGAGATCGGGCGCTTCCTGGCGGGCGACTACCCCGGGGCGCTGTCCATCCTGGCGATCATCTACCTGGTGCCCACCCTGGTCTCGACCCAGGTGGGCCCCGCCGTGTTCGGGCGCTTCTCGATGGCGCACACGCTCGGCTGCCTGATCGAAGGGCTCGCGCTGAACATGGCGGTGTCGCTCACCGTCGAGGGCTCCTTCAAACCGGCCCAGCTGGCCGACAACTGCCGCAGAGCGTTGCGGCGGGCTTACACGATCCTCGTCCCGGTCATCGCGGTCACGCTGCTGGCGGCGCCGCTGATCCTGATGATCTTCGGGCAGGAGTTCGCCGACGAGGGCACCACGCTCCTGCGGCTGATGGCGCTGGCGGTGCTGCCACGGGTGCTGATCGAGGTCTACCTGAGCGCCCTGAGAGCCCAGGGGCAGGCCCGGCGGCTGGCATTCGTGCAGATCGGACTGGCCGTGCTGATCCTCAGCTCGATCCTGGTGCTCTTCCCGATCGCGGGGGTGGAGGCCGTCGGGTGGGGGTTGCTGGTGAGTGAGCTTCTGGTGGCGGCGTTGATATACGGAGAGCTACGTAAAATCCTCAGAATTGGTCAATCCGAACAGCCGATTGTCACGCAGAGGTCTTGAGAGACCGCATGATGGGTCAGTGTGCAGCAACGGCGAGGCGATGAGATGACAGCGGGCACCACCGGCTCCTCCGACGTGGAGAAGTTCGACCCCGACGCCACCGGCGAGATCCCCAGGGTCGACGCCGAGCTCGCCACGCCCGCCGAGGAGATCGAGGAGGCCGAGGAGGCCGCCGACGACGAGCCCGACGCGTCGGAGACGACGGCGGTGATCGACCTCCGTGCGCTGAACGAGGCGATGAAGGAGGCCGATCGCGCCGAGCTGCACAACGAGGCCGCGGACGGCGCAGACTCCGAGGACGCCGCAGGCTCCGAGGACGCTGGGGATGCCGAGGACGCCGCAGGCTCCGAGGACGCCTCCCGTACAGCCGAGGCCGACGACGAGGACACCACGCCGCGAGCGATGGTCGCTCCCGCCGCCGAGGCCGCTGACTCCGGTGAGAGCGACGGCGACGGCGACGAGGAGGACACTGAGCTGACTCGGCCCGGCAGGCTGCCGTCGGCGGCGGTCGTGGTGGAGGACGAGGAGCCCGACACCGGCGCCACCGTGACCCACCGGATCCGGCCCTCCGCCAGCGTGCACATCGGGCAGCCGCCCACCGTCGAGGGGGCCAGCGACACCGCCACCTTCCGGGCGCCCCACGCCATCCCCGGCCTGCCCGCCGTACCGGATGAGGACGGCGCCCCGACGACCACTGCCACTGCCACCACGACCGCAGCGCCCACGACCCCAGCGCCCGAGACCGCAGCTCCCAAGGCCGAAGCCAAAGCGGCCGCGCCCAAGAAGACCGCCGTCCAGCAGGTCGCGCCGCGGCCGGGCCGGATGGCGGCGATCATGCAGGCGGCGCCGAGCTGGCTGCCCGCGGTGCTGATGATCGAGGGCCTGGTGATGTACGTCCTGGCCCTCAAGCTCGACCCCGGCCCCCTGCGCGGCGTGCGCCCGCAGGACATCGACGGCCTGGGCCTGATCTCGGCCCTGCCCCTGAGCGCCTTCGCCGCGATCCTCATCCTGATCGTCTCGTTCTTCATCACGGTCAACCAGAGCGTCGACCGCAAGTTCCTGCTGCTGTTCCAGATCGCCGCGATCACGTTCGCCCTGCACGGCGCGGGTTCGCTGGTGGCCGACGAGCCGCGGTTCCCGACGGCCTACGTGCACGCGGGTTTCGTCGACTTCATCAACAGGACCGGCGAGTCGTCCATCAACATCGACGCCCGCATGGGCTGGCCGGGTTTCTTCGTCCTGTTCGCCTTCGTGGCCAGGACGGCGGGCATCACGGACCTGACGACGATCCTGCAGTGGACGCCGCTGGTCATGAACCTGCTCTACCTGCTGCCGTTCGTGCTGATCCTGCGCCAGGTGGTGGCCACGACGAGGGCCCGCTGGTACGCCGCGCTGCTCTTCGTGATCGTGCAGTGGATCGCCCAGGACTACTTCTCGCCGCAGGGTTTCACGTTCGCGATCTACCTGGTGTTCGTGGCGGTCCTGCTGCGCTGGTTCGGCAAGGTGGAGCCGAGGGTGCGGCCGCTGCCGAAGAGCAGGGGCCTGCGCAGGCTGCTGGCCAAGCTCGACGCGATGACGCCGGGCGAGCTGGCCAACACCGGCACCTACCGTGCCGACCGGCTGCTGATGCTGCTGATGCTCATCGCGCTGTTCGTGGCGGCGGTCGCCTCGCACCAGATCACCCCGTTCATGATGCTCGGCGTGCTGACGGCGTTCCTGCTGTTCAAGCGGACGAAGCTGAGCTGGGCGCTGCCGTTCTTCTTCGGCCTGATGGTGCTGGGCTGGATCAGCTACCAGACGGTCGGCTTCTGGGCCGCCAACATCGACCAGATCTTCGGCGGACTCGGCCGGATCCTGACGAACCTGCAGCGCAACACCGGTGACCGGATCGCGGGCAGCGATCCGGAGCACGCGCTGGTCCTGCAGGTACGGCTCGGCATCCTGGCCGCCGTGCTGAGCCTGGCGGCGGTGGGCCTGCTGCGGCGGCTGCGGCGCGGGGTGTTCGACCGCGCGGCGCTGATCCTGATGTGCGTGCCGGTGATCGCGCTGGGGCTGCAGAGTTACGGCGGCGAGATCGGCCTGCGCATCTACATGTTCGCGCTGCCGGGCGCCTGCCTGCTGGCCGCGTACGCGTTCTTCCCGAACCTGCCGGCCGACAGCGAGGACGCCCGCGACGAGACGATCCCGATCAAGCGCGGGGCGCCCCGGTTCAACCCGCGCATCACCAGGGCGATCTCGCTGACGCTGGCCCTGGTGGTGGCGATGGGCCTGTCGATGGCCTTCCTCGTGGCCCGTTACGGCAACGAGAAGTTCGAGCGGGTGACCAGCGGCGAGGTCGCCGCGATGCGCTACATCTACGACAACGACAAGCCCAGCGCCCGGGTGATGTACCTGGTGCCCAAGGAGGGCCCGGAGAGCACGCCGATCCTGCCGTGGGCCGAGCGCGACCTGGAGTACATCAACTGGAACCTCCAGGCCGCGGTCAAGCCGGACCCGACCCAGATCGGCGACGTGGTGGCCAAGCTGAAGGCCAGCCCGCGCAACACCTTCCTGGTGGCGAGCTCGGGGCAGTACGCCTATCTGCAGCTCAACGAGGGCTTCCCGGCTGACTGGGGTCCGCGGTTCATCGCGGCGCTCGACGCCTCCAAGGATCTGAAGAAGGTCTACTCCAACCAGGACGCGGCCGTCTACATCTGGGCGAACTTCGTCAAGGGCACCGAGATCCCCGATCCGATCCCGTACGCGGGCCAGTCGGATCCGACGTCGCCGTGGACCCCTGTGGGCCTGGTGGCGCTGGCCGTCACCTGGATCACGCTGTTCGCCTACGAGCTGATCAGGCTGAACGGATCGGAGCGGGCGCAGCGCCGTCGCAGGCTGCTGCTCTGGGTGGCGGTGCCGGCCTTCGTGGTGTCGATCGCGGTGATCGTCGAGCGGTTCGTCTACATCGCCTCCCAGAACGGCTAGGCGGGGGTCACTCGGCCCACCGGCCGCCCCTCATGATCACGCGGCCCTTCAGCTCGTTCACCTCGCGCCAGGCCATGACGCGGGCGGGCCGGATCCTGAAGTAGACGTAGGGGGTCGTCTGCTCGCGCGGGTCGAAGCCGGTCTTGACGGCGAACGCGTCGCCGGTCGATGCGGGGATGTCGGCCGCCGGGACGGCCTCGGCCGTACCCGTGATCATGATCACGTCGCGGGTGTGGCCCAGGCTGAGGTGGACGGTCCTGCCGCCGGCGAGGTTGCGTGCCGTACGGCTGGCGGCGTCGGTGCCGAGCAGGAGCGTGCCGTCCTCCCAGAGGAAGCTCAGGGGGATGAGGTACGGCTCGGCGCTGCCGGGGTCGGCCGTGGCCACCCAGACGTCGACGTCGTCCGTCAGGCGCTGGAGGGTGTCGTGCTTGCGCTGGTCGAGCGTTCTGGCTTCTGGCAGGGACATCGGTGAGGGACTCCTCTCGGGCGAACGTCCGTCGAGCGTACTGGCACCCCCGGTGAGCTGGATCTTCAAGGGTCTCGCGTAGCCTCGTGAGACATGTTGACCGTCAACGCCTACGGCGCCACCTCGGCCACCGGGCCGCTCGTCCCGATGACCATCGAGCGCCGCGAGCCCGGCCCCACCGACGTGCTCATCGAGATCAAGTACGCCGGCATCTGCCACTCCGACATCCACACGGTCCGCGAGGAGTGGGGCGACATCCCGTTCCCGCTGGTCCCCGGTCACGAGATCGCCGGCGTGGTCGCCGCGGTCGGCGACCAGGTGACCAAGCACCGGGTGGGCGACCGGGTCGGGGTCGGCTGCATGGTCGATTCCTGCCGCGAGTGCGCCAGCTGCCTCAAGGGCCTGGAGCAGTACTGCCTCAGGGGCGCCACGATGACCTACGGCGGCCGTGACAGGGACGGCAACGTCACCCACGGCGGCTACTCCACCCACGTGGTGGTGGACCAGGACTTCGTGGTGGCAATCCCCGAGGGCATCGGGCTCGACGAGGCCGCGCCGCTGCTGTGCGCGGGCATCACGCTCTACTCGCCGTTGCACCACTGGGGCGCGGGGCCGGGCAAGAAGGTGGCGATCGTGGGCCTGGGCGGCCTCGGCCACATGGGCGTCAAGATCGCTCACGCGCTGGGCGCCGAGGTGACCGTGTTGTCGCAGTCGCTCAAGAAGCGCGAGGACGGTCTGCGCCTGGGCGCCGACCACTACTACGCCACCAGCGACCCGGCCACCTTCGAGGAGCTCGCGGGCTCGCTCGACCTGATCGTCAACACCGTCAGCGCGCGCGTGGACCTCAACGCCTACCTGTCGCTGCTGGCGCCCGACGGCGTCATGGTCTGCGTGGGTGCGCCGCCGGAGCCGCTCGACGTGCAGGTGTTCTCCCTGATCTCGTCGCGCAGGTCGGTGGCGGGCTCGAACATCGGCGGCATCGCCGAGACCCAGGAAATGCTCGACTTCTGCGCCGCGCACGGGTTCGGCGCCGACATCGAGACCATCCCCGCCGGCAAGATCAACGAGGCGTACGAGCGGGTGCTGGCGTCGGACGTGCGCTACCGCTTCGTCATCGACGTCTCGACGCTCACCAGTGGGCAGGACGGCTGAGCGAGGCGGGCAGCCGGGTGGCCTGGTCGCCGCGCGCGGAGTCGAGCTGCGACTGGACGAGGAAGACGCTTCCCGTCAGGTCGGCGCCCGTCAGGTCGGCGCCGCGCAGGTCGGCCCCGATGAGGTCGCAGTCACGCAGGTCGGCGCCGCGCAGGTCGGCGCCGATCAGGTAGGCGCCGCGGAAGCTCGCCCCGCGAAGGCGGGCTCCGCGCAGCCGCGCGCCCATGAGCATGGCGCCGCGGTGGTCCTTCTTCTTGCCCGGCACGGCCGCGCGGACCCGCTCTCCGGCGGCCTGCAGGAGCGGGTTGACGCTCGCCCTCAGCTCGGCGACGTCGAGCGCCAGCAGGACCTCGGGAGCCGACGCCGACAGCCCGGCGAGCCGCTCCCGCGCGTCGCGCAACTCGGGCGAGGGGAAGCGCTCCAGCGCCTCGGTGACGTAGTAGAGCAGCTCGTGCACGTCACGCACGACCGGGAAGACCTCCTGCATGGCGGGGACGCGCACCCCGGAGAAGATCACCTGGGAGACCTGCTGACCGGCCCCGAAGCAGTCGTAGACCGTGCAGCCGGGGAACCCGCGCGAGCGCAGCTCGCGGTGGATGCCGCAGCGGTGGTCGTCGCGCAGGTTGGGGCAGGGCGTGCCGGCCGGCTTGTCGATGGCGAAGTCGGACGACGCGGTGAAGGCCGGCACCACGCAGCACAGGGCGAAGCAGCGTGAGCAGTCGGCGTGCAGGGCCGGGGAGCTCATCGGGATTCGGAGCCCCCGCGGGTCAGGGACCGGTAGAGCGGCCGCTTGATCGGGCCCACGAGCCGCTCGGGCGGCGGCGAGGTGACCGGCCGCACGAGTTCGCGCTTCAACGGCCGGTAGAGAGGGCGGTGGCTGGATCGGCTCACGGCTGGCGAGGGCTCCACTGGATCTCGTAGGGCTTCAGGCTGACCTGCTTGCCATCGACAGTAGCCGACAACGGCGCGTCGGTGGTGTTGACCATGACGATCATGCGTTCCTGAGCCAGCACCTTGACCTGGGGATCGGAGACCCCGACGGGCCCCACGGCGGTGCCGTTGGGGAACCACTTGGTGAATCCGCTGATCAGCCCGGCCATGGGCAGCTCGCGTCCGGTGCCGGGCTCCCAGAGGCAGCCGACGCACTCCTCGCCCTCCTTGCGCTGGGGGTTCCAGTACAGGGCGGTGTCGACGCCGCTGGAGGCGAACTCCATCATGGCCGCCGCCTGCACGGCCATGCGCTTGGCGTCGTTCCATCCGGAGTTCTCCGGCTCGACGTACCACTCGGCCCACCACACCGGCAGGCCGCCGCTCTTCTGCTTGAGCCAGGAGGTGATGGCGCCGAACTTGCGCACGGCGCCGAAGTCGTCGGGGGTGGCCTGGTTCTCGATGGAGGTGGACCAGGCGTCGACGACGATGAAGTCGGCGCCCTTCTTCTCGGACAGCCAGTAGGAGATGGCGTCGAGGCCGCGCTGGTCGATGCTGCCCCAGTCGCCCGACAGTTCGGCGTCGGCGGCGCGGCGCGAGGTGCTGCCGAGCGAGACGTAGGGCCCGCCGACCTGGATCTGCGGGTCGTACGCCTTCAGCGCGTCGTAGACCTTGTTGTACATCTCGGTGTAGGCCTCGGCGTCCCAGCGGTTGTTCGCGTCGTCCCAGAATCCCTTGAGCTCGTTCCACACCATGAAGTGCTTGACCGTGGGGTACTGCTTGGCGATCTTCACGGCGAGCTTGGCGTAGTCGTCGAAGTGTTCGCGGTCGGGCCTGACGGTGGCGTTCTTGGCCCAGTCGGTGCGCCCCGGCTGGCCGCCCTTCATCCAGTCGGGCGCGCAGCACAGCGTGATGACCGGGATCGACTTCGACGACGCCATGAACTTCAGGCGGCTGTTGAGCGTGCGCAGGTTGTACTTGCCCGGCGAAGGCTCGGGGTTGTCGGCGCCCCAGCCCATGATGTGCTGGTTCTGGATGAGCGGCTCGCGGCTGAGCAGGTGGCGCGCGGAGTCTTCCGCCTGGCCGTCCTCGTTGTCGGCGGAGTACTGCGTGTGCGTGACGCCCCACCGCGGCCAGTCCTTCACCGCGGGCGGGGCGTCGAGGGAGGGCGGCGGCTCCTGGGAGCTGGGCACCACGGCGGCCTCGCCGCGCGGCTGCTCGCGCTCGCCCGACATCAACAGGATGACCGCGATGAGCACGAGCGCGATGACGCCGGCGCCGGCGGCGATGCCCCAGCTGGGTGACCGGGCATGACGCCCGCTCGATGGCACCACCGCGGCCTCCTGGAACGGTTCTGGAAAGGACCGCCCCAGGTTATAGGCGAATTCTTAAAGGATGCTTTACGACGCCGTGGGAGGGCGCTCTCCCCCGACCGGCCCCGGCACGCCCGCGTAGCGGTAGGGCACCGGCTGGCGTCCCGGCTGCACGACGAGCAGGGAGCCGGGCTCCACGGAGTAGAAGCCGCTCTCGACGGCGGCGGCGACGTCGTCGGCGGTGAGCAGCGGGAAGCCGGCGTCGACGAAGACCTGCTTCATGTCGGCGACCAGCGGGGTGTCGGTGAAGCCCGGGCACACGGCGCTGATGCGGATCTTCTGCGCCGCCAGCGGCTGGGCCAGGGCGCGGACCAGGCCGACGACCGCGTGCTTGGTCATCGTGTAGATGGGGTCGCCGTCGAAGCCGACGAGGCCGGCCAGGGAGGCGGTGACCACGATCGCGCCGCCGCCCGAGCGCCGCAGCAGCGGCACGGCGGCGTTGACGCCGAAGACCACGGCGTCGACGTTGACACCCATCACCTTGCGGTACTGCGCCAGGTCGAAGGCGGCCATGTCGACGCCGCTGGAGATGCCGGCGTTGAGGTGGACCAGGTCGAGCCTGCCGTACTGCTCCTCGGCCAGCGCGACGGCCCGCTCGGAGGCCTCGGGGGTGCTGACGTCGGCGGCCAGGGCCACGCCGCCGACCTCCTTGGCGATGCGCTCGGCGCCCGCCTCGTCGCGGTCGGCCACGACGCAGCGCACGCCGCGTGCGGCCAGGCGCCGTACGACGGACGCGCCGATGCCGCTGGCCGCGCCGGTGATCAGGGCAACTGTGCTCACGTTAGACCTCCTGGTCGAGCATGCGGTGGGCGCGGGCGATGAGGGTCGGTACGGCGGAGCCGATGCGGTCGAATCCCTCACCCACGGTCTTACCTTGGCGGAAGCGGGCGGCGATACCCTCCACGATGACCGCCAGCTTGAAGTTGCCGAAGGCGATGTAGAAGGGCAGGTCGGTGATGTCGCGCCCGGAGGCCTTGGCGTAGTGGGCGGCGAACTCGGCGGTGTTGAGGAAGCCCGGCGCGAGGGTGACGTCGCCGGCGACCGGGATGCCGGCGCGCTCGTCGTCGCCGGGGTCGTGCCAGTAGGTCAGGGTGAGGCCCAGGTCGGCCATGGGGTCGCCGAGGGTCGACATCTCCCAGTCGACGACCGCCCGGATCTCGCCCTGCCGTACCAGGGTGTTGTCGAGCCGGTAGTCGCCGTGCACCAGGGTGGCGGCGGAGTGGGCGGGCATGCGGTCGCGCAGGCGCCCGACGAGCCTGGCGAACTCGGGCACCTCGCGGTCGGCCGAGCGCTCCCACTGCTGGCACCAGCGGTCGAGCTGCCTGGCCAGGTAGCCGTCGGGCCGCCCGAAGTCCTCGAGCCCGACGGCGCGGTAGTCGACGGCGTGGATGGCCGCGAGGATCTCGGCCAGCCGTTCCGACAGCTGCCTGGTCTCCTCCGGGCCGGTCTCCAGCTCGTCGCGTGAGCGTACGGCGGCGCCGTCGACCAGGCCCATCAGGTAGAAGGGCGCTCCGATGACCTCCTCGTCGGGGCAGAAGCCGATCGGGTCGGGCACCGGCACCGGGGTGTCCGCCAGGGCCGAGATGACCCGCCATTCGCGCCGCATGTCGTGCGCGGTGGGCAGCACGTGACCCAGGGGCGGACGGCGCAGGACCACGTCGCGCTCGCGGGCCTCGACGCGGTAGGTCAGGTTCGACCTGCCGCCGGAGATCAGCGATGCGGACAGCGGTTCGCCAACGTCGGGCACGTGCGTGGTCATCCAGGCGACCAGGCGGGGCCAATCAATGCCGGGTACGGTCATGGAACCACATTAGAACGTCGTTCTGGAGAAAACGCCAGGCAATGTTCAGGTCGCGGACATCGACGATCACCTAGCGTGAGCGATATGCGCCTGACGGTAGTGCACCCACGTGAGCTGGGCGAGACGGAGATCGCCCGGTGGCGCGCCCTGCAGCAGGCCGATCCGGCGCTCGACAACCCGTTCCTGTCGCCCGAGTTCACCGTCACCGTCGGTGAGCTCCGCGACCGGGTCAGGGTGTCGGTGGTCGAGGACGGCGGGAAGATCACCGCGTTCTTCCCGTTCGAGCACCACCCGCTGGGCATCGGCCGCCCGGTCGCCGCGGGCCTGACCGACGCGCAGGGCATGGTCGGCGAGATCGACGCCGACGCCCGCGCGCTGCTGAAGCTCAGCGGCCTGGGCGTCTACGAGTACGACCATCTCGTCGCGGGCCAGCCGTTCCTGCAGGGGCGGCACGAGCTGTTCCCGTCACCGGTCATCGACCTGCGCGCCGGATACGACGCCTTCACCCGGCAGGTCGGCGGAAAGACGTACAAGTCGACCCTGGCCAAGGCCCGCAAGCTCGAACGCGACTTCGGCCAGGTGCGCCACGACTACGCGGTGCACGACCCGGGGCCGCTGCGCACCCTGCTGGGGTGGAAGACCGCGCAGTACCGCCGCACCGGACGCAGCGACCGCTTCTCCCACCCGTGGATCGTGGAGCTGGTCCACCGGCTGGCCGCCATCGAGAGCGACAGCTTCGCGGGCGTGCTCGACATGGTCTACGTCGACGGCGTGCCGATGGCCGGCCACTTCGGCCTGCGCACCGCGACCACGCTGGCCGGCTGGTTCCCCGCCTACGACCCGGCCTTCGCCAAGTACTCCCCCGGCCTGGTGCACCACCTGGCCATGGCCGAGCAGGCGGCCGCGCACGGCATCGAGGTGATCGACCTGGGCCGCGGCGAGAAGGAGTACAAGGACAAGCTGAAGAACGGCGAGCTGCGGGTGGCGGAGGGCAGGGTCGCGAGGCCCGGCCTGGCCGCCGCCGCGCACTGGGTGACGCGCGTGCCGCTGCGCGCGGTGCGCAACACGGTCCTGGCCAACCCGTTCCTGACGCGCGTGGCCGACAGGGCGCTGAAAACCCTGGGACGGGTGCGCACTACGGTTCATCCGTGAGTCCAGAGGAGCTGATCGCCCGCCGCACCGGCCGCCGCTGCCTGCCGCTGCCCTCCAACCGGCTCGGCCTCTACCTCGCGCTGCGCCACTGGACCAGCCCCGGCCAGCGGCTGCTCATGTCGCCGATCTCCGCCGACGAGATCCTCTTCCTGGTGCTCGCCGCCGGCCTGGTGCCGGTGATCGCGCCGTTGTCGCGGCGCGACGGCAACCTCGACCTGTCCAGGACCGACCTGTCGTCCGTCGACGCGGTGCTCACCACCAACCTGTACGGCCTGCCCGACCCGGTCGCCGGGCTGGCGGGCAAGGTGGTGATCGAGGACGTCGCGCACGCCCTGGAGACGACGGTCGGCGGCCGCCCGCTGGGCACCTTCGGCCAAGCCGGGGTGTTCAGCCTCTCCAAGCACGCGGGCGCCGGGTCGGGCGGGGTGGTGGCGGTGGAGTCGGCGCAGGACCTGAGGGCGCTGGAGCGGGCCCGCGACAGGCTCCTGCTGCCCGGCGCGTTCGCCGCCGAGCTGCTGGCCGTGGGGACCTCGATCGCGCGCCAGGCCGTGACCACGCTGGAGCTGGTCCGGCCGGCCCTGCGGCTGGTGCGGGCGCTCGGGCTGGTGGAGCCGCGCCAGGGATACCGCATCCCGCTGCGCGAGCAGGAGCTGAAGGCGGCGCTGGCGAGCGCGTCCCTCGGCTGGGGATCACGGGGCACCGCCGCCGATCCGCTTGCCGGCCTGGATTCGTGGATCCGCGCCGACCTGCACCACTACCGGTCGCGGCACGGCCGCCTGGCCCGCCTCTACCAGGCGCGCAGGCTCGGCCGCGTTCCCGGGGAGCGGGCGGCCAGGCTGGCGGGGATCGCGACGCTGGCCGAGCTGCCGAGCGTGGCGCCCGCCGTGCTGGACAACCTCGACCAGCCGCTCTTCCGTGTCCCGCTCCTGGTGAACGATCGTGACCTGGCCGTCGCCGAGCTGGAGCGGCACGGCGTGGTGACCGGCTACCTCTACGACCCGCCCTTCGACGACTACGCCGCCGCCTTCACCGTGGCCTCGCCGTACCCCGGCGACGCCCGCTGGTGGGCGCGGCACGTGCTGCCGGTCAACCCGCTGCGCGCCCACCGGGCGTGGGAGGTGCTGAAGGGGCTGAGTCCCGCCCCGTCGCCAGCTCGGTGATCAGCTCGGCCACGATCCTGCAGCCGCGCCGTACGTCGGCCAGCGACGCCGAGCCGTACCCGATCACCAGGCCGTGCACCCGCGCGGGCCCGAGGTGGTAGCGCTCGCGGCCGACCGCGTCGAGGCTCACGCCGCGCTCGGCGGCGGCCTCCACCACGCGCGGCACCAGGCGGGCGGGCAGCTCGGCGAGCACGTGCAGCCCGGCCGTGTCGCCGCGCAGGGAGCAGACGGGGCCGAGCAGCTCGACGACGGCCGCCCGCCGCCGCGCGTACTCCAGCCGCATGCGCCGCAGGTGACGCTCCAGGTCGCCGCGCTCCAGCAGGTTGACCACGGCCTGCTGGACCGGCCCGCTGGTGCGGTCGGAGACCTGCTCGCGCTTCACGGCGATGGCGTCGACGAGCTCCTCTGAACCGACCAGCCAGCCGACGCCGATGTCGGGGGCGAGCGTCTTGGAGAGCGTGCCGAGCAGCACCACGCGGGAGGGGTCGAGGCCGTACAGGGCGGGCAGCGGCGCGACGTCGTAGCGGAACTCGGCGTCGTAGTCGTCCTCGACGATCATCGCTCCGGTCCTGCGCGCCCAGGCCAGCAGCCGCTCCCTGCGCGGGATCGGCAGCCTGCCGCCCAGGGGGTACTGGTGGGCGGGCGTGGTGTAGAGCACGTCGAGGTCGTCGGGCAGCGCCTCGACGATCACCCCGTCCTCGTCGACCGGGCAGGGCACCACCTCGGCGCCGCGCGCCTTGAAGACGTTGCGCGCCACCCGGTAGCCCGGCTCCTCCACGCCCGCGCGGGTGCCGTGGCCCAGCAGGGCCAGCGCCACCAGGTCGAGCCCGTTGCCGGTGCCGCGGGTGACCAGGATGTTCTCGGGTCCCGCAGGAACCGCGCGGGCGCGGCGCAGGTGCGCGGCGAGCAGGTCCCTGAGGTACGGCAGGCCGTGCGGGTCGGGGTCGTTGCCCGGCGGCAGGTCTGCCGCCTTGCGCCAGGCGCGCTTCCAGGCCGCGATGTCGTAGTCGTGCACCCAGGGCTCGCCGGGGGTGAGGTTGATCCTGGGCTTCTCCTGCGGCCTGGCGGCGACCTGCCCGGGAACGGGCCGGGCGGGCTCGGGCGGCGCCTCCAGATCGGCCACGAACGTGCCGGAGCCGTGGCGCCCGTCGAGCCAGCCCTCCGCGTACAGCTGCTGGTAGGCCTCGGTCACGACCGTACGGCTGACGCCGAGCTGGTCGGCCAGCCCCCGGCTCGACGGCAGCCGCTCGCCCGCCGCCAGCGTGCCGTTGAGCATGGCCGAGCGCAGCCAGTCGCTCAGCTGCGTGGTGAGCGGGACCTCCGACTCCCTGGTCAGCGAGACGGGAAGATCGACGATGGCGCGCAAGTGGCTCCTAGGAATGCCGTGTTAGTGGCCATGTTCTACCAGTCCACTATCTCACTAGGGTCCAGAACATGCTCAGCGCCACCCCTCGAACCCGGCTCGGCCGCTCCAAGGAGCGCGCCTCCCACGACCGCGACGACCTCCACGAGATCCTCGACAGCGGCCTCATCTGCCACCTGGGCGTGGTGCGCGACGGCTACCCGATGGTCATCCCCACCGGATACGGCCGCATCGGCGACACCCTCTACCTGCACGGCTCCAGCGGCGCCCGCTCCCTGCGGCTGGGCGACGGCAGCCAGGTCTGCGTCACCGTCACCCACCTCGACGCCATCGTCTACTCCCGCTCGGTCTTCGACCACTCCGTCAACTACCGCTCGGCGATGATCTACGGTGTCGCCCGGCTGGTGACCGACGAGGACGAGCGCCTGGCCGGGCTGAAGGCGCTCACCGAGCAGCTGGCTCCCGGGCAGTGGGACTACGCCAGGCCGCCCAGCCGCAAGGAGATGGCGGCGACCGCCGTCCTGGCGCTGTCGCTGGAGGAGTCGTCGGTCAAGATCCGCACCGGGATGCCGAAGGACGAGGAGGAGGACTATGCCCTTCCGGTATGGGCCGGGGTGCTTCCGCTGGTGACGTCGTGGGGGCGGCCCACCACCGATCCGCTCGTTCTGGACGGGGTAGACATACCCATTCACATCGCCTCAAGAAAGTGAAAACCTGAGCGGGAGATCACGCGTCTCATCGGGTGGGCCATTCCTGATGAGGAGAGCGCCATGGACTGGACGGCGCCTGGTTATACGGAGATCAAACCGCTCGGCGCGGGCGGTAGCGGCAGGGTGGTCCTCGCCGTGCACAACGAGACCGGCGTACGCGTCGCGATCAAGTATCTCTCCGACGAGTTGCGGCGCGACCCGGTGGCGGTGGGGCGTTTCCAGTCGGAGGCCCGCCTCCTGACCACGCTGCAGGACCAGCACATCGCCCGGCTGTGGGAGTACGTGCAGGACTCCGGCGGCGCCGCCATCGTGATGGAGCTGGTCAACGGGGTGTCGCTGCGCGCCCTGTTACGCGAGCACGGCGCCACCACGCCCGAATCCGCCCTGGTCGTCCTCAAGGGATCGCTGCTGGGCCTGTCGCGGGCCCACCAGTCCGGCGTCGTGCACCGCGACTACAAGCCGGAGAACGTCATCGTCCGCGACGACGGCGTGAGCAAGCTCGTCGACTTCGGCATCGCCGTACGGCAGGGCACCACCATGCGGGCCGAGGGCACCCCGCCCTACATGGCGCCCGAGATGTGGTCGGGAGAGACCGCCTCGCCCGCCACCGACGTCTACGCGGCCACCGCGGTGTTCTTCGAGTGCCTCACCGGGCACCGGCCCTACCGCTCCACCGAGCCCAGCGTCCTGGGCTACCAGCACCTGCACGCGCCCATCCCCCTGCAGGACCTGCCCGCCGGACTGCACGCCCTGGTCAGGCGGGGCATGGCCAAGGACCCGGCCGACCGGCCGCCCGGCGCGCTGACCTTCGTCCGCGAACTGGAGGCCGCGGCCCTGGCCGCCTACGGCGAGGAGTGGGAGGAGCGGGGACGCCGGCGCCTGGCCGCGCTCGTCGCGCTCCTGCCGCTGCTGCTTCCGCAGCCGCCCGCCGCCGTCACCCCGGTGCAGACGGGCACCACGCTCTTCCGCACGGTGCTGCGCGGCATGCGGCACAACGCCGTCAAGCTCGCGGCCGGGGTCACCACCGTGCTCGTGGCGGGCGGGGTCGCCTGGGTCGCGCTCGCCTCCCGCGACCAGCCGCCGGTCAAGCCGGTGGACGTCGTGGTGGCAGGACCCACCTCGCCCTCGCCCGTCCAGCAGGCGGGCACGCCCTCGCAGATCGACCCGCCCGAGGTGACCACCACGCCGGTGGAGGAGCTCTCGCCCGACCCCACCCCGACCGTCTCGGCCGCCGTGACGCCCGAGGTGCAGGTCACGCCGACGGTGAAGACGACGCCCACCGTGAAGCCGCCGACCACGAAGCCCACGGTGAAACCGACCGCCACCACCAAGCCCACGGCGAAACCGACGGTGGAGCCCACCGTGAAGCCGACCGTCAAGCCCACCGTCACCCCCACTCCCACTCCCACTCCCACGGTGACCGTCACGCCGAAGACCGAGGTCGCCGCGCTGACCGTCGCCGGGCTGCGCGTCGGCGAGAACGGCACCGCCACCGCCACCGTCCGGCTCAGGACCACCGGCCTCGCCCAGATCCCCGTCACCGCCCGCTTCGCCGTCGCCGGCGAGGTCGTCCAGACCCAGACCGTACGGCTGCGCGGCGCCACCGCCTACAGCCGCTCCCTCTCCCGCGACCTGGGCGAATACCCCTGCGGCAAGCGCGTCACCGTGACCGTCGCCGCCCCTGGCTTCACCCGCAGCGCCAGCGTCGACGTGCCCAAGTGCCCGACCAGGGTCACGGGCCTGCGCGCCGCCGTCCAGATCAGCCCGAGCGGCTCGGTCATCGGCCGGGTCGACGTGCAGGCCACGGGCACCGATGCCGTCGAGCTGGACGCCGAGATCCTGCTCGGCGGCGAGCGGGTCAACGGCGGCACCACCACGCTGAGCGGCCAGACGGCCTACCAGCGCACGGTACGGCACGCCTTCCGCCAGCGGCCCTGCGGATCCACCGTCACCCTCGTCGCCCGCGCCGGAGGACGGCGCGCCACCGACTCCGTCGAGGTGAGCTGTCCGGCGGCCGTGCGGAGCATCGCCCTGAGCAACGCCGACCTCAACGCCGACGGCCTGTTCAGCGCCGCCGTCACCGTCGTGACGGCCAACTCCCAGCCGGTGACCCTCACGGTCGCCTACCGGGTCGGCGAGTCGACGGTCGGCACCGAGACCTTCGAACTGTCGGGCGACACGACCTACACCCGCAAGCTGGGCTTCGTGCAGCGCGACGTCAAGTGCGGGACCACCTGGTCCATCGTCGCCTCGACCCGCCCCGCCTCGGCCGACGGCCCCGCGAGCGCCTCGGGCAGGACGGGCGGGTGCATCGACTGACCTGCGTGAATGACAGGTGTCACACGCACAGGTGACTTCGCCACGCCTCTACCTGCGGTTTCGGCCCTACTGACGCTCTTTCGCGTGCGTGAAGGTGGATCCATCGATACCCCCTCCTCGTACCGAAGGAGCTCGACATGACGAAGACCCGTACACCCTGGACCTGGCTGAGGGACCGCTGGCCGACCGCCCTGGCCCTCGGCATGGAGGCCCTGACCTTCGGCGGCGGCGCGAGCGACGGCGGCGTGAAGACCTTCGCCCACATCCTGCCCCTGCTCCCGCTGCTCTACCTGGTGATGGCCAAGGTCAAGCGCCGCTCGCTGACCTGGCCCGGCCTGGTCGTCGGCTTCGCCCTCGTGATCGGCCTGCGCTCCCTCGACGTGATCCCGCCGTCCGCCGTGTTCGCGGCGATGGCCCTGATCGTGTTCGTCTGGTCGGGCATCGACGGGCAGCTTCGCCGCGACGGCACCTTCCAGACGCAGGCGGTCGGCATGCTCGTGTTCGGCGCGCTGGCCCTGGCCGGGCTGATCGTCGACCCCGACCTGGGCCGCTACCTGGTGGCCGCGGGCTGGTTCTTCCACGGGGTCTGGGACTTCGTGCACCTGAAGCTCGACAAGGTCGTGGCCCGCTCGTTCGCCGAGTGGTGCGGCGTCGTGGACATCCTGATCGCGGTCCAGCTGGTCTTCATGCTGTAACCGCGATTTGCGTCACAGGTAGGCAGATTGGACGACATATGGCCGCGCGATGCACTACCGTACGGTCCGTCTGTTGTGGGTGGGGGCCCAGGTGACCTTGAGGAGACCGTGATGTACGGCATTCCCGACGGGCAGTGGGAGGTCCCCGGCTACACCACAGTCAGGGAGCTGGGTGCCGGCGCCTCGGGGCGGGTGGTGCTGGCCACGGCCGACCATGACGGGTCGGAAGTGGCGATCAAGTACCTGTCCGAGGAACTGCGGGCGGACGTCGGGTTCGTCGCCCGCTTCCGCCATGAGGCGAGGCTGCTGACCACGGTCAGGAGCCCGTACAACGCCAGGTTCATCGACTACGTCGAGAGCGGCCACGGCGCGGCGATCGTGATGGAGCTCGTCGACGGCGTCCCGCTGCGCGACATCCTGAGCTCCGAGGGGCCCACCGGGCCCGAGGCGGCGCTGGCCGTGCTGAAGGGCTCGTTGCAGGGCCTCGCGGCGGCGCACGCCGTCGGGGTCGTGCACCGCGACTACAAGCCCGAGAACGTCGTCGTCCAGGCCGACGGCGCGAGCAAGCTGGTCGACTTCGGCATCGCCGTACGGGCCGGCGCGGGCGCGAGCGCGGCGGGCACGCCGTCGTACATGGCGCCCGAGCAGTGGACGGGATCGGCCGCCGCGCCCGCCACCGACGTGTACGCGGCGACCGCGGTGTTCTTCGAGTGCCTCACCGGCACCCGCCCGTATCGGGCCGCGAACATCGCCGCGCTCGCGCACATGCACCACAGCGCCCCGCCGCCCATCGAGCACGTGCCCGAGGCCCTGCAGGGCCTGGTCGAGCGGGGTCTGGCCAAGAACTCCACCGACCGGCCGCCGTCGGCCGAGGCCTTCCTGACCGAGCTCGAGGCCGTGGCCGCCGGAGCGTACGGCGAGCGCTGGGAGGAGCGCGGCAGGCGGCGCCTGGCGGGCCTGGCCGGGCTGCTGCCGCTGCTGTTCCCGAGCGGCGTCCAGGAAGCCCCCATCGAGACGGGCACGTCGCTGGCGCACTCCCGGGTGGGCGAGTCGGCGTCCAAGCGCGCGATGTCGGAGAGCCGCTCGCTGATCGGCAAGATGGGCGTGAAGGTGGCCGCCGGCGTGGTGGCCACCGGGGTCGTGGTGGGCGCGATCGCGATCGTGCTGACCGGGCAGGAGGACCCGCCGAAGATCCAGACGCAGGCGGCGCAGGGCGGCTCGCCCTCGCCGCTGACGCCTGCCTCGATCGAGCCGACCGAGGAACCGACGGAGGAACCCACCGAGGAGCCGACGGAGGAGCCCTCGGAGACGGCCGAGCCCAGCCAGGAGCCCTCCCAGCAGCCGAGCCAGCAGCCGACCGTGGCGCCGCCGTCGGCGACGCCGAGCGCCTCGCCCACGGTCAAGCCGCCGAAGCCGAGCAAGAGCCCGACCGCCAAGCCGAGCGCCGGCGCGAGTGACGACCCGCCCGGCAAGCAGCCGGAGTATTCGGGAGGCACCAAGGCGCCCACTCCGAAGCCGTCGGTGCCGACCGCCGACCCGCAGCCGACGCGCACCACCGCTCGCCCGACGTCTCGGCCGACGACGCCGCCCACCACGCCGACGCCGACCGAGACCGGCGAACCGGAGCCGACCAGGACGTCCACCGACGAGCCGACCATCGACTCGTCGGGGACCACGCCCACGGGAGAGCCGACTCCACCACGCAAGGAGGGATTGGCCGGGGCTTTGCTGGGTCTGGGTCTGGTGACGTCAGGGACCATGTCCGTCACACTTGCCGTGAAGGGCCGGCACCGGAGAAAGCGCTAGATCTTTGGGGGAATCGGCGATGAACGCCAGGAGTGGAATCGCCGGCTTCCAGCTCACCGAGCGGACCCGGGTGACCGAGTTGGGCACCTGGGTGGACGCCGTGGGACCGGATGGCCATCGGGGCGGGGCGCTGCGGTTCGATCCCGCGGTGATGGGCCTGCCCGGCGTGCGCGACCGGGTGGTGGCGACGGTGCTCGCCGACCGGCAGCTGGCGCAGGCGGGCATCGAGGGGCTGGTGCCGGTGGACGACGTGGTCGCGGCGGGTGAGGAGGTCTGGTTGCTGACGCGCCAGCCCACCACGCCCTCGCTGGCCGATCTGATCAGCAGGCACGGGCTGGATCCCGCTTCGGCGGCGGCGGTGCTCGTGGAGACGGCGCAGATCCTGCTGGGCCTGCACGCGTCGGGGCTGGCGCACGGGTCGGTGCACCCGGGCACCGTCGTGATCGCTGCCGACGGCGGGGCGCTGTTGTCGGAGCGCGGGCTGGCCGACGCGGTGCGCGGGCAGTACCCGTCCCCGCAGCGTGACGTGACCGCTTGGGCGTCGCTGGCCAGGGGGCTGGCGGCGATGTGGGGCGGCTCGCATCCGCGGGCGACGGAGTTGTTCGAGCGCGCCGCGGCGACGGCGACCACGCACGGGCTGGCCGCGGCGCGTGACGCGTTGCTGGCCGGGCGCGACGCGCTGGGCCAGATCACCCGTGACCGGTTGTCGGAGGCCGCCCGCACCTGGGCGGCGCCTCCGGTGGCGGCGGTGGCCCACGCGGGCGCGCAGGACGAGGGCGAGATCGTCACGCTGCTGCACGTGCCGGGCGCGGCCCAGCAGTTCGGGCCGGGCGTGCCCACCGAGCACGCCGGGCAGCGCAGCACGGTGGAGCAGATCTGGCAGGACGGCAGGAGCAGGCAGCCGCCTCCGCGCAAGAAGAAGCGGCCGGTCAGAACCATCGTCGCGGCGGTCCTGTTCGCGGTGATCGTCGGTGGCGCGATCCTCGCCTGGACGATGGGCGGCAGATTCGTCGGCTCCTCGACGCCGATCGCGGTCAGCAAGGTGGACGTGATCGTCCCCAAGAAGGCGCAGCGTTGCAAGGAGCCGGTGAAGGTGCAGGGCAAGCTGTCCACCAACGGCAAGGCCGGCACGGTCGTCTACGAGTGGGAGCAGAGCGACTCGGGCCAGCGCATCCGCAAGGAGCAGGCGATCTCCGAGGGCGCCACGTCGTGGACGGTCACCTTGTTGTGGACCATCGACGGCAGCGGCAAGGGCAAGCTCACGGCGACGCTGAGGATCATCTCGCCGGTTCCGGAGGGCAAGCGGGTGGAGGACAAGGCGACCTTCTCCTTCAACTGCTAAGCCGTAAATCGGGCAGAAGCAACTCGCGCGAAAAAACGCCCACTTATACGCTGACCTCCATGACGTCGCAAACCCCCGCAGGTTGGTACCCCGACCCCTACGGATCTCCCCTACTCCGCTGGTGGGACGGCAACCAGTGGACCGACGCCACGCACCCGCTGGAACAGCCCGCGGCGGGTGCCGCGCAGCAGCCCTCCGGCCCGCAGCAGCCGCAGCACCAGCCCCAGCAGCAGGCGCAGCAGCAGCCGCAGTCCGGCGGGCCGTACGAGAGCGTCAACCCGGCCAACCCCACCCAGCAGTACGGCCAGCCGATGTACGGGCAGAACCAGTACGGCCCGTACGGCCAGGGCGGCAGCCAGCCGAACTGGGGCACCGCCCAGCTGCCCCAGCCGTCCTTCGGCGGTCAGCCGCCCAAGCGCAGCGTGCTGCCCTGGGTCCTGGGCGGCGTCGCGGCCCTGCTGCTCGTGGGCCTGATCGCCACGGTGGCGATCTTCCTGGTGAACAGGGAGGAGCCGAGCCAGGCGCTTCCGGAGCCGCAGCGCACCGAAGAGCAGCAGCCCCAGCCCACCGAGGAGCCGTCGCCGCAGCCGACCGATCCCCCGCAGCAGGGCGCCGTGGAGCTCCCGCAGCCGTCCGAGGGCCGCATCACCGACACCCAGACGGGCCTGTCGTACGAGGTGCCGGAGGGCTGGGAGGTGCCCGCGGCCGACGAGGTCAACGGCAGCGACCCGCGCATGCAGAGCTGGACGAGCGCGGTCCAGGCCATCTCGCAGGAGAAGTACGACGGCGAGAGCGACTGGGTGGGCAACATCTACACCGGGACGCTCAACCAGCTCTACCCCTACTCGGGGGTCGACAGCCTGAAGGGCACCGCCGCCACGGTCTTCGTGGACTTCTCGCGCTTCTACACCAGCGTGAAGAACACCCACAAGATCCTCAAGAACGAGTCGATGAAGGTCGGCGACCGTGAGGCGTGGCTGGTGGAGTTCGAGTTCGACTTCACCGAGGAGTCGGAGGCCAAGGGCTACAAGTGGAAGAAGGAGCACGGCGCGCTGGTCCTCGTCGACAAGCCCGGCGCCGAGCCCAGCCTGATCTACATCTCCGTCCCCGACAATCTGGGCACCGACGTGGTCGCCAAGGTTCTGAGTTCACTCAAGACCTCCTAAGCGCGTAGGGGGTGCGCTGCGTTACCGACCCCCTACGCTTGTCCTTAAAGCAAGGAGAACCAATGAGTGACTTCCTGGTCTGGATCGACTGCGAGATGACCGGGCTGGATCTCGGCCGCGACGCCCTCATCGAGGTGGCCTGCGTCGTCACCGACAGCGAGCTCAACCAGCTCGACGCCGGCGTCGATGTGATCATCAAGCCCCCGGCCGAGTCCCTTGAGCAGATGTCGCAGGTGGTGCGCGAGATGCACACGGCCTCCGGCCTGCTGCCCGAGCTGGGAGAGGGCGTGACGCTGGCGGAGGCGGAGTCGCTCGTGCTCGACTACATCCGCAGCCACGTGGGCGAGCCGAAGAAGGCGCCGCTGTGCGGCAACTCGATCGGCACCGACCGCACCTTCCTGGCGCGTGACATGCCGGCGGTCGACGCGTTCCTGCACTACCGCATGATCGACGTCTCCTCCATCAAGGAGCTGGTGCGCCGCTGGTACCCCCGCGTGTACTTCGCCGCGCCGGAGAAGCAGGGTGGTCACCGCGCCCTGGCCGACATCACCGAGAGCGTGCGCGAGCTGCGTTACTACCGGGCCGCGGTCTTCGTGGACCAGCCGGGGCCCGACTCGGCGACCGCTCGTGCGCTGGCCGAGAGGGTCACGGACGGGTCCGGTACGGCAGGCGCGCGGTAGTCGGGTGGCGTAAAGACTCCCGAACCCCGCTACACTTTTCCTGTGCCGCCAATGCGCGGCGCACATGGTGGGCGTAGCTCAGTTGGCAGAGCGCCAGGTTGTGGTCCTGGATGCCGGGGGTTCAAGTCCCCTCGCTCACCCTCTCGGGGGCCCGGTCGCTTCGGCGGCCGGGCCCTTTCGCGTCTGCCCCCTACGTTTTCTCCGTAACGTCCCAAAATCATGACAATGCGAGTTATGCTCGCTTAGGCCGGAAGAAGCGGGGGCATCGGCATAGAACCGCCATCGCCGCCCCGGAGGCCGGATGAGAGTCGACGACGCAGCGTACGAGCACGTGACCCTGTCCTTAAGCAAGCGCGAGGCCGAGGTCATGGAGCTGATCGCCCTCGGGCAGTCCAACGGTCAGATCGCCGAAAGGTTGTTTCTGAGCGAGAAGACTGTCAAGAACCACGTCAACCGCATCTACTCCAAACTCGGCGTCGACTCCCGGATCACGGCCATAGATCTGTGGAAGCGCCGGGTGGGAGACCGCTAGGACAACACCCGCTCGAAGGCCGCCAGGCCCGCCTCCAGATCCTCTTCCGAGATGTTGAGCGCGGGCCGCAGGCGGACCGAGCGTTCGCCGCAGGGCAGGACCACCACTCCCTCGTCCTCGCGCAGCCGGGCGACCACGCCGTCGCGCGTTGAGGGGTCGGGCAGGTCGAAGGCGCACATGAGGCCGCGTCCCCTGGCGTTGGAGACCGTCGTGGGATGGTCGGCCTGGAGCTTGGCCAGGCGTTCCAGGACCCGGTGGCCGAGGGTCATGGCCCGCGGGATCAGCCCGTCGCGTTCGACGATCTCCAGGAGCGCCTGCGAGCGCACCATGTCGACCAGGCCGCCGCCCCAGGTGGAGTTGATGCGGCCGCTGACGGTGAAGACGTTGTCGGGCACCAGGTCGACCCGGCGTCCGGCCATGATGCCGCCGACCTGGACCTTCTTGGCGAAGGCCACGATGTCGGGCGCCAGGCCGAGCTGCTGGTAGGCCCAGGGGGTGCCGGTCGCGCCGCCGCCGGTCTGCACCTCGTCGAGGACGAAGAGCGCGTCGAACTCGTGGCACAGCGCCTGCATGGCCTGCAGGAACTGCGGGCGCATGTGGTTGTCGCCGCCCTCGCCCTGGATGGGCTCGGCGATGAAGCAGGCGATGTCGTGCGGGTGGCGCTCGAAGGCGGCCCTGGCCTGCGCCAGCGCCTCGGCCTCGCGGCGTTCGACGTCGCCGAGGTGGGTGGCGGGCACCGGGATGCGGGGCCAGTCGAACTTCGGGAAGCGGTCGGTCTTGCCGGGGTCGGTGTTGGTCAGCGACATGGTGTAGCCGCTGCGGCCGTGGAAGGCGCGGGTCAGGTGCATGACGCGCGTGCCCAGGGCGGGCGAGCGGCCGGCCGCCTCGTTGCGGCGGCTCTTCCAGTCGAAGGCGGTCTTGAGGGCGTTCTCGACCGCCAGGGCCCCGCCCTCGACGAAGAACAGGTGGGGCAGGTCGGGGTCGCCCAGCACGCGGGTGAAGGTGTCGACGAAGTCGGCCAGCTGCACCGTGTACATGTCGGGGTTGGCCGGCTTGTTGGCCGCGACCCCGGCCAGGCGGCCGGGGTCGATGGGAGGGTTCACGCCCAGCGGAGCAGAGGCGAAGAACGTGTAGAAGTCCAGGTATCTCCGGCCTGTTCGGGCGTCAACGAGCCAGGAGCCCTGGCTGCGTTCGAGATCGAGGACGAGTCGATAACCATCGACGAGCAGGTGCCGGGAGAGCCTCTCCAGTACGTCCATGCCCGCGTACATTCCCCGTCAAGACGCATATCTACCCGAAAACTTTGCGCTATCTACGGGCTACTGCACGAGGTTCTTCACCTTGAAGGAGAGAATGACCAGAACGATGCCGTAGATCAGCGAGAGCAGGCCGAGCAACCACACCAGCGAGAGCGCGCCGGACAGCGGCCAGATCACCAGCAGGATGCCGAACAGCAGCGTGAGCGCGCCGCTGACGATGAACATCCACTCGTTCGTGATGACCTTGCGCATCCTGATCCCGGCCACGATGCCGGTGATGCCGGCGAAGATGGCCCAGAAGGCGATGATGTACAGCAGCGTCAGCCCCGCCAGGCCGGGCCTGACGAAGGCGATGATTCCGGCGATGATGCCGACGATGCCGATGAAGATCAGCCACCCTCGGTTGTCGGTATGGCCGCGGAAGCCCCGATACAGGTCGAAGACGCCTTCGACGAGGGCGTAGGCGCCGAAGACGAAGATCAGGACGAGGAGGGCATCCCCCGTCCAAATTAGGGCGATAAGTCCGAAAATGATGCCAAAGATGCCCCTAATGAGCACCAGCCACCAGACGCTCGACAATTGCTCCATAGCGGCTGATTGCCCCGCCGCGCCTCTCGGCAAGGTCAAGACCTGGCGATGGTTGACTCCAGTCCGCGCAGGAACCGGTCGGCGATGGGAACCGCGACCTTGGCGCCGGAGCCGCCGTTCCGTACGAACACGCAGAAGGCCACGTCGTTGCGGTAACCGATGAACCAGGCGTGGTCGCCGCCGTCGTAGTTCTCGGCGGTGCCGGTCTTGCCCGCCGTACCCTCCGGCAGCCCGCCCTCGCTGGCGGTCCCGCCGACGACGACGGTCAGCATCATCTCCTGCAGCTGCGCCACGATGCCCGGGTCCAGCTCGACGGGCTCGGGCACCCGGCCGTCGATGCGCTCCACCTCCTTGACCGGCAGCAGCCGCGGCGGCCGCCAGGTGCCGCTCTCCACGGCCGCGGCGACGGCGGCCATGCACAGCGGGGTGGCCTCGACCGAGCCCTGGCCGATGAGGGCCAGCATGAGCTGGTCGGGATTGGCCGGCTCGTTCATGCGCCCGCACGCGCCGCCGTTGCCGGTGGGCAGGCTGTTGCCGGTGAAACCCCACTCCTGGGCGGTGGTGAGCAGCTCGGTCTCGTGCAGTCGAGTGGTGCCGAGCTGGACGAAGGTGGTGTTGCACGAGTGGGCGAAGGCCTGGCCGAACGTGAGCGCCCCCCTGTCGACGTCGCCGGCGTTGCGGACCTGGCTGTGGAAGGGGATCTGGTAGGTGGCCGGGCAGTCGACCGCGGTGTCGGCGGTGAGACCCGCCTTGAGCAGGGCCACCGCGCTGATGACCTTGAACGTCGAGCCGGGCGGGAAGTAGTCGCGAAAGGCGTTGGCCTCCTCCAGCCGGTCGGCGACCGCCAGCACCGCTCCGGTGCTGGACCGCACGGCCACGATCGCCGCGTCGTTCACGCCGTCGAGGGCGCGCGCCGCGGCGGCCTGCACCTGCCGCGAGATGGTCGTGGTCACCTTGGGCTGCTTGGGCGGGATCTCCTTGATCTTCTCGCCGTTGGCCATCAGCACCCAGCCCTGGCTGTGGCCCTCGAAGTTGCTCCTGAGCCCGTCCAGGTAGGTGTCGTTGTAGCCTCTGCGCGGCATCGTCTTGCCCTCCGCGGTGACGAGTTCCACCCCCTCGACCTCGATCGGGCTCACCTCCAGGGTGCCGCCGTCCTTGAGCAGCGGGTGGAGGGTCTCGGGCGCCCACACCACCTTCCACTGCCGGTCGCGTACGGCCAGGCGCAGGATGCTCTCGTAGGGCCAGTCCCCGAACTCCTTCAGCCGCATCGTGACGGCGAACGGCGCCTCGGCCGTCTCCGGACCGGTGGAGCGCGGCAGGGAGGGGTCGAGCGTGATCTCCTCCAGGTGCAGCGATTCCGCCAGGGTCAGGTGCCTGAGCGTGAAATCCTGCGGCGGATGATCGACCAGTCGCTTCATGGCCGTCAGGTCGCGCTCGGCCCACGCGCGGAAGTAGGCCGTCGCGGTCTTCTCGGCGCTGCCGAGCACGCCCGCGCTGCCCGCCATGGCGATCGCGAAGGCGCTGGCGCAGACGACCGCCAGGATCGCGATCCCGAGCGCGATCAACCTGCGGCGTCGCATACGGTTTCTCCATGAAGAGGGGACTTCGTGAACCGATGCCGGGTACGTACCAGACGACCTTCGGCGAGGTCGAGCTGCTGCGGGACCTGGATCGGCAGGACGGGTGGGTGTTGTCCAAGGAAGGCGTACCCCAGTCCTATATAGACCTTCAAGACCCCACATATCTGGATTTTGAGTATGTGCGGCTTATGGCCGATGTCATCGACCTCCTGGACGAAGGTCCCCTCAACTGCGTGCACGTCGGCGGCGGTGCCTGCACGATCCCCCGCTACGTCGCCGCGACCCGGCCGGGCTCGCGCCACATCGTGATCGAACCCGACGGCCTGCTCGTCAACCTCATCCGCGAGCAGCTGGACCTGAAGGCGGTGCCGAAGCTCAAGGTGCGCATCGCCGGAGGCAGGGAGGGCACGCAGGGGCTCTGGGACGACTCGGCCGACCTGTTCGTGCTCGACGCCTTCACCGGCGCCACCATGCCCGTGGAGCTGGCCACCGCGGAGTACATGGCCGACATCGCCCGGGTGCTCAAGCCCACCGGCACCCTGCTGATCAACCTCGCCGACGGCAAGGGCCTGGCCTTCGCCCGGCGGCTGACCGCGACCGTGCGCGAACGTTTCGGGCACGTCGCCCTGATGGCCGAGCCCGGCATCCTGCGCGGGCGCCGCTTCGGCAACCTGATCCTGGCCGCCTCGCCGTACCGGTTGCCGGTCGACCTGCTGACGCGGGCGGCGGCCGGCGGCCTCACGCAGGCCAGGTGCATGCACGGCGAGACGCTGACGAAGTTCGTGGCCGGCGCCCCGCCGATCAAGGACGGCGACCCGGTCCTGGCCCCGGTGCCGCCACCCGCCGTGTTCGGCTGAGCCCCGGCTCAGCCTCCCTGGGTGTAGATGGTCTTCCAGCGCGAGCACGAGCCGGTCGGCCGCGTCGCGGTGCCGCGGCAGACCTGCACCCTGATCTGCAGCACGGCGCCGTAGTCCTTGCGGAAGGTGCCGACGCCGGGCTTGCAGTAGTAGAAACCGTGCGACTTCCACTTGCCGTTGGTCGCGCTCTGGGCCTTCAGCACCGCCCAGGCGCAGCCCTTGCCGCGGGTGTCGGCGAGGTTGCCGTAGACGACGAAGCCGTGCTGGCTGATGGCGACCTCGCCCCAGGCGCTGGCCTTGGCGTCGGCCGAGTGGAGCTTGCGCCACTTCCAGACGGCCGGATCGGCGTGGGCGGGGGCCGCCGCGAGCAGCGGCAGGGCGACGGCGGCGGCGAGCGCGAACATGCGCATGAGGAACACTCCGGTGAAGGGTCGATCGGGACCCTTCATGGATAACGATCCGCTCTTGTGGACGGCTTGGAACCGTCTCTAGCTCCACTCCCAGCGCATGCCGTGCACGCCCGGCTCGACGGCCACGCCGGCGATGTGGGCGGTGTTCCAGCCGCCCAGCCGCAGCTCGCTCACCTCGTCGGGGGCGCGGCGCACGTTGGCCTGCCGTACCCTCGTCACCCTGGCGGGCGGCGCGGCGCGATCGAACTGCACGGTCAGCAGGTAGGAGTGCGCCGGGAAGCGGAACCAGCGCTCGTAGTAGTGCGCCGGCGGCCCCGGCGGGTCGAAGCGCACCTCGTACTCCACCACGTACGTCTCCCCGGCCGACAGCGGGCGGTCGAAGAGCAGCTCGACCACGGCGATGCCCTCGTCGGCGTCGGTGCGCGTGCGCCCGGCGCGGCAGCAGGACGCGGTGATCTCGTCGGGCAGCCGCCCGCGCTCGTTGTGGTAGACCGCCACGTGCCGGTCCACGCCGTCTGACCTGGCCTGGAAGACCGCCCGCGTGCGCACCGAGCGCTCGTCGCGGTCGGGGCCGAGCGTGACGTGGTCGTGGTAGCTGAGGGTGTCGAGCTGGCCGTCGCGCTCGTGCCTGACCTCGGCGAGCAGGCGCTGGATGCTGCCTCCCACCAGGCACAGGTCCTGGTACGGCAGGGCGCCGCCGAGCCGTCGCCCGCGCGGCCTGGGCGGGCCGAGGCTGGCCACGAGGCTGTCGCCCGGCAGCGCGAGGATCTCCTCCAGCGCGTGCACCGCCCGCAGCGAGTGGGAACGTTCGGGACGGCATTTGCCGCGCTGCCAGTTCGACAGGCTGGCCAGGCTGACGTCGATCCCGCGTTGCCTGAGCCGGGCGTGAAGGCGCTCCAGGCTCAGGCCGCGGGCGTCGATGGCGGCTTTCAACAGCTGGTCGAAGGTCTGCTGCATCGCGGGGCTCCTGGGCCACAGGAGTGAACTGCCCCGAATTTACAACGGCCTTGACAGGGCGTCTAGAAGGTCATTCTCCAGGCGTCGATGTAGCCGGAGTGGTTGCCGTCGACGTCGGTGGCGCGCAGCTTCCATACCCCGTTGGCCGGGGAGGCGCTCGCGTCCCTGACGTAGGTCTCGTGGATGATCGTGCCGTCGTCGGAGGGCGCCGGGGAGCGCAGCAGGTGGACGCGGCCGTCCGGCGCGATCAGGTCCAGGCGCAGGTCGCCGCGCCAGCCGTGGTGCACGTCCGCGTAGATCTCCAGCGTCGCCGGGGCGTTGCCCGAGACGCCGCTCACCGTGATGGGCGACTCGGCGCTGCCCAGGTCGGCGATGGTGTGGTCGGCGTCGTTGGCGAACTGCCTGCCGTTCTCCGGACCGTGGTTGGGGAACCAGCCGCCCACGTAGCGGCAGTCCGTGCCACGGCACCCGCCCCCGTCGTAGGCCTGGCTGCCCTCGAACCAGCGCCAGCCGCCGATGACCTTGTCCTGCACCGGCGTCCACGAGCTGCCGCTCTTGAGCGCGAAGTGCACGTGGTTGCTGCCCGCCGAGCCGCCGCACGGGATCCTGGTGCTGGTGCGGCCGAGGTAGGCGCCCATCGCGACGCGCTCGCCGTCGGGGCGGATCTCGTCGAGCAGGTGGTAGTACTCCGTGGTCCAGCCGTTGTCGTGGATGACGCGGATGTGGCCGCCGTTGGAGCACATCCAGTAGGCGCGGCCCGACTGCGCGGCCAGCACGTCGCGGTTGGCGGCGCGGCTGTCGAGGTCCAGCGAGCTCCACGGCCGCGGCTGGCCCGACCAGCCGTGCGGCCCGCCGATCAGCCGCCAGGAGGCCCCGGCCGCGTACGGCAGGGCCAGCCCGGTGTCGACCTGCTGCACGGCGTGCCTGGCGTTGCTGCCGAAGGTCTCCTTCTCGCCCTTGCTCACCACCTGCTCGGGGGCGGCCGCGGCGAGCTCGGCGAACAGCGTGCTGCCGTCGAGCGCCACCTGCCAGGCCCCACCGCCGCCCAGGCGCGCCAGGAACAGCGCCCCCTCGGGGTAGGCGCCCTCCCGTCTGGGCGCCTTGATGACGGTGGAGCCGAAGGCCCACCCGCCGGCCTGGCGCTGCACGTTGACCTCGACCCCCGCGCCGGCGTCGGCCAGCGAGGAGCCCAGGGCGCGGCTCTGCCCGGTCATCGCGGCCGCCACCGCTTCGTGGAGGGTGGGAGCCGCGGTGGTAGCGGCCAGGGAAGCGGCCAGCAGGAGTGCCGCGACGGTCGCGCGTAAGAATCGGTTCATGGCCGGAGGGTGGCCCGGCGGTCGCGGCGCATCAAGCGGCCGTGATCACCGCCGGGACCCAACGCTGAAATTTCCGTTCCGGCCGTCGAACACGGCCCTGGTCTGCGGCTTCGCCGCCGCGACCGGTGCTGAAATTTCAGGGAGTGGCCGCCAGGTCCAGGAAGAGCGCCGCCGACCACCCGAAGCCGGTCGTCGCCCGTTGAGATCCCTGGCCCGTCAGCGGGTTCCAGTACTCATAGAAGCCGTAGCCCACCAGATCCAGCACCTTCTGCGCGAGCTCGGAGGCGACCTCGGGGTAACCGGAGCGCCTCAGCCCGTCGATCAGCAGGTAGTTGATGTTGAGCCACACCGGCCCGCGCCACATCGCCTCGGGGTCGAACAGCGGGTCGTCGTAGGCCACCGAGGGAACCGGCGCCCAGAAACTCTTCGAGGTGAGGTCCGCCACCAGCCGGTCGGCGATCTCGCGCGGCAGCCGGCCGGTGAACAGCGGCATCAGCTCCAGCGGGGTGCGGGTCGGCACCGGCCGGGTCAGGAAACGCTCGCCGTCCCAGCGTTCGGCGATCATGAGGTCGACCAGGGCCTGGGCCTGGTCGCGCCACGAGTGCTCGATGCCGAGGGCGTCGGCGATGTCGGCCAGCCGGTCGTACTGCAGCGCGAGGTAGGAGTTGAGGTCGGGCGGCTCGGCGCGCGGCCCGTGGTCCCAGATGGGCGAGTCGTCCAGCCCCGACGAGTACGGGTGCAGGTATTCGGCCAACCCGTCGCCGTCCGGGTCGGAGTGCTTGAACCACCACTCCTGCGAGGCGACCAGGCGGTCGTAGACCTCGCGCAGGAAACCGAGGTCGGGCTGCGCCTCGTGCAGCTTCCACACCGCCCACGCGGTCAGCGGCGGCTTGGTGACCGGCACCACCTCGCGCGGCGCTCCCCCGCCGACGTGCTGGTCCATGCGGGCGATGTCGGAGCGCGGCAGGTCGGTCGTCTCGGCGAGCACGCCGTGGTCGTGCACGACGTCGGGGATCAGCCCGTCGGGGCGCTGGTTGTCGAGCAGGATGCGGATCTGCTCGCGCGCCAGCTCGATGTCGCCGTGCCGCAGGCCGATGGCGTGGAAGTAGGAGTCCCAGTTCCACAGGCCGACGTAGCCGTACTTGGAGGGGATGACCGAGGTGCGGCCCCGGATGTCGATCTGGTTGATCGCCAGGGTCCACCAGGCCAGCTCGGCCCGCTCGCGCAGGTCGTCCGGCACCGGCGGCATGCGCTCCAGCCAGGCGCGCCACCGCGCCTCGGCGGCGCCGGGCACCAGGGTGCCGGCGCCGGTGAGGGTGACGGGCAGGACGGCGGAGCCGCCCTCCCAGACCGCCTCGCCCTCGCCGGTGAGCACGAGCGTGTCGGCGTCGGCGAACTCCAGGGCCGCCCCGTCGTCGAACTCCACCCGGTACGGCGACGCGTGCCGTACGAGGAGTTCGCGCGGGCCGGAGAAGACTCGCAGGCCGCTCATGATGGTCGTCCTGGTCAGCCGGGTCTCGTATTCGGCGCGGCCGATCCACAACCCGCGGTCGTCGTCCTTGATGACCAGCAGCCGCGAGCCGCGCTCGGTGAAGGGTCGTTCGTTCAGGTCGAGCTCGACCATCAGCGTCCTCCCAGGCCGGACATGGCCATGCTGTTGAGAATGCGGCGCTGGCCGACCAGGAACGCGACGATCATCGGCACGATCGAGATCGCGGTGACGGCCATCGTGAGCCCGTAGTTGATCGCGCCGTGGTCGCCGGCGAAGCGGGCGACCAGGAGCGGTACGGTGGCCAGCTCCTCGGAGTTGAGGAAGATCAGGGGGAAGAAGTAGCTGTTCCAGGAGCCCAGGAAGGCGATGATCGCGTACGCCCCGAGCCCCGGCTTGATGTTGGGCAGCACGATGCGCCAGAAGATCGTCCACCGGTTGGCGCCGTCGAGTTTGGCCGCCTCCTCCAGCTCGATCGGGACGGCCCGGATGAACTGGCGCAGCAGGAAGACGGCGAACGGGTTGACGATGCTCGGCACGATCAGCGACAGGTGCGAGTCGACCCAGCCGAACTCCGACAACATCAGGTAGAGCGGCACGATGGTGACCTGCGACGGCACCATCTGGGTGGCCAGGAACAGCACGAACAGCACGCCGGAGCCGCGGAAGCGGATGCGGGCGAAGGCGTAGGCGGCCATGGCCGAGGTGGCCAGCGTCAGCGCCACGTTGATCACGGCGATGTAGAAGCTGTTCCAGAAGGCCCTGCCGAACGGCATGGCCGACAGCGCGTCGGTGTAGTTCTCGGGACGCCAGGGGGCCGGCAGCCAGTCGAGGGGCGAGTTGAGCATCTGCGGCTCGCCCTTGAAGGAGGTCAGCACCATCCACGCGAACGGGAAGAGCATCAGCAGGCCGCCCACGATGAGCGCGCCGTGCAGGCCGAGCTGCCTAGGAGTCATAGTGCACGAACCTCTTCTGCGCGCCGAACTGCACCAGCGTGACGATCAGCGTCAGCACCAGCAGGATCAGGGCGGCGGCCGAGCTGAGCCCGAACTCGAACTTCTGGAAGCCGAGCTCGTAGACCTGGTAGACGATGGTCCTGGCGCCGTCGTTGTGCTGCGGGTCGACCAGGACGTAGATCTGGTCGAAGGCCTGCAGCGAGCTGATCAGCGAGACGATCAGGGTGAAGAAGATCGTCGGGGAGATCAGCGGCAGGGTGACGCTGCGGAAGATCCTCACCGGACTCGCCCCGTCGATGCGGGCCGCCTCGACCAGCTGCGGCGGGATCGTCTGCAGGCCCGCCAGGAAGATCACGACGTTGAGGCCGAGCGACGACCAGATGGTCACCACGGCGATGGCGACCTGCACCCAGACGGGGTCCTCCAGCCACGCCGGAAGGGTGATGCCCCACTTCAGGAAGGTGTTGTTGAGGATGCCGTAGTCGCCGGAGGCGAGGATGACCTGCCACATCAGCGCCACGGCCACGGAGCTGGTGACCACCGGCAGGAAGTAGAGCACCCGGTAGAAGCCCTTGCCCTTGATGGTGTTGAGCGCCACCGCGATGACCAGGGCCAGGCCCAGGCCGAGGGGGACGGTCATCAGGGCGAGCTTGAGCGTGTTCCAGATGGCGGTGCCGAAGTCCTGGTCCGTCAGCATCGCGGCGAAGTTGTCGAACCCGACCCAGCTCTTGTCGCCGAGCCCGTCCCACTTCATGAAGGCCAGCGCGACGGCGAAGCCCAGCGGGAAGATCAGGAAGACGAAGAGCCCGGCCACCTGGGGCGCGAGGAAGAAGGCTGCCCACCAGCCGTCCCGGTGCCGGATCTTGGAGACCGGCGCCGGGGCGGCGTGACGGGGCCTGCTCTTGGCGAGCACGGCCATGGCTATCCCAGCTTGCTCTCGACGAGCTGCTGCAGCTCGGTCATGCCCGGCTCGAAGGCGACCTTGCCGGTCCAGACCTTCATCAGGTGCTCGTTGATCGAGGCGGTCAGCCCGGGCACCGAGACCTCCTCCGGGTAGTTGGCGAAGCCGGTGTCGCGCACGTCGAGGAAGGTCTGGGCGTGGGCCGGGTAGCCGTCGAGCACGATCTGCTCGGCGCCCTTGACCGACGGCACCGCGCCGCCGCCCTTGAGCCTGACGAGCTGGCCCTCCTTGCTGACGAACTCGGTGAGGAAGGTGAAGGCCTCCTTGGGGGCCTTGCTCTCCTTGTTGATCGACAGGTAGGAGGCGGCGACCGCGCCGGACATGGGCGAGCCGGTCTCCGACGGGAAGGGCACGATGTCGTAGCTCGCCGGGTCGCCGCCCTTCTTCAGCGAGTCGACCAGCCAGCGGCCTCCGGCGTAGAAGCCGACCTTGTGCTTGAGGAACTGGGTGCTCGGGCCGTTGCCGCTGGGCAGCGCGTCGGCGCTCAGGAAGGTCTTGTCGGCGTAGCCCTTGGCCAGGGTCTCCAGCGCCTGGCGGGACTTGGGGTCGGTGGTGGCGACGAACCTGCCGCCGTCCCAGACCTTGCCGCCGAAGCCGTTGATGACGCTGTAGGTGGAGCCGTACCAGTTCCAGAAGATGGAGCCGGCCTTGCCCGCGCCCTTCAGCTTGGCGTTCATGTCGAGATATTTCGCCATGGTCCACTGGCCGGCCGCGTGCAGCGTCGCCGGGTCCTCGGTCACGCCCGCGGCCTGCAGCGCCTTCTTGTCGTACCAGAGCACCTCCGGGTTGACGTCGTTGGGCATGCCGTAGATCTGGCCGTCCTTCTTGGCCCCGCCGTACACGCCCTCGAAGAAGTCGGCGGGCTTGCTCTTGGAGTCGGGCCCGGCGAGCTGGTCGTTGAGCGGCTGGAGCACGCCCGCCGACACGAACTTGCCGATGTTGTCGTCTCCCACGAAGAAGACGTCGGGCGCGGTCTTGCTGGTGAGCTGGGTGAGGAGCTTGGGATGGTAGTCCTCGTACTTCGGCACCGACTCCATCTTCAGCACGATGTTGGGGTGCTTCTTCATGAAGGCGTCGTTGAACTCCTTGTAGAAGGCGACGTCCTCGGCCGAGCCCCAGGTGGCCCAGCGGATGGTGACCTTGCCGTCGGCCTGCTTGACGCCGGAGCCGGCGTTACTGCCGCTGCACGCGGTGACCGCCAGGGCCAGCGCGGCGAGGACTGCGAGTTTCTTCATTGGGGGGCAACCTTCCTAGGCCAGTCCGCCGCCGTCGACGACGAGGGCGGATCCGGTGATGTAGCTGGCGGCGTCACTCGCCAGGAAGAGCACGGCCTGAGCGATCTCGTCAGGCGTGCCGGAGCGGCCCATCGGCCGGTCTGCGGCGTCCTTCTCGAACGCCGCCCAGTCCTCCCGCAGCTGCCGGGCTTCCTCCCGCAGCATCGGGGTGTCGGTGTCGCCGGGGTTCACGGAGTTCACCCGGATCCCGGCCTTCGCGTGGTCGATCGCCAGCGCGCGGGTCATGTTGACGACCGCCGCCTTGGAGGCGCAGTAGGAGATGGCGTTGCCGCCGCCCTTGAGCCCCCAGCCGGAGCCGGTGTTGACGATCGAGCCGCCCTCGGTCATGGCCGGGATGGCGTACTTGCACATCAGGAAGACCGAGCGCACGTTGACCGCCATGACGCGGTCCCACTCCTCGACGTCCAGGTCGAGGACGGTCGTGCGCCGGATGATCCCGGCGTTGTTGAACAGCACGTGGAGCCCCCCGAACCGCTCCACCGCCGTGTCGACGACCCGCTTGCAGTCCTCCGGGCTGGAGACGTCCGCCTGGACGGCGAGCCCGCCGATCTCCTCGGCGACCCTCGCTGCGCCCTCGCCGTCGATGTCCACGACGACGACGTGCGCGCCGTCCTTGGCCAGCAGCCGGGCGGTCGCCTGGCCGATGCCCGAGGCTCCGCCGGTGACGATGGCGACCTTGTTCTTCACGTGCACTCCATCCGGTAGATCACGCTCTCGCGGTATCCGGTGATCACCCGGACGTGGCCGCTGAGCCTGCTGTCTGTCTCCTCCTCGCCGGTGTCCACGAGCAGGGGCCTGCCGTTGAGGGCGGCGAGTTTCTGCTGGGTGGCCAGCACGAGGAGGTCCTTGGTACGGCCCAGCACCCGGGGGGAGATCTGCTGGTTGCCGCGGCCCAGGACGAATCCCTGGCCGCCGATCGCCGACAGCACCACCACGGCGCCCTCGGCGAGGTCGTACAGATCCCGCTCGGTGACGTCGGCCGCGACCAGCGCGCCGTCCTCGACCACGTCCACGCCGAGCAGGGTGGTGGCCAGGCCCAGGTGCCTGCCGACCTGCTGGGTGGTGGCTCCGGGGCCCAGGACGTAGCGGGTGCCGGGCTCCATGCGGGCCACGACCTCGCGGGCGATCGCCTCGGCGGAGCCCGGCGGGGTGCTCGCCTTCCTGCCCGACAGGCGGTGCCTGGCGGCCGGGACCGTGAGCGTGCCGTACAGCCTGGGGCTCACCCTGCCCTGGCGGTACAGCTCTTCGTCGAGGTCGACCACTTCGGCCTCGGCGTACTCGTCGTGGTCCTCGGCCGCCAGGAGTCCGGCGGCGGCGGGGCTGAGGGCGAAGCAGCCGGAGTAGACCTTGACGCCCGCGGGGATGCCGAGCACCGGGGGCGCCTGACCGCCGAGCTCCCTGACCGCGTCGAGCACGTCGCGTGCGGTGCCGTCTCCTCCGGCGAACAGCAGGAGGCCGACGTCGCGCAGCGCGTGGACCGCGGCGCGGGTGTCCGCAGCCGTCGTCACGGCCGTGGTGACGGTCGCGGTGGACGCCTCGCCCACGAGGACGTCCTCCCCCATCGGGCCGGGGGCCGCGACGATCTCGACGTCCGGCCGGGCCGCGCGCAGGGTCCGTACGGCCAGCGCCGCCCGCTCGCCCGCCCGCGGGGTGGCGCCCCTGGCCAGGGCGGCGCGCTGGACCTCCGGCCCGTCGCTGCCCTTGAGCCCCGCCGGGCCGCCGATCCCGGCGACGGGGTTGACCACCAGCCCGACCCTGGTCACGACAGGTGCTTCCGAACGTAGGCGCGCCAGGTGGGCGCCCACTGCTTGGGGTCGTCGAGCGGCGTCATGTCGATCTTGTGGACCGTGGAGTTGTACGGCGCGCCCTTGACGAAGGCCGGGTCCCGGCGGGCCTCGTCGGCCACGTGGGCCAGGATCGCCGCATACTCGTCCAGGTCCTCCTTGGAGTACGACTCGGTCGGCTCCAGCGTGAAGGGCTCGGGCACGACGTACGGGTGGTGCGAGGTCCAGTAGTGCACGCCGAAGTCGGCCGCCCGCACGCCGATCTCCTCGGAGTGCACGCCGGTCTCCTCCGACAGCTCCTGCCAGGAGTAACGCACCTGCTCGACGCGGCGCTTGTCCCACGGCGCCGATGCACCGGGGATTTGCAGGATCTTGTGCATCAGGTAGTTGTTGTTGAGCACCGCGGTCTCGGCGACCGTGCGCAGGCCCTCGGCGCCGAGCGACATGATCCACGCGTAGGCGCGCACGATGTTCGGCGTGACGCCCAGGCCGGGCCGGATCTTGCCGATCGACTTCTCCGGCGTGGTCAGGACGTATCCGGAGCCGTCGAAGTCGACGACCGGCCCCGGCAGGAACGGGATCAGCTTCTCCGACACCCCGCACGCCCCTGCCGCGGGGCCGCCGCAGGCGTGCGGCGTGGAGAAGGTCTTGTGCAGGTTGAAGTGCCCCAGGTCGAACCCGGCGTCGGCGGCGCGGGTGATGCCCAGGATGCCGTTGGCGTTGGCCTGGTCGTAGCAGGCCAGGCCGCCCACCGAGTGCACCAGCTCGACGAACTCCGCGATGCGCGGGTTGAAGATGCCGGTGTCCTCCGGGTTGGTGATCATGAGGGCGGCGGTGCGCGGTCCGACGGCGGCGCGCAGCGCCTCGATGTCCGGGTAGCCCTCGGCGTCGGGCATCAGCGTGATGATCTCGTAGCCCGCCGTCTTGGCGCAGGCCGCGTTCGAAGGGTGCGAGAACATCGTCGTGATCACCTGGTCGCGGTGACCCTCGCCGTTGGCTTCGTGGTAGGCGCGGATCATCGCGATGTTGGCGTAGATCGCCGCCGAGCCGGAACCCGGCTGGAGCGAGACGCGGGCCATGCCCGAGATCTCCGCCAGCATCAGCTCCAGCCGGTGGTAGATCTCCAGCACGCCCTGGGCGCTCTCGACCGGCTGCTCGGGGTGCAGGTCGGCGATGTCGGCCATGAAGGTGTCGTTGACCTTGGGGCTGTACTTCATCGTGCAGGTGCCCTGGCCGACGTCGATGTTGAGGTCGACGCCGAGGTTCTCCTGCGACAGGCGCAGGTAGTGGCGCAGCACGTGCAGCTGGGAGAGCTCCGGCAGGGCTGGCCTGGACGCCCGCCGCACGGTGTCGGGCAGCTCGACCTTCGGCGCGCCCGGCTCGGGCACGGCGATGCCGCGGCGGCCCGGCTGCGACTGCTCGAAGATGATCGGCTCGTCCCAGCGTGCCTGGTGGAAGCGCCTGATCCCGGGCTTCGGCTTGACCGGCAGTTCGGCGAAGGACTCGGCGCTGTTCACAGGATCTCCTTGATGGTGGCGGCGAGCCGGTCGATGTCGGCGATGGAGTGGCGCTCGGTGACGCACACCAGCACCGTGCGCTCGTCCAGCTGGACGCCGCCGAAGATGCCCCGCTCGCGCAGCCCGGCCAGCAGGCCGGCCGCGTCGGGCACCTCGATGGCGAACTCGCGGAAGTGGATCGCGTCGGCGTGCCTGGTGTGGGGCGCCAGCGCGTCCATGGCGTAGCGGGTGCGGGCCAGGATCGTCTCGCCCAGCTCGCGCATGCCCTCGGGGCCCATGAGCGCCAGGTAGACGCCCGCCGTGATGCCCCACAGGGCGGCGGCGGTGCCGACCCACTCCTTGCCCTCTTCGCGGTGGGCGAAGGAGGTGCGGTCGTAGTAGACGTCGCCGAAGCCGTACTCCCCCTCGACGGCCGTGGGGGCGATGCCGAACAGGCGCGAGGGGAACTCGGCGACCAGCGGCTCGTGGTCCTGGGTGGCGATGTAGCCGGCGTGGCCTCCGCCGTACGACTGGTGCATGCCCAGGGGCTGGATGTCGCCGCAGGCGATGTCGGCGCCGTAGGCGGCGGGCGGGGCCAGGACGCCCAGCGAGATCGGGTCGGCGCCGACGACCAGCAGCGCGCCGTGCGCGTGGGCCAGGTCGGCCAGCTCGCGGCCCCTGGTCTCGACGACGCCGTAGAGGTTCGGGGTCTCCAGGTAGATCGCGGCGTAGGAGTCGTCGAGCTCGACGTCGCCGAACTCGCCGTTGTCCTTGACGGGTGCGATCACCAGCTCGGTGTCGTGGCTGAGGAAGTCGCGCAGCTTGCTCAGCTTGTCGCGGGTGATCGCGCCGCTGAGCAGGACCTTGGAACGATTGGTGTAGCGGCAGGCCATCCGGATCGCGGTGCCCGCGGCCTGGTAGCCGTCGTAGGTGGGGACGTTGACGACGTCCATCTCGAGCAGCTCGCCCATCTGGCTGACGTACTCGAACAGCGCCTGGAAGCGGCCGTGGTCCTCGTACGGCTCGCCCGCGTAGGCGGTGAGGAACTCGCTGCGCGTGTTGACCTCGTCGCACACGGCCGGGACGTAGTGCGGGTAGGTCCCGTGGCCCAGGAAGCTGAGCGCCTCGACGTTCTTGGCGAACAGGCCGCGCATGTGGCGGACCAGGTCCTGCTCGGCCGGGAAGGGCTCGGGCAGGTCGAGGGGGCGGGCCAGGCGCAGGGCGGCGGGGATGTCGGCGTAGAACTCCTCCACGCTGTCGACGCCGATCTCGGCGAGCATCCGCGCCCTGACGCCCGGTTCTGCGTTGGGGATGTAGGGGTGTGTCACTGGTTTCCTTCGACTCTGAGCACGACGGCGCCGCGTGGGGGGAGCTCGGCGTGGCCGTGCATGGGGGTCCGGGTGAGGAGGTCGGTGCCTGATGAGGTGAGTGCCAGGCGCTGCGGGATGGCGGTGTGGTTGAGGAGGAACAGGTAGCCGGCGCGCCTGACCGCCTCGACGCCCTGCGGCAGCTCCATCGGCTCGACGCCGGCCCGCACGAGCAGGTCGAGCAGGAGCGGGGTGGTGTCGTCGAGGCGGCAGCCCACGTAGGTCGCCCGGCCCCTGCGGGTGACCGCGGGCCGGCCGTCGAGCTCGCCGCCCTGGTAGAGCGCCACGGGCTCGGCGTCGTGGAGCCTCAGCCACTCCGTCCACGTGCGGGCCGCGCCCAGGCCGGTCTCCTGCCGCACCTCGTCGTGCAGCGGCCAGAACTCCTCGACGGTCACGCCCAGCAGTTCGCGCAGCGGCCCGGGAGCGCCGCCCTGGTGCACCTGGTCGGCGGGGTCGACGACGCCGCTGAACGGGCCGACGACCACCTGGCCCGGTGCGGTGGACAGCCACGTGGCCGTCTCCTGCGTGCACAGGTAGAGGTTGGGCGCGATGACCAGCCGGTAGCCGGTCAGGTCGCGGCCGGGGGGCACGAGGTCGACGCCGATGCCGCGGGCGTGCAGCGGCGCGTACCAGTCGAGCAGGAGCTCCTTGAGCTTGAGCCGGTCCGACGGCATCGACTCCGGCGCCTCCAGGCCCCACCAGCTGTCCCAGTCGAGTACGAGGGCGACCTCGGCCTGCTCGTAGCTGCCCGCGACCTCCGCCAGCGCCGTGAGCGCCTGTCCGAGCTGGAGCGTCTCGCGCCAGGTGCGGGTGTCGGTGCCGCCGTGCGGCAGCAGCGCGGAGTGGAACTTCTCGGGGCCGTAGCGTGCCTGCCGCCACTGGAAGAACATGACGCCGTCGGAGCCGTGCGCCAGCGCCTGGAGGCTGTGCAGGAGCATCATGCCGGGCGGCTTGGGCGCGTTGACCGCGCGCCAGGACACGGCCGAGGGGGCCGACTCCAGCAGCAGCCATGGCTGGCGCTTGAGCGAGCGCATGAGGTCGTAGCTGAGCGCGATGGCCACGTGCGAGGAGGGGTCGGCCGGGTCGGGGTAGGCGTCGTCGGTGACGAGGTCCTCGGCGGCCGACCACTTCCAGTAGTCCAGGCCGTGCAGGATGCTCATGAAGTTGGTGGTCACCGGCAGGCCGGGGGTGACCTCGCGCAGCGCGGCCTTCTCCGCCTCGAACAGCTCCAGCAGGGCGTCGCTGCAGAAGCGGCGCCAGTCGAGCAGCTGGGAGGGGTTGACCGGGCCGGGCGCGGTGCGGGGCGGCTCGACCTGGTCGAAGCCGGTGTAGTGCTGGCCCCAGCAGGAGGTGCCCCAGGCGGCGTTGAGGCCGTCGACCGTGGTGTAGCGGTGCTCCAGCCAGGCGCGGAAGTGCGCGGCGGAGACGTCGCAGAAACATTCGAGGGTGTGGTCGGCGTACTCGTTGCCGATGTGCCACATCTTGAGCGCGGGATGCTCGCGGTAGCGCAGCGCGATCGTGCGCGCCAGCCGTACGGCGTGCGCGCGGTAGACCGGCGAGCTGGGGCAGTACCCCTGGCGGGAGCCGAACTCCAGCCGCACGCCGTCGGCGTTGACCGGCATCATCTCCGGGTGGCGCCGCACCAGCCACGGGGGCGGGGTCGCGGTGGCGGTGGCCAGATCGGCGTCGATGCCGTGCGCGTGCAGCAGGTCCATGACGCGGTCGAGCCAGCCGAAGTCGTGCGCGCCCTCCGCGGGCTCCAGCCGCGACCAGGAGAAGACCGCGATCGTGGCCATGTTGACCCCGGCCTCGGCCATGAGGCGCATGTCCTCGGCCCAGACCTCCTCCGGCCACTGCTCGGGGTTGTAGTCCCCGCCGAACCTGAGCACCGCACCTCCATCGGGTATGCCATGTAATATTTTGTATTCATAGTGCAGAATAATGAATGACGTCAACCAGTAAGGTGAGGGCATGCCGATCGAGCGACGACCGTTGCGCGAGCAGATCCGCGACGAGCTGCTGCGCAAGCTGGACCGGGGCGACTTCGCCGCAGGCACCGACATCAACGAGGTCGCTCTCGCCTCCGAGCTGGGCGTCAGCCGCACTCCCCTGCGCGAGGCCCTCATCACGCTGGCCGGCGAGGGCGTGCTGGAGAGCAACCAGGGCCGCGGCTTCCGCTTCGCGCCGGTCAGCCGCAAGGAGTTCCGCGAGCTGTGCGAGATCGTGGGCGCGCTGGAGTCGCTCGCCCTGCAGCTGTCCGACCCCGACTACCTGCGCAGGCTCGGCCCCAAGCTGCTACGCCTGGCCCGCGACTTCCCCGACCAGGTCGCCGAGCAGCAGGAGATCGAGCGCCACGACGACGAGTGGCACGACCTGCTGCTCAGCGGCTGCCCCAACGAGCGGCTGCTCGATCTCCTCACCAGCGTCAAGGCGGGCATGCGCCGCTACGCGCACCTGCAGGCGGGCGACGACGCGCCTCTGGAACGCGAGGCCGCCGAGCACTGCCGCATCGCCGAGGCACTTGAGCAGGGGGACCTGCCCGCGGCCACGGCGGCCCTGCGCGACAATTGGGTCAACGGGATGGAACGCATGATGTCCCGGCTCACGGAATAGTTGAAATATAAACTTGGTTGTGTCCCCCGGAAGGGAGACCACGAGATGCCCGCCGTAACCGTCGACAACGTCCTGGCCCTGCCGCGCATCCCAGAAGACCTGGGGACCGGCCGCAAGGTGCTCGCCGTCGAGACCGCTCCCAGCGGATTCGAGGGCGAGGGATTCCCCGTGCGCAAGGCACTGGCCACCATCAAGCCGTCCTACCTCGACCCGTTCATCATGATGGACCAGATGGGTGAGGTCGACTACGCGCCTGGCGAGCCCAAGGGCACGCCCTGGCACCCGCACCGCGGCTTCGAGACCGTCACGTACATGATCGACGGGGTCTTCGAGCACTCCGACTCGCACGGCGGCGGCGGCACCATCACCAACGGCGACACCCAGTGGATGACCGCCGGCTCCGGCATCCTCCACATCGAGACGCCGCCCGAGTGGCTCGTCACGCAGGGCGGCCTCTTCCACGGCATCCAGCTCTGGGTGAACCTGCCCGCCAAGGACAAGATGCTCGACCCGAAGTACCAGGACATCGGGCGCGACAACGTCAAGCTGCTCAGCAGCCACGACGGCGGCGCGCTGGTGCGGCTGATCGCGGGCGACGTCGCGGGCTTCAACGGGCCCGGCTCCACGTTCACCCCGATCACGCTCATCCACGCCTCGGTCTCGCCCGGCGCCGAGCTCACGATGCCGTGGCGCAAGGACTTCAACGCGCTGGCCTACGTGCTGTCGGGCAAGGGTACGGCGGGGCGCGACAAGGCCGCGCTGTCCGCGGGACAGCTGGCCGTGTTCGAGGGCTTCGGCAACCGTCCAGGGCTGGCCACCGAGGCGGAGACCATCACGGTCACCGCGTCGGGCAAGCAGGGGCTCGAGGTGATCATCCTCGGCGGACAGCCCATCGGAGAGCCGGTGGCTCACTACGGGCCGTTCGTGATGAACACGCGGGCCGAGCTGGTGCAGGCCTTCGAGGACTACCAGTCGGGCCGCTTCGGCTCGATCCCGGCGGGCCACTGACGACAGACGCGAGCGCGGGGCGGCATCACGCCGTCCCGCGCTTTCTCATGCCCAGTTCGAAGCCGTCGAGCAGCGCCTTCAGGCCCATGCGCATGATCTCGACCGGCGGTGTGGACCAGGCGTCGTCGTCGAGCGTGCCCAGCGTCGGGAAGCGGCCCTCGCCGATCGCCCTGATCATGTAGGGCTCCTGGGCCTTCCAGAACTCCTCGTCGGACACGCCCGTCTGGGCGGCCGACTCCTGGGCCAGGACGGCCTCGCGAGCGCAGCCGCTGACGAACTGGCCGACCGCGGCCAGGATGGCGACCTTCTCGCGGTCCTTCAACCCGAGCCCCTCGAAGGCTCCCAGGATGAGCTCGACGCCCTCCATGGCGCTCGGCCCGAGCAGCGGGCGTGACTGGTTGACCTGCAGCAGCCAGGGATGTTCCGTGGCGAGCAGCCAGGTGCCCTCGGCCAGGTCCTCCATCGCGGCCCGCCATTCCCCCCGCTGCCACCCGGAGAAGTTGCCCGGAGAGTTGAGCTTGTCGACCATGAGGTCGACCAGCTCGCCCTTGCCGGGCACGTAGCGGTAGAGCGACATGGTGCCCACGCCGAGCTCGTCGGCGACGGCGCGCATGGTCAGCCCGGGAAGGCCCTCGCGGTCGGCGACCGCGATTCCGGCGACGATGACGTCGTCCAGCGTGAACTTGGGCCGAGGTCCCGGCTTGACCTCGTCTTCGCCGGCGCGCCACAGCAGCCGAAGGATCTTCGCGGGGTCTGCCCCACCGCCCACGTGTTCGGTCGTCACAGTTGCCCATTCTATCTGAGTACGAAGTACGCTATTATCTGGGTACAACGTACACAGATAAGGATGCCCATGGATTACTCGATCTACGCCGAAGGACTGCGCAAGCGCTACGGCGACAAGGTGGCCCTCGACGGCCTCGACCTCGCGGTGGCCCCGGGCAGCGTCCTCGGGCTGCTCGGCCCCAACGGCGCCGGCAAGACCACGAGCGTGCGCATTCTGGCCACCTTGCTGCACTTCGACTCGGGAACGGCCAGGGTGGCCGGGCTCGACGTGCGCTCCAACGCCCGCCAGGTACGGCAGCGCATCGGCCTGACCGGCCAGTCGATGGCGATCGACGACGTGCTGACCGCCCGCGAGAACCTGGTGATGTTCGGCAAGCTCTTCCACATCGGCAAGTCCGCCGCCCGCCAGCGGGCCGACGAGTTGCTGGCGCAGTTCGGGCTGGGCGACGTCGCCGGCAAGGCGCCGCAGACCTTCAGCGGCGGCATGCGACGGCGGCTCGACCTGGCGGCCAGCATGATCCTCGCGCCCGACGTGCTCTTCCTCGACGAGCCGACCACCGGCCTGGATCCGCGTGGCCGCATGGAGGTGTGGGACGCCGTCAGGTCGCTGACCGCCCAGGGCACGACCGTCCTGCTGACCACGCACTATTTGGACGAGGCCGACCAGCTCTCCGACCGGATCGTCGTCATCGACCACGGCAGGGCCATCGCCGACGACACCCCCGCCGGGGTCAAGCGGGCCATCGGCGGCGACCGCGTCGAGGTGGTGGCGCTGCGCCCCGACGACGTCGACGCGATCGCATCGGTGGTCGCCCGGGTGGGCGAGCCGGTGGTGGAGGAGCTGCGAGTGCACGCGGCGGTCACCGACCGGGTGGGCTCGCTCACCACGGTCGCCCGCGACCTGCAGGAGAAGGGATTGGACGTGGAGGACATCGGGGTGCGCCGCCCCACCCTGGACGAGGCGTTCCTCAAGCTGACCGAGAAGGTGACCGTATGAGCCAGATTCGCTGGGCGCTGAGCGACTACCAGACCATCGTGCAGCAGGAGCTGACGCACCTGGTCCGCCAGCCCTCCCTGATCGCCTGGCAGCTCGGCTCGCCGATCGTGATGGTGCTGCTGTTCGTTTTCGTCTTCGGCAGCGCGATGGACATCGGAGGAGGCGCCGACTTCACCTCCTTCGCGATGCCCGGCATGTTCGCGATGACCATGGCCTTCGGGTTCATGAACACCGCGATGTCGGTGGCGATCTACAAGGAGAAGGGCTTCATCGACCGGTTCCGCTCGATGCCGATGGCCCCGTCCGCGGTCGTCACGGGACGGGGCGTCTCCGACCTCATCCACGCCGCCCTGGACCTGGTGGTCCTGGCGCTGATCGCGCTGGCGATCGGCTGGCGGTCCGACGGCGGGCTCGCGGCGACGTTGTTCGCCTTCGGCCTGCTGCTGTGGCTGAGGTTCGCGCTGATCTGGATCGGCGTCTGGATCGGGCTGAAGGTGAAGAACCAGGAGGCGGCGGGCAACCTGTTCGCCCTGGCCTTCCCCTTCGGCATGATCTCCAGCGTCTTCACCCCGCCCTCGCTCATGCCCGACTGGCTGGGGGCGATCGCGATGTGGAACCCGGTCTCGTCCACGGCCAACGCGGTCCGCGAGCTGTTCGGCAACCCGGTCCCGCTGGGCGGGTCGTGGATCGAGCAGAACGCGATGCTGATGGCCGTGACGTGGCCGGCGCTGATCACGCTGGTCTTCCTGCCGCTGGCCGTACGGAAGTACCAGTCGCTAGGCCGGTAGGGCGACCGCGGTCTGACGCCAGATGAGGCCGTCGTTCAGCACGAAGGTGCCGAAGGTGGTGAACCTCTGGCCGTCGACCACCATGGTGGCTCGATACAGGAGGGTGTCACCCGCCTCCTGCAGGCCCCCGAGCTCTTCGAGCTTGGGGGCCTTGGCCAGGTAGGCGGCGAACAGGGCGCGGATCTCCTCCCGGCCGCGGGCGACCAGGTCCAGGCGGGTGACCACCGCGTCGGGGTGGTACTGCCGCAGCAGTCCTTCGAGGTCGCCGCCCTCGATGGCGGCGATCTGGCGGGCGAGCAGTTCGTTCACAGCTTCCTCACGGTCCAGAGCAGGGCGGCGGCACCGGCCGCCGAGACGCCGGTCAGCCCGGTCGCCCAGGCGCCGGGGTGCACGATGAGCTGCTCGACCCCGACGCCGAAGGCGACCAGGGCGAGCGAGAGCGGCAGGTGGGCGTAGACCCAGACCTGGCCGGCCAGCCGGGTGCGGCCGACCACCTCCTCGTTGAGGCGGCCGAAGTAGGCCCACCAGAAGGCCGCGGCCACGGCGATCCCGGCCAGGGCGATCGGGAAGTCCTCCGGCTGCTGCTTGAGCCCGGCGACGATGGCGGCGACCACCTCGCCGAGCACGATCACGACGAACAGGCCGAAGCGCTCGGGCAGGTGCTCGTGCTGCGGCGGGATGGCCGCCTGGTACTTGCGGGCCAGGAACGGCGTCGCCAGGTCGACCAGTACGGCCACGGCCCACAGCGGATAGCGCGCCGATTCGGGCACCAGCGGGGAGAGCAGCCACAACGCCGCCGCGGCGGAGAAGCCCGCGACGTAGCGCAGCGCCAGCGGCCTGGCCTGCGGGATGTGCCTGGCCACCCGCAGGTACGCGGCGATCAGCAGGACCCGGGCGGCCACGTAGGCCAGGGCGAACAGGGTGGAGCGGCCGGCCGGATCGCTCAGGCTGGCCGCCATGAGCGCGATGGCGGGGATCTGCGCGAGCCCGATCAGGCGGCTGCTGAGGTCGTCGGTGTCGAACCGGTTGGCGTAGAAGACGTAGCCGGCCCAGGCCCACCAGACGGGGACGAACAATCCGGCGAACACGCCGACCTGGTGGTCGGCGAGGGTGCCCGCGAGCTCGGCGACCGCCACGACGAAGGCGAGGTCGTAGAAGAGCTCCAGCCAGGTGGCGCGACGCTGGCCGGATTCGAGCAGTCGCAGGCGTGGGGGGAGAAGAATGCTTGCCACGTAAGCGTGTAAGCACCCTTATGGCGTGCTTATTCCAGGGTGAGGCAGGCGACTCTGGCCCCTGCCGTACCGTCGGCCTTGGTGGGCTCGGCGTGCACGACCAGCGACCTGGGAGCGTGGCCCGGCGCCAGCGCCCAGCCGTGGCGGGCGCCGGCCCGACCGGCGCCCTCCGCGTCGGTCTTCATGTCGAGCCAGACCTCGCTGTCCTTGGTGACCTGGCCGTGGTCGTGCTGGAAGTGGGGTCCGGCGTCGTCCGGCTCGGCGCCGCAGGCGTTGGTGTGCAGGTGGGCGCCGTAGACGCGGCCGGGCAGGAAGCCCTCGACGTTGAGCGAGGACAGCGTGCCGCCGGCGGCGGAGTCGACGGTGGCGCTGGCCCGGGCCCCGGCGGGGGCGAGCGCGCGGTCGTAGACGACCAGCTCGCCGGCGCCGGAGATGCGCACCCCGCTCTGCGCCGACGGCGAGGGGGTGCTGTGGGCGACCTGCTGCGCGCAACCGGCGGCGAGCAGGACGAGAACCAGGGCGGGCAGGGGCTTGATTGTCACCCTGCCCACACTAGTGATTACGCCCCGTGTTTGGCGGCGATGCCGTCAATGATCTCGGCCAGCTGGTGGTCGAGGTCGGTGAGCCCGCCCGCGTCGTGCGTCGTCAGGACGAGATGGAGCTTGCGCCAGCGGATGTCGATGTCGGGATGGTGGTTGAGGCGTTCGGCCTCGACCGCGATCTCGTCGACGATCCTGATGGCGGTGAGGAAATCCGGCGCCTCGATGGTGCGCCGGATCTCGTTGTCATGCTGGGTCCACATGGACCCTATTTAACCGCTCCCGCTCCCAGGCCCGACTGGATCTGGCGCTGGAAGATGATGTAGACGATCAGCACCGGCAGGATCGCCAGGTTCATCGCGGCGAACAGGGCCGGCCAGTCGGCCTCGTAGCCCGCGATCGTCGAGATGTCGGCGATGCCCTGGGTGATCACGTACTTGTCGCGGTCGGTGATCAGCGCCAGCGGCAGCAGGTACTGGTTCCACTGGCCGAGCACGTTGAAGATCGTGATGCTGACCAGGCCGGGCTTGGCCATCGGCAGCATGACCTGGAAGAACGTGCGGGTGTGCGAAGCACCGTCGATCTTCGCGGCCTCGGCGATCGCCTCCGGCAGCGTGCGGAAGAACGCCGCCAGGAAGAAGACCGTGAACGGCATCGAGTACGCGATGTACACGACGATCAGGCCGAAGAGGGAGTCGTGCAGCCCGACCTGCTTGACCACGAAGAACAGCGGGGTGATCGCCAGGAAGACCGGGAAGGCCATGCCCGAGACGAACAGCAGGTAGATGAGCTTGCTGCCGATGAACTTGTAGCGCGCCAGCACGTAGGCGGCCATGGAGCCGAACAACATCGTGCCCAGGGTGCCGAAGAACACCACGATCACGGTGTTGATCATGTACCGCCCGACCTGGGCCTTCTCCCACGCCCGCACCCAGTTGTCCCAGCGGATCTCGCCGGGCAGCTGGAGCGCGTCACCGAAGATCTCGGTGTTGTTCTTGAAGGCCGCCAGGAACGTCCAGAGCAGCGGCAGGATGATCAGCAGAGCCCAGACGATGAGGGCGAAGTGCGACAGGGCTCCGAAAGGATTGCGATTTCTTCTCATCTCAGAGCTCGATCTTCTCTCGCCGCGTGACGCGGAGGGTCAGCACCGCGAAGGTGATCGTCAGGAAGAACAGGGCGACGCCCATCGCGGAGGCGTACCCCACCTTGCTGTAGGTGAAGGCGGTCTTGAAGATCTCCACCGGCAGCACGGTCGTGACGCCGTCAGGGCCGCCCGCGTCCAGCGTCAGCACGTTCACCAGGGCGAAGCAGTCGAAGGCCGCGATGCCCAGGTAGACCCAGCCGACCTGGAGCGTGTCGCGCAGCAGCGGCAGGGTGATGCGGAAGAACAGCGTGAACCGCCCGGCGCCGTCGAGGGCCGCGGCCTCGAAGTAGTCCTTCGGGATGGCCGACATGCCCGCCGAGAACAGCACCACGTAGAAGCCGACCGCCTGCCAGCACATGACCGCGATCAGCGACCACAGCGCCAGGTCCGGGTCGCTCATCCACCCGATCGGCTCGCCGCCCAGCTTCATGACGACGCCGTTGATCACACCGGCCTCGTCGGGCCGGTAGATCGCCTTCCACAGCACACCGACGATGGCGACGGCGAGCACCTGGGGCGCGAAGAACACGACCTTGTAGAAGGTCGAGCCCGTCACGCCCCGCATGCCCGCCCCGCGCGAGCCTCCTCCCAGGTTGAGCAGGAAGGAGAAGACCAGCGCGAGGGCGAGCACCACGAGCGGCATCACGAGCAGGACGATCCCGTGGGTCCGCAGCGCGTTCCAGAAGACCTCGTCCTTGAAGAGCCTGGTGAAGTTCTCCAGTCCGACGAAGTTCGGCACCGCCTGGTAGCCGTTCCAGCTCGTCAGCGACAGCTGGAAAGCCTGGATGTACGGGCTGATCACGAACACCACGTAGAGGGTCACCGGGACGATGAGGAACCCGATGACGAATCCGTACTTGCGTAGCCGCTCCATTGTCAGTTACGCGTCCCGGGTCTGCTTGGCGATCGAGGAGTCGGCCTTGACGTCGTCGGCCTTCTTCTGGACCTTGTCCAGGTACTCCTCGACGGTCATGCGGCCGCCCATGAGGATGTTCTGCTGCGCCCAGGCGTAGTCGAACAGCTCCTTGTACCAGCCCTCGAAGCGGGCGCTGGTGATGACGTTCGGGCCGGCGGTGTCGGTCGCCTTGGCCGCGGAGGCCAGGCCCGGGGGCAGCTCGACGCCGTCCGCGGAGCCGTTGACGATGGTGAGGCTGCCGGTCTTCTCGACGAAGCCCTTCGCGCCCTCCTTGGAGAGCATGATGCGCAGGTACTCCAGCGCGCCCTGCGGGTTCTGGCCCTTGGCGGTGGCGAAGAAGACCTCGCCGGAGCCGACCTGGATCGCGCCGTACGGCATGGCGTCGCTGGCGGTGACGCTGGGGAAGGGGGCGATGGCGTACTCGAAGGTCTCCGGCTTGTCCTTGGCCATCTCGCCCTCCAGCCAGGAGCCGGTCGGGTAGAACAGGAACTTGTTCTGCAGGTGCTTGACCTGGGTCTGGGTGTGGTCGAGGCCCAGGTAGGACTTGTCGCTGTACTTGGTGAAGATCTCGTGCCACGCGGTGACGGAGGCCTTCATCGCGTCGGACTTCCAGGCGTTGTCGACCAGGTTGTCGATGTCGATGATCGCCTTGTTGCCGCCGATCTTCGCCGCGGTGTACAGCATGTTCCACAGCATGTAGTACGGGCCCTTCTGGCCCGGGTAGGCGAACAGGTGGATGCCCTCGGCCTTGGCCTTGTCGCCCAGCGCCTTGAACTCCTCCATGGTCTGCGGGAGGGTCCAGCCCTTCTCCTCGAAGAGCTTGGCGTTGTACCAGAGGGCGCGCTGCGACACGACGTAGTTGAGCGTCATGTCCTTGCCGTTGAGCTTGCCCTCCTCGAGCGCGGCCGGGGTGACCATGTCGCGGACCTTCTTGCTCGGGTCGTCGAAGGAGGGAGCGTCCCACAGGGCCGTGAGCTCGGCGACGTGACCCTCGGCGGCCAGAGCGGCCACGTCCATGGCCTCGGGGCCGGAGTTGTTGACGACGTCGGGAACCTCACCGGACAGGAAGCGCGGGCGCAGCATGGTGCCGACGTTCTGGGTGCCGGTGTGCTTGATCGTCGCACCCGCGTGGGCCTTGGTGTACATGGGCTGGTGCAGGCCCGTGGCGTAGTCGTCCTTGAAGCCGCCGGTGAAGATGACGACCTCGAGGCCCTTCTTCGCGTCGACGGCGAAGGGGTTCTTCGGGTCGAAGGCGGCGCTGGTGGCGGGCGCGGGGGCGGAAGCGGAGGGTGATGCGGCAGTGCCGCCGCCGGTGGCGCAGGCGGACAGCAGGCCCGCGCCGGGGCCGACGACGACAGCGGTCAGGCCGATCCGGCGCAGCAGATCGCGCCGAGTGATCTCTCCCGGGTGGGACATGCGGGCTCCCGTAGATCTGGATCAAATAGGAAAGTTTCCTAATCGTTTGCCCGCAACGTACGGAGGGACCCCGAGCAGCGTCAAGAGGCCGCAATAGAGACGTGACCTACCGGTGCCCTCTTGTGATCCGGACGACAGCGAGCCCGCCGGTTCCTGACAGAACCGGCGGGCTCACGTGAGCGCCGATGTCAGCCGAAATGGGCGCGCGTCTCGGCGAAGGCGCGGTCGGTGCCCTCCAGCGCCTCGTCCACGTCGGCCTCGGTGTGGGCGGCCGAAAGGAACCAGTTGTGCCACGGATGGATGTAGACGCCGTTGCGCAGGCAGGCGTCGCTCCAGTACAGCGCTCTCGACAGATCGGCGTCGCCCTCGAAGCTCAGCCACGGGATGGTCACCGGGCCCGTCTGGTTCACGGTGAAGCCGTGCGCGAGCGCCTGGCGGGCCAGGCCGTCCCTCAGGCGGGTTCCGGCCAGCTCCATCTGCTTGATGCCGTTCTCGTCGCGCAGGGTCTCGATGGTGGCCTTGGCCGCGGCCATCGCGACGGCCGAGAACCAGAAGGAGCCGGTCGAGTAGAGCGTCTGGGCGGCGTTCCTGAGCGCGTCCGTGCCGGTGACCGCGGCGATCGGGTAGCCGTTCGCCATCGCCTTGGACCAGGCCGTCAGGTCGGGGCGCACGCCGTACGGCTCCCACGAGCCGCGCAGGTCGATGCGGAAGCCCGCCCGCACGTCGTCGATGACCAGCGCCGCCCCGATCCGGTCGGCCAGGGCGCGGGCGCCGCGGGCGAACTCCGGCTCGACGAGCTCCTGGTCCTCGAAGGAGTCGTGTTTGAAGGGAGTCACGATGATCGCGGCCACCTCGCCGTCGTGCTCGGCGGCGACGGCCTCCAGCGACTCCAGCGAGTTGTAGGCGAACTCGATCATGTCGGCCCGCTGGTTCGGGGTGACGCCCATCATCGACGGCGTGCACCACGGGTCGGCCCCGTGGTAGGCGCCGTGTGCCATGAGCACCTTGTGGCGCCCGGTGGCCGCGCGGGCGACCATGAGCGCCTGGGTGGTGGCGTCGGTGCCGTTCTTGGAGAACATCGCCCAGTCGGCGCTCGGCACCGTGTCGACCAGCAGCTCGGCCAGCTCCACCATGATCGGCCCCGGGCCGTTGAGCGTGTCGCCCTTGGCGAGCTGCCGCTGGGCCGCCTCCTCGACCTTGGGGTGGCGGTGGCCCAGCACGATCGGGCCCCAGGAGCACATGAAGTCGATGTACTCCTTGCCGTTGACGTCGGTCTGCCGGCACCCGCTGCCGCTCTCGAAGAACTGCGGGTAGCCGGGGGCGAAGATGGCCGCGTTCAGGTGCCCGTACATGCCGCCGGGGACGACCCTGGCCGCTCGCTCGCGCAGTTCGTTGTCTCTCACTTCAGTCCCTCCAGATCGCCGGCGTCCGAGCCGAGCCCCGTCGCCACCTGCGCGGCGGCGGCGGTGCCCAGGCGGGCCGCCTCGAGAACGTCGTCGCCGCGCAGCAGGCCGGTGATGAACCCGGCGCAGTAGGCGTCGCCGCAGCCGGTCGTGTCGCTCACCTCGACCGGCAGGGCCGGGACGATCTCGCCGTTCACCAGGCTGCCCCGGCCGCCGAGCGTGACGATCACGTTCGGTCCCAGCAGGGCGGCGGCCTGCTCGGCGTCGTCGACGCCGGCCATGATCTTGGCCTGCTCCTCGTTGGGCAGGACGTAGTCGACGTGCGGCAGGAAGGCCTTGGCCATCTGCAGCAGGTCGGGCATCTCCGACAGCAGGTCCATGGTCACGATCGTGCCGCCGGCCCTGACCTCGTCGAGCAGGGCGAAGAAGGCCGGGTCGCCCAGGCCGAAGGTGACGTCCATGCCGCCCAGGTGGACGGCCTTCGCCGATCGGATCACCTCGGGGTCCAGGTCGGCGAAGGTGACGCTCAGGTTGGCGCCGGGCACGTGGAAGCTGGGCCGCCCGCCGTCGGGCCTGATCGGCAGGATCGAGGCGGAGGTCTGCTCCCCCGTACGGCGGCGCAGCCCGGAGACGTCGACGCCGTGCCTGGACATGATCATGAGGAGGAAGTCGCCGAGCTCGTCGTCGCCGATCGCGCCCAGCGAGACGACCTCGTGGCCCAGCCGTACCAGATCGACCGCGGTGCCCGCCGCGGAGCCCGCGGCGGTCAGGCGGATCTGGTCGACCAGGACCGTGTCCTGACCTTCGGGAATGTGCGACACCGGCCTGGTCAGGATGTCCACGATGTGCACGCCAACTGTGACGACGGTCATAAGCGGAATATAGTCGCTCGTCCGACTAAAAAGTCAATACACTGTTCGCATGCCAAAGATCGTGGACCACGACGAACGACGACGCGACGTCGTCACCGCCGCCACCCGCGTGATCCTCCGCGACGGCATCGACGCCGCGACCTCCCGCGCCATCGCCCGCGAAGCGGGGCTGTCCAACGGCGTCCTGTCGCACTACTTCACCGACAAGGACACCATCCTGCTGTCGGCCCTGCGCCAGTCGCATGCCCGCATCCGCGACCGCATCCTGTCGAAGGTCGCCGGCCTCGAAGGCCTGGCCGCGCTGCGCGAGGTCCTGCTCGACAACCTGCCCCTCGACGCCGAGCGCGACGGCGAGACCCGGCTGGAGGTGAGCTTCTGGAGCCGCAGCCTGGCCTCCCCCGACCTGGCCGCCGTCCAGCGGGCCGAGGCCGACGACCTGCGCTCCGCCGTACGAGCCCTGCTGGCGCGCGCGGCCGACGCCGGAGAGGTCCGGGCGGACGCCGACCTCGACGACACCACCGAGCACCTGCTCGCCCTGGTCGACGGGCTCAGCCTGCACCTGCTGCTCTACCCGACACGGCTGGCGGCCGACGACGCCCGTCGCCTGATGCTCGCCGCTCTTGAGAGGCTTGCCCCATGATGCGTGACGTTCTGGTGGAGTACGGCAGGCGAGCGGTCGAGCTCGGCCTGGTGCTCGGCACCTCGGGAAATCTCAGCGTTCGTTCCGGCGACCTGGTGGCGGTCACCCCGGCCGGGGTCGCCCTCGACCGGCTGGAGCCGGAGATGTGCCCCATCGTGGACATCGACGGACATCTGGTGGAAGGCGAGCTGCAGCCGTCATCCGAGACGCCGATGCACCTGGCGATCTACCGCACCACCTTCGCGCAGGCCGTCTGCCACACCCACTCCACCTTCGCCACCGTGGTCGCCACCACCCACAGCTCGCTGCCGCCCGTGCACTACAACGCGCTGCAGCTGGGCGGCGAGGTCCTGGTCGCCGACTACGCCTGCTACGGCACCGACGAGCTGGCCGCCAACGTGAAGGCCGCGATGGAGGGCAAGAGCGCGGCGCTCATGGCCAACCACGGCGGCGTGACGGTGGGGGCCACGATGGAGCAGGCCTTCGAGTCCAACCGGCTGCTGGAGTGGCTCTGCGAGGTCTACGTGCGCGGGCTGTCCATCGGCAAGCCGACCGTGCTGACCGACGACCAGCTGGCCGCCGTGGTCGAGCGGTCGCTCAACCCGCCCCACTTCCCGCGCCGCTGACCGCGCGGATCGTGCAAGACTCCCGCGTGGATCTTTTCACCCCCTTCGTCCCCGGCATCGTCCAGACCACCCGCCTGCGCGGCGGCAGCAAGAAGGGCGTCTACCGCCTCACGCTCGACTCGGGCACGACGCTGATCGCCTACCGCTGGGACGCCGCCGAGGACTACTGGCCGGCCGCCACTCCCGGCGACGGCCCCTTCGACCACGCCTCCGCCCTCGACCTCTTCCTCGCCGCCCACCACCGCCTCACCACCCTCGGCGTACGGTGCCCGCGCCTGCTCGACGTCTTCCCCGACGCACACGTGGCCCTGGTGGAAGACCTCCCGGGCGGCACCCTCGAAGCCCTCATGGAAACCGACCCCGCCCGGGCCGACCCCGCCCGGGCCGAGCCCGCCCTCGCCCGCCTGCGCGAGACCCTCGCCAAGCTGCACGCCGACCACCGCCCCGAACCCGGCAGACTCACCCGGCCCACCGCCCTGACCTGCCCCGAAACCGTCCTCACCCGCGCCCTCGACGACCTCACCGAAGCCGCCGCCCGCGACCCCCGGATGCGCGCCGCCCACGACTCGCTGCGGACACGCCTCCACACCCTCACCACCGCCGTCCGGCCCCGCACCGACCACCGGCTCATCCACGGGGAACTGGGACCCGACCACGTGCTGCTGGACTCGCAAGGCGAGCCGGCGCTGATCGACATCGAGGGGCTCATGTACTTCGACGTCGAGTGGGAGCACGTGTTCCTCCGCCTGCGCTTCGGCGACCGGTACGGCTCGCTGGAGGTGGAGGGGCTGGACGGGGGGCGGATGGAGCTGTACACGCTGGCGATGCGGCTGTCACTGGTGGCGGGACCGCTGCGGCTGCTGGACGGGGACTTCCCGGACCGGGAGACGATGAGGGGAATCGCCGAACACAACCTGCGCGAGGCACTGCGGTGGGCTTGACGGGGTTCGGCAGATCGCAGGCGGATCTTCCGGCAGATCGCAGGTGTGATCTTCGGCAGCCGGCCTGGTCCGCGAGCGCGAACCGCACCACCAGGGCCGTCACCGACCCCGCGCCGGCGGCACACCTCACGGTCGGCGCGCTGATCGAGACCTCCGTCCTCGGCGAACTGGCCAGACAGCTCTCGGGGGACCCCTACGCCCGCTACCGCGATGGCGGCCAATGCAAGGCCGACGCGCCCCGGGAGAACGACGCGGGAGATCGTCCGCTCAGACCGTGCGAGACGACGGCCTTCGCGGGTTCCGCCACCGCAAACGGCTGGGCCTGGGCGAGGGCTTCGCCTGCCTGCTCTTTCGGCCCTGTGGACGTCGCGTTCCGAAGGACGTTGAGGCCCCGCGCGAACGGACGGGCACTGCCGGAGGCCCCCGGCCCGAGCGGGACCGGGGGCGGGAGGGTGGGGGAAGAAAGGCCGCTTAGGCGAGCGCCGCCTGTTCGGCGAGGCCGAGGGGGAGGCCGCCGGAGCCGGCGATGCGGTCGTGGAACTCCTTGAGCGAGCCGTTGAACGCGCCGCGGATGCGCTCGATCTCCAGTGCCCCCGTGAGGTACGACGGCGCCTGGGTGGGCCACGCGCAGTACCGGTTGACCTCGCCCTTGGCCGTCTCCTCGGTCAGCCCGGAGTGGGCGAGCATGTACGACTCGGCCTCCTCGACGGACATGTCCTCGCAGTGCAGCGCGGTGTCGACGACGATGCGGGCGGCGCGGAAGATGCGGGCGTCGAGGTAGCCGAGTTCGGTGGCCGCGGTGTCGAAGTAGCCGTGCTCGTGCGCCATCTTCTCGACGTACAGGGCCCAGCCCTCGGTGAAGTACGGCGTGCGGAAGACCTTGCGCACGGTGCGCGGGTTGCCTGCCATGTACGACAGGTGCCAGTGGTGGCCGGGGTAGGCCTCGTGGACGGCGACGGAGGGCATCATGGCCCTGGCGTTGGTGCGCAGGCGCTGCCGTACCTGCTCGGGTGTGAAGCCGTCGGGTGTGTAGGGCACGAAGAAGTACCCGGTGCGTGAGCTGGTGAGCGGCGGCGGCGAGACGTAGTGGGCGACGGCGAGGATGGGCCGGTTGTATTCGGCCGAGGGGAGCACGTGGCACTCCTCCCCTTCGGCGAAGGTGACGAGGTCGTTGGCGCGCACCCATGCGCGGGCGCGCTGGGTTTCGGCGTCGTATTCGGCCCGCATGGCCTCGAGGGTGGGCGGGTGGTCGTCGGCGAGGGCGTTGAGTGCGGCGTGCCAGTCGGGTGAGCCGTTGTAGCGCTGGGAGACCTCGCGCATCTCGCCGTCGAGGAGGGCGACCTGTTCGCGGCCCTTGGCGTGCAGTTCGGCGGCGCCGTACCCGAGCATCTCCTTCTCCAGGAGGAGCGTGGAGTAGAGCTTCTCGCCCATGCGCCATGTTCCGCGCGCTTCGAAGCCTTCGAGGAAGGCGACGAAGGAGTCGAAGGCGTCGGCGGCGGGTTCTGCGGCCTTGAGGAAGCGGGCGCGCTGGTCGTCGGAGGTGATCATCGCGGGGATGGTCGAGGTGACGAGGCCGCGGCCGGTGCGTGCCTGGCCGAGGGCGCGCTTGATGTACAGGTCGGCGGCCAGCTCGGGATCGAGGTTGGTACGGCAGGCGGCCAGCACGGCGGGGATCTCGGCGAGCTGGGCGACGGCTGCGTCGACGAGGACGGCCTGGGGCTGCAGCGCTCGCTGGAAGGGCACGAAGAGCGAGGAGAAGATCCCACCGAGGTAGGCCGTGGGGTCGCGGCGCCACCAGGGCCAGCTCGACAGGGCGAGGTCGCCACGCAGGTGCGACATGACGAGGCCGCGGTCGATCCGGTCGTCGAGGGTGCCGCCTTCGACGGCCGTCAGGCGCTCCAGCCAGCCAGCCTGCTCGCGCTCGTAGGCGGTCAGGCCTTCGGCGGAGTAGTCACCCAGGGTGTGGGAGTGACCTTCGGCGCCCAGCAGGGTTGCGGAGATGGGGTTGCGAGAGAAGTACCAGGTGAGAAACTCGTCCACTTTTGCACAATATCCTGATGTAATGGCCCTCCAGATCACCGGCGCGCTGGGTGAACCCGACCTGATCCGCCTGCCGTGGCACCTGCCCTTGGCCGAATGGCCCGACCACCATCTCGTGGATCTGCCGCGCGGCATCTCGCGGCACGTCGTGCGGTTCGCCAGGGTGGGCGGCACGGTGTACGCGATCAAGGAGATCAGCGAACGTTTCGCCAAGCGGGAGTACGGCCTGCTGTGGGATCTGGCCAGGCTCGACGCCCCCGCCGTGGAGCCGGTCGCGTACGTGACGGGACGCGACGAGGGCCTCGATGCCGCCCTGATCACCAGGCACCTGCAGTTCAGCCTGCCGTACCGCGCGGTCATGTCGGGCACGCTGCGCCCCGACACCCTCACCAGGCTGCTCGACGCGCTGGCCGTCCTGCTGGTCCGCCTGCACCTGGTGGGCTTCTACTGGGGCGACTGCTCGCTGTCGAACACGCTGTTCCGCCGGGACGCGGGCGCCTTCGCGGCCTACCTGGTCGACGCCGAGACCGGCGAGGAACACCCGATGATCAGCGAGGGCCAGCGCCTGCACGACATCGAGATCGCCCACATGAACATCTTCGGCGAGATGCTCGATCTGGAGGCGGGCGGGTTGCTGCACAAGGAGATCGATCCCGAGCAGACCGCCGACGACATCGTCAACCGCTACCACCGGCTGTGGGGCGAGCTGACGAACGACGAGATCATCGAAGAGGTCGACTGGCACAAGGTGGAGCAGCGGATCCGCCGACTGAACCTGCTCGGCTTCGACGTGGCGGAGATGATGGTGCGCCGCAAGGTCGGCACCGGGCGGCTGATCGTGCGGCCCAAGGTCGTCGACGCCGGGCACCACCAGCGCCGCCTGCTGCGCCTGACGGGCCTCGACACCGAGGAGAACCAGGCCAGGCGGCTGCTCAACGACCTGGACGGCTTCCGCGTGGCCCAGGGTCTGCGGCACGAGGACGAGGCCGTGGTGGCGCACCGCTGGCTGGCGGAGGTGTTCCAGCCGACGATCACCGCGATACCGGCGGAACTGCGCAGGAAGCTCGATTCCGCCCAGCTCTTCCACGAGGTGCTCGATCACCGCTGGTACCTGTCGGAGGCGAACGGCGGCGACGTCGGCCTGGATGAAGCGGTCAAGTCCTATGTGGACAACGTGCTGGTCCACAAGCCGGACGAGAAGGCCCTTATTCAGGAATAGCTTCCACGCGGTGGATATTTCCTTCTATCCGGGGAGAAGTACCTTATCCATCGCGTAGCTTCTGTCCCCACGGCCCAGAAGGATCACACCGGTCACTCCTACGCTGACCCGGTGCTTGGACTTGATGACTGCCTCACCGAGGTGATGGCGATCCCCGGCGCCATAGACGCGCTCGTCTTGGACCACAACAGCGGCATGGCCGTGGCCGCCGGTGGTTCTGGCACCGATCCCGAGTACTCCGCGGCCGCGTTGAGCGAGACCTTACGTGTCATGACCGACGGCATCGCCCAATCATCGGCGGGCGGCACCGTACGCATAGAAGACATGATCGTCGTCAGCGACCAGGGCTATCACCTGTTCCGGCCGCTGGAGACCCGATTCGACGGCCCCCTGGTCATCTACCTCCATCTGGACCTGGAGCGATCCAACCTGGCCCTGGCCAGGCACCTCCTGCACGCGATCTCCTCGCGGCTGGACCTGTAATCGATGCCCGCCCTCGACAGCCTGCTGACCGGTCTGGCCATGGAAGGTGCCTCCGGCGTGCTCCGGGTCGGCCGCCAGGGCGCGGTCTACCTGGCCGGGGGCCGGGTGACCTTCATGGAGTGCGCGAGCGCGATCCGGTTCGAGGAGATCCTGACCGCCGGCGGGCGCGTCAGCGAGGTCGAGCTGCGCAGCGCGCAGAAGGACGGCGGGCAGCGCCTGGTCGACGACGGCGTGCTGAGCAAGGCCGAGCTGCAGTACTGCGCGTTGACGGCGACGCTCGACGCCGCCTTCTTCCTGTTACCCGTCAAGAGCCCGCGGCCCAAGTTCGTGCCCGACGCCGAGCACTGGCTGGGACCGCAGTGGTTCTTCGAGGTGTCCACGCTGATCAGAGAGTCCGGCAGGAGGCGAGCGGAGTTGGAGCGGGCCTGGTCTTCGGCGGAGCTCGACGCCGCACCGGTCGTCCCGGTACGGCGGCTGCCTGGCGACAGGGTGATGATCACCTCCCTCCAGTGGGAGGTGCTCCTGAACGCCGACGGCGAGGCGACACCGCTGACGCTGGCCAGGCAGCTGGGGCGCCCGGCGGCCAAGGTGCTGCTCGCCGTACGGCAACTGGCGGCGGCCGGGCTGCTGGTGCACGAGGTCCAGCGGGCCGCGTCCCTGCCCAGGCGGGTGCGGACGGATCTGCCCGCCGAGCCCCACGTCCCGACCGACCTGGATGTGCTGCTACGGCTCAGGAAGGCGTTGGAGGAGCTGGCGTGAGGTTCCTCCCCTTCAGAAGGAGACCATCGATGGAGCTGCGCGAAGAGGTGCTGAAGGAGCTCATCCTCCTGCGCGAGCGCACTCCTGGCATAGGCAGCGGCATCGCCTGCTCGGTCGACGGCCTGGTGCTGGCCTGCGAGTCGGGCTTCCAGAGCGCCGAGCAGACCGCCGCGCTCTCCTCGGCCCTGCTCGCGCTCAGCAGGCGCATGCTCAGCCTCATCGGAAAGGGCGCTCTCGAGGAGACGGTGGTCTCCGGGAGCGCAGGCTTCGCCGCGTTCTACGCGGCGGGCCCCACGATCGTCCTCGCAGTCGTCGCCGAGCCCGGGGCCAATCTCGGGCTGCTGCGGCTGGAGGGCAGGAAGACGGCGGCGAAGCTGGCCGCCATCGCATCCGAATCTGGAGGAAAGTGATGGCAAGCATGGACGTCTCCCTCAAGGAGATGATGGCCATCGACGGCGCACTGGGAGCGTGCGTGGTCGACTACGGCAGCGGCATGGCTCTCGGCGTGCTGGGCGGCTCGAAGGAGCTGGACCTGCAGGTCGCGGCCGCCGGCAACACCGAGGTCGTCAAGGCCAAGATGCGAACGATGGACACCCTCGGCCTCAAGGACGCCATCGAGGACATCCTCATCACGCTGTCGACGCACTACCACATCATCCGGCCGATGACCGGCCGCGGGGGCAAGGGCCTGTTCCTCTACCTGGCCCTCGACCGCGGCCGTGCCAACCTGGCCCTCGCCCGTCACCAGCTGAAGGTGATCGAGGAGAAGCTCGAGGTCTGACCTATCCGCGGGTCAGCCGGGTGATCTCCGTGACGAACCGCTCCCAGAGCGGGCGCGGCAGGTCATGGCCCATGCCGGGGAAGGTGATCAGCCGCGCTCCCGGGACGGCGGCGGCGGTGGCCTTGCCGCCGTCCACCTGGATCAGCGGATCGGCCTCGCCGTGGAGGACGAGGGTGGGCTTGTCCACCTCGGCGAGGCGCTCGGTCCTGTCGCCGGAGGCCAGGATGGCCACGAGCTGGCGGGTGGTGCCGGCCGGGTCGTAGGCGCGGTCGTAGGCGAGGCCGGATAGCTTGACGATGCGTTCGCGGTCCGGCTCGTAGCCGGGCGATCCGATCACCGACCAGACGGCGAGCGCGCGGTCGACGGCGGTGGCGCGGTCGGGGGCCGGCGGGGAGAACAGCGCGGCGCTCGCCTCGGGGGTGGGCGGTCCCGCCTTGCCGGGCGTGGACATGATCGAGGTGAGGGAGAGCACGCGGTCGGGGTGGTTGATCGTGAGCTCCTGGGCGATCATGCCGCCCATCGAGACGCCCACCACGTGGGCGGCGGGCCAGCCCAGCGCGTCGAGCAGGCCGACGGTGTCGAGCGCCATGTCGGCGAGCAGGTACGGCGACTGCGCGTTGCCCGAGAGCGCGGCGCCCAGATCGGGGACGCCCGCTTCGTGCAGGTGGGTCGACAGGCCCACGTCGCGGTTGTCGAAGCGCACCACGTGGTGGCCCTGCTCGGCCAGCAGCTCGCAGAAGGCCTCGTCCCACATGATCATCTGGGAGCCGAGTCCCATGATGAGCAGGAGCGGGCGGTCGCCGGGGGTGCCGAAGCTGTCGTAGGCCAGTTCCAGGCCATTGGCTTTCGCGCTCATGGTCACGCGAACAGAATGTCATTCTGTTCGCACGAGGTAAAGGGGACGGCCCGCTGAAAGGGGGATTCAGCGGGACGTCCCCTTTGGTCCGTGCAGGCTCAGCGCTTGGCGAGCTTCTTGATGCGGTCGCGGCCCAGGAAGAGGCCGCCGCCCAGCACCGCCAGCCCGCCCACCAGCACGAGGCCGGCGGCGTTGGTGTCGGAGGAGCCGTCGATGTTCTCCTTGGCGGCCATGTTCGACACCGGGGGCGCCTCGGCCGAAGCCGCGGCGACGGTGGTGTCCTCGTCGGACTTCTCGGCCGGCTTGGGCGCGGCGGCCTTGGCGGCGTCGGCCTTCTTGCCCGCCTCGGCGGCGGCCTTGGCGGCGGTCTGCGCGGCGCTCAGCGGCAGCGGCTTGGCCGGGTTGCCGTCCTTGCGGCCGTAGGCGCCGGTGGAGAAGGCCACGGGGTGGTTCTTCTTGCCGGAACCGTTGCCCCACTTGGTGATGACGTACTCCACCTTCGCGTGGCCCTGGCCGCCGACACCGCTGACGGTCAGGCTGCTGGTGTTGAAGCTGCCGCCCATCAGGTAGGCGAAGGTCTTGGCGTCCAGGTCGAGCATGATGCCGCGGTTGGAGGGGGTGCCGGGGCCGCGGTCGCCGACGAAGAACGGCGCCTTCTTGCCCTTGTAGATCACGTAGCCCTCGGTCATGAGCGGCCAGCTGGGGCTCGCGGCGAGGCCCTTCTGCATGGGGTGGCCACTGGCGGGCAGGCCCGTGTCGCCGTTGCGGCCGGAGCCGTCGTCCCAGTAGTACGAGGCGGTGGTGGAGCCCTTGAGCAGCATCTGCTTCTGCTCCTGCTTGGCCACCGGAGTCATCTCGACGTCGGCGTGAGCGGGGACCGAGAGGGTCATGAGACCGGCCAGGACGCCGGAGGTGAGCAGGGTGAACGTACGCATGCCAATGCGGGGTGCCATGAAAAGCTGAATCCTTTTGTGCGGGGATGGGGAAAGGCGCCTGATCAGATGGGCGTAGCCGGGCTCTGTGCCGGACGGTCGCTACGCGAGGCGCAAAAGATCGTTAAAAGGCGGGACTCAGTTCCCGGATACCGCTGCGACTGAAAGGTGATGCACGGGCGTGTTCCTCTCCATCTCGCCTACCGGGTTAGCTGACGGGTTCGGGCGTGGAGATGCCCTACCGACTCGCTGGTCGGATTCACCCCAGATAAGTGGGTCCCCGGCTCCCGCTCGGTGCGGGACTCGGCGTCTGCCTGACTCCATGGACAGTAGGCCAAGAAACGGTCAATTGCCAAACTAATCCCATAAATCGGGCAAAAGATCTACCTCTAATGGTGATGAAATGCCAGGTCCAACCCGGCTTTCCGGCCGCTGGATCCCCTTTGTTTTCATGGGATGCATGAAAGCTGTCGCCGTGTCCCGCTTCGGGGCGAGCCCAGAACTGATGGAAGTGCCGAAGCCCGCCCCTGGCCCCGGTCAGGTCCTCGTACGGCTCAGCGGCGCCGGGCTCAACCCGTTCGACTGGAAGGTCGCCGACGGGATGCTCAAGGACTCCGCGCCCCACCACTTCCCGCTGATCATGGGCGTCGACGGCTCAGGAGTGGTCGAGGCCGTGGGCGAAGGGGTGGATGTCGTACGGCCGGGCGACGCCGTCTACGGCCAGTTCATGGACCTGGCCTCGGGCGGCGGCTCCTATGCCGAGTACGCCGTCACCAAGGCGGGCTCCGTCGCGCTCGCGCCCCGCTCCCTGCCGCTGCCGAACGCCGCCGCCGTCCCGATCGCCTCCATGACCGCCTACAACCTGGTGGACAGCGCCCGCGTCACCGCGGGCCAGAAGGTCCTGATCATCGGCGCCACCGGCGGGGTCGGCCAGGGAATCACGCAGTTCGCCTCGACCCTCGGCGCCCACGTGATCGTCACCGCGGGGGCCGACATGGCGCCCCTCATGCGGGAGTACGGCGCGGCCGAGACCGTCGACCACCTCGCGGGCCCCGTGGTCGCCTCCGTGCGCGCCCTGCACCCGGAGGGCGTCGACATCCTCTTCGACCTCGTCCAGGACGCGTCGGGCTTCGCGGCCGCCGCCGACCTCGTCAGGCCGGGAGGCGCCGCGCTGACCACCCAGGGGGTCGCGGACGTGGGCTCCCTGACGGAGCGCTCCGTCAGGGCGGTCAACTTCACCAACACCTCCAGCGCCTCGCTCCTGGAGACGCTCGCCTCGCTCATCGACGCGGGGCTGTACGGCGTGCGGATCGACGCCGAGGTGTCGCTGGAGCAGGCCCCCGCCGCCGTCACCCGCAACCGCGCGGGCGGCGCCAGGGGCAAGACGATCGTCAAGATCGCCTGAACGCCCTACTCCGGCCGCCTGGCTCCCCGGGTCCACGCGCGGAGCTTGTCGGGGTTGCGGACGGCCCACATGCGGGTCACCTGGTCGTCCGTGATCTCGAAGGCGATCACCGCCACCGTGACCCCGTCGTTCTGCGCCACCAGTCCGGGCTGCCCGTTGACCGTACTCTCCACCAGGGTCAGGCCCGGTGCGCGGCCGGCCAGCCCGAGCGCGAAACGCACCACCTGCTCGCGCCCCTCGATCGGATGGAGCGCCGCGCTGACCAGGCCGCCGCCGTCGGCGACCACGGTCGCGTCGGGGTCGAGCAGGCCGACGAGCGCCTCGATGTTCTTGGCCTCCCATGCCTGCTTGAAGTCCCTGACGACGGCGGCGCGCCGGGCCGTGGGGGCGGAGGAGGCGACCTGGGCGTCGCGCAGCCGCCGCCGCGCCGAAGTGGCCAGCTGGCGGCAGGCGGCGTCGCTGCGCCCGACGATGTCGGCGACCTCGGCGAAGGAGTAGCGGAAGACGTCGTGGAGGATGAAGGCGACCCGTTCCGCCGGGGTCATCGAGTCGAGCACGACGAGCAGGGCCATGTTGATCGACTCGTCGAGGGTGATGCGGTCGGCCGGGTCGGCGACGGTCTCGCCGGACGGCGCCCCTGTCCACTCCGCGGGCGCGGGCACCGGTTCCGGGATCCACTCCCCCACGTAGCGTTCGCGCCTGGCGCGGGCCGAGCCGAGCATGTCGAGGCAGATCCGCCCCGCGACCTTCATCAGCCAGGCGCCCGGAGTCCCGATGGCCTCGCGTTTGTCCTCGGGCAGGGCGTACCAGCGGATGTAGGTCTCCTGGACGACGTCCTCCGCGTCGGCCAGCGAGCCGAGCAGCCGGTAGGCGAGGTTGGTGAGCTGGCGCCGCTCGGCGATGATCGGGTCGTACGGGGTGTTCGTCGGCTCAGCCACGCGACGCCGCCGGGGTGCGCACGTCGGCGGCGGGAGCCGCGGCGGACTGCTCACGCCTCGGCCACAGCCGGCTGGCCTGCACGAGGCTGACGCCGAACAGCAGCACGCCCAGGGGGACGTGGACGGCCGTCGCGCCCGCGAGACCCAGCGCCACCTGCGCCGACACGATCAGCAGGAAGCCGGTCGCGTGCATGATCGGCTTGGGCGAGCCGCCACCGGGACGCCATGCCAGGACCGCGGCGACGACGTGCACGACGGCCACGACGAACACCGTGTACGACGACATGCTGTGCAGGGTGTGCCCGTGGGGGGTGGTGAGCAGCAGGCCCGCGGTGATCGGCGCGGCGAAGAGGGCCAGGGTCTGCAGAACGATCACGATTCGCAACATCACAGGTGACTCCGTATCCGGGTGTGGACCGTCATCCATACGACGACGCTGCCGCCCGGAATGTGAGGTGTGATCCGTTCAGCCGCGCAGGGATTCTGCCACGGGACGCCGCGATCCGAGGAGAGCGGGGACGCTGGTGAGCAGCGCCACCGCGAGCACGGCCGCCGCCACCAGCGCGAACAGCACGGGGATCGAGGGCAGCGTGACCCTGGCGCCGTCGCCTCCGGTGATCAGATTGATCATGCCGAAGAGGGCGAACCCTCCGGGGAAGACCCCCAGCGCCGCCCCCACGAGAGCCGGGAGCACCTGCGCCGCCGCCATCGCCGTACTGACGTCGCGCGGAGTCGCGCCCAGCGCGCGGGCCAGGGCCGAGGAGCGGCGGTTGTCGAGGACGGTCGCCCAGGTGATGACGAGCGCGTTGACGGCCGCCAGGCCGAGCAGGACGACCGTCCACACCAGCAGCACCTCGCGCAGCACCTCCACCTGCGCCTGGCCGTACGCCGGCGTGCCGGACCGCGAGGAAAGGAAGGCGTTGAGCACCAGCAGGACGAACAGGCCGCTGACGGTGACCGCGATGCTGACCGCGCCGAGGACGACCCGCCGGGGACGGCGGGCGGCGACGCGGACGGCCAGCAGCAACGAGGCGGGCAGCCGCGCCGAGACGGCGATCAGCCAGCCGACGCGGCGCGGCGCGCGCGGCGCGTCGGCCAGCGCCCCGACCGTGCTGGACCGGGCGGCGCGCAGCGCCGGAACCCCGGTGGCGACCACGGCGACTCCGAGCGCGGCCGCGATCACCCAGGCCGCCGTCGCCAGGGTCGGCGCCGGCGCTGACGCCTGGCCGAGCAGCCCGGCACCCGGCCCGGTGAGCAGGGGCGCGGCCAGAGTCCCCAGCGCCAGCCCGCCCGCCGCCGCGACCAGGGCCACCAGGAGGTACTCGGCGAGCATCACGGCGGCCACCAGCCCCGGCGTGCCGCCGACCGCCTTCAGCAGCCCGACCCGCCTGGTCTGGTCGGCGATCCGCCCGCCGACCAGCACCGCCAGGCCCGCCACCGCGAGCAGCCCGAGCAGCCAGGCGCCGATCAGCAGCAGGATCTGGGAGTCACGCGCCAGCTCGGTGGCCTCCTCCTGGACGGTCTGCCACGTATGCGTGATCACGGACGGATGGGCGTCGGCGAAGCTCCAGGCCTGGGCCGGGTCCGACAACCTCAGGTTCAGCACGTAGGACACGTCGTCGCTCAGGGCGCGCGTGTCGGCCTCGGTGAGCCAGACCAGCCCGGGGTCGCGCAGCAGGTCGGCGGGCAGGTTCGTGCCCGCGGGCACCTCGCCGCTGGCGCAGCCGACCGCGACGTAGCAGGAGCCGCCTGGATAGGGCGCCGTGGCGGCGGTGACCGCGAGGCCGGCCACCACGAACGAGCGCCCGCCGAGGGTGACCTGATCGCCGACGTCGACGCCCAGCGCGCGGGCGAAGGCCGCTTCGAGCACCGCCCCGCCGTCGCCGGCCCACCGGCCCTCGACCACCGCGGGCCGGTCGACCGCCGCCGACGCGGTGTCGCGCCCGACGACCTGCACGTCGGAGGTGCGTCCCGCCGCCTGGAGCTCGGACGGCACGACGGGGTAGGGCCCGCTGTGCCCGGAGACGCCGCTCGCCGTCGCCAGCTTCTCGAGCGTGGCGAGTTCCGCGGTGGCGACCACGTCGGGCCCGGCGGTCGCCTCCCTGGTGCTCTGGTACGGCCCTGCGGCGGCGTCACGCAGGACCAGCCCGAGCGTCAGCGTGGTGGTCGCCGCCAGGATGGCCAGCAGCAGGAGCACGGTCTCGACACGCCGCCGCCGCAGGTCGCGTACGGCCAGGCGGGCCACGAGCACGAAGCGGCCCATCGCCTCAGTCCTCCAGCCCGGCGAAGGCGCCGAGCCTGCCCGTGGTGCCGCCGGTCAGCCTGGTCTCGTCGACGAACACCCCGTCGCGCATCGTGATCAGGCGGTCGGCGGTCGCGGCGATCCGCGCGTCGTGCGTGACGATGACCATCGTGTGCCCCGCCCCGTGCAGGCTGTCGAACAGCTGGAGCACCTCCAGGGTGGCGGCGCTGTCCAGGTTGCCCGTCGGCTCGTCGGCGAGCACCAGCGACGGCTCGTTGACCAGGGCGCGCGCGACCGCGACCCGCTGCCGCTGGCCGCCGGAGAGCGCGGAGGGCAGGAAACGCGCCCGGTCGGCCAGCCCGACCTGCTCCAGCAGGCGCTCGGCCCGGCGCCTGGCCGCCCGGGGCGAGCGCCCCGCCAGCAGCGCGGGCAATTCGACGTTCTCGACGGCGGTGAGCTCCTCCATGAGGTGGAAGGCCTGGAAGACGAAGCCGATGTCGGTCCTGCGCAGGCGGGCCAGCGACTTCTCGCCGATGCCGTCGACGCGGCCCCCGTTGAGCCACACCTCGCCGCCCGAGGGCCGGTCGAGCCCGCCCAGCAGGTGGAGCAGCGTCGACTTGCCGCAACCGCTCGGCCCCATGACCGCCACGGTCTCCCCCGCGGCCACGTCGAGGTCGACGTCGTCGACGGCGCGCACCAGTCCCTCGCCCGTTCCGTACTCGCGCCTCAGTCCGCGAGCGCGGAGCAGGGGCATGTCGACGTCGTTCACGAGCCACTCCTTCTGCTGGTCCAGTTCGTCTCGCAGGCCTCGAGCCAGCGCAGGTCCGCCTGCAGGCGGAGCACGATGCCCTCGAGCAGCAGGGCCGCGTCGGAGCCCGGCGGCTCCGCCATCGCGGCACGCTGGGCGTCGCGCAACCGGCGCAGCAGTTCGCGGCGCTGGGTGTCGACGATGGTGATCGGGTCGGCCAGGCGGGCGGCCGCCGCGGCGACGAGCTTGAGGTGGAATTCGGCCAGGTCGGGCCGGGGCCAGCTCACCTCGGCGATCCAGTCGGCGACCCGCTGCTGGCCCTCGGGGGTCAGGGAGTACACCTTGCGGTCGGAGCGGTCGGAGCGGTCGGCGGTGTCGGCCAGCCGCTCGACCGCCACCAGGCCGGCCTTCTCCAGGCGGGTGAGCGTGACGTAGATGTGCCCGGCGTTCATCGCGTCGCCGAGCGGGCCGAGGGCGTCGCGCAGCCGCGCACGCAGCTGGTAGCCGTGTGCCGGCTCCTTGGCCAGCATCGCGAGCACCACTTCTTGCTGCAACGCGCCCTCCTATATAACCGTTAGCCCCACTCTCTAACGGTTATACCTCGCGAAGGCCGGGCGCGCGCAGAACGCAGAAGAGGGGGCGCGGTCAAGGAAACCGCACCCCCTCTTGCCGTCTGGCGTCAGCCGCTCTTGCGCCGGAACGAGCGCTTGTTGGCGGCAGGCCCGTGAGCCCCGTGGATCTTCGACGGGTCCTTGCCCCTGCCACCGGCCTCCGCGCTGGCGTGCTGGCTGCGCTTGGCCTCCAGCGCCTCGCGGAACTTGCGCTTCATCTCATCCTCTGGCTCTTCCTGAGTCTTCTCGGGCTCCGCCGGTGAATCAGTCACGAGGACCTCCTGGTGTAGGGGACACCCAAAGTTTCCCACGAGTGCCCATGCGGTGCGACATCGGGACAGGGCTCATCCGCGCAGGGCGAACGCCAGAATTCTGTAGACCGGATCGGAGCGCGGGACGTCCTGGCCTGGCAGATCGGCGATGGCGGAGTAGAGCGAAGCGGGCGGAGTGAAACGCCAGCCGCCCTTGCGCAGGCTCGCCGCCAGCCCGGCGGGCGAGCGCGCCTGACCGTGGCCGACGAAGCCGGCCTCGCCGCACGGCGTCAGGCCGTGGCGGGCCGCCTCGGCGGTGACGAGCGCGACGTCGTCGGCGGCCGTGGGCTCGCGGAAGGGAGCGAGCAGCGGCTCCAGGTCGTCGTCGAAGCAGCGGGCCTTGTCGACGGTGGTGAGGAAGACGCCGCCGGGACGCAGCACGCGGGCGCATTCGGCGATGACGGGGCGGGCGTCGGCCAGGAGGTGCAGCAGCCAGATGACGCTGACGGCGTCGACCGACGCGTCGGGCAGGGGCAGCCGGGCGGCGTCGCCGACCGCGACGGGGATGCGCCCGCGCGCCACGCCGGCCATGCCGGGCGAGGCGTCCACGCCCAGCACGCGCAGGCCGTGACGGGCCAGCTCGGCGCCGACCAGCCCGGTGCCGCACGCCACGTCGAGCAGCACCGCACCTGGGGCGACCAGCGACCGCACGGCGTCGGCCGCGGCCACGGCGCGGGGCAACCCGCCACGGCTCGCGTCGTAGCCCGCCGCCTCACGGTCGTAGTCAAGCATCGCCGGGAACCCCAGAAGCAGGAGCAGGGGCGGGAACGGGGGCAGAGGCCGGAGCAGGGGCTCGGTCGGAGGCGGAGGGCAGGGCGGAGGGCAGGGCGGAGGGCAGGGCGGAGGGCGAGGCGGAGGGCGAGGCGGAGGGCGAGGCGGAGGGCGAGGCGGAGGCCGGGGCCGAGGCGGAGCTCGAAGCGGGGGTGGGCCAGCCGAAGGTGCTGAAGGTCCGGTGTTCCGTGGCCTGCCGTACGGCTGACGCCGCGTAGGGCACCGTGTCGGGCGGCAGGGCGGACAGCTCCCACCACCCGAGCTCCGAGCACTTGTCGGGCTCGCCCACCACGGGCTCGCCCTCCCACCGCTCGGCGAAGAAGAACAGGTGGACCCAGTCGTCGGCCATGTGCATGACGTGCGCGAACCGCAGATCGGCCGCGGCCACCTCCACCGCCAGTTCCTCGCGGATCTCGCGCACCAGCGCCGCGACGGCGTCCTCGCCGGCCTCGACGTGGCCGGAGGGCAGGTGCCACAGGCCGTCGGCGAAGCCCGTGCCGGCGCGGCGCCCCAGGAGCACGCGGTCGCCGTCGAGCAGCAGGGCGTGGACCGAGACCCGAGCCCGGTGGCGGGCGGGTGCGGCGTCGTGGCCCGTGCGCCGGTCGAGCAGTTGCACCCACTTCACCGCGACCGCGGCGACCTGGACGAGCTCGGCGCGCAGCGAGGCGGGCGAGGTCTCCGCGAAGGCCTCCAGCACCTCCTCGTAGAGGATGTGGCGCCGGGTCAGCAGTCCGGCGGAGGCCGCCTCGGTGACCAGCGCCTTCGCCTCCTCGGCCAGCGGCTCCCACGAGGGTCCTGTGCCGTCGGGCAGCTCCTCCTGGGGGCCGAACAGGGCGTCCTGCGCGGCGCGTTCGGCCCTGACGTCGTCGAGAACCCTGGCCAGCGAGCCAGGCACACCCATGTCAGTCACGGAGCCCAACGGTAGAGGACGCCACCGACACAAGTCCGCGCAGATCATGGGCGTCGGAGTGGCCGGACAGCGCCAGCGTGATGTCGAGCTCGCCGAGCAGGCATCGCAGCACGTGGTCGACGCCGGCCTGGCCGCCCAGGGCCAGGCCGTACAGGACGGGCCGCCCGATGAGGACGGCGCGGGCGCCGAGGGCCAGGGCCTTGACCGCGTCGGCGCCGGTGCGCACGCCCGAGTCGAAGAGCACGGTGAGCCGGTCGCCGACGAGGTCGGCGATGCCGGGCAGGGCGTCGAGCGCGGCGATGCCGCCGTCGACCTGGCGGCCGCCGTGGTTGGAGACGATGACGCCGTCCATGCCGTACTCCGCCGCCAGGACGGCGTCTTCGCGCGAGACGATGCCCTTGAGCACGATGGGCCCGTCCCAGTGGCGGCGAAGGAACGGCAGGTCGTCCCAGCTCAGCCCGGGGTTGGGGAACATCTGCGCCCAGTGCAGCACCGGGTTGTCGACGCCCTCGAAGGCCGGGTCGGTGAGGTAGTTGGCCAGTCCCACGCCGTTCAGGAACGGCAGGAAGGCGCGGTCGAGGTCGGCGGGCCGCCAGCCGAGCAGGCCGGTGTCGAGGGTGAGCACGAGCACGGAGAAGCCGGCGGCCTTGGCGCGGGCCAGGAAGCTGAGGCAGACCTGCTCGGAGGTGGGCCAGTAGAGCTGGTACCAGCGCGGCGCGTCACCGCCGGCCTCGGCGACCTGCTCGAAGGAGTGGGTGGCGGCGGTCGAGTGCACGTACGGCACGCCGAGGGCCGCGGCGGCGCGGACGGTGGCCAGCTCGCCTTCGGGGTGGGCGAGTTTCTGCACGCCCATGGGCGCGACCATGAGCGGGGCGGGCATGCGGGTGCCGAGGATCTCGCACGACAGGTCGCGCTCGCGGGCGACGCCGCGCAGCATGCGGGGCACGATGCGGTAGCGGTCGAAGGCGGCCCGGTTGGCGCGGGCGGTGGCGCCGCTGCCGGCGCTGGGCACGATGTAGCCGAGCGCCTCGGGCGAGAGCGCCTGGCGGGCGTGCTCCTCCAGCCCGGCCAGGTCGGTGGTGATCTCGGGAGCCTTGCCGCCCAGGTAGATGCCGAGCTGGTGGTCGCTGAAGTTCATCGCACGCTCCGCGGAAACCGAAGTTCGTTCTGGTCGAGCTTAGCGTGGGAGGTCTCGACGAGGTCCACCCCCAGCACGTCGGCGAGCCGTACCAGGTAGATCGTGACGTCGGCGAGCTCGCCGCGGATGCGGTCGGCGGCCTCCTGGTCCTCCATCACGGCCTCCGCCTCCTCGGGCGTGAGCCACTGCAACTCGGCCAGCAGCTCGCCGACCTCGCCCGCCAGGGCCATCGCGAGGTTCTTGGGGGTGTGGTAGACGCCCCAGTCACGGGCGTCGGCGAAGGCTCGGATGCGAGAGGTCAGCTCATTCACAGAAATCGAACCTAGTGCGACGGGTGTGATCTATGGCACTCTCTGAAAACTAGAACCAAATTTTAGAACTAGGTTCTGGTCGCACAAGGGAGTAGAGCATGGCTGTCACCATGGGGGCACCGCCGAGCCGGGGGATCAGCGCGAAAGACCTGGCGCCCTACGGATGGGCTCCCCTCGTAGTCCTGTTCATCGTCGGTCTCGTCGACCGGGTGGAAGCCTCGCTGATGACCGGCATGCTGCCGCTCATCCAGGAGGAGTTCGGCCTCAGCGACACCGCAGCCGGAGCCATCCCGACAGCGGCGGCGATCGCCGCGGCGCTGGTGGCGTTGCCCGCCGGATGGCTGGCCGACCGCTACAACCGTACGAGAATCATCGCGATCGTCGTCTTCCTCTGGGGCCTGACGACGCTCGGATCCGGCCTGGCCACCGGCTTCGGGATCTTCTTCCTCATGCGGGTGCTGCTCGCCACGGCCGAGAACATCGACAACCCGGCCTCCGGCAGCCTGCTGGCCGACTACTACCCGCCCGCCAACCGCCCGAAGGCCTACGGATTCGTCCGCATCACCACCTACCTGGGCGGACTGGGCACCGCACTCGGCGGCGTCATGGCCTCCTTCATCGGCTGGCGCGAGACGTTCATGGTCATGGCCATCCCCGGCGTGCTCACCGCGCTGCTGGTGTGGTGGCTGAAGGAGCCGGCACGAGGCTTCCTCGACAAGGTCGTCGCCCAGGGCGGCGACGAGCCGATGCCGGTGCCCGTCACCTCCGAGCCACGGCAGGTCGAAGGCATCGGCGAGCGGCTCAGCAGCAAGGTCAAGTTCGGCAAGCAGTTCGGCGCCATGCTGCGCATCCCCACCCTCAGCGTGGTCAGCCTCGGCCTCGGCCTGCTCACCCTGGGCCTGTCCGGCATCCACTTCTGGCTGCCGTCGCTGATGTACCGCACCTTCCAGGTCGAGCTGAAGACCGCCTCGTCGCTGGCCGGACTGCTCAGCATCGTGGGCGTCGTGGTCGGCACCCTCGTCGGAGCGTGGCTGGGCAAGCGCATGCACGGCCGGATGAAGGGCGCCCGCCTGCTCATCGGCGGCATCGGCATCACCCTCGGCTCGATCGTGCAGGGCCTGGCGTTCATGGTCGGCAGCTACGGCGCCTTCATCGGCCTGCTCCTGCTGGCGATGACGCTGTCGGCGCTGGCCATCCCGAACATGACCGCCTCCCTGGCCGACGTCGTCGGCTCCTCCTCGCGGGGCCTGGCCTTCGCCGTGCTGCAGCTCTTCCTGGCGGCGGGGTCGGCCTTCGGCCCGCTGGCGGTCGGGGCGATCTCCGACGCGACCAGCAGCCTGCACACCGGCATGTACCTGCTGATCATCCCGATGGTCCTGGGCGGCCTGCTGTGCCTGATGGCCCGAGGGTTCTTCGACCGTGACCACAACCGCGTCCTCGATGAGGCCCGCGAGGCTACGATTCACTAATGCCCCGCACTGGCTCCTGGGAGTGGAGCCGCTCCGCACGGACACGCCAGAGCATGCTGGTCGCCGCCCGCGAGGTGTTCACGGCGTACGGCTTCGCCGACGCCGGCATCGCGGAGGTGGTCTCGCGCGCCGGGTGCAGTGTGGGCAGCCTCTACCACCATTTCGGCAACAAGGCCGAGCTCTTCCTGGCGCTCTGGGAGGAACACCAGAGCGCCTACGAGGAGGGTTCGGCCTCCGCCGTCTCCGCCGCCAAGGCCGAGGGTGTGAGCGAGCCGCTCGACCTGTTCGCCGTCGGCACCCGCGCCTACCTCCTGGGCTGCTGGGAGCGGCGCGACCTGATCAGGCTCTTCACCGACGGCGGCGGCCCGGCCGGTTTCGAGCAGCTGCGGCGCACCCGCGGGCGCGACTGGCTGCGGCGCAACTCGCTGCTCCTGCGGGCCGGCGACAGCGCCGTCGACCGGCTCAAGGTGGCCATGCTCACCAGCGCCATCGGCGAGGCGGGGCGCGAGGTGGCCCTGTGCGAGACGCGGGAGCAGGCCGAGGAGGTCATCGAGGCGGCGCTCCTGCTGATCCGCCGCCTCGGTCAGGTGTAGCTGGCGGCCTGCAGGGTGAACAGCTCGGCGTAGCGGCCCTGCTGGGTCATCAGGTCGTCGTGGTCGCCGTGCTCGACGATCTCGCCCTGGTGCAGCACGTAGATGTGGTCGGCCGAGCGCACCGTGGAGAAGCGGTGCGAGATGAGCAGGACGGTCCTGCCGCGGAACAGCTCGCGGATGCGCTGGAACAGCTCGTGCTCGGCACGGGCGTCCAGCGCGGCCGTCGGCTCGTCGAGCACGATGAAGGGGGCCTGGCGGAAGAAGGCCCTGGCCAGGGCGACGCGCTGCCACTGGCCGATCGACAGGTCGGTGCCGCCGAGGAACTCCTTGCCCAGGATCGTCTCGTAGCCGTCCTCCAGGCCGGACAGGAAGGTGTCGGCGTCGGCTTCGCGGGCCGCCTGCCGTACGGCGTCGAGGTCGTCGGCTCGGCTGAGGCCGATGTTCTCGCGGGCGGTGAGCTGATACTGCATGAAGTCCTGGAAGATCAGGGTGATCTGCTCGTGCTGGGGGCTCTGCGCCGTGTCGGCGCCGTCCCAGGTGATCTTGCCGTCGGTCGGCCGGTAGAGGTGGGCCAGCAGCTTGGCCAGCGTGGTCTTGCCCGAGCCGTTCTCCCCCACCAGCGCGACGACCTCGCCCGCCCTGAGCGTGAGGTCCACCCCCTTCAGAGCGGGTACGGCGGAGCCGGGATAGGCGAAGGTGACGCCCTCGACCTTGACCTCCTTGAACGGCGGGAGCGACCGGCCGTCGTCGCGGACCTGGTGCCCCTCCCCGAGCTTGAGGAAGTCGTCGTAGTCACGCACGAACAGCGCGGCGCCGTACAACTGAGCCACCCCCATGCCGAGCGAGCCGACCGTCGCGGTGAGCTGCAGCAGCGCCGCCGCGGCGATGCCCGCCGAGGCCAGGTCGAGCCGCCCTGACAGAAACATCCACGCCAGCGCCCCGAAGGTGGCCACCGCGAGCACCGCCGAGACCGCCGAGCCCGCCATCGAGCGCTTCATCATCGTCCTGGTGGTCTTGCGCAGTTCCTCGATGCGCCGCTCGCCGAGCTCCTCGTAGCGGGCGCGAAGGTAGGGCGCCAGGGTGAAGGCCCGCACCTCCTTGGCCGAGTCGCGCTCGGTGAACAGGCCCACGATGTAGTCGCGGGCGCGGTCGAGCGGGGTCGCGCCGACGAAGAACCTGAAGCTCGCCCGGCTGTTGCGCTTGGTCACCAGCCACAGCGGGAGCGCGGTGAGCGCCAGCATCGGCAGGAGCAGCGGCTGCAGGAGGATCAGCACGATCAGCGAGCCGATGGCCGCGGCCGAGGACCTGGCCAGCACGACGATCCCCTGGACGAGCTGCATGGTCCGCATGCCGGAGCCCATGGTGGCGCGCCTGAGCCGGTTGAAGAACTCGGCCGACTCGAACTCCTCCAGCGCGAGGCGGGCGGTGACGTCGATGATCCTGGCCTGGGCGTGTTGCTGGACCAGTTCCCTGAGGATGGTGCTCTGCTCCTGCTCGGCGAAGGCGGCGAACCGCATCAGCGTGGCGAGGCCCAGGACCGCCGCCACCCACGGCGCCAGGCTCGCCAGCGTGGCGCCCTCGGCGAACAGTGCCGTCAGCAGTTCCCTGCCGATGAGCAGCTGGCCCGCCATCGCCGCGCCGCTGAAGATCTGCAGGACGGTGGTGAGGACGAACTCCCGCCGCGCCGCCCGCAACACCAGAGCGAAGGAGGCCCTCATGAGCCTGGGGAACTGGCGCCAGTCCTTCGGCCCGTCATCGGCCCTGATGAGATCCTCGATGGTTAACGGCTTTTCCCCCATGCCTGAGAGGGTGGTACAAGTTCGTCACCAAAGCTACGAGTTTCATGGGAAATGTGACGGGCACACCCGCCGCCGACACCGTCGAAAGGCTGGTCGGCGATGGGATTCGGGTTACTCGGCCGCGATCTGGCGGTCGATCTGGGCACAGCGAACACACTGGTCTACATACGGCGCAAGGGCATCGTCCTGAACGAGCCCTCGGTGGTCGCGATAGACCTCCGGATAGACAAGATCGTCGCGGTCGGCAAGGCCGCCAAGAAGATGGAGGGCAGGACCCCTCCCCACATCTCGGTCATCCGCCCCCTCAAGGACGGCGTCATCGCCGACCTCGACGCGGCCGAGCGCATGCTGCGCTACTTCATCCAGAAGACCCACAGGAACAGGTACCTGGCCAAGCCCCGCGTGGTGGTCGCGGTGCCGAGCGGCACCACCGGCATCGAGCAGCGGGCGGTCAAGGAGGCCGCCTACGACGCGGGCGCCAGGCGGGTGCACCTGATCGAGGAGCCGATGGCCGCGGCCATCGGCGCCGGCCTTCGCATCGGCGAGCCCACCGGCAACATGGTCGTCGACATCGGCGGCGGCACCACCGAGGTCGCGATCGTCTCGATGAGCGGCTCGGTCGTGGCCAAGTCGGTGCGGGTGGGCGGCGACGAGCTCGACGAGGCGATCATCACCTACGCCAAGAAAGAGCACGCGATGCTGCTCGGCGAGCGTACGGCGGAGCGGGTGAAGATCGTGCTCGGCTCGGTCTGGCCGAGCAAGGCCGAAGCGCGCGACCACCTGCGGCGCAAGGAGGGCGGCCGCACCGAGCTGGAGCTGGAGCCGCGCGGACGGCACCGGGTGAGCGAGGCGGTGGAGGCCCCGGCCGACGACGAGGTGGCCGGCGAGCCCCAGGTTCACGAGAAGGGCGGCCTCTGGGCCAGGCTGCGTCCGCGTCAACCCGAGCCCTCGCAGCAGGAACGGCAGGAGCCGCCGCCTCCCGAGGAACTCGAGGTGCGCGGGCGCGACCTGGTGAGCGGGCTGCCCAAGACGGTCATGCTGACCGCCGCGAACATCAGGGAGGCGGTCGAGGAGCCGGTCCAGTCGATCATCGATGCGGTGCAGACGACGCTGGACCAGTGCCCGGCCGAGCTGGCGGGCGACCTGATCGACAACGGCATCACGCTGACCGGCGGCGGGGCCCTGCTCAGGGGCCTGGCCGGGCGGATGCGGCTGGAGACGGGCATGCCGGTGCACCTGGTCGACAAGCCGCTGTACTCCGTCGCTCTCGGAGCGGGGCGCTGCATCGAGCGCTTCGCCGCGATGCAGGGTGTCCTGCTGCCAGAAGCACGGCGGTGAGGCGGCCGGTGGTCCTCGTGGCCGGGCTGGTCCTGGCCGCGGGGGCGGTCGCCGTGCTCGACCGCGTGACGCCGCTGCGCGAGGCGGTGTCGGCGGTGTACGGCACGGCGCAGAGCCTCGTGCGCGTGCCCGGCGACCTGCGGCCGGTGGAGGAGGAGAACGCCAGGCTGCGCGCCGAGGTGCTGGCCCTGCGCCAGGCGGTCCCCGGGAACGGGAGCGACAAGTCCGCCAGGACCGGGGTCGCCGCGCATGTCGTCGGGTTCGGCGACGACGGCAGGACGGTCACCATCGACGCGGGCGGCCTGCCGACCGACGTGACCGTGGTCGACCGCCACGGCCTGTTCGGCCGCGTCACCTGGTCGGGTCCGGTGACCTCCACCGTGACCCTGCTGACGGACGACGCCACCTCCTTCGGCGTGCGCATGACCGGCTCGCGCGAGATCGGCGTGGTCTCGGGTGTGGTCTCCGGCGTGCCAGGACGGCGGCTGCTCCGCATGCGGCTGCTCAACGCCGGCGCGCCCCTCCGCGCGGGAGACCTGGTGGAGACGCTCGGCTCGGCCGGTCGCCGCCCCTGGGAGCCCGGCGTGCCGGTGGGCAGGGTGCTGAGCGTCGAGGAGACCCCCGGCGCCCCGACCAGGACCGCGCTGGTCGAACCGCTGGCCGGCCTGACCGCGCCTGGCCTGCTGACGGTGATCACTCCGGCGGGCGGCCGCCCATGAGATACGCCCTCCTCGTGATCGTCGTCCCCCTCCTGCAGGTCACGGTGGTCAACCGGTTCAGCGGGCCCGACCTTGCGGTGCTGGTCACCGCGTGGCTGGCCATCGGGCTGAGCCCGCCCAAGGCGGCCGTGTTCGGGTTCGCCGCGGGGCTGCTGGCCGACCTGGTGCCGCCCGCGGCCGAGGTAGTCGGGCCGACGGCGGCGATCCTGTGCCTGACCGGATACCTGTGCGCCCGCCTGTCGATGTCCAGGGAGCCGCGTCCGGGGCGCAAGGTGATCGTGGTGGCGGTGGTCGTGCCCGCGGCGCTGCTCGCCCGCGAGCTGGTCGCGCTGGCCTGGCGGCAACCGGCCGACTGGGTCTCCCCCGGGCTGGCCGCGCTGGCGTTGAGCCTGGCCTGGACGCTGCCGCCCGCCCTGCTGCTGTCGCTCACCAGGCGACCGCTGCAGTCACGGACCCGTCGTGGCTAGGCTCCGGGTGTTGCGACTGCTGATCGCCGCGCTCATGGTCACCCTCCTGGGCAGGCTCTGGCTGCTGCAGGTGGTCGAGGGCGGCGCCTACACCAAGGCCGCCGCCGACACCCGCACCAGGACGGTCCCGGTGCCCGCCACCCGTGGCCAGATCCTCGACGTGCACCTGCAGCCCCTGGTGGCCAACCGCAGCCGGCCCGTGGTCACGGTCGACCACGTCACGCTCGGGCTGCAGCCCGACGGCGGGCGAGCCGTGCTGACCAGGCTCGCCGGGCTGTTGCGCGTGCCGTACGGGGAGCTGGAGGCCAAGACGCGGCTGTGCGGTCCGGAGGTGGCCCAGCCGTGCTGGCCGGGCTCGCCGTACTCTCCCATTCCCGTCGCCGAGCAGGTCGAGGTGGAGCGGGCCCTGCGCATCGCCGAGCACCCGGGGGACTTTCCCGGCGTGAGCGTCGAGCTGCGCCCGGTGCGCTGGTACCCGCTCGGCTCCGGGGCCGCGCACACGCTCGGCTACCTGCAGGGCGAGCACGGCCAAGCCGGGCTGGAGTCCGCCTACGACCAGGAGCTGGCCGGACGTCCCGGGTCGCGCGACGTCGCCGTCGACAACACCGGCAAGGTCGTGCGCACGATCCAGGAACGGGCACCCGCGCCCGGCGACACCCTGGTCACCAGCATCGACGCGCGCATCCAGCGGATCGCCGAGCGGGCGCTGGCCAAGGCGGTGCCACGGCCGGGCGGCAAGGGCGCGGCCGTGGTGCTGGAGTCGGCGACCGGCCGGGTGGTGGCGCTGGCCTCGCAGCCCACCTACGACCCCGGCGTGTGGACCGACGGCGTGAGCGCCGCCGAGTATCGCGCTCTGCCGCTGCACTCCAGCGCCCTGCAGGGCCAGTGGGCGCCCGGCTCGACGTGGAAGGTCGTCTCGGTGGCGGGAGCGGCTTCGGCGGGGTACCCGCTGGGGGCCGCCTACGACTGCCCGAGCTCCTACACCGTCGGCGACCGGGCCTTCCGCAACTTCGCCTCCGCCGACCTGGGCGAGCTGACGATGCACGGCGCGCTGGTGAAGTCGTGCGACACGATCTTCTACCGGCTCGCCGACGAGTTGTGGCGCAAGGGCGACCAGGCGCTGGAGCGGGCGGCGAAGGGCTTCGCGTTCGGCACGCCCACCGGCGTCGACCTGCCGGGCGAGGGAGCCGGTCTGGTCCCCGACCGCCGCTGGAAGGCAGCCACCGGCGCCGCCAGCTGCAAGCGCGCCGAGAGCGGCTACCCCGAGGAGAAGGACGCCGCCCGCGCCGCCTACCTCACGCGGCTGGCGAAGGACAACTGCCGTTCGGGCGGCGCCTGGCAGGCGGGCGACGCGGCCAACCTCTCGATCGGCCAGGGCGACGTGCTGGTGACCCCGCTCCAGCTGGCCAGGGCCTACGCGGCCGTGGCCAACGGCGGCACGGTCTTCAGCCCGCGCGTCGGCCTCAGGGTGCTGCGCCCGGACGGCGAGGTGGCACGGACCATCACCCCGCCGGTGACCGGCAGGCTGCCCGCCTCCGCGTCGACGCTCGCCTTCGTCCGCGCCGCCCTGGCCGACGTCCCGCGCACCGGCACCGCCTCGGGAGCCTTCGCGGGCTTCCCGTTCGACCGGGCCGCCGTGGCGGGCAAGACCGGCACGGCCGAGGCGTACGGCAGGCAGGACACCTCGTGGTTCGCCTCCTTCGCCCCCGATCCCGGCTACACCGTCGTGGTCGTCGTCTCGGAGGGCGGCAGGGGCGCCGAGGTGGCGGCGCCCGCGGCCAGGGAGATCTGGGAGGGCATCCTGTCATGATCGTTCCCGGGCTCGCGGTGGCCCTGTCAGGCACCGGCCTGCTGCTGGTCTGGTCGGCCACCCGCACCCAGCCCGACCAGTCGCTGCTGGTCAGGCAGGCGGTCGCGGTCGGGCTCGGCCTGGTGCTGATGTGGCTGGTCTCCCGGCTGGACCTGCGGGTGCTGCGCGCCTACGTGCCGCTCGTCTACGCGATCGCCGTCGGCTCGCTGGTCGGCGTGCTCACCCCGCTCGGCGTGCGGGTCAACGGCCAGCACTCGTGGATCGTGCTCGCGCCCGGCGTGCAGTTCCAGCCCGCCGAGTTCGCCAAGCTCGCCCTGGTGCTGGCGCTGGCGATGCCCCTGGGCGAACTACGCGAGGGCGAACGCCGCCCCGGCCTCGGCGCGGTGCTGACCGCGCTGGTGCTGGCGGCGATCCCCATGGCGCTGATCGTGCTGCAGCCCGACCCTGGCACGCTCATCGTCTTCTGCGCGATCCTGGCCGGGGTCATCCTGGTCTCCGGCGCACGGCTGCGCTGGCTGGCCGTCCTGGCCTTCGGCGCCGCCGCGACGGTCGTGGCCGCCTGGCAGGCCGGGCTGGTCAGGCCGCACCACGTGGAGCGGCTGATGGTGCTGGTCGACCCGGCCTCCTACGCCTCCGGCATCGGCTACAACGCCGCCCAGGCCCGCATCGCGATCGGCTCCGGAGGGCTGGCGGGCAAGGGGCTGTTCAACGGCGAGCAGACGGCCGGGCACTTCGTGCCCGAGCAGCACACCGACTTCATCTTCACCGTGGCGGGCGAGGAGCTCGGCTTCGCCGGGGGCGCGGCGATCGTGGTCCTGCTCGGCGTGCTGCTGTGGCGAGGCGTGGGCATCGCCGCGCGCAGCGGCTCGCCGTACGGGAAGGTCGTGGCGGGCGGAGTGGTGTGCTGGCTGGCGGCGCAGAGCTTCGTCAACGTCGGCATGACGCTGGGGCTGCTGCCGATCATCGGGGTGCCGCTGCCGCTCGTCTCCTACGGCGGCTCCTCGACCGTCGCGTGCCTCGTCGCGGTGGGTCTGCTGGAGGCGGTCCGCCGTGGTAGAGCTTCCGCATGGGCAAGAGACTTGGAGTGATCTGCGCGGGCGGCGTGATCGGCGCGCTCGGCCGCTACGGCCTGGGGTCGCTGATGCCTGGCATCTGGACCACCTTCGTGGTCAACGTCGTGGGCTGCTTCCTCATCGGGGTCGTCATGGCGCGAACGCCGCGCGAGCTGCCCCGGCTGTTCCTGACCACGGGGGTGCTCGGAGGGTTCACCACGTTCTCGGCCTACTCCGTCGACGTGCTGCGCAGCGGGCAGTGGCTGTACCTGGCGGGCACGCTGGTGTGCGCGCTGCTGGCCGTACAGGGCGGTCTGGCGCTGGGAGAGCGGCGGTGAACGTGCTGCTCGTGATCATGGGGGCCGCGGTCGGGGCGCCGCTGCGCTACCTGGCCGACCAGGCGGTCAAGGCCCGCTACTCGGGCTCGTTCCCCTTCGGGACACTGGTGGTCAACGTGGCGGGTTCCGGGTTGCTGGGGTTCCTGGTCGGGCTGCCCGCGCCGACGCCGGTCATGGCGGCGCTGGGCAGCGGGTTGTGCGGGGCGCTGACCACCTACTCGACGTTCGGCCACGAGACCGTACGGCTGGCGCTGGGCAGGGAGCGCGGCCGGGCGACGCTGTACGCACTGGGCAGCGTCGCCCTCGGCCTGGCGGCCGCGTGGGGCGGTCTTCAGCTCGGGCGCTGGTGACCGAATCGTTTGGGGGTCAAGGGTGTCGCCCTCGCCGTCGTGTCACTCGACTGGCGGCCCTGCGCCCACGGGGCGGCGAGGATCCGCGGCTCCGCCTCCCCCGCCTGGACCATCCGGCGCAGCAGCCTGCCCCGCAGCTCGGCCGCCACGGCGGCGTGCGACGCCATCCCGGCCAGGTTGACCAGCTCGTGCGGGTCGCTGTCGAGGTCGTAGAGCGCCTGCTCGCGATAGCTGCCGGCCGACGGGTCGTCCCAGCCGTCGGCGTCGTCGGCGACCACGTAGTACTTCCACCGCGACGTGCGGATGCCCCGCCCCACCTCTGACTCGCTGACCTGGAAGAACACCTCGTCCGGCGCCTGCGGGGAGCGCAGCGGCGAACCCTGCATCTCCTGCGGCACCTCCAGCCCGGCCGCCTGGAGCAGGGTGGGCGGCAGGTCGATGGTGCTGACCGGCCGGGTGATCGCGCCCCCGCCGTCGAAACCGGGACCACGCAGCACCAGCGGCACCCTGAGCGAGGCGTCATGGCACGACCGTTTGTACTCGCCGTTGCGGGTCTTGAAATGGCTGCCGTGGTCGGCGGTGTAGGCGACGATCGTGTCGTCGAGCAGGTCCATGCTCCTCAGCGCGTCGAGCAGCCTGCCCAGCCCCTCGTCGAGGCGCTTGATCTGGCCCAGGTAGCCGCCCAGGTGCTGGGCCGCCGTGCCGCCGAGCGCGGCCAGGTCGGGTGGCAGCCAGCGGCCCTGGTACCTCTCCTCGTAGCCGTCGGGCGCCGGGTAGTTGTCGACCTCGTTCTGGTGGTGCGGCTCCAGGAAGGAGACGAACAGGAAGAACGGCTCGTCGTGATGGTCGGCGATGAACCGCACGGCCGCATCGACCAGCGCGTCGGAACGGTAGCCGGGCAGCATGACCGGCTCGCCCGCATCGTCGAACACGACCGTGCGGTAGGCGTCGGAGGTGAACTCCAGCAGGTTGGCGGCCAGCCACGACTGGTAGCCACCCCGCTCCTCCGGCGGCACCGGATCCTGCGAGGCCAGGTGCCACTTGCCGATGTATCCGGTCGCGTAGCCCGCGCGGTCGAAGTGGTGGGCCAGGGTGCGCTCCGACTCGGGGAGCACGCGGTCGTTGCGGTAGACCCCGGTCGTCGTGGGGTAACGGCCCGTCTGCAACGCCGCCCTGGCCGGGGCGCAGACCGGCTGCGGGGTGAGCGCGACCGTGGCCTGCGTGCCGTACCTCGCCATGCGGTCGAGCGTGGGGGTGAACTCCGGGCCGACGGTGTCCCACCGTTGCTGGTCGGTGAGCAGCACGATGACATTGGGTGACAAACGTTCTCCTAGCGAAGGCCGGTCAGGGTGATGCCGCGCACGAAGTAGCGCTGGCTGACCAGGAACAGGATGGCAGTCGGGACGAAAAGGATCACCGAGCCGGCGGCGGTGAGGTGCCAGAGGGTGAAGTACTCCTGGTTGAACAGGGTCAGGCCGACCGGGATGGTGCGCATCTCCGGCGTGGTGGTCGCCACCAGCGGCCACAGGAACTCGTTCCACTGGAAGACGAACGTGAACAGGCCCAGGACGGCCAGCGCGGGCTTGGTCTGCGGCAGGATGATCTTCCGGTAGATCCTGAACTCCGACGCGCCGTCCACCCGCGCCGCGCTGATCAGGTCGTCGGGGATGGGCTGGATGAACTGGCGCATCAGGAAGATGCCGAAGGCGTCCATCAGGAACGGGGTGATCAGCCCCTGGAAGGTGTTGAGCCAGCCGAGCTGGGCCATCAGCACGTAGAGCGGGATCATCCGCACGAAGAACGGCACCATCAGCGTGGCCAGCAGCGCCACGAACAGCGTGTTGCGCAGCGGGAAGCGGAACTTGGCGAACACGTAGCCGACCAGCGGGTCGAACAGCAGATGCGCCAGGGTGATCCCGCCCGCCACGACGAAGCTGTTGACGATGAAGTTGCCGAAGGGCGCCTTGACGAACAGCTCCGCGTAGTTGGCCCACTGAGGGTTCTCCGGCCAGAGCACCGCCTGCGCCGACAGGGTCTCGGCCTCCGTCTGCAGCGATAGCGACACCATGTAGACCAGCGGCGCGACCATGACCACCGACATCACGCTCAGCAGCGTGTAGAGGGCGACGCGCACCATCAGTAGGTCACCTCCCCGCGCTTGCCCGCCCGCAACTGCACCAGCGTGAACAGCACGATCACGACCAGGAGCAGCACCGACTGCGCCGAGGAGTAGCCGAAGTCGCGCGTCTTGAAGGCGGTGGCGTAGATGTGGAACACCGACAGGTCGGTGGCGTCGCCGGGGCCCCCGTTGGTGATGATGTAGGCCTGCCCGAAAGCCTGCAGGCCCGAGATCACCGCCATCACGCTGACGAACAACGTCGTCGGCGCCAGCAGCGGCAGCGTGATCCGCCAGAACCGCTGCCACGCGTTCGCGCCGTCGATCCTGGCCGCCTCCTGGTAGGTCTCCGGGATGCCCTGCAGTCCCGCCAGGAACAGCACCATCGTGTAGCCGACCGTCTGCCACAGGGTGACGCCGACGATCGTGGCCAGCGGGTGCTCGTTGAGCCACTGCTGGTCCAGGCCGAGCCGGTTGAGGACCCCGAGCTGCGGGTCGAGGATGTTGCGCCACAGCAGGCCGACGATGGCGACCGAGGTCAGGTACGGCACCAGCAGCATGGCGCGGAAGCTGACGCGGCCCTTCAGAGGCTGGTCCAGCGCCAGCGCCAGGAGCAGGCCGAACACCAGAGACCCGGCCACCACGCCGCCCGAGAAGCCGAGCGTCACCAGGAAGGAGTGGCGCACGGACGGATCGGCCAGGGCGTCCGCGTAGTTCGACAGGCCCGCGAACACGTCGGCCTGCGGGCCGGTGTGCAGGCTGGTGGCGATGACGTTCGCGATCGGGACGTAGAAGAACGCGGTGAAGAAGACGAGCGCCGGCAGGAGGAAGAGGTAGGCCGTGCGCGCGTACCTCGCCGACAGGCTGACGGATCTCATGGCCGCACGCTCACTTCAGGAACCCGGCGGCCGTTTGACGGAGCTTGGTGACGGCCAGGTCGGCGGGCTCGTTCTGGATGACCACCGACTGGTACATCACCTTCAGCGCCTCGTCGTACTTGCCGCTCTGCCCCGTCAGCCGGATCTCCTCGGTGGAGTCCCGCGCCACCGCCAGCGCCTCGCTGAACGCCTTGGTGATCGGGTCGTTCTGCACCTCGGGCAGCTCGGCCCAGGACTTGCGCGGCATCAGCATGCCCACCTCCTTCGTGGCGGCCTGCTCGACCTCCAGGGCGGTGACGCGCTTGATGAAGTCCCACGACAACTCGGGCCTGGCGGCCTTCGACGGCACGAAGAGGCTGACGCCCGCAGCGTTGGTGGCCTGCTCCTTGCCGGTCAGCGGCGCGGCGACGCCGATCTCGATGTCGGGGCTCGTCTGCCGGATCGGGCCCAGGTCCCACGGACCCGTGATGATCATCGCGGCGCGCTTGGCGGAGAAGAGCTTCTGCGGCCCCGAGTAGTCGGTGCTGGAGACCGGGACGGGAGCGACCTTGTGCTTGTGCACGAGCTCGGCCTGGAACCGCATCGCCTCGACGGCCTGGTCGACCGGGGTGAGCACCTCTTTGGTGGCCGGGTCGTAGATGCGCACGCCGTTCTGCATCAGCCAGGGGTTCACGTAGCCGTGGTCCTGGTTGAGCGCGGTGCCGTACACGCCGTCCTTGGTCAGCTTCCTGGCCGCGTCGAGGAACTCCTGCCAGGTGGTGGGCGGCTCGACGCCCGCCTCGGCGAGCATCTGCTTGTTGTAGACGAGGAGGGTGGCCGTGAAGTGCAGCTGCACGCCGTACACCTGGCCGTTGAAGGAGTTGCGGCTGACCGTGGCCTCGCGCCAATCGGCGGGGAAGCCCATCGCGGCGCCGTCCTTGTCGACGAAGTCCTGCAACGAGCGGGCGTTGCCGCTGATCGCGAACTCCTGCACCCAGCCGCCCGGCTCCTCCACCAGGTCGGGCACGGTGCCGGAGGCGAAGTCGGCCAGCAGGCGGGTGCGCAGGTCGGGCCACTGGTACTTCTGGAAGTTGACCTTGACCTTGTGCGCGGCCTCGAACTCGGCGATCACCTTGCGGTAGGCCTGGTAGTCGTGGCCGGCGTTCCAGTAGACGGTGAAGGTGCCTGGGCTCTGGCCCTGCGAGGCGGCGGGGGGCGCCCCCGCGCAGGCGGTCAGGACGGCCGAGGCTCCGAGGAGCTGCAGCATTTCACGGCGGGAGAGGGTCATGGTGGGGGCTCCTTGACATCGTGGGGAGAACCGCGCTCGATGGAGGTCGTCCATGGGACGAGCCGCGCTCGGTGCGGGCCGTCTTGGGACGAGCCGCTCTTCGCGCGGGCCGCCGTGAGACGAGCCGCTCGATGACGGGCCGCCTCAGGCCGAACCGCGCTCGATGACGGGCCGCCTCAGGCCGAACCGCGCTCGATGACGGGCCGCCTCAGGCCGAACCGCGCTGGATGAAGGTCCAGGAACGCACGATCTGCCGGGGAGGCGGTGGCCGCTCGGCCAGCAGCCGGTCGAACAGCAGCCGCGCCACGTCGCTGTAGTCGTGGCGCAGCGGGCCGACGGTGCTGAGCTGCGGCTTGGAGATGAGACCCTCGTCGATGTTGCCGACGCCGATGACCGCCACGTCGTACGGCACGCGCAGGCCCGCGTCCCTGACCGCCCAGATCGCGCTGACGGCCGCCCGGTCGGAGGCCGCGAAGATCGCGTCGGGCCGGTCGGGACCCGACAGCAGTTCCGCGGTGGCCTGGTAGGCCGCCACGCGGTCCTCGGCCCCGGCGACCACGGTGGGTTCGCGGCCGGCCAGCGCCTTGAGATAGCCCGCCATGCGGCCGGTGGGCTGCTCCCGGTACAGCTCGTAGCGGTGCGACAGGTAGACGATCTTGCTGCGGCCCTGGGCCACGAGGTGCCTGACGGCCTGCTCGCACGGCTCCTCCTCGGGCGTGCGCACCACGTCGCACCCCTCAGGCACGTCGCCGTCACGCATCACGACCATCGGCAGGCGAATCCCGGCCAGCATCTCGCCGGTCAGATGCTCGCCGCCGTTGACCAGGACTCCGTCGGCGATGCCGCTGCGCAGCAGCTCGACCGCCGCCTCGGCGCGCTCGCGCGAGTAGACGGCCAGGGTGAGCACCGAGTAGCCGTGGCTGTCGGCCATCTCGTGCAGATCCCTGGCCAGCCGGTCCTCGGTCGGCACCCCGCCCGCGGTGGGCTGGAGCAGGCAGACCCGCTGGGTGCGCTGCTTGCGCAAGCTCCTGGCGGCCTGGTTCGGGGTATAGCCCAGCTCCTTGGCCGCCTCGAGGACCCGCTTGCGAGTCTCGGCGGCCACCGGGCGATCCCGGCCGCTCAGCACATACGACACCGTGGCGACCGAGACACCGGCGCGCTCCGCGACATGCTTGGCGGTTGGTCTCATGCTATACGAATAACATACTTAAACCCACCTGGAAAGTTGGGAATCATTTCGCCTCCTAGCTGGAGCAGAATGCTCGCACCCTCGCCTCGGCAGTCGTAAAGCTCGACGCCTGATTTAATCGTTTAACATCGCTGGCCGCTTGTCCAGACCCACCCGCTACCTCGCTCAGCCGCTACCTCGCTCAGCCGCTACCTCGCTCAGCCGCTGCCGGGTTCGGGCGCTGCCGGGTTCGGGCGCTGCCGGGCTCAGCCGCTGCCGGGCTCAGCCGCCGCCGTCCGGCCCGGCCGCTGCCGGGTTCAGGCGCGCGGTAGCCGGCCCAGGAGCTCCGTCGAAGCCGCCGCGCCACTCCGATCGCCCAGTTCCTTGAAGATCGCCCGAGCCCGCTCCAGCCGCGCCGATGCCACCGCCCACTCGCCGCGCGCGGCATGCAGCCCGGCCAGCCCCTGCAGGGCGTACGCGCCGCAATGCCGGTCCCCCAGCCCATCGAACAGGTCCAGGGCGCGCGACTGCAACGCCATCGCCTGATCCGGCTCGGCACGCAACTCGTGCAGGCGGCCCGCCTGGATCGACACGCAGCCCTCCCGATGCGGGTCCCCCAGCTCTCGCGCCAGGCGCATGGCCTGCCCTAGCCAGGTCGACGCCTGATCGAGGTCACCGGAACCGAGCCAGACCCGCCCGATCGCCTGTCGCGCGTAAGCCTCCGCGCCCAGGTCGCCGAGCGACAGGAACATCCCCAGGGCGCTGCCGAAATGCCCCAGCGCGAGCGCCGGGCGCCCCCGGAACTGGCTCACCGCGCCCAGACCGCAGATGGAGATGGCCTCGGCCCGCCGGTCCCCCATCTCCTGGAAGATCCGGCGCGCCTCGGCGAACTGGCCCTCCGCCTCGCCGTACCTGTCCTGGTAGAGGCTCACCTGGCCGAGCCCGCGCAACATCGCCGCCTCGCCGTACAGATCACCGGCCGCCCGCGCCGCATCCAGCGCCACCGCGTGGCTGTCATGCCAGCAGCGCAGCTGGCATCGCAGGTCGTAGTACGGCACCAGCGCGGCGGCCAGCGCCCACGCCGAACCCGGCGGCCCCACCTCGGCCGCCAGCCGCACCGTCTCCGCCAACGTCTCGCGCTCCGCCTCGAACCACGCCACCGGATCAGCGGTCAACCTGCCCAGCGTCGCCTCGGGCAGCCGCCAGGCGGGGGTGGTGGTGGCAGGGGTGAGGGTGAAGACCGTCGTGGGGAGGCGAGCGGTGGCACTTTGCGTGGCGACCGTCCAGCCAGAGATCACGCGAGCCAGGGTGAGACGGTCGGGCGGCAGCGTGGCGGCGTGACGTCGCACCAGATCGGGCAGGCGGTAACGGGGTTGCCCGAGCGGGTCGGCACCGGCGGGGTCCAGGAGCCCGGCGTCCACAAGGAGATCGGCCAGGTGCTCGGCCCGGGGGGCGGCCAGGTACTCGGCACGGGGGACGGAGAGGGGGCCGGACCTGGGGTCGGCACGGGGGTCGGCCCAGGGCTCGGTCGCGGCCGAGGCCGCCCATCGCTCGCCCCAGTGCTCGGTGTCGGATGAGCCCAGCCATCGCTCGCCCCAGTGCTCAGTGTCGGACGAGGCCCACCGCTCACCCCCGCGAGTGTCGGCCCGGCGTCCGCCCATCCACGACACTGCGCTCTCGGGCCACGGAACGCCGGCCAGCTGGGGACCGGCCTCGTGGAGCAGGGTGGCGAGCAGCCAGCCGGGCAGTGGGCGGTCGCCGAGCAGGCTCAGGGTGGCGAAGGGCCGGGCGAGGTCCTCGGGGAGGCGGCGGAAGGTCTGGCCCAGGACCGCACGGACCTGCCTGAGCTCGGTCAGGGGGTGCTCGTCGAGGCGCTGGGCGAGCATCTCCAGCGTCCACCCGGGACGGGCGAGCAGACGGGCACCGGCGTCGCGGATCGCCAGTGGTAATCGCCCACACGCCGCAACGACCGCCCGCGCGGCCGCCTCAGCCCGCGTCGCCACCTCACCCGCCGTCACCTCAGCCCGTGTCACCGCCTCACGCGGCGACGTCTCGGCCCGCGTCGCCATTGGCCCCGTCGCTCCAAGTCGCGGCACCGCTTGCTGCACCGCGTCGTCCGGCGCCTCCCCCAGCCGCGCCCCAGCCCGCTTCGCCACCCCACGCGCCGTCACCTCAGCCCGCGCAGCCACCTCAGCCCACGCAGCCGCCTCACGCGGCGACGTCTCGGCCCGCGCCACCATCGGCCCCGTCGCCCCATGTCGCGGCACCGCTCGCTGCACCGCGTCGTCCAGTGCCTCCCCCACCCGCGCCCCAGCCCGTACACCCTGCGCGTCTGGCGAGGTGGTGCTCGGGTGCAGGTGCTCGGCGCCGATGATGCGGCCCAGGAGTTCCACCGCGTCCGCCTCCGGCAGCGGTCCCAGGTGGTGGAGGCGGGCGCCTGGGAGGGTGGTGATCCTCTGGCGGCTGGTGACGATCACGACCGAGCCGTTGCCGGGCAGCAGTGGCTCGATCTGGGTGGCGTCCCGGGCGTCGTCGAGGAGCAGGAGCACGGGCCGCTCGGCGAGTTGCGACCGTAGCAGGGCGGCGCGCTCGTGAAGGTTTCCTGCCGGGATGAGGCCCAGCGCCCTGAGTGCCTGGCCGAGCAGGTCCTCGGGCTCCCTTTCGCCCAGCGTAAGGTGCAGCTGGCCGGTGGGGAAGGTGTGCTTGAGGCGGTGGGCCAGCCGTACGGCCAGGGCCGACTTGCCGACGCCGGGCGGGCCGGAGATGACGGTCAGGGGGTGGGTCGGAGTGAGCGTGTCGAGCTCGGCGGCGCGCCCGACGAAGTCGGCGATGTCGGGGGGAAGCTGGCGGGGCGTGGGCCAGGCGGGGTCGGGGAGGGGGAGGCGGGCTCGCTCGCGGGCGGAGGGGAGGGCGGGATCGGCCTGCTCAAGGGCGGCGGGACGCTGATCGAGGACGGCCGGATCGAGGGCGGCCGGACGCGCGAGACCAGTTGGATCGAGGGCCGCCGGATGCGCGAGACCAGCCTGAGCGAGGGCGGCCGGACGCGCGAGGCCGGCCTGAGCGAGGGCGGCAGAGGGAGCGGGAGGCGGCGGTTCCTCCCCCAGGATCGTCTGGTGGCAGCGTCGCAGTTCCGCCCCGGGCTCGACGCCCAGCTCCCCCACCAACTGCTCGCGCACCTCGTGGAAGGCCCGCAGTGCCTCCGCCTTCCTGCCCGCCGCGTGCAGGGCGATCATGAGCCGCTGCCACAGGTCCTCCCGGTACGGGTGCTCCCCGATGAGCACCCGTACCTCCGCCGCCGCCTCGCCGTACCGGCCCGCCGCCATGAAGCGGGCGATCACCTCGTCCGCGACGCGGAGCCGTACGGCCTGGATGTGGTCGAGGCGGCGCGTCCAGACGGCGCATTCGGGCAGGTCGGCGAGGGGGGTGCCGCGCCAGAGGGACAGGGCGGCCTCGGGTTCGCCGAGGGCGGCGAGGTCCTCGAAGACCTGGAGGTCGAGGGCGCCGTCGGGGACGTCGACGGCGTAGCCGCTGCCCTCGGCGCGGATGGCGCCGATGACGGGGCGCAGGGAGCTGACGTAGGTGCGGATGTTGGCGTGGGCGGAGCGGGGCGGGCGGTCGGGCCAGAGCGCCTCGACGAGGCGGTCGGCGGGGACGACGTGGCCTGCGTCGAGGAGCAGGGAGGCCAGCAGCATGCGTGGTTTGCGGCCCGAGATGCGGACCGGGCGGCCGCCGGATCGTACTTCCAGCGGGCCGAGCACGTGGAAGGTGAGCATCTGTGCCCCCTTGGAGGACCTGACAGCCCTTTGTATCGGTTCTGGACGATCCGTGTGCGGCTTCTGGTGATCCTGATTTCCAGAAAGGAGCACCCATGAAACTCAGAGTCGTCGCTCTCGCCGTCTTCCTTGCTCTGGGTACGGCCACGTCCGCGGCCGCCGACCCGGAACCCGCGGCGCCGGAGGAGGAGGTCTCCATCCTGGCCACCAACTTCCAGCTCCCCTTCCCCTGCGGCCAGAGCTGGGCGGGCAACTCCAGCTCCAGCTCCGCCCACCAGTCCTGGGAGATCGACTTCAACCGCGGCAGCTCCCCCGACGCCGACCTCGGTGACCCGGTGGTGGCCGCGGCGTCCGGCACGGTGGTGATCTCGGCTCACCAGGGTTCCACGAACGGCTTCGGCAACCTCGTCAAGATCGACCACGGCAGCGGCTGGGCGACCTACTACGCCCACCTCAACACCCGCTCGGTCAGCGCGGGCCAGGCCGTGTCGCAGGGCCAGCAGATCGGCACGGTCGGCAAGACGAGCAGGCCGGGCAACAACATCAGCGCGCACCTGCACTACGAGGTACGGCAGGGCGACGGCTACCCGGGCAACATCCGCAAGGCCGTCTTCAACGGCGTGACCTTCGGCTACCCCAACCAGACGGTCACCTCGAACAACTGCGGCGGCAGCACCAACCCCTACACCCCGGCCGAGGTGTGCGGCAGCGGCTACAACGTGGTCGACTCGGCGGGTCTGGGCACGGCGGGCACGGTCTACCTGCTGTACAACAACTCCAACGGCTACAACTGCGTGGTCACGCTGAAGCGCACCTCGCTGGGCACCCCGACGGCTGTCACGGCCTATCTGGAGGTGCAGGGCAGTTCGCGGATCACCGACAGCGGCAATTTCGGCTACTACGCGGGGCCGGTGCGCGCGGCGGCTCCCGGCAAGTGCGTGAAGTGGGGCGGCAAGGCGGGCTCGTCCGTCTACGACAGCCCGTTCGAGCACTGTGGTAGCTAATGTAATGATTTGTGAAGATCAGTGAGGCACGGGCGGTGGCCGCGGACTGGGTCCTGGGTCACCGCCACACCATTGCGGACTACGGCGGCGCCTACTTCAGCGGCTCGGCCGTCTGGGCGGGCGACGACGAGGAGTTGCCCGTCTCCTCCGATGTCGACGTCATGGTGCTGACACCCGCAAAGCTGGGCAAGTTCCGCCACCACGGGGTGCTGATCGAGGTCAGCGCGGTGGGTTGGGATCGGCTGGGCTCGGCCGAGCAGGTGCTGGGCTCGTATCACGTGGCCGGGGCCTTCCGCCCCGGCGCGGACACCGTCATCGACGATCCGACAGGGCGGTTGACGGCGTTGCGCCGGGACGTCGCTCCCCTGTACGGCCAGGCGCACTGGGTACGGCGGCGCTGCGCGGACGCGGAGGAGGGTGTGGCGGCCTTCGCGTCCAGGGCGGCCGAGGGTTCCGGGACGTGGCCGCAGCTGGTCACCTCGTGGTTGTTCGGCTGCGGGGTGACGACCCACGTGCTGCTGACGGCGGGCTTGCGCAACCCCACGGTGCGCAAGCGCTACAGCGCGGTCCTGGCACTGCTGCGCGCGCACGGCATGGAGGGCTTCCACACCGACCTGCTGGACCTGCTGGGCTGCGCGGACTGGACCCCGGCGCGAACACTCCACCACCTGGACGCGCTCACGGAGGTCTTCGACCGGACGGCGCTGCTGAAGGAGCGGGACTTCCCCTTCGCCGCCGACCTGACCGCCGAGTCGAGGCCCGTCGCCATCGACGGCAGCCGCGAGCTCATCGAGCGGGGCGAGCACCGGGAGGCCGTCTTCTGGATCGTCGCCACCTACTCCCGATGCCTTCAGGCGCTGGGGCTCGACTCCGACGCCGGGTTCAATGCGCTGCTGGCCGATCTGGGGATCGATCGGGCCGCGCTGCCGGACCGGGCGCGTGCCGTACTGGACTTCCTGCCCCCGCTCAGGGAGCGGGCTGAGGCGATCATCCGGGAAAGCGCAGATACTCCGCCGGGACCCGGTCGGTCAGCCACACCCCGTTCGCGCTGAGGTAGAACGGGTGGCCGGCGGCGTGCATGGCGTCGGCGTCGACGACCAGGACCACCGCGACCCCGCGACGCGAGCCGACACGGACCGCGGTCTCGCGGTCGGGCGACAGGTGGACGTGGTGGCGTGACATGGCGCGCAGGCCCTCGTCGCGGATGGCGGGCAGGCTGCGGCCGACCGTGCCGTGGTAGAGGATCGCGGGCGGGCGGACCGCCTCCAGGCCGAGCTCGACGTCGACGCTGTGGCCCTGGCTGGCCCTGATGCGCTCGTCGGTGATGATGTAGCGGCGTTTGTCGTTGGTGATCACGACGTGGTCGAGCTCGTCGCGGGTGATCGGGAAGCCGTGTGTCCTGGCGGCTTCGAGGAGGGTGTCGACCTTGACCCAGCCGCCTTCGTCGAGGGTGAGGCCGATGCGCTCGGGCTCGTGGCGCAGGTGTTTGGCGAGATATTTCGATATTCGCACCATTCGTTTCTCTTCCATCGCGCCAGCCTAGAGCGGCGACCTGAGGTCGCGAACCCCTGGCGGGTGACGCAGGAAGCCTGGGGAGTGGGAAACTCGTGGGGCGAGGGGTGGTGGACAGTGACGGTGTCCATCACCCCTCCGCTTCGTCAGGGTTGGGTTTCCAAACTCGCCCTACCATGGAGCCCATGACCGCTCCACGCCCCTGCTCGATCGCGGACACCCTCGCCGTCGTGGGTGAGAAGTACTCCCTACTGGTCCTGCGCGAGGTCTTCCTCGGGGTCCGGCGCTTCGACGCGATGGTGCGCGCCATCGGCGCCCCGCGCGACGTGCTGGCCGCCCGGCTGAAGCACCTGGTCGAGGCGGGGGTGCTGGAGAAGGTCGCCTACAGCGAGCGGCCACCGCGCCACGAGTACGTGCCGACGGCGGCCGGGCTGGAGCTGCAGGGAGTGCTGCACCTGCTGCGGCAGTGGGGCGACCGGCACCTGGCCGTCCGGCCCCCGCTGGTGCTCGGCCACGACTGCGGCGCGGAGCTCGACCCGCTGGTGGTGTGCGCGCACTGCCGGCAGCCGGTCACCCCGCAGTCGGTGAGCCTGCCGTCGCCATTGCCGCCGTCGTCATTGCCGCCGTCGTCATTGCCGCCGTCGCCATAGCCGCCGTCGCCATAGCCGCCGTCGCCATAGCCGCCCCGCCAAAGCCCCCCGCCAAAGCCGCCCCGCCGAAGCCGCCTCGCCATCGGCGCCGTCCGCCGCCGGCCGTTCACAATCGCCTGGTGAAGTCGAGCGCCTCGGCGATCTCGGGGTGGGTGTCGTTGATCATGAGCAGGTGCTCGCGCAGCCGCGCCGACTGCTCCGGGTCCAGCCCGCCCAGCGTGCCGTACGCCTCCAGCAGCGCCTGGGCCGCCTCGATGAGGGTCGCGTCGCTCCGCAGGAGCCCGAGACCCAGCCGTTCCAGGGCGACGGCCAGTTCCCGGCGCGAGTGCGGCCGGCCGGCGTTCAGCAGGCCGCGCCGCAGGTCGACGGTCTGGCGCAGCAGGTAGGTCCGGTCGTTGTCCGGCTGCGGTGAGGTCGTCAGCTCCAGCAGCTCGGCGTGGACCATGCGCACGGCGGGGTCGGGCGTGGCCAGGCAGCGCTGCATCAGGTCCATCGACAGCCTGATCGCCTCCAGCCCGTCGCCCCGCTGCTGGGCGAGCCGGATGAGCGCGAGCATGGCCCTGCCGATCTCGGCGACCCTGAGCGGCAGGCGTGGCAGGCTTTCGAGCAGCTCGACCGCCTCCTGGAGGTCGGCGCGCCGGCCGCAGCCGGCGAGGGCCATGGCCAGCGCGTGGGTGCTTCCCGGCAGGCGGCGGAAGAGCGAGACCGCCTCCTGGTGCTCGCCGCGTTCGTGCAGCAGCGCGGCCTGGGCGTAGGCGCGCACGTGGCCTTCGCGTGCCTGCACGGCCGCCCGCGCCCTGATGCGGACCGCCAGCGAGCGTGCCTCGTCCAGCTCGGGGTCGCCGGGCAGCCGGCAGACGGACAGCAGGCTGTCGGCGAGATCGATCATCACCAGCCGGTCGATGGAGTCGTGGGTGGCGGCCGCGGCGGACAGGTACATGGCCAGGGCGTGCTCGCGCGGGCGTGTCGTCTGCGGGCAGGCACGCCTGATCTGGACGGTGCGCAGCTTCACCTCGCCTTTGTCGCCGGTCTCCAGCAGGTTCGCGCACAGGATCAGCCCGGCCTCCACGTAGGCGGGATGGTCGGCCGCCCAGGCGTCCTCGAAGGCGCGCAGGGCGTCCCTGGCGATCTTCACCGAGTGCTCGCGGCGGCCCAGGCGGTGCAGGATCCTGGCATGGGTGGTCATGGCCACCGCCTGGTCGGCACGGCTCAGGCGGGCGGCGGCCCGCAGGGCCAGCACGCGGGCGCGCTCGAGTTCGCCCAGGTCCAGCAGCACCTCAGCGCGGAAGGCGTCGAGCTCGGGCGGGGTGGGCCGGTAGATCGCCTCGAACAGGCTCGCGGCCAGCTCGGCGCTGTCGGCGGCCTCGGCGAGCTCCCCCACGGCACGCTGCAACCGCGCGTGAGCGGTCAGCTGGGCCGATACGGCCACGATCCTGGTCTGGTCGGCGGCTTCCAGGGGGTCGCTGCTGCCGTAGGCGCAGCCCACGGCCCACTTGCTCGCGTGCAGCGCGTCGGCCCAGCGCCCGTCGGCGAGCGCGTCGTCGGCCACCCGCCGTAACTGATCCACCTGCGTGACATAACTCACAACGGCCCCCTTTCTCAGTAGACGAGACAGACCCCCGGTGAAGTTTCCATCTATCTGAATTGGCAGCATTCGTCGTAGTTTGATCCGGTGACGCATCCCCTTGATCGGCTGACCGCCGACGAGTTCACGGCCGCACGGGAGTTACTCACGCGCGAGGGGCTCGTCGGGGAATCCACCCGCCTGCCGTACCTGGGCCTGGAGGAACCGGCCAAGGAGCAGGTGCTCGGCCACAAGGACGGCGACCCGGTGGACCGGCGGGTGCGTGCCGTGCTGCTCGACCTGGACACCGGACGGGCGCGGACCGTGCTGGCGTCGCTGACCCGCTCGGCGGTCGACCACGTCGCCGAGATCTCCTCCGGGCAGCCGCCGGTGCTGCTGGAGGAGTACCCGCTCGTCGAGGAGATCGTCAAGGCCGATCCCCGCTTCGCGCAGGCCATGGCCAGGCGCGGCGTCACGGACCTCGACCTGGTGCGGGTCGCGCCGCTGTCCGCGGGCGACTACGGCATCGAGGGCGAGCGCGGGCGCCGCATGCTGCGCTCGCTCATGTTCCTGCAGCACCGGCCCGACGACCACGCCTGGGCGCACCCCATCGACGGGGTCGTCGCCTACGTCGACCTCATCGGGCGGCGCGTCGCCGAGTTCCACGACCACCAGGTCTTCCCCGTGCCGGTCGAGGAGGGCAACTACGACCGGCACCCGCACACGCGCGACACGCTGAAACCGATCGAGATCACCCAGCCCGACGGGCCCTCCTTCGCCGTCGACGGCGATGTGGTGAGCTGGGAGAACTGGCGCTTCCGCATCGGGTTCGACGCCCGCGAGGGGCTCGTCCTGCACCAGCTCTCCTTCCACGAGCGGCCCATCGTCTACCGCGCCTCGATCGCCGAGATGGTCGTGCCGTACGGCGACCCCAGCCCGACCCGCTTCTGGCAGAACTACTTCGACGCCGGCGAATACCTGCTCGGCGCCGCGGTCAACTCGCTCAAGCTCGGCTGCGACTGCCTCGGCGAGATCCGCTACTTCGACGCCGTGCTCCCCGAAGGCGACGGCACGCCCCGCGTCGTGGAGAACGCCGTCTGCCTGCACGAGGAGGACCACGGCATCCTCTGGAAGCACACCGACCTCTACACCGAGGCCGCCGAGACCCGCCGCCAGCGGCGCCTGGTCATCTCCTTCTTCGTCACCGTCGGCAACTACGACTACGGCTTCTACTGGTACCTCTACCTCGACGGCGCCATCCAGCTGGAGGTCAAGGCCACCGGCGTGCTCTTCACCGCCGCCCAGGTCGAGGACAGCCCGTACGCCACCCCGATCGCCCCAGGACTGGCCGCGCCGTACCACCAGCACCTGTACTGCGCGCGCCTCGACATGATGCTCGACGGCCCCGCCAACACGGTCGTCGAGCAGGAGGTCGAGCGCCTGCCGATCGGGCCCGCCAATCCGTACGGCAACGCCTTCACGCGCAGGCTCACCCCGCTCGCCACGGAATCGCAGGCGCAGCGGGACGCCGACCCCCTGCGCGACCGCGTCTGGCGCATCACCAACCCCGGCTCGCTCAACCGGCTCGGCCAGCCCGTCTCCTACGTGCTGCACCCGCAAGGACGGCCGGTCCTGCTGGCCGCCGACGAGTCGTCGATCAGCGGCCGGGCGGCGTTCGCCACCCACCACCTGTGGGTCACCCGCTACCACCCCGACGAGCGGTACCCCGCGGGCGAGTTCGTCAACCAGAGCTCACCCGGCCAGGGCCTGCCGTCGTACGCCGCCGCCGACCGGCCCCTGGAAGGGGAGGACCTGGTGGTCTGGCACACCTTCGGCAGCACCCACCTGCCCCGGCCGGAGGACTGGCCGATCATGCCGGTCGACACCTGCGGCTTCACGCTCAGGCCGTCGGGATTCTTCGACCGCAACCCGACGCTCGACGTGCCCGCCACGGCCGCGCGCCACTGCCACTGAGCCGGCCCTACGCCTCGTCGATCACGCACTTGCCGCCGCTCCAGCCGGTGAACCACTCCAGATTGGCGGCCGACATCCAGCCCTTGTAGTAGTTGTCGCCGTACCTCGTCCAGCCGTAGTACCACTTGTTGCCGTAGTCGTTGTACATGTAGCAGCTCAGCTCCAGCTTGTCCCCGCCCCACATCAGCACCGAATTCCCGCAATGGGAGTAGGGCGCCTTCTTCAGGTTGAACTTGGAGGTCCACTGGTCGCCCTTGATGACGGCGAAACCGTCGGTGGTGTCCGGGGGCCATTCGGGCGCGCTGCACGCGGGTGCGGCACTGGCGGGGGCGGCGGTCACGCAGAGCCCGGTGAGCGCCACCGCCGCCGCGGCGGAGAGATGGGTGATCGTTCGTTTCATGCGCCACATGGTCCGGCATCGATCTTGAGCCCGCATACAGCGGAAGGTTGATTCCGCCTACCGCGTCGCGGTGGAGTTCGCCGGGACGAGCCGCTCAGCCCCGGGCGGCCGAACGCAGGGCGCGGTACATCAGCTGAGGATCGCCCAGATAGTGGCGCAGCAGCTTCTCCAGCCCGCCGATCGGCACCAGGTTCTGCGGGGCCCGAGGATCCTTGTACGGCACGCCCGCCAGCGGAAGCAGCGCCAGCGTGATCGCGTCGGCGAGCCGTACGACCTGCTCCGAGCTCAGATCGGCCCCCGCCTCGCACCGCGCGATGCCCGCCCACGGCGCCGTCGAGGTGACGGGCAGGCGCAGATACCACGCGTGGCGCCGCCAGCTGGTGCCCATGAGGAAGACCGGGGTGCGCTGGCCCGAGGCGAGCGCGCCCACCACGGCCGACTGGGGCGCGGGCAGGTAGGAGATGTGGTGCGTCTTGATGTAGCCCACCGTGTCGGCCAGGTGGGTGCGGCCGCGCAGGGGGCCGTCGACCAGCAGCAGGTCGCTGCCCTCCCGGCGGTGGCGCACGGAGAGCTCGAGCTCCAGCTGCGTCACCTGGCGCTGCAGGGCCAGCGACAGCGACTCCATGCTCGAATCGGTCGCCTGGGCGGGCTGGAAGGTGGCGTGCCGGGTCTTGACCTCGGGTGTGTCGGGCGCGGCGCTGATCAGCGAGCGGCGCACCTCGATCTCGGCCAGGTCGGCGCCGTCGGGGCCGCAGCGCACGATCCCCGCGGCGTAGGAGGCGGCGATGCCCGGCAGCGGCATCGGCTCGCCGTGCACCCAGACCCGCGCGTCGATGCGGCGCACCCCGTCGGCGACCAGGAGCGTCTCGGGAGCGCCGCCGCGAGGGGTGACCGGCGACCAGTCCTCGGGCGCCGCCTCGACGCCCAGCTCCAGCTCCGCACTGGTGGAGCCGCGCTCGGTCATCGCCTCCACCGACATGGCGGCGGCGTAACCGGGATCCCAGGGATCGATGCTGAACTCGCTCACGCTCACGTGTCAATTCTCCGCAGATGGGAGCCGGTGGTGTCGCGATTGACGGCGAAACGCACCGGCACCCGGTCGGCCAGCGCCTGCACGTGGGTGACCACGCCGACCATGCGTTCCTGACCGGCGGCCAGGCGTTCGAGCGTGGCGGCCACGGTGTCGAGGGTGGCGGGGTCAAGGGTGCCGAAGCCCTCGTCGAGGAAGATCGAGTCGAGGCCTCTGGCGACCGTGCCCGACAGGGCCAGGGCCAGGGCGAGGGCCGCCTGGAAGGTCTCGCCGCCGCTCAGCGTGCGGGCGCTGCGCCGCATGCCCGCCTCGGCGTGGTCGATGACCTCGATCTCGCTCTTGTCGCCCAGCTCCAGTTCGTACTGGCCGTCGGAGAGCTCGCGCAGCGTCTCGGAGGCGGTGGCGACCAGGACGGCGAGGGCCTCGGCGCAGAGCCAGCGTTCGAAGGCGTTGGCGCGCAGGCGCAGGGCCAGCTCGTGGGCCACGCCCGCTTCGCGCTCCTTGTCGGCGATCATGCGGTCGAGCTCGGTGATCTTGGCCAGGTCTTCGCGCAGCCGCTCCAGCAGCCCCTCTGCCCGCGCCAGCGCCGTGGCGACGGCCGCGGCCAGCTGATCGGGGTGCCCGGCCGCGGGGACGGCGTGTTCGTCGAGGCGGGCGCGCAGGTGCTTCACCTGCTGCTCGCGCAGCTCCGCCAGGGCCGACAACGACTGCTCGGTCTCGTCCGCCCTGGCACGGGCGGCGGTGCCGACCCGGTTGCGCCAGGTGATCAGGTCCTGCCAGGCGGCGTGCAGGTCGGCCCGGTCGACCGGCGGCGCCGCCTCGTCGCCCAGGCCGAGCACCATCAGCTTGTCGCGTGCCGTACCGAGCGCCGCCCAGGCCTCCTCCGCGCGCCGCGACACCAGGGCCGCCGCCTTGCGCAGCTCCTCGAGCTCGGCCCGGCACGCGCGCGCCGCCTTCCTGGCCGCGGCGGCCCGCTTGTCGGCCTCGACCACGGCGGTCAGCCGCGACGTCAGGTCGGCGCGGTCGGCGCCGTCGGGCAGCGCCGAACGGTGCTGGGCCAGCTCCGCCTCCAGCCGGGCGACCTGCGCGGCCAGCTCGGAGGCGAGACGGGCCGCCTGGTCGGCCAGGTCCTGCTCGCGGCGGGCGAGCTGGGCGGCCAGCTCCTGCTCGCGACGCGTCAGCTGCTCGGCCACCTCGCGCTCGCGGCGGGCCAGGCGTTGCGCGGTCTCGGTTTCGAGCTTGGCGTGCTGCTGGGTGGTCTCGGCCGTCAACCTGGCGAGCCGGTCGGCCTGCTCGCGCTCCTGCCTGGCGAGGTGTTCGGCAAGCTCGCGGGCGGAGCGGGCGGCCTGCTCGGCCAGTTCGCCCTCCAGGCGGGCGGCGCGGTCCGAGAGCATGGCGGCGGAGGTCTGGGCCTGGGTGAGCGCGCTCCTGGCCCGCTCGTCGTCAGTGCGCGCCTTCTTCAGCGCCCGCTCGGCATCGGCCAGCGCCGCCCGCCCACCGTCCCCGCCGTCCCCGCCCACCTGCCGCCGCCCAGCCCCAGCGACCTTGCCACCCCGCCCCGCCGCGGCATCGGCCTCTCCGGCCCGGCGTGATGTGACATCAGCCGCCCCGATCCGCTCCGACGTGACATCGGCCGGGGTGGCTGGCCGCGACGCCGCGTCAGCGGCCGGGGCGCCTCGCTCCCGCGTGGCATCCACGGCCCGGCCCGGTGTGGCGTCGGCCGGCGTCGGTAGGTCGTGGACCCGCTGGTGGCAGACCGGGCAGGGCTCGCCCGCGACGAGCCGGCCCGCGAGGTCGGCCGCCGCGTGGGCGTGGCGGAGCCGGTCGTGGGCGGCCTGCGCCTCCTCCAGCGCCTGCGCCGCGCCCCGAGCCGCCGCCGTCAGCCGCTCCAGCGAAGCGTCCGCGGCCGCAGCCTGGGTGCGGGAGTCGGCGAGCGACCGCTCCCCCTGGCGGCGCGCCTGCTCGGCGGCGCGTTCCCCGTGGGTGCGGGCCTCCGTCAGGGCCCGTTCCGCCGCGGTGCGCGCGTCGGCCAGGGACCGTTGCCCGTCGGTGCGCGACGACGCCAGCGACCCTTCGGCCTGCGCCTTCTCCTGGGCGAGTGTCTGGGCGGCCCGCGCGCGGGTCTCCTCCAGCGCGGCGGCGGTGTCGCGGCGTGCCTGCTCCAGCGTGGTGCGCGCCGACTCGCGCGCCTGCGCCAGCGACCGCTCCGAAGTGGCGCGCGCCTCGGCGGCGGCGACGGCGAGCCGTTCGACGGTGTCGAGCGAAGCCAGCGCGGCGGTGAGCTCGGCCCGGTCGCCCAGCCCCGCCAGGGCGGCCTCGGCGTCGTGCTCGGCCTCGGTCAGCCCGGCCAGGCGCGTTTCCGCCGTGGCCACGTCGTCGGCGTGTTGTTTGGCGGAGGCGGCCAGGGTGGGCACCTCGGGCGGCATGGTCAGCGCCCGCAGCTCGGCCAGCCGCCCGGTGAGCTCGGTCAGCTCGCGTTTGGTGCGTTCGAGTTCGGCGTCGCGGGCGCGCAGCAGCTCCAGTTCGGCGGCGATGTCGCGTTGCAGGTCGCGCAGCGCGGTGACCTTGGCCGCCGCCTCCTCCTCGGCCTGCGGGGTGGCGGTGAACTCGGCGCGCTGCTCGCGCGCGTGGAGGGCGGCCTGGCGTGAGGAGTCTTCCTCGCGGGTGGCCTTCATGCGGATCTCGTTGTAGACCTCGGCGTCGAGCAGCTGCACCAGCAGGTCCTGGCGCTCGTTGGGCTTGGCGTGCAGGAACTCGGCGAAGCGCCCCTGCGGCAGCACGACGCACTGGGTGAAGAACTTGTATTCGAGCCCGGTCAGCCGCTGCACCTCGGCGGTGACGTTCTCGCCCTCGGCCAGGGAGCGCACGACGTCGTCCCAGTCGTCGCGCAGCTCTTCGAGGCGCGCCTCCCTGGTGCGCACGACTCCCTTGGCGTCGCGGGCCATGGCCCTGACCACGCCGTATCGTCTGCCGCCGCTCTCGAAGATCAGCCCCACCTTGCCGCCGGTCGCCGAGGGGGCGAGCGCGTGGGCGATGGCGTTCTCGCGCCCCCAGCGCGGCACGGTGCCGTAGAGCGCGAAGCAGATCGCGTCGATGACCGTGCTCTTGCCGGCGCCGGTGGGCCCGACGAGGGCGAAGTATTCGACGTCGGAGAAGTCGACGGTCAGCGGCTCGCGGAAGCTGCCGAAGTTTTCGAGGGTCAGCAGGAGGGGCCTCATGCGCCTGTCACCTCGTCGTGCAGCCGGTCGAACAGGGTCGCGACCTGCTCGTCGTAGCGTTTGGTCGCGGTCAGGTAGTCGCGGAACAACTCGCCGGGCGGCTTGGCGGTGGCCCCTGCCTGCCGTACGGCACGCACGGGGCGGAACCGCTCGTCGAGCACCACGTCGATGGTGTTGGGCAGCAGTTCGCGAACCTGGTCGGCCAGCCCGACGCGCGGCTGCTCGGCCACGACCACGCGCAGCCAGTCGTCGCCGGTGTCGAGCGCTTCGAGCTCGGCCAGGCTGCCCTTGACGGTGCGCAGGCGGCGGGCCTGCTCGAAGAGCAGCTCGCTGACCACGGCGGGTCGCCCTGGTTGCACGTCGACCAGCAGCGCGCCGGGCAGGTTGCCCTCTTCGCCGAAGTCGACGGCGATGGGCGAGCCGGAGTACCAGATGGGGCAGGGGCCGGGGATCTGCTGGCGGCGGTGCAGATGGCCGAGCGCGGCGTACTGGGTGGTGGAGGGGAAGACGGTGGGTTCGAAATAGTAGGAGAAGACGGACTGCGCCTCGCGTTCGCCGCCGCCGAACCGGCCGCCGGGCAGGGTGCCGTGGGTGGTGACCAGGTTGACCGTGTCGCCGGCGAATCCGGCGGTGAGCGCGCCGACGAGCTCGCCGATGCGGGCGGCGTAGTCGCGGTTGTGCTCGATGGCGGTGCCGCTGAGCACCTCGGCGGCCCGCACCACGTAGCGGTGGGAGAGGAAGGGCAGGACGGCCAGGCGCACGGGTTCGCCGGTGCGGGCGGTGAACTCGACGGGGGTGCGGCGGAAGGAGCCGACGACGTGCACGCCGAGCGCGCCGAGCAGCGGCCGGTAGACCTCGAACAGCTGCGGGTTGTCGTGGTTGCCCGCCAGGACGACGACGTCGCGCCCGTCTTCGTGGAGCGCCATGAGCGCGGGCAGCACCAGCGACTGGGCCTCGGGCGTGGGCGCGGAGGTGTCGAACAGGTCTCCGGCCACGATGACGGCGTCGACGTCGTGCTCGCGGGCGGCGCCCACCAGCTCGCGCAGCACCGCCCGGTGCTCGTCGGCCCGGGAGCGGCCCTTGAGCACCTTGCCCACGTGCCAGTCGGCGGTGTGCAGGATCTTCACGAACGATGCTCCTGTGGTCAGAAGGGCGGGATGTCGTCCTCTTCGGGCAGCCCGGCGAAGGGATTGCCCGTGAGCTTGGCTGGTTCGGCGGCCTCGGAGGGCCGGGTGGCCCAGGCGGGGAAGGGGAAAGCCACGGCGAGCGGGACGGGGATCTCCGGCTGGGCCACGAACATGGTGCCCGGTTTGGCGATGGTCGCCCGGTCGCGGACGGTGGGCGGCAGCCAGCCGTACTCCGACCTGGCCGCCTCGGCGGGGTCGAGGCGGCCGGCGACGCGGATCGCGCTGTTGGAGACGATGCGCCGCTCGACCTCGGAGGCGGTCTGCTGGGCACCGATGAGGATGACGCCGAGGGAGCGTCCGCGCTCGGCGACGTCGAGGAGGATCTCCTTGATGGGCGAGTCGCCCTCGCGCGGCGCGTACTTGTTGAGCTCGTCGAGCACCACGAACAGCAGCGGCTTGGCGGTGCCGGACGACTCCTTGCGGTGGAACTCGCCGCGCAGCACCACGCCCACGACGAATCGCTGCGCCCGCTCGGGCAGGTTGTGCAGGTCGACGATGGAGACCTGGGCGTCGGAGGTGCGGATGGAGTGGCCGCGGTAGAACGGCAGGTCGCCGCGGACGATCGGCGACAGGGGCCGCACGGCGCTGCGCAGGCGGCGTAGGAAGGCGTTGACGGTGCCGAGCGGGGTGGTGGCGCCGGTCCACTCGCGCCGCTCGTCTTCGTCCGTGAGCTGGTCGGAGATGAGCTCGACGAGGTCGGAGAAGGTGCGGCACGAGGTGCCCCTGACGCGCACGGCGCCGCCGTCGCCGACCGGTTCCGCCCAGCTCTGCAGCCGGGCGGCGACCTGGCCGACGAGCAGGGAGTATCCCGCGCGCTCGTCGTCGGAGTCGGCGAAGACGAAGCGCAGCAGCTCTTCCTGGCAGAACTCCACGAGGGTCCAGTAGAAGGCGCTGACGCCGTGGGTGCGCGCCGAGACGTGGGGCACGCCGTTGGGGTCGTTGGGCCGCGGCGGGGCGAAGACGTGGACGCTGCCGAAGGGCTGGGCGGGCAGGCCGAGCCTGGTGTAGTCGCCCGGGCCGGTCAGCTTGGTGTTGGGGTGGTCGAGGAAGAGCAGGTCTTCGCCCTTGACCGAGAAGATCAGCGCCTTGGTGTTGGCCGACTCCCCGCCGAGCACGCCCGAGTTGAAGATGGAGTAGAGCAGGAAGGTCGCGAAGGAGGTCTTGGTCGCCACGCCCGAGACGCCGGAGATCGAGACGTGGGCGCCGCGGGTGCCGTCCATGAAGTCGAAGTTGAGGTAGAGCGGGCGCCCGTCGCGGCCGGTGCCGATGGGGATGCGGCGGTCCATGACGTCGAAGTAGAGCGCCTGGTCGCGGTCGGTGCTCTCGGCCAGGAACACCTTCTCGCCCGGCAGCGGCGGCACGAACACCTCGGGCTCGACCCGGGTGACGCGCACCTCGGCGACCTCCACGACCGCCGCGGGCAGCGCGCCGTCGGCGATGAGGAAGACGTCGCTGTCGAACGCGGCCCCCTCGTGCCTGGCCTCGACGGTGGTCACCACCCCGGCGACCAGGATGGGGCCGTGGCCGGGCACGTCGCGCCTGGTCACCACCACGTCGTCGAGTTGCACGACCTTGCCCGGCTCCAGGCCGATCCAGAACGACAGGGGCGAGGCGGCCTGGGTGCCGAGCACCCTGCCCACGGCCACCCCGATGGGGGCGCGCCCATCGGCTCCCTCATGTCGCTCGGTCACATCAGCTGTCACAGGTCGCAGCGTAACCGGTGCTCCCGACGATTCCCGTCCGCGCAATGCCAGGCGGGTATGCCCGAAGGGTCCCCAGATCGTTGTCAATTCTGCCTTGACTGGTCGTCGCCACTCTGAGTAAATGACATTTCACTCCATCGAGGATGGAGGGCGCGAAAGTGCAGGACTACCCCTATCCCGACGCTCCCCGGTCCGACGCGGTCGAGCGCCTCCACGGCAAGACGCTCACCGATCCCTACCGGTGGCTGGAAGATCCGCATTCCGCCGAGTCACGCGGCTGGCTGGCGGCGCAGGAGTCGTTGTGGCGCCGCCACGCCGGGACGATCCCCCATGACTCGCCCGTCCTGACAAGGATCGGCCAGGCGGCGGGCGCGGGCCTGGTCACCTCCCCGAGATGGCGCGGCCGTCACCGGTTTCACCTGCGGCGCACGGCGGGACAGGCCCATCCCGTGTTGTTCCGCGACGGCCACCCGCTCCTCGATCCGAACCTGCTCGACCCCGACGGCAGGGTGTCGCTGCTCGCCTGGCATCCCGACGCCGAGGGGCGCAGGGTCGCCTGCCAGTTCGCCCGCTCCACCGCGGCCCAGCCCGCGCTCTACATCGTCGACGCCGACACCGGCCAGGTGATCGACGGGCCCATGCTCGGCTGCGGGCCGTCGCTGGCCTGGCCGCCCGGCGGCGCCTGCTTCTTCTACACGCGGGCGGGCCACGTCCTGCGCCACCGGATCGGCGCGCCCGCGCGCGACGACGTGCGCATCACCGGCGAGCCGGGCGACTACCGCCTGGCGGCCTCCGACGACGGGCGGTGGGTGATCCTCACCAACGTCACCGCCTCGGGCGACGACGTCTGGCTGATCGATCCGCTCGAACCCGACACGCCGTCTACCGGGGTCGATCCGCTCGAACCCGACACGCCATCAGCCAGGGTCGATCCGCTCGAACCCGGCACGCCGTCTGCCAGGGTCGATCCGCTCGGACCCGGCGCGCCGCGTGCCGTACACGTGGGGCTGGACGCCCGCGCCACGGTCTCGGTCGGTCCCGACGGCCGGGTCTACGTCATGACCACGATGGGCGCGGCGCGCGGCAGGCTCTGCGTGGCGGACGCGGCCACGCCCGGCCAGTGGCGCGAGCTGGTCGCCGAGGATCCGCGGGCGACGCTGACCGGGTTCGCGGTGCTCGACGGCCCGGCGCTCGGCCGTCCCGTCCTGCTGGTGAGCCACACCCGCGACGCGATCTCCGAGCTGGCCCTGCACGACCTGCTGACCGGCACCCGCCTGCGGCCCGTCTCCCTGCCCGGCGCCGGCAGCACCGGGCCGCTGGTCACCCGCGCCCGGCCCGCCTACGAGGCGTTCTTCACCTACACCGACCACGTCACGCCGCCCGCCATCCTGCGCTTCGACGCCCGCGACCGTGGCGTCGAGACGTGGATGCAGGCGCCGGGCGCCGTCGGCCACGAGCCCGTGACCGGGCACCGGGTCACCTGCACCTCGCGCGACGGCACGCGGATCCCGCTGACCATCCTGGCCAGGCGCGACCTGCGCGGCCCGCGACCGGCCATCCTGTACGGCTTCGGCGCCTTCGGCATCCCGCTCACCCCGGCCTACTCCAGCCAGGTGCTGCCGTGGCTGGAGGCGGGCGGCGTCTTCGCCCTGGCCGGGGTGCGAGGGGGTGGCGAGGGCGGGCCCGGCTGGCACGAGGCGGCCCGGCGGGGCACGAAGCAGCGCTCGTTCGACGACCTCATCGCCGCCGCCCAGGCCATGGTCGAGCTGGGCTGGACCACGCCCGACCGGCTGGGCCTGTGCGGCGAGTCCCATGGCGGGCTGCTGGTCGGCGCGGTGATCACCCAGCGGCCCGAGTTGTGCGCGGCCGCGGTGCTGGTCGAGCCGGTGCTCGACATGGTCAGGTACGAGCACTCGCCTTGGGCGGCCGAGTGGCGTGAGGAGTACGGCAGCGCCGACGACCCGGTGGAGCTGTCGTGGCTGCTGTCCTACTCCCCCTATCACCACGTCGAACCGGGCGTGGCCTACCCGGCGACGCTCTTCGTCGTCCAGCGCGACGGGTCGCGGGCCGACGCCATGCACGCACGCAAGATGTGCGCGGCGATGCAGGCGGCCACAACGAGCCGCCGGCCGGTCCTGTTGCGGCACGAGCGCGGACGCGGCTCCGACTGCCTCGCCCGCGACCTGCTGTCGTTCATGGGCGCCCACACCGGACTGATCTCCCCGGCGTGAGGGATCCGCCTCCCCCACATGGGGGAGGTCCGGCCGCGGCGCCGCCGCGAGGCTGGGGTCATGACGATCGACAGCACTCCCCGGGTGACGACGAACGAACGGGCTCCGGCCGTGCGGCGGTGGCCCGCGCGGGTCACCTACCTGGCGGCCCTGTGGTCCCTGGCCTACGGCGTGCTCGGCCTCGTGTGGACCTTCGGCGGCGGCGGCTTCCCCTTCGGCGTCGGTGATCGGGAGGCCGAGTTGTCGCTCCTGGCCGGGCTGACCCCGCAGGCGGGCGGCCCGGTCGTCGCGGCGGCCGGCCTGGGCGGCGCGCTCGTGGCGGTGCTGATGGCGCGCGGCCGCGGCCCGCGCCCGCTGCTGCTCGGCTTCGCGGTGGTCATGGCCGTCGGGCTGGCTGTGGTGATCCCCGACTACCGGGTGCTGATGCTGGTGGCCTACGCGCCCATCCTGCTCGTCGCCCTCCCCTTCGGCCTGCTCCCCATCGATCCGGCGCTCGCCCTGGCCTGGCCGCGGATCAACCTGCTGATCGTGACGGCGGGCGGCATCCTGTGGGGCGTGGCCGCCCTGGCCTACCGCCGGCGTACGGCAGGCGCCTGCGTCAGCTGCGGCCGCCGCGACACCCTGGCCCACCACCACTGGACCACGCCGCAGGCCGCCCGCCGCTGGGGCTTCTGGGCCGTGCACGTCGCCGCGCTCGTCCCCGAGATCTACGGCGTCACCCGCTATGCCTGGGCTCTGGGCATCCCCCTCGGCATGGACGCGCAGACGCACGCTGAGGGAGCCGAGAGCGGCCTGTGGCTGGTGGGCGCCTTCCTTGGCGTGCTGGGCACGCTGGGCGCGATCCTCACCATCGGGCTGAACCGCCCGTGGAGCGAGATCTGGCCGCGATGGGTGCCGTGGCTGCGCGGCAGGCGGGTGCCGACCATGTTCCCGGTGATCTTCGCGGGCATCGTCAGCGTCGTGGTCATGTCGGCCGGGCTGATGTTCTGGTGGCAGACCCTGCGCACCGGCTTCGACTGGGCGAACTGGGCCATGGCCGGCCCGCAGTTGTTGTGGCCGCTGTGGGGCTTGGCCCTGGCCGTCGCCGCCTACGGTTACTACTTGCGCACCAGGGGCACCTGCCGTACCTGCGGCCGCTCTTGACGCCCACAGCGAGATCGACTAGATGTCAGAGGGCCCCCGACTCACCCCCTCCGGAGGACTCATGCGACTCGCCTTGGCAGCGTTGACCACAGCTTCGCTGCTCACGGTCGGCGCCCTGCCCGCCTCGGCCACCACCCCGGCCGCCGAGCGACCGCCGAAGACCACCAAGGGCCCCTGCGCCTACACCGAGACCCCCGACGACCCCGCGGTGCGCAAGGTGCACCTGCCGCCGGACCCGCGCCGCACCCCGTCCAAGCCGGTCAAGGTGGTCTTGGAGACCAACCACGGCGACATCACCCTCTCGCTCGACCCGGCCAAGGCGCCCTGCACCGTGCAGAGCTTCGTGCACCTGGTGCGCCACCGCTTCTACGACCGCACCTCCTGCCACCGCCTGACGGCCTACGACCGGCTCAAGGTGCTGCAGTGCGGCGACCCGAGCTTCACCGGCTCCGGCGGTCCCGGTTACCGCTACAAGGACGAGCTGCCGACCGACCTGCCGGCGTGGCCGGGCGACCCGACGGGCGAGCGCCGCACCTACGCCCGGGGCCTGCTGGCCATGGCCAACGCGGGGCCCGACACCAACGGCAGCCAGTTCTTCCTCGTCTACGGCGACTCCGGCCTGCGGCCGGCGTACACCGTGTTCGGCACCGTCGACGCGAAGGGGCTGGCGGTCCTCGACCGCATCGCGGCCGGCGGCATCCAGCCGGTCCCCGACGGGCCCACGCCGCCGGTCGACGGCCTGCCGGTGCTGCCCGCCGACATCCGCGACGCCCGGATCAGCCACCGCTGACGTGCGGGGTGACGCGGGCGGCTGCGGGCCGCCCGCGTCCGGTTCCGGACGGTGACGAAGGCCGGACGGTTACGAATGCGCGGGAAATGCTTAATCTCGATGAGAGATGCCGCATCCGCCCCGCGATGGGAGCATGATGAGCGCCGAGATCGTGCCCGGCCCCCTGGGAACCCCCTGTCCCGACTTCGTCAGGCGCCGGGAGTCGGCGCCCCTGGATCCGGCGCTCCTGCCGAGCGGCGATCTCGTGCCGCTGGCGGTGCGATACGCCGACGTCCGGGCGCTGCTCGGCTCGCCCGTCTCCAGCCGCAACCTGCGCTCACCCGGGCTGCCCCGGCTGGTCAGCGGGCGTTCCATCGACGACGACCCCGACTCCCTGATCAACCAGGATCCGCCCGAGCACACCCGATACCGGCGGATCATGTTCGGCGCGTTCACCCCCCAGCAGGCAGAGCGCTGGCGTCCCCAGGTCGCGGAACTGGCCGAGGAGCTGCTCGACGGCCTCGGCCCGAGGTTCGACCTGATGCGCGACTTCGGCATCCAGCTGACGATCCGGATGATCTGCCGGGTGCTGGGCGTCTCGGAGGAGCACCGCGAGCGCTTCATCGAGTACACCGCCCTGTTCCTGTCGACCTCGACCGCCTCGCAGGAGTCGCGGATGCGCGGCTACCAGGAGTTCATCGCCTTCTGCGCCGAGCTCGTGGCCCGCCATCGCGCGGAGCCCGGCGACGACCTCATCGACCAGCTCATCCAGGCGCGCGACGAGGGCGACAGGCTCACCGAGGGCGAGCTGGTCAACACCGTCCAGGCGCTGATCGCGGCGGGCTACGAGACGACCGCCTCGATGATCTCCAAGGGCATGCTGCGCCTGCTGACCCATCCGGACCAGTGGGCCGAGCTGGTGGCCGACCCGAAGCTCGCGGCGGCCGCGGCCGAGGAGGTGCTGCGCTACGACGGCCCGCCCGCCAGCGCGTTCATGCGGCGCGTGACCGCCGACGTCGAGATCCCCAGCGGGAGGCTGGCCGCAGGCGCGGTGGTGCTGCCGCACATCAACGCCGCCAACCACGACCCCGAGGTCTTCGCCGAGCCCGAGAGGTTCGACATCCACCGTTTCGGCGCCGGCCCACCCCATCACCTGGCCTTCGGGTACGGCGCGCACCGCTGCCTGGCCGCGGCCCTGGCCAGGGTGGAGCTCGTGGAGGCGCTGCGCGCGCTGGCCACCAAGCGCCCGGGGCTGCGCCTGGCCGTCGCGCCCGAGGAGATCCGGTGGACCGACGGCCTGGTCCACGCCCCGCTCACGCTCCCGGTCGACTCGTGAGAAGCGCCCACTGGTACGGCGGCGCCGACCGCAACGGCTACATCCACCGGGCCTGGATGCGCCGCGGCCTGCCCGGTCACGCCTTCGACGGCCGCCCGCACATCGCCATCGCCAACACCGCCTCCGCGTTCACCCCGTGCAACGCCCACCTCGGCGAGGTGGCGGCGAGCGTGGCCAACGGCGTCTACGAGGCCGGCGGCATCCCCCTGGAGCTGCCGGTGCTGTCGCTGGGCGAGACCAATGTGCGCCCGACCGCGATGTTGTGGCGCAACCTGGCCGCGATGGCGGCGGAGGAGATGTTCCGCGCCAACCCGATCGACGGCCTGGTCCTGCTCGGCGGCTGCGACAAGACGATCCCCTCGCTGCTCATGGCGGCCGCCTCGGTCGACCTGCCCGCCGTGGTGGTGCCGGGCGGTCCGATGCTGACCGGCACCTTCCGTGGGGTATTGCTGGGCTGCGGCACGGACGTGTGGCGGCTGAGCGAGGAGGTCCGGGCGGGCACCCTCTCGCAGGCGCAGTTCAGCGCCTCGGAGTCGTCGATGATCCGCAGCAAGGGACACTGCAACACGATGGGCACCGCCTCGACCATGGCCTTCATGGCCGAGGCGCTCGGCATGACCGTGCCGGGCATGGCCGGGACTCCGGCGCCCGACTCGCGGCTGCTGGAGGGCGCCCACGCGAGCGGGCGGCTGGCCGTGGAGCTGGTGGCCCAGGACAGGACACCGAGCCGGATCATGACCCGCGCGTCGTTCCTCAACGCCATCGTCGCGCTGGCGGCGATCGGCGGCTCCACCAACGCGGTCGTGCACCTGCTGGCCGTCGCCGGGCGGCTGGGCGTACGGCTGTCGCTGGACGACTTCGACCGCACGGGTTCGGGTGTGCCCCTCCTGGTGGACCTGCAGCCGGCCGGGCGGCACCTGATGGAGGACCTGCACAGGGCGGGCGGATTCCTCGCGGTGCTGCGCGAGGTGCGCGACCTGCTCGACGCGTCCCCGATCACGGTGACGGGCGGGCCTCTGACGGAGTATCTGGACGAGGCGGCCATCTGGGACCAGGAGGTCATCAGGCCCAGGGACCGGCCGCTGCTCGACGACGCGGGCATCGCCGTCCTCCGAGGCAATCTGGCCCCCGACGGCGCGGTCATCAAGCCCGCGGCGGCCTCCGCGTCGTTGTTGCGTCACCGGGGACGCGCCGTCGTCTTCGACAGCGTCGAGGACGTGCGCGCCCGGCTCAACGATCCCGCGCTCGACGTCGACGAGAGCTCGGTGCTGGTGCTGCGCGGCTGCGGGCCGCGCGGCTATCCGGGCATGCCCGAGGTCGCCAACCTGCCGCTGCCTCCCAAGCTGCTGGCCAAGGGGGTGCGCGACATGGTCCGCGTGTGCGACGGGCGGATGAGCGGCACCGCCTACGGCACGGTCGTGCTGCATGTCGCGCCGGAGGCGGCGGCGGGCGGGCCGCTCGCGCTGGTCCGCGAGGGCGACCCGATCGTCCTCGACGTCGAGGCCCGCCGCATCGACGTGGACGTGCCCGAGGCCGAGCTCCTGGCGCGCAAGCCCGTCCAGCAGGGCTTCGCCTCACCCGTGCGCGGCTGGCAGCGCCTCTACATCGACCACGTCACCCAGGCCGACACCGGCTGCGACCTGGACTTCCTCATCGGCTCCAGCGGCCACGAGGTCGACAGGGAGTCACACTAGAAGGAGATCTTCCTGTTGGGCTTGGTCTCGATGGAGAGCAGGCCCTTCAGGTAGGAGTAGAAGCCCTCGGCGTCGATCTCCTCCACGACGGTGGCGTTGGCGGGCAGGCCGTGCACGCCCCACGACATCGCCGAGTAGCCGCGCGTCAGCTCGCCGCCGGTCTCGACGTCGACGTGGTAGCGCGAGGCCCGCCGTACGAGCTCGGGGTGGAAGAGCACGGCGGAGGTCAGCGAGTCGGGGTGGGTGGTGCCGTCGATGCCGACGCTGCGGTCGAACTCGAGGGTGGCGGCGCACACGCGGGTGAAGAAGTCCGACAGCGGGGTGCCGAGCGCGGCGATCGCGTCGAGGCGCTCCTGGCCGAAGACGGCCTGGCGCAGCGTGAGCGGGTCCCACGGGATGACGGTGACGTCGAAGCCCGCCGCGAAGACGGTCTTGGCCGCCTCGGGGTCGACGTAGAAGTTGAACTCGGCGGCGGCGGTGATGTTGCCGCGGCCGTTGTTGGAGCCGCCCATGACGTAGAGGGTCTTGACGTTCCGCGCGAAGCCGGGGTCCTTGACGACGGCCATGGCGATGTTGGTGAGCGGCCCGATGGCCACGACCGACAACTCGCCGGGCGACTCGGCGGTCAGGCGGATCAGGGCGTCGACGGCGTGCTCGGCCTCCGGCGAGAGGCCGGACACGTCCATGTCGAGACCGCCCGCGCCGTCACCGTGCACGTTCTCGGCGCTCTCCCATTGGCGCACCATCGGCCGGCGGCAACCCAGGTGGATCGGGATCTCGCCCAGGCGGCCCGTCACGTTGAGCGTCAGGTAGGCGTTGCGCACCTGGCGCTCGAAGCCCACGTTCCCGGCGACCATCGTGATCGCGCGCAGGTCGGCCACGGGGTCGAGCAGCGCGGTGATCAACGCGACGCAGTCGTCCTGCGCGGTGTCGGTATCGATGATCAACGGGACAGTCATGTGCGCTCCATTTTCACGATTTGTCTATCTATGTCTACCATATGTCTATGCGACTAGCTGTGGTGGGGAGTTACGGGGCCGGGCTGACCATGCGCGTCCCCCGCATGCCCGAGGCCGGGGAGACACTACCGGGCGGCGTGTTCGCCGCCGGACCCGGCGGCAAGGGCTCCAACCAGGCCATCGGCGCCGCCCGCCTGGGCGCGGAGGTCTCCTTCCTCACCGCACTCGGCCCCGACGCCTTCGCGCAGGAGGCCAGGCGGCTGTGGGAGGCCGAGGGCGTCTCCGCGACCGTGGTCGAGGCCTCGGCCGCCACCATGGTCGGCGTCATCCTGGTCGAGGAGGGCGGCGAGAACCGCATCGTCATCGCCCCCGGCGCCCTCGACGAGCTGCGGCCCGAGCACGTGGCCGCCTTCGCCCCGCGGATCGCCGCCGCCGACCTCGTGCTGGTGTGCAACGAGATCCCGCGGGACGTGGTCTCGGCGACCCTGCGCACCGCCCGCGCCCACGGCGTGCGCACCCTGCTCAACCCCGCCCCGGCGCGCGAGCTGCCCGCGGAGGACCGCCCGCTCGTCGACTTCCTGACCCCGAACCTCGGTGAGGCCCGGGTCCTGACCGGCCAGACCGGCTCCGATCCCGGCGAGCTCCTCGACGCCCTGCGCGCCGCCTTCCCCGCCACCACCATCATCCTGACCTGCGGCTCGGCCGGAGCCTACGTCGACGACGGCGCCGAGAGGTTCCACGTCGGCCCGGTGCCGCCCGCCCGCGTCGTCGACACGACAGGCGCGGGCGACGCCTTCACCGCCGCCCTGGCCGTCTCGATCGACCGCCCGCTGCGCGAGGCCGTGCGTTTCGCGGCCGCGGGCGGCGCCCACGCCGTCTCCCAGCACGAAGCGATCCCCGGACTCGGCCGGATCGCCGACCTCGAAGCCCTTCTGAAAGGCGAAGACTCGTGAACCTCGCTCCCTACATCCAGCACACGGCCATCGAGGCCGGCCTCACCAGGGACGACATCGTCCGCCACTGCGAGGAGGCCGCGCAGTACGGCTTCAACGCCGCGATGATCCCCGCCTCCTGGGTGCCGCTTGCCGCCGAGGTGCTGCGCGGCACCGGGGTCGCGGTCGCCTCCGCGCTGGACTTCCCGATCGTGGGCGTCATGACCTCGGCGGGCAAGGTCGCCGAGGCGCGGGCCATCGCCGAGGCCGGGGCCGACCAGCTCGACATGGGTGTGCAGGTGGGCTGGCTGCGCAGCGGCATGGACAAGGAGTTCCACGACGACATCGCGGGCGTGGTGGCCGCGGGCATCCCGGTGAAGGTCATGCTGGAGCTGCCGCTGCTCACCGAGGCCGAGAAGGAGCGTGCCGTCGAGCTGTCGATGGAGGCGGGCGCCGCCTACCTGAAGAACGCCAGTAGCGGTTCGGTGGAAATCGCCAATACGGGTAGCATCTCCTGGCTGGCCGCCCGCGTGCGCGACGGCGTGCAGGTGAAGGCCTCCGGCGGCATCAAGAGCGCCGAGCAGGCCCGCGAGCTGCTGGCGGCCGGCGCGACCCTGCTGGGCACCAGCGCCGGGATCAGCATCGTCAAGGGCGAGACCGCGGAGGGCTCCTATTAACGACACGGGCCTGGCCACGGAGATCTCCCGGGGGACAGGAGAGCCGCTCCACCTGCAGATCGAGCGGGCCATCCGCGAGCGCATCGTCTCCGGCCGCTGGCCGGCGCGCTTCAAGCTGCCCGCGGAGCCCGCGCTCGCCGCCGAGCTGGGCGTCAACCGCGGCACGGTCCGCAAGGCGCTGGCCGTCCTGACCGAGGACGGCCTGCTCACCCAGACCCGCGGCCGCGGCACGTTCGTGGCGGCGGGCGTGGCCGAGCCGGGCATCGCCCAGCGGCTGCGCTCGCTCACCGAGGACTTCCGCGACCAGGGCTACGTGCTCACCCCCGAGGTGCTCAGCTCGCGGCTGGAGCGCCTGCCGCTCCCGGTCGCGGCCATCCTCGGCGTCCCCGCCAACGCCCCCGCGCTGCGCCTGGTCCGCGTCTTCCACTGCCAGGACGGGCCGCTGGCCTACCTGGTCAACCACGTGCGCGCCGACCTGTGCCCGGGCATCGAGAACGTCGACTTCGGCTCCTCCTCGCTCTTCGACACCCTGGAGAGCGTGTACGGCCTGCGCATAGCCGAGGGCCGGCGCACCTTCAGCGCGGAGCCCGCCCGCGAGGAGGTGGCCGAGTCCCTCGGCCTGACGCCCGGCTTCCCCGTGCTCTACCTGGAGCAGGTGACGTACGCGGCCGACGGCCGGGCGGTGGAGTACTCAGAGGTGTGGATCAACAGCGTCCACGCCAAGATCACGTCCCACCTCGAACGCTGACCTCCAGGAGCCCGACCGAGGAGCTCCCCGTGCTGTTCAGCACGACGCGCAGCCTCGTCGTAGCCACCGGGGAGAACGTGACGGTGTTGTACTGGTTCTTGGCCAGCGGATAGCTGCCGGGGATGTCGACGTAGGCGCTGCCGTTCCAGTACTGCAGCTTCCACGACGCGGGCATGTCGATCCCCTGCTCGTCGTCGAAGAAGTACACGTCGGCACGGTTGACGTTCTGCGCCGACGACCAGGTCAGCTCCGCCCACTGCTGGCCCGACTGCGGCCAGGTGCCCCACCGCGTCCCCTGGTTGGTGCCGGGGATGTTGGAACTGGCGGGGTCGCCTCCGGTGTTGATGGCCGCGCAGCTCTCCCACGCCGAGGTGTAGGAGCAGGTCGGCGTCGCCGACAACGCGAGGTTGGGGCTTCCGCCGCCGAAGGTGAAGGTCCTGGTCACCGGGGTGCTCCTGCGGTCGTAATCGCGCAGCTCCACCGTGAAGGTCCCCGACGTGGCCGTCGGGGTGCCGCTGATGACGCCGGTGAACCGGTCGAGCGTGAGCCCGGCGGGCAGCGCGCCGCTCGTGACGCGCCAGTCGTAGAACGGCACGCCGCCGCGCGCGGCCAGCGTCTGGCTGTACGGCTGGCCGGCGACGGGAGCCGGCAGCGAGGTGGTCACGATCGACGGCGCCAGGAACGGCGTCAGGTTCTTGTTGACCTTCCATCCCGCGTTCTCCGCCACCAGCAGCGCCAGCTTGGTCAGCATCCACCGCCGCGTGGGGAACATGTGCGTCCACCCGCCGCTCTGCCCGCTGAGCCGGTCCCAGGAGGACTGGGTGCCGGGGATGTGGTAGCTGCTGTCGAGCGGCACGGCGGAGCCGTGGTAGTTGATCACTTCCTGGTCGTTGGCCCCGGAGGTGCTGACGTAGTTGCGCATGCCCGCCCAGTCGCTGTGGAAGGCGACCGCGTGGCCGTACTCATGCATGACCAGCCCGTGCACGTCGAGCACGGAACCGGCGATGTCGGTCCGCCACCAGTCCTCGTCGGCGAGCGAGGTGAACAGCTGCTTGCCCGCCTCGTCGTACTCGAAGATCATCGCGGTGGAGCGGTGGATCGGGCCGGGATCCTGCACGCCGTTGTGCCGGTGGTAGGTGCCGTTGTTGGCCGGATACCCCGTGGAGTAGGGCGTCTGGATGCCGCGGAAGAACACGTACATCCCGTTGTAGGCCTGGTTGTTGGTGACGTTGATGGTGTTCTGCCAGTCGTTGCCCGGCAGGTGGTTCGACTCGGCCCCGGCGGCGACGGTGTCGTACGGCGTGAGCTCGAAGAAGCGGAACCAGTCCTTGACGGCCTCCTCCGCGGCGGTGCGGAAGGCGGCGTTGTTGAAGTAGCCGGTGATGGTGTCGTAGCGGTAGTCGAAGACGATCGGGATCGTCGGCTGGATCGCCGTCTTCTCGTCCTGCTGGACCCTGATCGGCATCGACTGGGCGAGGGTGGCGCCGGAGTTGTCGCGGATGTTCAGCCGCAGCGTGTACTGTTCGTCGTTGCCCGGCCCGCGCTTGGAGTGGATGGCCAGCCGGAAGAGCTTGGACTCCGACGCGTTGGCGAAGGTCAGCGTCTTCGTCGCGCCGGTCGCGGTGAGCTGGCTGGGCAGGTCCATCATCAGCCGGGAGGTGCCCTCGGCCTTCAGGTCGACGGTCACGGGGAAGACGGCGTCCTGCGGCGGGCGCACGGTCAGCTCGACGTAGGGGTTGGCCAGGTAGCCCTGCCAGTCGACGAGCTTGACGCCGTAGGAGTTGACGTTGCGGCCGAAGATGTCGACGACCTGGGCGGAGGAGATGGCGTGCGCGGGCCTTACCAGGGTGCATAAGACGAGGAGGAGTGCCATGATCAGGCGTTTCACGTGACCTCAATTCTTGATGCCGGTGAGGGTGACCCCTTCGATGAAGTAGCGCTGCAGGAAGAAGAAGAGCGCGATGATCGGGGCGATGACCGCCGCGGAGGCGGCCATGAGGTAGCCCCACTGGGTGATGTACATGCTCTGGAAGGAGGCCAGGCCGATGGAGAGGGTGTAGCTCTCCTCGTCGGTCAGGTAGAGCAGCGGCCCCAGGAAGTCGTTCCAGGTGCCGATGAAGGTGAAGATCGTGACCACGATCAGCGCCGGCCGCGACAGGGGCATGACGATGGTCCAGAAGACCCGCCACGGACTGGCTCCGTCGATGTAGGCGGCCTCGTCCAGCTCGAAGGGGATGGTCAGGAAGAACTGCCGGAGCAGGAAGACGTTGAGCACGCCTCCCCCCGCTCCGGCGAACCAGCTCGGCACGGTGAGCGGGATGATCGTGTCGAGCGCGCCGAGTTCCTGCCACATGACGAAGGTCGGGATCAGGGTCACGGCGTAGGGCAGCATGATGCTGCTGAGCAGCACCGCGAAGACCGCGTCCCGGCCCCTCCAGCGCAGCCTGGAGAAGCTGAAGGCGGCGATGGAGCAGGTCACCACCGTGCCGAGCACGCTGATCACGGCGATGACCACGGTGTTGACGAAGTAGCGGCCGAAGGGCTGGGCGGTGAGCGCCTCGGTGAAGTTCGACCACTGGAACGGATCGGGGATCCATTCCGGTGGCGCGACGAACATCTGGGCGTCCTGCATGAGGGCGCTGCGGATCAGCCAGACGAAGGGCACCAGGGTGACCGCCGCCCCGAGTCCGAGCGCCACGTAGACCCATCTCATCGGGCGGCCGCCATCTCGTAGTAGACCCAGCGCCTGGCGTTGCGGAACAGCAGGAACGTGACCAGCACGATCACCATGAACAACACCCAGGCCAGCGCGCTGGCGTAGCCCATCTCGCTCTCGCGGAAGGCCTTGCGGAACAGGTAGTAGACGTAGAAGAGGGTGGCGTTGTTGGGTCCTCCCTCGGTCATGACGTAGGCCTGGTTGAAGACCTGGAAGGTGCCGACCACCCCGACGACCAGGTTGTAGAAGATCGTGGGGGTCATCATCGGCAGGGTGACGTGCCAGAACCTGCGCAAGGGCCCGCCGCCGTCGATCGAGACCGCCTCGTAGAGGTGCCTCGGCACCCCCTGGAGCCCGGCCAGGAAGATCACCATGGTGTTGCCGAAGCCCCAGGTGCTCATGATGATCAGCGACGGCACCGCCGTACCCTCGTCGTAGATCCACATCCCGTGCTGGCGCAGCAGCGAGTTGAGCAGCCCGAAGTCGGGGTTGAAGATCCAGATCCAGAGCACCACGTTGGCGATGGACGGCACCAGGGTCGGCAGGTAGAAGATCGTGCGCCAGATCGCCAGACCCCGCACCCGCTGGTTGAGCAGCATCGCGACCGCGAACGCCACGATGAGCGCGACCGGCACCGAGCCGAGCGTGTAGTAGGTGGTGACCGACAACGACTGCCAGAACAGCTCGTCCCGCACCAGGTCCTGGTAGTTCTGGATGCCGACGAACGACGGCGTCCCGCCGATCTGCCAGTCGGTGAGGCTGAAGACCAGCGACGCCACCATCGGCCCGGCGGTGAAGATCAGGAAGCCGAGGATGGCGGGCACCGCCAGGAACCAGCCCCAGCGGCGCTCCAGACGTTTCTGGCCCGACAACACCATCTACAGCTCCTGCGTGTGCTGCCAGCCCTGGAGCAGCCCGGTGACCTTGGGCGCGACCTCCTTGAGCACGTCGGCGGCGGGTCGTTTGCCCGTCTCGATCTCCTGCAGCGCCGGGGTGAGCACGTCGGCGCTGATCGCCGACAGGTTCTTCAGCCGCCCCCGGATGTCGGGCACGCCGTGGTCGCGCGCGTAGTCGACGACCGCGGTGCGGAACTCGGGCGGGTGGCCGTCGTTCTTGGTCCACGAGTCGATCGCCGCCTGGTCCTCGTAGTACTTGCGTTCCTGCGGCATCCACAGGCCCTGCTTGTAGAGGTCGACGTAGCGGGGGTCGATGTGGAAGGCGAACAGCTCGACGGCCTCCTCCGGGTGCTTGGTGCCGGCGAACACCGCGGAGGCTCCCGCGACCTGGCTGGTGGTGAACGGCTCGCCGTACTTGGGCAGCACGCCGATGCCGTAGTCGACCTTGCTCTCGTTCATGTCGAGAAGGCTCCAGTGCCCGTCGACGACCATGGCCACGCGCTTGGTCTTGAGCAGGATGTTGGTGCCCGGCACGTCGTCGCCGGTGGCGGCGAGCTGGCCGGGCCCCGGCATGACGCGGTGCTTGTAGATGAGGTCCTGCAGGTTCTGGAAGACCTGGATCGCCTCGGGCGAGTCGAGCAGGCACCTGGTTCCGGCCTGGTCGGCGAAGTCGGCGCCGTTGCTGCGCAGGAAGCCGTACCAGGCGGCGGCGTAGGTGATGCTGCAGGAGATGCCGAACTGCCTGACCTGCTTGGGGTCGAAGCCTGACTCGTCGGGGTGCTTGCCGTTCTGGTCGACGGTGAGCTTGTAGGCGTTCTGGATCAGGTCGTCCCAGCTCCAGGCGCTCGACGCGACGGCGGGCGGGGTGACTCCGGCCTCGGCGACGGCCGACTTGCTGTACCAGAGCAGCTCGATCTCGTTGGCGGTGGCGACGCCGTGCAGCTTGTCGGCGCCGTACCAGAGGTAGGCGTCGTCCAGGTACCCCGCCAGCTGCGGATACTTCGACAGGTAGGGGAAGAGGTTGACCAGCTTGCCCTGCTCAGCCAGCCGGAACGACATCGCCATCGGCACGTAGCCGACGTCCGGCACCTTCCCGCTGGCGACCAGGGTGTTCAGCTTCACGTCGTACTCATCGGGCGTGAACAACGGCTTGACCGTCACGCCCGGCTTGCTCTGCTCGAAGGCCTTGAGCATCTTGTCCACGGCCTTCTGCTCGAACGTCGAGCCCCAGTACATGAACTGCAGCGGCACGTTCCCGCCCGCCTGCTGGGTGCCGCTGCTGCATGCTCCGGTCAGGGCCAGCGCGCCTAACTTGAGCAGATCACGTCGTCTCATCAGAGTCGTCCTTTACGCGAGGGGGACCCAGACCCGCATCGCGCCGCCGTCCCGGTTGTCCCACTGGAAGTAGGGGACGGCCGTCGCGGTCGTGCCGGTGCTGGTCGCGAGGTGGTGGTGGGGCGAGTACGGCAGGCCTCGTGAGGCCTCGGCGACGCGCAGCGCGCCGGTTTCGATGAGCACGGTCCTGCCGATGCCGGGAAGCTCGGCGGGAACCGTGCGCAGCTGCGCGTCCTCGACCAGGGCCAGGTCCTCGACGTCCTGGTCGGCCTGTTCGAAGCAGTAGACGAGCGGCCCGCGCTCGATCGCCGCGCATCCCCGCAGCGCGTCGATCCGGTGGTGCGGGTAGACCAGCCGGGGCGTCATGTCGAGCTCCAGCTCGACCTGCTCGCCGACCTGCCAGGTGCGCGGGTGCCCGGTGTAGCCCTCACCGGGCACCCGCAGCATGAGCGACCACGGCGTGGCAGGCGCCCTGGTCACGGTGATCACGACGCGCCCGTCCCACGGGTAGTCGGTCTCGACCGACACCGCGAACTCCCCGGCGTCGATGGTCCCCGGCATGTACTGGTGCACGTAGAGGGCGTTCTCGCGGGTGGTGGCCACGTAGTGCCCGAGCGAGGAGAGCAGCCGCATGATGTTGGGCGGGCAGCACGCGCACGCGAACCATCCGCGCCGCCGTCCGAGGTAGGCGTCCTCGACCAGGTCGGCCCGCCGCTGCAGCGGGTTGACGTAGAAGAAGCGCTCGCCGTCGGCCGAGGTCGAGGCGGCGAAGGCGTTGTAGAGCGTGCGCTCGATCAGGTCGGCGTAGCGCACGTCGCCGGTGGCCAGCAGCAGCCGCCAGTTCCAGTGGATGCTCGCGATCGCGGCGCAGCTCTCGTTGTAGGCGCGGTCGGGCGGCAGCTCGTAGCGCTCGCCGAACGCCTCGCCGTCGTGCCGGGATCCCAGCCCGCCGGTTATCGCGGTCTTGGTGGCGACCATGTCCTCCCAGCGCCTGACGGAGCACTCCATCAGCGACTCGTCGCCGGTCTCCAGGGCGACGTCGACGATCCCGGCCTCCAGGTAGAGCTGGCGGACCGCGTGCCCGACGGCGGTGTCGGCCTCGCGTACCGGCAGGTGGTCCTGCGCGTACAGCGGGCCCAGACCGGTCTCGGGGATCAGCCCCTTGCCCCGGTTGTCGATCAGCTTGGCGGCCAGCTCCAGGTAGGGGCGCTCGCCGGTCAGCCGGTAGAGCTCGACCAGCGCGGTCTCCACCTCGGCGTGCCCGTCGATGCCGTCGTTGCCGCCGTCGAGGAAGACTCCCACCATCTGGTCGGCGAACTTCCTGGCGACCTCGACGAGCTGCGGCGCCAGCCCGGCGCGGGCCGCCGCCACGGCCGCCTGGAACAGGTGGCCCGCGCAGTACATCTCGTGGCTCCACTCCAGCTCGGCGTAGATACGATCCGGCTTGACGAGCTGGTAGTGGGAGTTCAGGTAGCCGTCCGGGCGTTGCGCGCGGGCCAGCAGCGCCGCCGCCCGCGCGGCGAAGGTCTCGTACGGCTCGCCCGGCTGCCTGGCGTGCTCCCAAGCGACGGCCTCCAGCTGCTTGTACAGGTCGGAGTCCTGGAAGCGGTATCCCTGGAAGTCGCCGGACTCCTCCCCCGCGGCGATGCGCAGGTTCGACAGCACGCCCGAGCGTTCCATCTGCTCCAGGCCGAGCGGGATGGTCGCCTGCCGGTTGATCTCCTGGCGCAGGCCCCAGAGCCCACCGGTGATCCGCACATCCTGGACGCCGAGCGGCCGATGTGCTGATTTAGTCGGTACGGCAGGCCCGCTCATAGAGCTCCTTCTACGCGATGGGAAAACCTTTGCTCAAACCGTAGGGTGTAATATTTCACGCGTCAACGCATTGAAAGGCAAACGATTGCCCACAACGATCAAGGACGTCGCAGCCGCGGCGGGCGTCTCCGTCGGCACGGCGTCGAAGGCGCTCAACGGCCTGGGCAGGATGCGCGAGGACACCCGCGCCCGGGTGCTGGCCGCCGCCCGGCAACTCGGCTTCCGGCCCAATCCCCTCGCGCAGGGGCTGCTGGCCGGGCGCACCTTCACCGTCGGCCTGGTCAGCAGCGACAGCTTCGGCCGCTTCAGCATCCCGGTGATGCTCGGCGCCGAGGACGCCCTGGGCGCGGGACAGATCTCGGTGTTCATGTGCGACACCCGCGACGACCCCATCCGCGAGCGCCACTACATCGAGCGCCTGCTGGCCAGGCGGGTCGAGGGCATCATCGTCACCGGCCGCCGCACCGAGCCGCGCGCCGGCATCGGCCAGAACCTGCCGGTGCCCGTCGTCTACGCGATGACGCAGTCGGTCGACGAGCGCGACCTGTCGATCATCCCCGACGACCGCGGCGGCGGCGAGCAGGCCGCGCGGCACCTGCTGGCCACCGGGCGCGCCAAGATCGGGCACATCACCGGGCCGGAACGGTTCCAGGCCGCCAGGCTCCGCGCACAGGGGCTGCGCGACGTGGTGGAGCCCGCGGGCGAGGTGCTGTTCGGCGAGTGGAGCGAGGAGTGGGGGCGCCAGGGAGCCGACATCCTCCTGCGTGCCGTACCCGACGTGGAGGCGATCTTCTGCGGGAGCGACCAGATCGCCCGCGGCGTCGCCGAGACCCTGCGGGAACGCGGCCGGCGGGTGCCGGACGACGTGGCCCTGGTCGGGTTCGACAACTGGGAGCCGATGGCGCTGGGCTGCCGGCCGCCGCTGACCACGATCGACATGAGCCTCGGCGACATCGGCAGAGTGGCCGCCGAGCACCTGCTCAACGTGATGGCGGGCCAGCCGGCCGAGAGCGGTGTGCGCACCGTCCCGGCCGGACTGGTGATCCGTGAGTCCACGCGGGTGGCTCAACTGCCGTAGACCTTCACTTCGAGCAGGCCGACGGAGGCGGTGCCGTTGGCGGTCAGCGCCACCCTGAGCCTGGTGGTGTTCACCGCGGCGAAGGTGACGGTGTTGTACTGGTTCTTGTTCAGCGTGTACGTGCCGGGCAGATCGACATAAGCACTGCCGTTCCAGTACTGCAGCTTCCACGACGCCGGCATGTCGATCCCCTGCTCGTCGTCGAAGAAGTACACGTCGGCACGGTTGACGTTCTGCGCCGACGACCAGGCCAGCTCCGCCCACTGCTGGCCGGTCTCCGGCCAGGTGCCCCACCTGGTGCCCTGGTTGGTACCGGGGATGTTGGAACTGGCCGGATCGTCACCCGTCCTGATGGCCGCGCAGCTCTCCCACGCCGAGGTGTAGGAGCACGTCGGGGTGGCCGACAGGGCGAGGTTCGACGGCGGTTGCACGCCTCCCCGGTTGTAGATCTTGATCTCGGTGAGGCCGGTCTTCGCGCTGTTCGTCGCGAGCACCCTGACCCGCTGCGCGGTGACGGCGGGGAAGGTGACCTTGTTGAGGTTGGCGCGCGGGGTTCCGGGCGCCTTGACCTGGCTCGGGACGTTCACCCACGCGGTGCCGTTGTGGTACTGCACCTCGTAGGCCGACGGGGCCCGGTAGGTGGTGCTGGCCGGTCTCGAGTCGCGGAAGTGCAGCCAGACCTCGTTGAAGGTCTGCGCGGAACCGAAGTTGATCTCGTACCAGTCCTGGGCGTTGGGCGAACCTCCCGCGCCCCAGAACGGCTCGTTGGTCGGGAAGCCGTCACGCGCCCCCGCCACGGTGGTGCCGGAGCCGGTGTACGACGCGCTGGCCGTGCCCAGGGTGGCCAGGTTCGTGAGGTTGCCGGTCAGGTCGACGCCCGCCTTGGCCAGCAGGTCGACCATCTGCGCGCCGGTGTGGGCGACCTGCGCGGGAGCCTGGATGCCCGAGGCGGCGCTGTTGTGCAGCACGGTGGCGCTCGTGGTGACCGCGCCGGTGGCCGGGTTGTAGGTCATCGGGGCGAGCTGGTTGATCGTGGCACGCCTGGTGCCGTTGAGGAAGATCGAGTAGCCCTCGGGCACGCCGGGGTAGCGCACCACGCCGTCGGCCGGGTCGTCCCAGACGATGGTCAGGTCGGCGTTGCGGTAGCGCAGGTTGTTGACGGTGAAGTGGCTCCAGCCGATGTTGATCGGGCTCAGCTCGACCTGGGCGTCGTTGCGCGGGCGCAGGCCCGCCACGTCCTCGACGATCGTCCAGTTGCTGCTGCCCAGGATGTTGTGGTGGATCCAGGAGCGGTAGGCGATGCTGCTGCCGTTCCAGTCGGCCCAGAACTCGTTGGCGTCGGGCCACTGGGTGTTGCCGTTGACGTACTGCGCCCAGGCGTTCCAGTAGAGCAGCTTCTTGTACCAGGTGGCGTCGATCCACTCGTTGGGGTAGTTGCGCAGCACCGAGGAGAGCAGGCGGAACTGCACGGTGGAGTTGATCGTGGAGAAGTTGTTGCTGCCGGTGCCGCTGGCCGCCTTGTCGGCCTGGTTGGCGGTGTAGAAGGGGAAGATCGGATACTGCGCCGGGTCGTCGAAGAGGCGCAGCGCCTGCTTGTAGGTCGTGGTGTTGGGGATGGCCCCGACCGCGAACGGGTAGTAGTTGTTGATCTCCTTCCACGGGTTGTACGTCCCGTCGGGGTAGCGGTGCTCGAACAGCTGCCTGCCGGGGTTCCACAACACCGTGGTCAGCGCGTTGCCGATCTCGGTGGCCAGGGTGTTCATCTCGTTGGCCTTGGCGGTGTTGCCGATCGCCGCGTAGGCCTGCGCCGCGGCCCGCGCCCCGCTGTACTGGTAGGCGCCCTCGGCGCGGTCCATCCGGCCGGAGCGGTAGTGGAAGGAGACGGCGTCGGCGTCGTTGCCGGTCAACGCGCCCCAGTCGTACTCGATGATCCGGTTGCTGTTGGTGTCGTAGAAGGACAGCTGGCCCTTGACGTCCTGCTCGGCGTACTTGGCCAGGTTGGCGACGATGCCGGGCTGGCCGCCGTGGATCTGGTAGCTCTTCCAGGCCGCCTCTGAGACGTACTGCGTGTAGCTGTTGGACCAGTTCTCCGGGTCGCCTGGATTGTCTACGAACCTGCCGTTCTTCGAGGTCTGCCCGATCGACAGCCACGGGCCGTAGGACCACGCCGGATTGCGCAGGTACTTCAGGTCGTCGATGTGCATCGGCTGGGTGAGCACGATCGCGTTGTTGTAGCCCAGCACGCCCTCCATCGAGGTGGGGAACTGGAAGGTCTGGCCGGGGATGTCGGCGTCGAGGTGGTTGAAGCGCATCAGCCACCAGCGGTAGTAGATGTTCTTCTTGATCGCCGGTTCCGGCACGTCGATGTAGGGCACGTTCTGCGCCCACCACAGGTTGTAGGCGCGCACGTGGGTGGCGAAGGCGGTGGCCGGGGTGTGGGCGCGGTAGGTGTTGTACTCCGTCAGCGAGTCGGGGATCTCGTTGGCGACGAAGCCCATCTGCACCTTGACCGTTACCGTCTGGCCGGCGTTGACGGTGACGCTCCTGTTGAGACCGCCCGAGCTGACCGTGAAGCTGTCGCCCGACAGTCTCGGGTACAGGGTGGTCAGGCCGTTGTAGGCGTTGACCTGGCCGGTCAGTTCCGTGCCGCTGGCCGTACTGGCGTAGGGGGAGGTCGCGCGGAGGGTCAGCGTCGTGGCCGAACCGCCGTTGTTGGTGATGGCGAGGTTGGTGACCGCCACGTTGTTGTGGGTGATGAACTTGCTGACGTTGGCGGTCAGCGAGCCGCTGGTGTGCACGCTCTTCCAGTGGCTGGGAGCCTGCCAGCGCTGGTTGGGCTGCTCGGTCCAGGTGCCGGGGGTGATGGCGACGGCGTAGGCGTTCTGGTTGTTGATGCTCTCCCAGTAGGCGACCTGGCCGCCGAAGCCGATGACGGAGGGGGTGTGGGTCTTCATGAACAGGGCCCGGCCGCGCGTCATCAGCCAGGTGCCGGCGGGGTCGTTGCCGGGCCTGGCCAGCAGGCGGTCCATCCAGAAGTCGGTGCCGGAGCTCTCGGCGTCGTAGATGGCCTGCATCATGTTGCCGGTCGTGTAGCCGACCGGCGCGTTCGGTACGGCGGGGCCGCTGAAGGAGGGGTAGCCGATCGTCTGGTCGGCCTGGGCGGGCGCGGCCATGGCCACGACGAGGAGGAGGGCGAGGAGGATGCGTTTCATGGCAGGACCCGCCATTCGAGCACGCCGGTGGAGTGGGTGGTCTTGGAGGTGATGGCCAGCCTCAGCCGGGTGGTGCTGACCTGGGAGAAGGTGGAGACGTTGAAAGTGTTAGCGTTAACACCGCACGTCGCCGAAAGCGGCACGTAGGCGCTCCCGTTCCAGTACTGCAGCTGGCAGGAGGCGGGAAGGTCGATGCCCTGGTTGTCGTCGAACCAGTAGACCTCCGACCGGCCGACGGTCTGGGCGGTCGGCCAGCGGTACTCGATCCACTCGGTGCCCCGGTGGTCCCAGTTGCCGTAGGCGCCGTGGCTGCGGTCCTGCGAGTTGGCCGGGGTGAAGCCGTCCTTGATCGCCCCCAGCGTCTCCCAGGGCGAGACGTACGAGGTGTACGGCGTGGCGGACAGGGCCAGGTTGCCCGTGGACGGCCCGGTGGTCTGCACGACCTTCTGCATGGTGCCGTCGGCGTTGAAGAACAGCTTGTCGAGCGTCACCGACCTGCGGAAGTTGCCTCCGCCCGGGGCGCCGGCGTTGTGGTAGACCATGTACCACTGACCCTTGAACTCGATGATCGCCGGATGGTTGGTCGTCGAGGTCACCTGGTCGAGCACGACCCCGCGGTGGGTCCAGGGGCCGAGCGGGTTGCTCGCGGTGGCGTAGCGGATGCAGGCGTAGTTCGGCTGCGAGCAGCCCGAGTCGTTGGCGGCGTAGGCGAGGTAGTAGACGCCGTTGCGCTTGAACATCCAGGGGGCCTCCCAGAAGTTGGAGACGCCCTGCGGGGTGACCACCGAGCCGTTGATCGAGGTCATGGTGCTGTTGAGGCGGGCGGCGCGCAGGCCGTAGTAGGAGCCCCAGTACATGTAGACCTGGCCGTCGTCGTCGCGGAAGACGGTGGGGTCGATGTTGAGCGGTGAGGAGTTCGGCGTGCTGTCGCTCACCAGCGGCCCGCCGATCGCGTCGGTGAAGGGCCCGGTCGGGCTGTCGCCGACGGCGACGCCGATGTTCATCCAGCCGGGTCCGTTGCCGTTGATCGAGACGAACCAGTAGTAGCGGCCGTCGGCGCCCCGCTCGACCTCGGAGGCCCAGGCGTCGGCGCCAGCCCAGGGGAAGGTGCTCAGGGAGAGCCTGGCGCCCTGGCCGGTGAAGGTGGTGGCGTCGGTGGAGGAGAAGACGTGCCAGTCACGCATGACGAAGTTGGTACCGCCCGCGGGCGCCTCGTCGTGCCCGGTGTAGACGTAGAGGGTGTCACCGACGACCAGGGCGGCGGGGTCGGCGGTGTAGATCGCGGTCGTGATGGGCGCCGCCGCGGAGGCGGGGGCAGCCGACACCAGCATCAGGCCGACGGCGGCGACCGCGGCCCAGGCTCGTAATCGGATCATGCTGGAGCTCCTCCTCGAAATTGTCTAAAAGGTTTTCGGAAACGTAAGCGCAACATGAGGGCCTGTCAATGGCCTGTCAGGGCAGGATGCTTTACAAGGGTTTAGAGCAGCCCGTGAAACTTTCATCCCGCATTGACCGCCGACGCCGTGACATCGCATGATCAGGACGTCTTCTGGTCAGGAGGAGGCGCCGAACCGGTACTCCATGACGAGGTGCGTCGATGCGCAAAGCTGTGCTGGCAGCGATCCTGACCCTGACCTCCCTGACCCTCCCCGCGACCGCCCAGGCCTCGGCCGCTCCGGCGGAGGTGGTGGTCAACGCCCGGGCGGCCCTGGCCACCGTGTCCGACACGGCGATCGGGACCAACCATGCGATCTGGGACAGCCAGCTGGGCTCGGACCAGACGGCCGACCTGCTCAAGGCGGCGGGGGTGAAGCTGCTGCGCTACCCCGGCGGCTCCTATTCGGACATCTACCACTGGGCCGACCACACCGCCCCCGGCGGCTACGTCGCGCCCGACACCGATTTCGACACCTTCATGCGGGGCGTGCGGCGCACGGGCGCCCAGCCGATGGTGACCGCCAACTACGGCACCGGCACCCCGGAGGAGGCCGCGGCCTGGGTACGGCACGCCAACGTCACCAAGGGCTACGGCGTCAAGCTGTGGGAGATCGGCAACGAGAACTACGGCAACGGCCACTACGGCGCCGCCTGGGAGGCCGACAACCACGCCGACAAGAGCCCCGCCGAGTACGCGCGCCACGTGGTCGCCTACGCCGACGCCATGAAGGCCGTCGACCCCACCATCAAGATCGGCGCCGTGCTGACCACCCCGGCCAACTGGCCCGACGGGATCGTCGGCGCGGGCGACGCGGGCACCTGGAACCAGGTCGTGCTCTCCACCGCCGGAGCCAAGATCGACTTCGTCATCCTGCACTGGTACCCGGGCGCGCTGGACAAGGCCGGACAGATCCCCGACCTGGTCCAGCTGACCCGCGAGCAGATCGCCAGGCACGCAGGACCGGGATCCGAGCGCATCGGCATCGCGATGACCGAGTTCAACACCGGCTCCAGCAGCGCGGGCACCACCACCCAGCCCGGCGCGCTGGCCGCCGCCGACGCCTACGCCTCGCTGCTGGCCAACGGCGTCTTCACGGTCGACTGGTGGAACGTGCACAACGGCATCGGACCGGTGACCGAGGTCGCCGGGCACACCGACTACGGCGACTTCGGGCTGCTGTCGAGCGCAGGATGCTCCGGCGACGTGTGCGAGCCCGCCTTCAACACCCCGTTCGCGCCCTACTACGCGCTGCAGATGGTCGGCAGGTTCGCCCGCGCCGGTGACCAGTTCGTCCGCGCCTCCAGCACCGGGCCCGCCGCGCACGCCGTACGCAGGAAGGACGGCTCCGTCGCGGTGATGCTGGTCAACGCCTCGTCCGAGCCGGCGTCGGTGACCATCGACTACTCCGGCTTCGAGCCCGCCTCCGGCGCGCCCACCGTGCTGTCGCACACCAACGGCGCCACCTCCATCACCGAGGGCACCGCGGGCAGCGCCACCGCGCAGACCCTGCCGCCGCTGTCGCTCACCACGCTCGTCGTGCGCCCCGCCGCGGTCCCGTCGGGCCTGCCGGGAGCGCCCGGACAGCCCGTCGTCTCCGCCGTGACCGACGGCGCCGCGACCCTCACCTGGCCCGCCGCCGCCCCCGGCGCGCGGCCGATCGCCAAGTACGAGGTGTACCGGCAGAACGGCGCGATCAGCGAGCAGTACGGCGAGACCACCGGCGCCTCGCTGCGGGTGACGAACCTGCGCCCCGGCACCCGCTACACCTTCAACGTGCTCGCCCGCGACACCGGCGGCGGCCAGTCCTGGGGATCGGCCCCGGTGACCTTCACCACCGCCACGCCGGAGTCCGGTTCGTGCACGGTGAAGCTGACCAACCAGACCGACTGGGGCAGCGGCTACGTGGGCGCCCTGGAGATCACCAACACCGGGGCCGCGATGAACGGGTGGACGCTGGTCTTCTCCTGGCCGCGCGCGTGGCAGAGCCTGGGCAGCGGATGGAGCGCCGTCTGGACCCAGACCGGGTCGGAGGTGAAGGCCGTCAACGAGCCGTCAGCCGGATCCCTGGCCACGGGCGCCACCGTCACCGTCGGCTACGTGGGCAACTACAGCGGCCCCAACGTGCTGCCGTCCGTCTTCACCCTGAACGGCAGGGTCTGCACGACCCGGTAGCCGGATCGGGTAGACCACGAAGCAGACGAAGGCCAGCGCCAGGACCACCAGCGGGACGCCGCCGAGCAGCAGGCGCACGCCGGTGACCACGCTCTCCGGCTGCTGGGCGGCACCCGCCCGGTAGCCGGAGGCCGACAACACCACGGCCAGCAGCACCGCCTGGAGCGAGGCCGACCAGCGCACGATGAAGCCGTTCATGCCCATGTACATGCCCTCGCGCCGAAGCCCGGTGCGCCGCTCGTCGTCGTCGATCACCTCGGCGAGCAGGATCTCCAGCAGCACCATCATGCCCGCGATGCCCGCGCCGACGGCGACGCCCGTCGCGATGGCCGGCGGCAGCGAGCCGACCACCAGGAACGGCGCCAGGGCCAGGCCGTAGACCACGATCGCCGCCAGGACGGCCCGGCGCGGGCCGATCCTCGTGGTGACGCGGCTCCACACGTAGACGAGCGGGATGGCCGTGACGAAGACCGCGCCGAGTATGAGCGTGTTGGCGCTGTCAGGCTGGCCGAGCGCGTACTTCGTGAAGAACGGCACCCCCGCCTGCAGCAGCGCGAACGTGACCTGGAGCAGGAAGCCGCCCGCCACGTAGGCGAGGAAGGCCCGGTTGGTCAGCGTGTAGCGCACGGCCGTCAGGAAGCCGATGTGCCCGTCGGTCCTCCTGACCCGCTCCCTCGACCCGGTCAGCGACACCGCGAAGAAAACCAGCGCCACGACGGCGAACGCCGCTCCCATCGCGGGCCAGCCGATCGCCGGATAGAGCATCGGCGCGGCCGCCACCCCGACGATCATGCCGATGATGCCGAAGAGCTGGCGCCACGAGGCCGCCTTCGCCCGCTCGGCGATCGTCACGAACATCTCCGGGAACAACGCGACGTAGTTGAGCACGACCACCACGTGCAACACGTCGTAGACGAGCACGACGGCCAGGAAGTACCAGAAACGCGCCGTCGAGCCGTCCACCAGCGGCACCCAGATGAGGGCGAAGGTCGCCGCCAGCGGCGCCATCCCGACCGTGATGTACGGCACGCGCCTGCCCCACCGGGAGCGCGTCCTGTCGGACAGGTGACCCACCAGCGGGTTCAGCACGGCGTTGGCCGCGCCGTGGATGACCATGGCCAGGCCGATCAGCGCCGGGTCCACGCCCAGGTGGTCGATGTAGTAGAACGTGGCGAAGGTCGCGAACGCCTGGGTGAGGAGGTTGACGGCCAGGTTGCCGGAGCCGTACCTGATCAACGCGACCTCTGCACGTCACGCAGGTCACGCCAGCCGATCAGGGCGATCTCCTCGTCCGCCAGCACCTGCCGCACCTCTGGGTCGGTGAAGACCCGCAGCTCCATGGCGCGCTTCTCGTACTCCGGCATGATGTGGCGCAGCTCGTCGGTGTCCTCGAAGGGGTGGACGTAGATCTCCGTGACCCCCGGCTTCAGCGCGCGCAGCAGCGCGATCATGTCGGTCCTGAAGCTCTCGTACGTCTCGCCCTCGCGCTTGTGGAAGGGGAGGGTCCAGAGCCGGTCCAGGATCACCACGCCCGCGGCGTCCGCGCGTGCCGCCGCCGCCTCGGCGAACGGCTCCAGCTCCGGCGGCAGGCCCATGCCGTCGAGGGTGCGCGGCAGGCGGAACGGCAGGCCGTACTCCGCGCACACCGCCAGCACCTCGTCGAGGAAGTCGCGGCCGGTGACCAGGCCGTAAAGGCTGCCCATGTGGTTGTCGGCGTGCGACGGGTCCAGGCCGAGCTCGACGGCGCGGTCGATCTGCGCCGTGATCTCGGCGCGGATCTCCTCCGGATCCGCCTGCTCCTCGACGGTCCTGGACTCGTGCGGGAAGTAGCCCGCGGCGTCGCGCAGGCTCGCGCCGCCGGTGAGCGGGCTCCAGCGGTAGCCGCTCCACTCGCTGGTCAGCGTCAGGTGCACGCCCACGTCCCAGCCGTGCCGGCTGGCCGTGGCGATCGCGTCGGGCGCCCAGGGGCACGGCGTCATCACCGTGGCCGAACTGATCGCACCCGCTCGCAGCAGGGAGGTGATGCCGGTGTTGGCCGCGCGGCACATGCCGTAGTCGTCGGCGTTGATGATCAGCTGTCTGGTCACGGGGGGCCTCTCAGGTGGTCGCTTCGGTGAAGACGCGCTCGCGGACGTGCTCGTGGGCCACCAGCGCGGCCCCCTGCAGGACGGCGTCGCCGGGCACGCCCGACCCGGTGACGCTCGCGACCAGCTCGGGCGCGTCGGCGGCCAGGTGCCGGCGCACCGGCTCCAGCAGCACCTCGGTGCCCGACCCCCCGACGACGAACAGCTCCGGCTCGATCACCAGGGCGATCGCGCCGATCACGTGCGCCAGCCGCCGCGCGGTCGCCTCCGCCACCGCCAGCGCGGACGCCTCCCCGGCCGCGGCGCGGGCGAACAGCTCGGCCGGGCTGCCCTCGACGCCCTGTTCCCTGGCCACCTGGCCGATCTGCCGCGCGCCCAGCACCTCGCCGCCCAGCGCGGTTGCGGGGTGCGGCAGGAAACCCACCTCGCCGGCGCCGCCGGCGAAACCCCGGTGCAGGCGTCCGCCGATCACCACGCCCGCGCCGAGGCCGGAGCCGACCCGGAGGAGCACGAAGTCGTCGACCCCGCGACCGGCGCCCCTGCGCTGCTCGGCCACGGCCGCCAGGTTGACGTCGTTCTCGAGGAGGACGGGGTACGGCAGGAGCTCGTGGAGTTCGTCGCCCAGGTGGGCGGCACCGGGCAGGCCGCGGGAGGCGCGGATGCCGCGGCGGTCGCGCGCCACGAGGGCGGGAACCCCGACCACCACCTGACCGACCGCCCGAGGACCCGCCACCTCGACGGCCACGCCGGCGACCGCTTGGGCTACACCCTGCTCCGCCCCGATCGTGGGGCGGCAGACTCTGGCGACCTCCGCGCCCGCCAGATCGACCAGCACCGCGGCGACCCGTTCCATGTCCACATCGATCCCGACGGCATAGCCCGAACCCGGATCCGTCCCGTAGAGGGTCGCCGCCGGCCCGCGCCGCTCGGTGTCGAGCCCCGCCTCCCGCACCACCCCGCGAGCCGTCAGCTCCTGCAGCGCCTGCGCCACGGTGGTCTTCGACAACCCCGTCTCCTTAACGAGCTCAGGCCGCCCCGTCGGTCCCAGCGCGTCGACGGCCTCCAGCACGGCCCGCGCGTTGATCGACCACAACAGCGCCTGCGGCCCCGCCATCGCCACCCCACTCAAGATCAGTAGGTCGGAAAGTTTCCTACTGCCGTATTCCTATCCCAACCTGCGCGAACCTGACAAGAGCCTCCTCCGGGGAACCACCAGCGGCACCACCGCCAGCACCACCACCCCCGCCAGCACGAAGGCCCACGCGGGAGGCAGCAGCCCCATCGACGCCACCCCCAGCGCCGCACCCACCTGCCGGGTGGCGTTCAACATGCCACCCGCCTCCCCCGCCCGAGCGGCAGGCACCGCCGACGTGACCGCCGCCACCAGCGGCGGAAACGTGAACGCGATCCCCACCCCCACGACGAACAGCCCGACCGCCGGCAGCCACGGACTCACCGGCCCCGCCGCCGCCGACGCCAGGACCGCCGCGCCCACCACCAGCAACGGCACGCCGATCACCATCGCCCTCCGCACCCGGGTCGTGAAGAGCGGCAACACCATGATCGGCACGGTCAGCGGCAGAAACGCCACCCCCGTCTCCACAGGCGTCAGCATCCGCGTCTCCTGCAACATCAACGCCCCCACGAAGAGCAGCCCGCCGAACAGGAACTGCACCGCCCCGCCCACCACGAACCACCGCACCAGCCCCGCCTCACCCAGGATCGAGAAGGCCTCCCGCTGCGACCCCGCCAGCCAGGCCAGCACCACAACACCCACCCCCAGCGCGATCACCGACCGCCCGGTGATCGCCTCCGCCAGGCACGCCACCAGCACCGCCGCCCCCACCTGCGGCACCCAGCGCACCCTCACCGGCGAAGCGGGCAACCTCACCCCCCGCACGAGCCACCACGTCACCACCCCGATCGGCACGTTGACCAGGAACGTGGCCCGCCACCCCGCCACCTCGACCAGCCCGCCCCCGAGCAACGGCCCCGCGGCGACCGACACCCCCGCCGTCATCGCCCACACGCCCAGCATCCTGACCCGCTCGGGCCCCGCCGGGATCAGCCGCGAGATGATCGCCAGGGACGCGGGCACCATCACCGCTCCCGCCAGGCCCAGCACGGCCCGGCTGGCGACCAGCACCTCCAGCGACGGGGCCGCGGCGCACAACCCCGACACCGCCGCGAAGGCCGCCGTGCCGTACCGGAAGACCCTCCCCGGCCCGAACCGGTCGGCCACCGCCCCGCCCCCGATCAGCGCCGCCGCGAAGGCGACCGTGTACCCGTTGACCACCCACCCCAACGCCGCCGTCCCGCTCCCGAAGTCACGTCTGAGATCAGGAAGCGCCACCCCCAGAATCGTCGTGTCGAGAAGCACCATGAAGTAGCCGAGCGAAATCCCGAAAAATCGCAGTCTCATGGCCAGAAACCCTGCCGACCAGCACCACCCCGCCTCCACAGCCACCACCGAACGCCCCATTCGGATCAACCGAATACCCTGATCCCCATGGACTTGCGGCACCTGCCCACCTTCCTGGCGGTCGCCAGAACGGGCACCGTCGGCCAGGCCGCCCTGGCGCTCGACCTCGCCCCCTCCTCCGTCTCAGAACAGCTCAAAGCACTCGAACGAGCGATCGGCGCCACCCTGTTCGTCCGCACCCCGACCGGCATGCGCCTCACCCCGGCCGGCGACCGCCTCAGACACCTGGCCCCCTCCCTCCTGGAGCACGTCGACCGCGTCCGCACCGAGGTGGCCGCCACCGGCGCCCAGCTCACCGTCGGCACCCTCGAAACCCTGGCCGCCACCCACGTCCCCGCCCTGCTCGCCGCGCTCGGCTCCAGGCGCCCCGACCTGCGCCTCACCGTCAAACTGCTCAACCGCCCCCAACTGCTGGCCGGCGTCGCCGACGGCACCCTCGACGCCGCCCTCCTGCTCGACCACGGCGACGAGCTCGGCTCCCTCGGCTTCGCCCCCGTCCCGGCCGGCCTCACCCACGCGGACGTCGACCAGATCCCCATCGTCCTCGTAGCCTCCCCCGACCACCCCCTCGCCGGCCGCCCCACCGTCGGCAACGCGGACGTGCTCGCCCACAACCTGCTCGTCAGCGAGGGCCAGTGCTCCTACCGCCTGCTCGCCGACCGCATCACCCTGGGCCAGGGCTCACGCACCGAGGTCGGCTCCATCGCGGTCACCAAGGCATGGGCGGCCAACGGCCTGGGCATGGCGCTGCTCCCCGCATTCGCCGTGGAGGAAGGCCTGTCCACCGGCACCCTGGTGGCACTCCCCCTGCGGCCACCACCGCCGTCGTTGCGGCTACGCCTGGTCTGGCGCACCACCCGCGACGACGACCTCGACCTCAGAGCGGTGCTGTACGCGGCCTGCTGAGCGGTCACCCGGCTGCGCGATAGGGCTCGTCACCGCGCATTCCTCGACGGCGGTCGCGCTGAAGCCACTCTCTTCCGTCCGCTGCTACGCCCTCGAGAACATGCAGAGTGTGGAGCAGGCCCGCCGCTTCCAAGGTCATGTTGGCCACGACTCTCGGGTCTTCGTCTTCATGAAGACCGCTGGCATCGGACTCGATCATCTTGAGTTGGAGTTTCTGTCCATCTAGAAGCGCCAACTCGAACGCTCGTTGGCCGTTGTCGTGATGCTCCACCCGTACGGACGCGATGTTCGCGAACCGGTAACTCAGACTGCGGCGATGGTTGAAGGTGCCGTGATCGAAGTCGAGCGTGACGGTCAACTGGCGCACACCTGTGGTTGTGAGAACAAAGGCGATGAGCTCGTACCTCCGATGACGCCAGGGGCCTCCGCGCACGCGCGCCCGCCTGCTGGACCTCGTGGGCGCTTCGATGAAGGCGTGGGAGATGACGTCGTGCATCGTGAGTCGGTAGTACTGCAAGACCTCGTCCAGGAGCAGCTTGCGGTCACAGTCGAGCCATGCCGCCATCTCGCCATCCTTCGGCTTGGCCGCGAGGGTGGTCTTCCAGCGCTCGAAGGCTGCCGTGCTTTCGGCCTCGAGCCGCTCGGCTTCGAGCCGATCAGCGGCGAACCGGCGACGCTCCAGAATCACGCGCAACCCTGCTCGGCCGCCGATCCAGCCGCCCACGGTGACGAGAACGGCCGACAGGATCACGGGCAAGGGCCTGAGGGGCACAGCCGTCCACGACGCCCAGGTCAAGCCAGTTACGAGCAGCGAGAGGCCGAGTACGGCCAACACCCTCGTGCGCCAGGGCGTGGCCAGGTCCTCGCGATAGCTCCACAGCGTGCCCTTCTGCGCTCGGGATCTGGCCTCCTGGGCTCGGTGCCGAATCAGCCAGTTGATCTCTTCCACGACGACCGCCGACTCGCGGTATACCTCCACCACCTCGTCCCGCATGCTCTGGCGGATGCCTGCGGTCTGCGCCAGCCAGCGACTGCTTTCCGTCCCGCGCGGCACGTACTTGGCGAAGTAGTACTCGAACCGCTGATCCACGCGATGGGCGAAGCCACCTTTGGAAGTACTCATGCGTCGCGGCGACAGGTAGAGCTCGTCCTTGGCCCAGCGCCGTTCAGAACGGAAGCGCCATTCAGCACCATCGTGCGCAGTGAGGTAGCCGCCCACGCCGCTGAGCGTCAGGCAGAGGATCAGGGTGAGGACTCGCCCACCCGCGGCGAGCACATAGGCGAGATACACGGCAGCCGCGACCGCCGTGGTGGCCCCCAGCAGCGCCCGCACCCATGTGGACCCGGAGATGGCGACCGGATTCGCCGGCCGCATCCGAGGGAGCCTTGGCTCGGCCTGGAAGAACATCCAGACCCGCCCTTCCCTGTCACCGGCCATCCGGCCGGCCCGGGCCTGCTCCAGGGAACGTTCCCACAATTGCACCCTGAGCTCGCGGTCGAGGGTCATCTCCAGGTGCCGCAGGATCAGGGCGCGCTGGACGGGCCGGAGCTGATCGAACTCCTTCATCAAGATGCGCACGTCACCGAGCGGCTTGGTGTCCAGGCAGAGCAACCGGCGAATGATCCGGACGCCGTCGGCCCAGGAGTCGTCCGCGGTGAGCGGCAGCGAGCGTTCGGAGGTCCGCAACGCGGCCGCCTCCTCATCGGACAGCTCGTGCCGTGTCCTGCCGCTCAGCAACGCCAGGTACCAGTAGAAGCAGACCTTGTTGTTGAGATGCCCGGAGAAGGCCACCTCGCTGATGAGCTGCCAGGCGGGCTCTCGCATCCCTCCGTCGAGCCGCCGCACCCCGATCTCGAACTTCTCCTCCGCGGTCGATTCGGGCGGCACGACGTAGTAGACGTCGCCATGAAGAATCCCCACCTGCACGTCCACACGGGCGGAGTCGGCCGCCGTGTTCGCCACCGCCTCATGGGGCGGCATCATGGCAGCGCCTGTGTGAGCGCGATGATGTTGGCCAGTTCCGACGCCAGCTCGGCCACGTCGCTGACCAGACCGCGGAGCCGCTTCAGGGCCAGCTTCAGCTTGCTCTTGCTCTCGGGGGTCTGCGCCTCCAGCGCCTCGTCGGCGGTGGTGAGCTCCGCCTCGGCCGCCTCGTATTCGTGGTCGTCGAGCCGGCCCTCCTGGTGGGCCCGGCGGAGTTGGGCGCGGAAGGCGGTGAGCGCTTCCGCCAGGTCGAGCGACTGGCTCGGGTCGAGGCCGAGCCTGATGCCGCCGTGTACGACACCGGCCTGCACCCCGACCCGAGCGCTGTCCCTCGCGATGTTGTACGTGACGTGCTGACCTCGCATTTCTTCTCCCCTCGCCGCGGGCTTCGATGGCCCCCATGTGCCGTCGCGATCCTCGGCCGCGATCTCCTGGGCCAGCGCGGCCGCGAACGCCGCGGCGTTCGCGGCGGCCCGTGGCTGCCACTGGGCACGGTCGGTGTCTTCTTTCGTGCCGTCCGCCCGATCGCTGATGCCTCGGACGACGACCACCGGCAGCGCCCCGTTCAGATGACCCGCCTGGGCGACTCCGGCGCCCTCCATCTCGATCGCGGACGCGTCGTTGTAGTTCTGGTCGATCCAGCGGGCGTGACCGGACACCTTGGAGTTCAGGACCACCTCCCCGGCGGCGATCGGCCCGAAATGCACGTGAGGCATCGGGGCGTCGTCGGGCAGGGCCCGGAGCCATGCGCCGGTCCTGCCCAGGTGTCGAGCGATCTGCTCCGCCGCGTGCGAGGTCTCCCAGCTGCGCGGACGGCTCCTGGTTCCACTGTCCTCGCTGGTCGCGCCGTGGTAGGCGTATACGCGGGTGGCCACGACGATGTCGCCGAGGGCGATGTGGGAGTGCAGAGCTCCTGCCACACCGACGAACAGCAGGGCAGGCGGGTGGAATTCGCTGATGGCTCGTTCAGCGAGCACGGCTGCTGCCTGATTGCCCGTGCCGACGTGCGCCAAGGCCACCTCGCAGCGGCCGAGCCCGCCCACCTCGAATCGCGTGCCGTGCTCGTGACGATGCAGTCGCGGCTGATCCAGTAAGGTGCGGATCGCCTGGTACTCCAGATCCAACGCGGTCAGGATCACGATCGGGCGATTGCTCACTCGCGTACTCTCCTTTGCGCTCAGCCTTCGCTGGGGCGGGTCATCGGCGGGTGGAGGATCGTGCTCGTACCGGCTCGAAACAGCCGCGCCGGTCGCCCGGTGGTGGACTTGCGGGCAGCACCTACCGGGACGATGAACCCCTCCGCCTTCTGGACCTTGCGGTAGAAATTGCGCGGATCGAGGGGCATGCCCCAGACCGCCTCGTACACCTCCTGCAGGTCGGTGATGGTGAAGACCTGGCCGCAGAAGGCCGTTGCGAGGGCGGAGTGCTCGAGCTTGACGCGTGCGCGTTCCACTCCGTCGTCGATGATCTGCCGGTGATCGAAGGCGAGCGGCAGCCCGCCTGAAAGCACCTCGTCGACAGGCCGCCATCCGGCACCGGCGGCGTCCGTGCCGGCGGTCGGCTCAGGCAGGCGAGGAGCGATGGCCAGGTGCGCCACCGACACGACTCGCCCACGAGGGTCACGGCCGGGCGTGCCGTACACGCCCAGGTGCTCCAGGCGCAGGTTCCCGGCATCGAGATCGGTCTCCTCCATGAGTTCCCGGCGGGCGGCAGCACCTATGTCCTCTTCGGCGTGCTGCAGGAACCCGCCCGGCAGCGCCAGAGCCCCCTGGTGTGGATCGATCCCGCGCTCGACGAGCAGGACGCAGAGACGCGATCCGCGCAGGGTCAGGATCACCAGGTCGACGGCGAGAAGCACCGCGGGCGGTTCCCAGGAGTCGGACATGTATCCGAGCCTAGGTTTCTGTCAGGTTGACAAAAAGTAGCCGCGGGGTGAGATATGGCGATCCTCGTGTGTCACTCGCGGCGCAGGAGCCGGAACCACGCGCGCCCCTCTTCGACGTGGAGCAGGAAGCTCTCTACCGGCTTGCCCTCCGGGTCGACCAGGTCCAGGTCGCGGTCGAGGCGTGTCCAGAGCTCCTCCCACTGCTCGCCGAGGTCGCCGCCGGCCTCCAGGAGGGCGAGCTCTTGGGCGAAGAGCGGCGCCCAGGGCGGGAATCCGTCGAGGGCGACGAAGGCGCCGTGCAGCCACGGGAAGTCGCTGTCGTCGACGCGGACCTCGCCGATCGACCGGCCTGCCCGCTCGAGGGTCCAGACGTCCGCTGCCATCGACGCTCCTCACGGATCGGGGGGTGTGAGCAGGTTCTGAGGATGGCAGCCGGGACCGACAGAAATCTGGCGGAGCGCGTCCCTAGGGTCGGTGACGTGCTCGATCATGGACCGGCGGCCTCTCGGAGAAGGGCTGCGGATCATCAGCCTCCTGTGCAACGACGCCCGCGCCTGGGACAGACCTACCTCGCGGTCGGCGGCGACTCGCTGACCGCGGTGTTCATCATGAACCGGCTGCGCGACGACTTCGACCTGGACGTTCCGGCCACTCTCTTCCTGGAGGACGTGAGCCTGCGGGAAGTCGCCGCGCGCATCGTTGAGCCCCGAGGACGACCTGCTGGGGTCGCTGATGGACGAGTTGGAGGTCTAGGCATGCGTCCGGTGCCGCCCGGGCGGCACCGGACGCATGACCCGGTCAGCGGGTGATCTTCACGTCGTCCACGCCCGCCTCGACCAGGCTGGCGCCCGAGGCGTCGGCCGCCTCGATCAGGATCGTGACCGTCTGGCCGGCGAAGGACGAGATGTTCGCGGTCGCCGTGGCCCACGCGCCGCCGCGGTCTGACGCGGCGCCGAGCTGCTGGAAGACGGTCGTCCCGTTGACCTTCACGCGGAAGAGGTCCGCGCTGGAGGCGTTGGAGCCGTGCGCCAGGTACCACGACAACGACAGCGTGAGCGTGGCCCCCGACGGCAGGGCGATCGGCGGTGACTGCACGGAGGTGAGGCCCCCGTCGATGTCGTGGTCGCCTGCGGCCGCTCCGGCGAGGCGGCCTGTCACCAGGTCGTTGACGCCGCTGACGGTGGTGCCGAGCTGCTTGGCGCCGCTGGAGGTGGTCGCCGCGGGGTCGCCGCGCTCCCACTGCCCGGTGGTGGCGGTGTCGGTGCCGGACGGGTTGACGGTCCAGCCGCCGGCCGCCTCGAAGTCGTCGGACCAGACGGTCACCGGCGGAGTGGCGGTGCTGATCGTCCAGACGGCGTGGGCGATGGCGTCGGCGTTGCGGTCGAGGGCGGTGTCGTTGATGTTGGCCGTGGTGTCGCAGGCGCGGTGGTAGCAGACGTCGAAGGCCTGCCCTGCCGTACCGCCCCAGAGCTGCGCCTGGGCGCTCGACTTGATGCCCTCGGCGCCGGTGAAGGTGCCGCCTGCGGCGATGCCGCGGGAGATGAACGGGCCGTAGTCGGAGCGGCCGTCGAAGTCGGTGCCGCGCGTGGGCACGCCGATCGAGGTGAAGTAGCCCTGCAGGACCTGCTCCAGCTGGGCCGAGCCGGCCGGTCCCGGTCCGGCGCCGACGCCGTCGGAGTTGTCGCCGTCGTAGAGGAAGTAGCCCGCGTTCGGGGAGCCGACCATGTCGAAGTTCAGGTACGCCTTGATCTTGGCCCGCTCGGTGGCGGCCAGGTTGGTGACGTAGTGCTGCGAACCGCGCAGGCCCAGCTCCTCCGCACCCCACCAGGCGAAGCGCAGGTGCTTGGTCGGCTGGAGCGCCTGGCGCGAGACCTCGAGGGCCGTCTCCAGGATCGCCGCGCTGCCCGAGCCGTTGTCGTTGATGCCCGGCCCGGCGGCCACGCTGTCGAGGTGGGCGCCGACCATGAGGATGTCGTCGGGGTTGCCTCCCGGCCAGTCGGCGAGCACGTTGTAGCCGGTCAGGCCGTTGTAGGTGAACGACTGCAGGACGGTCTGGAAGCCGGCGGCGTCCAGCTGGGCCTTGACGTAGTTGGCCGAGGCCAGGTAGCCGGGGCGGCCGTGCGCCCGGTTGCCGCCGTTGCTGGTGGCGATCGCCTGGAACTGCGTCAGGTGGGCCTTGACGTTGGCCAGCGAGATGTTGGGCGGGGCGAACTGGACGGCGGAGGCCGGGGCGGCGTGGACGAGGGGGGCGGCCAGGGATAAGGCCGCGAGGGCTGCGAGGAGCCTGGCTTTCATGGACCATCCTCCGGTGGGGGTGCTCCGATAGGACACTGAGCGGACGGTAAGCCGCCGTCGCCCGGTTTGGTAGGGCCCCTCTGGCAATCAGCAGAGGCCGGAGGCTCGCCGGCGCAGGCGGGCGGGACGAAACGGCGTGAAACCGCCGCGAGGGCACCGTGAAACCAGGCCCACGCACCCTGGGGCCATGACTACCACAGCGCTCGACCGTCCCGGCGGGCCCTCGCCCGCCGGGACCGACCTGGCCGTCATGGCCGACGGGCTGGTCAAGACCTTCGGTGAGCAACGCGCCGTCGACGGCGTCGACCTGGCCGTACGGCCCGGCGAGATCTTCGGCGTGCTCGGCCCCAACGGCGCCGGCAAGACCACCATGCTGCGCATGCTGGCGACCCTGCTGAAGATCGACGACGGGCACGCGGAGATCTTCGGCGTGGACGTCGCCAGGGAGCCCCACGTGATCAGGCAGCTGGTCGGCGTCACCGGCCAGTACGCCTCGGTCGACGAGATCCTCACCGCCCGCGAGAACCTCTGGCTCTTCGGCCGGCTTCAGGGCATCCCGAGCAAGCGTGCCCGGCAGATCGCCGAGGAGCTGCTGGCGCAGTTCGGCCTGGAGGACGCGGCCGACAAGCCGATCGCGCACTTCTCCGGCGGCATGCGGCGGCGCCTCGACCTGGCCGCCAGCCTGATCACCAGGCCTCCGCTGATCTTCCTCGACGAGCCGACCACCGGCCTCGACCCGCGCACGCGCGGCCAGATGTGGGAGACGATCCGCGGCCTGGTCGCCGACGGCTGCACCGTGCTGCTGACCACGCAGTACCTCGACGAGGCCGACCAGCTCGCCGACCGCATCGCGGTCATCGACCACGGCCGCAAGGTCGCCGAGGGCACGCCCGACGAGCTGAAGACGGCCGTCGGCAACTCGACCCTGCAACTGCTGCTCACCGACCCGGGCGCGGTGCCCGCCGCCGCGGCCGTGGTGCGCAGGATCCTCGGCTCCGACCCGGTGCTCAGCCCCGAGCAGGGCCGCCTGAACGTCGCGCTGGAGCAGGCCGACCTGGCCGCCGACGTGCTGATCGCGCTGCGCGACTCCGGGGTGTCGATCGCCTCGATGAACGTGGCCAAGCCCAGTCTGGACGAGGTCTTCCTGGCTCTGACCGGCCACGGGACCGCGGAGGAGGAGAACCGATGACCACCACCCTCGCACCCACCACGCGCGGGCGTGACCGCGCCGCGACCGCGCGGCGGACCGTCTCGACGAGCGAGACCGTGAGCCAGACGATGACGATGGCGTGGCGGTCGTTGAAGAACATGCGCAGGCAGCCCGAGCAGTTCTTCGACGTGGTCCTGCAGCCGTTGATCTTCACCGCGATGTTCGCCTACATCTTCGGCGGCGCCGTGTCGGGCAGCGTCGAGGACTACCTGCCGTTGATGATCCCCGGCATCGTCGCCCAGACCGTGCTGACCACCTGCATGGTCACGGGCACGAAGTTGCGCGAGGACATGGAGAAGGGCGTCTTCGACCGGTTCAAGTCGTTGCCGATGGCCAGGATCGCCCCGCTCGCCGGTCCGATGGTCGCGGACCTGTCGCGCTACGCCATCGCCTCGGTGCTGACGTTCGCGACGGGCATCCTGATGGGCTACCGGCCGGGTGGCGGCTTCACCGGGGTGACCGCCGCCATCCTGCTGTCGATCTTCACCGGCTGGGCGCTGGCGTGGATCTTCACCTGGATCGGCACGATCGCCAGGAGCGCGCAGGCGGTGCAGGGCATCTCGATGCTGATCCTGTTCCCGCTGACGTTCCTGTCGAATGCGTTCGTCCCGATCGACACCCTTCCCGACTGGCTGGCCGCGTTCGTCCGGGTGAACCCGGTCTCGCACCTGGTCACCGCCGCCCGCGACCTGGCCAACCACGGCACGGTCAGCACGGCCGTCTTCTGGACGCTGCTGGCCGGGGTGGTCGTCATCGCGGTCTTCGCCCCGCTGTCGGTGTCGAGCTACAAGCGCAGGCACGTCTGACAGAGCCGGGCCGCCAGGGCGCGCGCCTCGTCGAGCAGGTCGGGGCCCCGCCGCTCGCCGTACTCCTCGAAGACGGCGGCGAGCGCGCCCGGCGCCACCCGCTCGGCGCACGCCTCGGCTCGCTCCAGCGTCAGGGACGGCAGGCTGCGGTTGTAGCCGAACCGCTCGGCCAGCGCCAGCGCCCTGATCGCGTCGTCGGATGTCATATCGCCACGCAACATCCCCCAGGCGCTGAAGGCGAACAACATCGTGCCCGAGATCGGGTAGTCGATGAACGAGATGCCCTTGTTCAGCACCGCGTCGATCCGCCCGACGGCCACCCGCAGCAGCTCCTGGCCGTACGGCACGTCGGCCGGGGTGCCGTGGTAGGCGAAGGCCACCAGGGCCAGCGCCTCCGCCATCACCAGCCACGGCTCGAACCCCGACTGGGGTACGGCGGGCAGCCGCAGGTCGCGCGCCCGCTGGACTCCCACGCGATACTCCTGCAGCGCCCCCGCGGCGTCTCCGCGCGCGAGGGCGACCTCGGCGGCGCACAGCGGGACGACGGCCAGCGCGCCGAGCACCGGATCGTTCTCGTTGATCCTGCTGATCACCTTGAGCTCGGCCTCGGCCGCCTCCAGGTCGTCGTCGCCCAGCGCGGCCATCAGCAGCACGGCGCGCAGCTGGGTCTCGTCGTCGGTCGCACCCAGCCTGGCCAGCACGGGCAGGGCTGCTCTGGCGTGGCCCACGGCCCGATCCGTGTCGCCGAGCTGCATCGCCAGGTGGGCCAGCACGGTGTGCATGAGCGCCCCCTGCCACGGACCGTCGGCGTCGTCGTCGACCAGCGCCATCGCCTGCTCGGCGGCCTCGACGGCGGCGACCCTGTCGCCGGCGTTCTCCAGGATGTGGGCGCGGGTCTGCGCGGCCATGTGCGCCAGGTGGTGGTTGGGGTCGTGGCTGAGCTCCTCGAGCCCGCTCAGCCCGGCCGAGGCGTCGGCGGGGTCGAAGGCGAGCATGACCGTGCTGATGGCGGCGGCGCGGGGGTGCGTGGCGTCGCTGATCGGCAGGCTGCGCAGCAGCTCGCGCAGCGGCTCGTCACCGGCGTCAGCGATGATCATCGTATTCATGAGCGTGACCACCACGGCGACCCTGGTGGCCTCGACGAGCTCGGGCGTCGGACGCCAGCCGTCGAGCACCCGCACCACCGCGTCCCTGAGCACGAGCACGCGCGGGTGGTCACCCCGCATGGACCACAGTCCCCCGAGCCCGGCCAGGAGCTGCACCGCCGTCGGGATGTCGGGCTCGCTCAGCGTCTGGCGCAGCAGCTCGGCGAGGTTGCCCTCCTCGGCGCGCAGCGAGTCGACCGCCTCGAACTGGCCGGGGCCGTTGAGCCTGTCGGCATGGTGGATCGCGAACTTCACGGCCCAGGCGCGGTAGGCGGCCCTGGCCTGGTCCTGCTCGCCGGCCTCGGCCAGGCGCATCCTGCCGAACTCCCTGACCGTCTCCAGCATCCGGTAGCGCACGCCCGCGTCGCTCTCGCCGACGGTCAGCAGCGACTGGTCGGCCAGCGCCCGCACGGACTGCAGCGCGTCGGGCCCCAGCAGGTGCTCGGCCGCCTCCAGCGTGAAGCCGTCGCCGAACTGCGACAACCAGTGCAGGGCGCGGCGTTCGTGCTCGTCGAGCAGGTTCCACGACCAGTCGATCACCGCCAGCAGGGTCCTGTGCCGGTCGGGCGCGCTACGGTCGCCGCCGGTCAGCAGGACGAACCGGTTGGCCAGCCGCCTGCCGATCTCCTCGACCGACATCACCCGCACCTTGGCCGCGGCCAGCTCGATCGCCAGCGGCAGCCCGTCGAGCCGGGTGACGACGTCGAGGACGGCGGGCTCGTCGAGGCGGGCGTCGGGACGGGCGGCCCTGGCACGCTGGCGGAACAGCTCCACGGCGTCGCCGGCGTCGAGCTCGCCGAGAGGGTAGACCTGCTCGGCGGCGATCGACAGGGGCGCGCGCGAGGTGGTCAGCACGCGCAGGTCGCGGGTGGCCGCCACCAGGAAGGCCACCAGGTCGGCCACGGCGTCGACCACGTGCTCGCAGTTGTCGAGGATGAGCAGCGCGGGCGCCTGGCCGAGGTGCTGGGCGATCCTGGAGCGCAGGTCGGCACGCTGGCTGGGAGCCAGGGCCCGCCGGGCGCCGACCGAGTCGCGCACGCCGAGCGCGGAACCGAGCTCGCTCACGACGTCGTCGGGCGAGCCGACGCTGACGAGCTCGACGAAGTGCACGATCGGCTGCTCGGCGACCCTGCCGACGACGTGCGCGAGCCGCGTCTTGCCCAGCCCGCCGGGTCCGAGGATGGAGACCACGCGGCTGCCGGCCAGCAGGGCGCGCACCGCTCGCAGGTCGTCGTCCCTGCCGAGCAGCGACGAGCCGTCGAACAGGACGCCCTCGCGCACCGGATGGTCGGCCGCCAGCAGCTCGGCGTGCACGCGGGCGAGCTCGGGCCCAGGGTCGGCGCCGAGGTGTTCGGCCAGGCCGGCCCGGTGGCGGTCGTAACGTTCGAGCGCCGCGGCCGCGCCGCGCACCGCCGCCTCGCTGCGCAGCAGGCCGGCGATCAGCTCCTGGTCGTACGGCTGGGCGGCGGCGGCCTCCTCCAGCAGCGGCAGCGCCTCCTCGTGGGCGCCGCTCCTGCTGCGGGCCAGGGCCAGCACCCGGCGCGAGTCGGCCAGGTGCCCGGCGGCGCGCTCGCGCAGGTCCTCCAGCGCCCCCGTGGAGCCTTCCACGCCGTTGCCCGCCAGGTCGAGCGCCTCGCGGGCCCGCTCCGTCGCGGTGGTGACGTCGCCCTCGGCCAGCGATTCGCGCGCCCTGCCCGCCAGCACCGCCACGAGCAGCGCGTCGACGTCGACGTCGCGCAGCCCCAGCCGGTATCCGTGCGGGGTGCGCACCACGGCCTCGGGCGAGGTCGCCGCCCGCACCCGGGAGACGACGACCTGCAGCGCCTTGGTCGGGTTGGCCGGGGGCTCGGCGCCCCACAGCTCCTCGACCAGGCGCTCGTCGCTCACGCCTGCTCTGCCGTACAGCACCAGGACGGCCAGGAGCGTGCGGGCACGGTCGCCGACCACGCGCGTGCCCTTCCAGGCGACGCCGTCGAGCATGGTCAGAACCGGTGCCATGTCCCCAGCTTACGGAGATGCGCGAAGCCGTGGATCTCCCACCCAAATTGACCTGATGATCCCCGCATGGCACGTTTTGTCATTGTGGTGTCGGCACCCCGCGAGCGAGGCCCTCTTTCATGACCTTCCCCCTCTCCCGGCGATCAGCCCTGCTGGGGGCCGCGGCCGTCACCGGCCTCGCCCTGGCGGGCAGGCCCGCCGAAGCCGGCGCGAGTGCCTTCAGTACGGCACGGCGCCGCTGGGTGGAGATGATGCTGGCCGACCCGGCCCGGCTGGAGGGCTCGGCGAGCGCGGTCCTGCGCAAGCTCGACTTCGACCCGCGCCGCCCCAGCCTCTGGGACGACCTGCCGATGAGCCATCCGGCCAACGGCAACTTCAACCGTTCCTACAACCGCATGCGCGCCCTGGCGCTGGGCTGGGCGACGCCCGGCACCCGCATGCACCGCGACCGCGACGTCGCCAAGATCGCGATCAAGGCGCTGGACTTCCTGCACCGGCACGCCTACAACGAGCAGCTCGACCGGCGCGGCAGCAACTGGTACTGGTGGGAGATCGGCGTGCCCCGCTCGCTGACCGACACCTGCGCCCTGCTCTACGAGGCCATCCCCGACAACCGGCTCGAACGCTGGCTGCGCCCGCTGCACCGCTGGTGCCCCGACGCCGACCACCGCGCGGGCACCTCGGTCCCCGAGACCGGGGCGAACCGGGCGGGCAAGGCCATGGCCGTGGCCGTACACGGCGTGCTCACCCACGACTCGCGGCTGATCAAGCGGGCCAGGTCCGCGATCTCCGACAAGCGCGGCGGCGGGCGCTGGAGCCTGCTGCGGCTGACCAGGGGCCCGGGCGACGGCTTCTACCGCGACGGCTCCTTCATCCAGCACGACCTGTTCCCCTACACCGGCAGCTACGGCGTCGACTACCTCGACGGCATCGCCAGGCTCGTCACCCTGCTGTCGGGCTCGCCGTGGGCCATCACCGACCCCGACCTCGACAACGTCTTCGACATCGTGGAGCGCTCCTTCGTCCCGGTCGTCTTCGACGGCCTGATGATGGACGGCCTGCGCGGGCGCCAGATCAGCGTCCAGGGCCACCGCGACGTGACCTCGGGGCAGAAGGCCATGGAGGCCATACTCAACCTGCTGCCCGCCGCACCCGACAAGCACGCCGAACGCTGGCGCCCGCTGGTCAAGGGCTGGCTCACCCGCAACCCCGCCCTCACCACGCCGCCCGCGGCGCGGGCGCTCATGGCCGACGCCGCGATCGCCCCGGGCGAGCGCACCGTCGGCACGTACGTCTTCGCCGACATGGACCGGGTCGTGCACCGGCGTCCCACCTGGGCCTACACGATCTCCATGTCGTCGTCGCGCATCGCCGCGGTCGAGGGCATGAACCGGGAGAACCTGCACGGCTGGTACACCGCCGACGGCATGACCTACCTCTACACCGAGGACCTGACCCACTGGAACGACGAGCTGTGGCCGACCATCGACCCCTACCGGCTGCCCGGCACCACCGTCGACCGGCGCAAACGCGCCAACGTGCCGCACGGCGCCCGCTACCGGCCGCCCACCCGCTGGGCCGGCGGCGCCGCCCTCGGCAACCTCGGCGTGGCGGCCATGCAGCTCGACGCCCAGAACTCCTCCCTGCGCGCCAAGAAGGCATGGTTCCTGCTCGACGACGCCGTGATCGCCCTGGGCGCGGGCGTCACCGCCTCCGACGGCCGCCGCGTCGAGACCGTCGTCGAGAACCGCAACACCGGACGCGGCCACCCCGACCTGTCACGCGGCGACTCATGGGTCCACCTTCCTGACGTGGCCGGATACGTCATGCTCGGCGAGGCCGAGATGAAGGTCGTCAGGGACAGGCGCACCGGCCGCTGGCGCGACATCGACCGCGGCGCCACCACCGGGGGCGACGGCGAGCGCCACACCAGGCACTACACGACCATCGTGCTCGACCACGGCGTCGACCCCGAGCGCGGGCGGTACGCCTATGCCGTCCTGCCCGGCGCCACCGCCGAGGCCACCGCCGCCTTCGCCGCCGAGCCGTACGTCGAGGTAGCCGCCAACAGCTCGCGCGTGCAGGCCGTACGGTCGGGCGACGTGCTGGCCGCCGCCTTCTGGCGGGCGGGCTCCGTCGACGGCGTCGAGGTCGACGGGCCCTGCGCGCTGGTGATCAGCAGGTCGGGCTCCGAACTGCGGGTCGCCGTCTCCGACCCGACGCGCACCCTCGACGAGCTCCGCGTCCGCCTGCCCTGGCCGGTGCGCTCGCTGGAAGGCGGCAGCCGCTCGGTCAGGCTGCGCAAGCGCACGCTCATCGTCGAGGTCGGCGGCAGCAGGGGCCGCACCCACACCGCGACGCTCACCCTGCCGTCCGAGCCGCCGCCCATCCACGTCTACCCGGACCTGAAGCTGCTCACCTGAACGGCGGGCATGACCACCTGATCGACGATGTCCTCGATGTCCCTTCCCGAGAGCTCGAGTCCCTGGATCAGGTAGGTGTAGATGATCAGCGCGGGTCCCGACGCGGCCACGAACGGCGTCACCGCGCCAGGACGCACCTCGCCCCTGTCGACGCCGACCGCCTCGACGGCGGCCGGAGCGACAACCCGCACCTCGCCTTCGGCCACGGCATCCACCACTGCATCGGCGCGCCCCTCGCCCGCCTGGAGGCCAAGGTGGCCCTCGCCACCCTGCTTCGCCGCTTCCCCACCATCACCCTCGCCTGCGCCCCCGAAGACCTGACCTGGCGGCCCGGCGGCCCCTCGATCATCCGCGGCCTGGAGGCCCTCCCCATCCGCACCTCCCAGACCACCACGAACCCGGGTAACCCGCCGACCTGCTGATACGGGCCTGCCCCGCCTGCCATCCTGAGCCGGTCATGGCGGAGTATGCAGCGGCCCTCGAAGCCTTCAAACGCGCGACGGCCCTCGCCGCCGACCACCACGCCGCGCTCGACACGGCCGCCCGCCTCATGGCCGCCCACACCTGGGTCGGCGGCGGCGCCACCGCCTTCACCACCACCCTCGCCGACAGCCGCACCCGCCTCCAGACGGCCCTGTCGTCGGCCCTCCAGTCGCTGGCCACCCAGGTCGTACGGCAAGGCGGACCCCCACCCTTCGTCCCCCAGGTCACCACCACCCCCGTCACCCTCAGCCCCACCCCCAGCGCCTTCCAGGGCATCGACCCGCGTGCCATGACCGCCCTCGCGGCCTCCCTCGACCAGGCCGCCCACACCCTCACCGCCGCCGGCGCCCGCCTGGCCACCGAACTGTCCACCCACGGCCTGCCCTCCCAGCCAGGACACACGGTCGGCCAGATCGCGAGCTGGGCCGCCACCCAGAGCACCGACCTGCGCCGCCGCCTGACCCTCATCCAGCACACCGTCCCCACCGGCCCACTCCCGTCAGGCCTGACAGCTCACCACCTGTTCGGCGCCCACGCCCCCGACCCCCACGCCACCGGCACCCTCCTCAACCGCCTCGCCACGGGCGACAGGGCGGCGCTGAAGCGGCTGCTGGAGCTGCAGGGACGCGACGCGGACCTCGCTGCCCGGGTCAACGCGTGGTGGCGCGGGCTCGCGGAGGCGGTCCAGTCGACCCTGGTCGGGGTGGGCGGGTTCGGACTGCTCAACGGGGTGCCGTCCAAGGTGCGGGACACGGCCAACCGGGGGTGGCTCGCTCGCGAGAAGGCCCGGCTGACGGCCGAGCTGGATCGGGCCACGACCACGTTCGGACACCCACTCGACCTCGGCGGCTGGGAACGGATCGCCAACCAGCTGCGCAGGATCGAGTACATCGAGAAGAAGATCATCCCCGTCTCCGGCTACCCGCCGCCCCTCCTCCTGGCGTTCGACGTGACCGGGCAGGGACGCCTCGTCGTCTCATGGGGCGACCCCGACACCGCCGACATCACGGTCACCAACGTCTCAGGGCTGACCTCCGGCCTCGACGTCGCCCACGGCGACCTCGAACGCGCCCGCGCCCTGTGGCGCCAGGCCGACGCCACCAGCGGCGGCCGGACCATCGCGTCGATCACCTGGCTCGGCTACGACGCGCCACAACTCGACCCCGGCCTCATCGATCCGGGCAGAACCGTCGCCCTCGGCAACGCCGCCGCCGCCGGGGGCCGCGCCTTGGCCGCCTTCACCGACGGCCTCCGCGCCAGCCACGAACCGTCGGCGACGGCACGACAGGTGGTCGTGGGGCACAGCTACGGCTCCCTGACCACCGGCCACGCCGCCAGACTGCGTCCGGGGCGGCTGGCGGACGAGCTCATCTTCGTTGGGAGTCCGGGGGTGGGGGTGGATCATGCGGGTGAGCTTGGGATGGATCCCAGGCGGGTGTGGGTGGGGGAGGCCGGAGGGGATCCGGTGGCAGCGTTGGGGAGGTTCGGGGCGGATCCGGGGAACGCGTCGTTCGGGGCGCGTCATTTTCCAGTGGGACGGGAGGTCTACACCGCTGCCCACAGCAGCTATTGGGACGCCGACTCAGCCTCGCTGCGCAACATCGGCCGCCTCATCAACGGCCAACACGACAAGCTGACCGCTCCCCCGCCGCTCAACGACAAGCCCCAGCTCCTCATGCCCGAGCTTGACCCCGACCTGGCCCTCAAGCTGAACAGGTGACGACGTGCGCCACACCCTCCTTGCCTTCCTCTTCCTGCTGACGGGATGCACTGTGAACGAGCCCACTCTCACCCAGCCCCAAGCTCTCAGCATCATCGACAAGTTGATCGACCAGACGACGCGCACCATCACCCCGCCACCGAGACTCGAAGCGCTTCCGTCCTTCAGCGCACCGAGTGGCTGCCAGAGTGAGGGGACATCCGAGAATCAGGTCATCGTGAGCCGCGCCTACTGGCTGCGCGAGATCCCGAAAGATCAAAACATGGCCGTCTCTCAGCAGATCCGCGCGTTCTGGGAGTCACAAGGTCATCGAATCGTCGCCGTGGGAGACAGCGGCAACCCGGATCTGAGCGGCGAATCACAGCCCGAGGGCTTCAAGCTCTCCCTTACCTGGGCGGAGGGCGACAACCTCTATCTCAGCGCCTCTTCGACCTGCATCTGGCCCCACGGCACCCCCTCTCCCTAGCCGACCCCCGCCCCCTCACACCCCAGTCGCGCCAGTTCGTCCGCGCGCTCGTTCCCCGGGTCCCCGTTGTGGCCCTTCACCCACAACCATTCCACCCGGTGCCTGCCCGCCGCCTGCTCCAGTCTCTGCCACAGGTCGGCATTCTTCACCGGCTCCCGCCCCGCCGTCTTCCACCCGTTGCGTTTCCATCCCGCGATCCACGACGTGATCCCGCTCCTCACATAGGTGCTGTCTGTGTACAGCCGCACCTCGCAGGGGCGTTTGAGTGCTTCCAGCGCCTGGATGGCGGCCATCAGTTCCATCCGGTTGTTCGTCGTGGCGGGTTCGCCGCCCTTCAGTTCGCGCTGGTGTCCGCCGTACTGCAGCAGGCATCCCCACCCGCCGGGCCCGGGGTTGCCTCGGCAGGCGCCGTCGGTGTAGATCACGACCACGTCCGTCACCCCACCCACCCTAGGTGCGTCCAGCACCGTGGCCCGAAGTTGTGGGTAATTGTGCGTGTACGCGCTGCCGTAGTGGCGAGACAATCCGCGCATGGCTGTGGCATGGGGCCCGGTGCGCGGGCGCGTGGTCTTCGACAGCACCTGGCAGCAGGGGGTGCGTGAGCAGCAGTCGACCGGCTTCTCGTGGACGGGGACGCGGTCGTTGCTGGTGACCGACTGGCCGGCGGTGTACGTGCACGACAGTGGCGGGATGGGGCTGGGGCGGGCGCCGGCGGTGGTGGCGCTCGATCCGGCGCGTGATCCTGAGGCGTCGATCGAGCTGGCCGACAACAGCACCCGGCTGGTGGCCGATCTGCGGTTGCCGCAGGGGCGGTCGATCAGGTTGAGTTCGGGGGTGCTGCCTCCTGCGGCGCTGGCGACGTTGACGGGGTTGCGCGGGCGGTTGTTGCCGGATGCGGCGGCGGCCGATTTCGTGAGCCCGTGCGCCGTCTCGATCACGCCGCATTTCGAGTCGTCCGAGGGGGTGGACGGGGAGGTCACGGCGTACGTGGTGCTGGCCGGTGGGCGGCTGATGGTGCGTGCTCGCGGTGAGGTGCTGGTGGAGTGGCCGGTGAACCGGGCGGCGCTGAGCGCGTACGGTCCCAGCTCGGTGCGGCTTCGCGGTGGTGCGCTTCTGGGCGGGCGGTTCCTGACGGGGGCGACGTTGCATCTGGCGACGGTCCAGGTGCGGCAGGCGTTCATGGCGGCGACGTCGGCGCTGCACGAGGGTTCCGCCACCGTGGCGGTGCCGATGCACCGGCCTTCCTCGGCCGCGGCGCCGGCGGGGTTGTCGGCGCCGGTCACGATCAGGGGGCCGGTCTCGGGCAGCCCGGCGGTGAAAGCCGACTGCATCTTGACGGACGACGCGCTGGAGTTCCAGGCCACCGACACCCAGCGGGTGGTCGCCGCGTTCACGCTGGACGATCCGCAGTTGCGGGTCGCCGGGTCGGCTGAGCGGTTCGTGGTGTTCACGCCGGCGCACGGGCCGCTGGCGGTCACCTGCGACTCGGGCACGTTCGGGCGGCGCCTGCACGAGAACACGAAGTTGCGTGAGGCCGCCGAGCGCACGCTGACGTCGGGCATCCTGCCCGCCGAGCTCGCCGACGGCAGCCCGGTGGCGATCGCGTTCGCGGGGGACGGCATACGGATGAAGGGCCCTGACGTCAACGTCAGGATCGCCTACGACACGATCCGGGGCGTCGACGGCGACCTGACGGGAGCGCGTCCGGCGCTGCGGGTGTCGACCGAGCGCGGCGAGCACGTGATCGTCGCCCAGCCGGAGGTCGTCCAGACGGCCCACATCGAGATCAGGACGTGGAGTTACGCGAGCGCGACGCCCCGGCAGATTCCCGACCTCCTGCGCGCCGCGGTCGGCCTGGAGGAGGACTACCTGCTCTACACGATCTTCGGCCCGTTCTACGAGCTGCACGCCGCCCTCCTGGGCGAGGGCGAGGGCGAGGGCGAGGCCAGGGCGGGGGCCTGGGCCGGGGCCGGGGCGGGGGCCTGGGCCGGGGAGGTGTTTCCCGCGGAGGCGCCGGAGGAGCGTGCGCGCGTTGCGGCCGTGCTGCAGATCGGGCTCGGCGAGCTCCAGCGCCACCTCGACCAGGTCGCCTTCGTGCTGCCCGCGTTCCTGCGCCACCGCGACGCGCTGCTGATCAAGGCGGCGGGCGGCGGGGAGCCGGCCTGGCTGAAGCAGGGCGAGGCGGCGCTGCGTGCCGCGCTGGCGCCGACGCAGCGGATCGCGGCGGAGACGGCGCAGCTCGTCGCCCAGGTCTCCCGCATCGTCGACCTCGATCCCGAAGCCCTGCCCAAGGTGAGCTACGCCGGCGCCGCCGTCTCGCTCGGCGCCGCGGCGCTCATCAACCCGGTCTTCGCCGTCTCCGGCCTGTCGCAGGCCTACTCGGCCCGCACCCAGGGCGAGAAGCGCAAGGCGCACGTGACGGCCCAGTCGGAGCGCGGCTGGGCGACGGTCCTGGAGCGGTGGAACGCGCTGATCGCCACCACCTTGCCGGTCCTCGCCTACGTGATCACCGAGAACGTGTTCGCCCAGCGCTGGGCGGCGGCGCAGCGCATCAGCACCGAGGTCGCCTCGGCGAAGCAGCCGGGCGCCGCCCTCCAGGCGGTCGCGCGCCGCCTGGCCACGCTCGACGTGCTCCGCAAGTACCCCGCCAGCCCCGCCGTACGGCTGCGACGCGGCGAGATCGCCGACCAGCTGCGTGCCCGCCGTGACTCCCTGTCCACCCCGCGTTTCACGGGCTTCTGAGAGGACCCATCATGTTCAGCAGCCAGTTCGACAAGGCCCGCCGCTACTCCGAGGCGTACGCGGGGCCGTCGGGCGAGTCCGGGTTCTGGACCCCGGCGAAGGTGGCCGCGGCGGGGATCGCCGGGGTGGCCGGAGCCGGGCTCGTCGCCGCCGAGCTGGCGGAGGACCCGTTCGCCGAGGACCCGTTCGCCGAGGGCCCGATGGCGGACGGCGCGAGCGCGGAGGGTGCGCCCGCCGACGACGGGGGCGCATGGTCGGTGCACTCCGACTGGACCGACGCCTCCGTGGGCGGCGACGGCGAGGGCTTCATGTACTTCTCCGACGGCGACGTCAGCCTCACCGTCGACGGCTGACCCACGAGTCGCGATAGGCCTGCGGGCTGGTCCCCACGACCCGCTTGAACTGGTCGCGGAAGGCCGTGGGCGAGCCGAACCCGACCTGGACCGCGATGCGCTCGACGGGCTCGTCCCCCGACTCCAGGAGGTGTTGCGCCCGCCGTACGCGTGCCCGGTTGAGCCATTTGAGCGGTGTGGTACCGGTCTGCTCGCGGAAGCGGCGGTTGAGCGTGCGCGTGCTCATGCCCGCCATGGCGGCGATCTCGGCCAGCGTCAGCGGCCGGTCCAGGTGTTCGCCGATCCATCGCAGCACCGGCTCCATGAGCGAGCCGCGCGGCGCGGGCGGCTGGTCGTGCACGATGAACTGCGCCTGGCCGCCCTCGCGTTCGAGCGGCATGACCGACAGCCGGGCCGCGTCGGCGGCGACGGCAGCGCCGTGGTCGCGGCGGATGAGGTGCAGGCACAGGTCGAGCCCGGCGGCGGCGCCCGCCGAGGTGAGGAACTGCCCGGTGTCGACGTAGAGCACGCCGGGGTCCACGGTGATCTCGGGGTGCAGCTCGGCGAGGGTGTGCGCGGCGAGCCAGTGGGTGGTCGCGCGGCGGCCGTCGAGCAGCCCGGTGGCGGCGAGCGTGAAGGCGCCGGAGCAGATGGAGGCGATCCTGGCGCCGCGTGCCGCGGCCGCGCGCAGCGCCGCGATCACCTCGGCGGGCACCGGCGTCAGCGGGTCGGCCCGCCCGGGCAGGATGATCGTCTCGGCCCCGGCCAGCGCCTCCAGCCCCCAGGGGGCCCGCAGCACGAACCCTCCCGCCTCGACCTCAGGCGCGGGCGCGCAGACCCTGACCTCGTACGGCAGGCGCCCTCCGGGCAGCCGGGTGCGCGCGAAGACCTCCAGCGGGGTGGCCAGGTCGAAAGCGACGACCTCGGGCAGGGCCAGGACGGCCACGGTGTGCATGACCGCCACCCTAGGGGGGCTGGCGAGAATCCGTGGACACCCGGCAATCCAGCCACTGCCGCCCCCGCGTGCCCGTCACTAGCGTGGCCGCATGCTCACCCAGTTCGTTCTCTTCGACGGTTTCGACCCTCTGGACGTCATCGGCCCCTATGAGGTGCTGCACGCGGGCGGGACGACCGTCGAGCTCGCCTGCGCCGAAGGCCCGCGCGATGTCGTCAGCGGTCTCGGCCTGTCCCTGCGCGCCGTCGCCCGGCTCGATCCCGGCCGGGCCGATGTGATCGTCGTCCCGGGCGCCGCGGGCCGCCTGCCCGCCGGTGACGACGACGTGGCGCCCGACAGCATCCCCGGCATCCTGCTGGCCACGCTCTCGACCGAGCTGCCCGCCGTACTGAAGAACGCGCTCGGCCTGCCGGACGTCACGGTCGCGACGGTGTGCGGCGGCTCGCTGATCCTGGCCATGGCCGGGCTGATCAGGGATCGTCACGCCACGACCAACCATCTCGGCCTGCACCTGCTGCCCGGCCTCGGCGTGCACGCGGTCGACGCGCGCGTGGTCGACGACGGCGACCTGGTGACGGCGGCGGGCGTCACGTCGGGGGTGGATCTCGGCCTGTACCTCCTGGAACGGCGCCTCGGCGCGGCCAGGACGATCGAGGTGGAGAAGCTCTTCGCACACGAGCGCCGTGGCACGGTCTGGCGCCGTGACCCGCACGTGATCGGGCCGTGATCCGCCCGCGTGGACAATGGCGGCATGGCCGACCTTGACGCCGCCCAGCTGATCGACGCCTACTGCGCGGCCTGGAGCGACCCCGACCCGGGCAGGCGGCGCGAGATCCTCGGCAAGGTGTGGGCCGACGGCGCCACCTACACCGACCCGAACGTGCACACCGTGGGCCTCGACGATTTGCTCGCCCACATCGGGTCCGTCGTGGCGCGCCGCCCCGGCGCCAAGGTCGTGCGCACCAGCGGCGTCGACGTCCACCACGACCTGGCGCGTTTCGCCTGGCAGGTCGTGCAGGGCGACGGCACGGCCCTGCCGGAGGGCCTGGACCTGGCCGAGTTCACCGGCGACGGCCGGATCCGCCGCATCGTCGGCTTCTTCGGGCCGCTCGCGAAGGCCTGACACGCACGCGGAGGGTCAGCGCGCCGGTTCCGTCACCGGGCTGCGCGGCCACGCCTGCGCCGCGCCCGAGTGGTCGTGCTCCGGCTGGCACAACACCAGCGCCAGGTCGTCGTCGAAGTCGCCCCTGGAGTGCTCGAGCACCATGTCGTGCACCCCCTGCAGCGCGTCTTCGAGCTGGGGCCGGGTGAGGCAGGCGCGCACGCGCTCGTCGAGCGCGAACATCTCCCCGCCGGGGTCGCGCGCCTCGACCAGGCCGTCGGTGTAGAACAGCAGCCGCTGGTTGCCGCCGACGATCGCCGTGATCATCGTGGGTTCCGGGTCGAGGCCGAGCGGCGGCGCCGGGTCCGGCGCGCACAGCACGTCGAGGCGGTGCCCGATGCGCACCGGCGGGTGGTGGCCGCAGTTGACCAGCCGCACCAGCCCCGGCGCGAACTCCGCCAGCAGGACGGTGACGAAGTCCTCCTCGCCGAGGTCTCCCCCGAGGCGCCTGTCCATCGCCTTGGCCAGGTCGACCAGGTCCTGGGCGTGGAAGACCGCCTCGCGGAAGCTGCGCAGCACGTCGGCGGCCTGGGAGACGGCCTGCAGACCCTTGCCCTTCACGTCGCCGATGATCAGCCGCACCCCGAACGGCGTGAAGGCGACGTCGAACAGGTCTCCGCCGATCAGGGCCCCGCGCGCGGCCGAGCGGTAGCGGTGGGCGAAGGCCAGCCCTCCGACGCGGGCGGGGATGGGGCGCAGCAGCGCGCGCTGGGCGACCTCGGCGACCTTCGAGAGGTCGGCCAGCTGCGACAGTTCGCCCTCCCTGCGTCCGCGCACGTGCGCGGCGACGGTGGCGAACACGCCGCCGGCCATCACGGTGACGGTGTTCACGAGGTGGTCGGCGGTGACGAGGGTCTGCTCCAGCACGCCTGTGATGGTCGCCAGCCCCAGGGCGAGGATGCCGGCCATCGCGGTGCGCGCGGCGACCGACCGCGCGGAGGCGATCAGCGGCCCGGCGATCAGCAGCCCTGCCAGGTGCACGCCCGGGCCCAGCATCACGTCCGCTGACGCGATGACCAGGCTGGTCAGGAGCGCGAATCCCACCCACGCTCGCTCGATGTGCACGAGAAAATACCGCCTCGCCGGATTGCTTTACCTGTGGCAACTATCTCACCATGCGTCAGCTCTCGCACACGGTCTGCGAAAGAGTAGGCTGTGGTCTTCCCTCACGGGAGGTGGATGCCGTGAACCTGCGGACGGGCAATCTCCCAGCCGAGTCGACGAGTTTCGTCGACCGGGAGCGCGAGCTGGCCGACCTGCGGCGCCTCGTGGGCGAGTCCCGGCTGGTGACGCTGACCGGGGTCGGCGGGGTGGGCAAGTCGCGGCTGGCGCTGCGCCTGGCCTCCGAGCTGGCGCAGGCGTACGCCGACGGCGTCTGGTTCGTGGAGTTGTCGAGCCTGCAGGAGCCCGCGCTGCTGGGACAGACCGTCTCGCTGACACTCGGCGTGCCCGACCAGTCGGCCCGGCCGCCCGGGGAGGTACTGGCCGAGTACCTCGCGGGCAGGCGCATGCTGATCGTCTGGGACACCTGCGAGCACCTGATCGCGGCCTGCGCCGAGCTGGCCGAATCACTTCTGCGCGCCGCTCCGGGGCTGCGCCTGGTGGTCACCAGCCGCGTCAGGCTCGGGCTCGGCGAGGAACGCCTGTTCACCGTCGAACCGCTGGCCGTACCGGCACCCGGCGAGATCGGCCCCGACTACACCACGCAACCCGCGGTGGTCCTGTTCGCCGAACGGGCCCGCGCCGTCGCGCCCTCGTTCACGCTCACCCCGCAGGTCGCCGCCATCTGCCACCGCCTCGACGGGCTGCCGCTGGCGATCGAGCTGGCCGCGGCCCGCCAGCGGGTCATGACGGTGCAGGAGATCACCGACCACCTCGCCGACCGCTTCCAGCTGCTCACCGGCACGCCCCACGGCGATCCGCGCCACCAGACGCTGCGCACCACGATCGGCTGGAGCCACGAGCTGTGCGAGCCGAAGGAACGGCTGCTGTGGGCCCGCCTGTCGGTGTTCGCCGGGCTGTTCGACCTCGACGCCGCCACCACCGTCTGCGCCGACGAGGCGCTCTCGCCCGCCGAGATCACCCACCTGCTGCGCGCCCTGGTCGACAAGTCGATCGTGCAGCGCCTGCCCGAGGGCTACCGCATGCTCGACACCATCCGCGAGTACGGCGCGCAGTGGCTGGCCGAGCTAGGCCAGGACGAGCCGCTCCGGCGCGGTCACCGCGACTACTTCCTCGACCTGGCGCGCCGGTTCTACGCCGACTGGTACGGCCCGCGCCAGATCGAGTGGTACGACCGCCTGCGGAGCCGGCTGCCCGACATCCGCACGGCCCTCGACTACTCCTTCTCCCGCCCCGGCGAGCGGCTGGCCGGGCTCGACCTGGCCGGGCGCCTCATCTACTGCTGGGTCTGCCTCGGCATGGTCCGCGAGGGCCGGCTGCACCTCGACCGCGGCCTGTCCCTGGTCGACGAGCAGGGTCCCGAGCTGGCGCGCGCCCTATGGGCCTCCGGCTGGGTCACCCTCACGCAGGGCGACTACGAGCGGGGCCAGGAGCGGCTCGAAGACGCCCTGCGCGTCGCCGACGAGCTCGGCGACCTGGAAGCCCTTCCCCACGCGGGCGCCATCACCGCGGTCGCGCCCGCGCTCGCCGGCCGCAACCACGACGCGGAACGCCTGTGCGGCGAGGTGCTGGCCCTGGTGGGCTCGCGCCACCACGACTGCCTGTTCGTCGTCCACATCCACCGGCTCATCGCCCGCGCCCAGAGCGGCGACCTCGACGGCGCCATGGAGACCGTCCGCACCATCCACGAGCTGTCCGACCGCCACGGCGAGGTGTGGGCACGCTCCTACGCCGACGCGTTCGGCGCGGGTGTCCAGCTGGGCCTGGGCGACTTCGCCGCGGCCGCCGCCTTCGCCCGAGCGGCCATCCGCGTCAAGTCGTCGCTCGGCGACGCGCTCGGGCTGGCCATCTCCTTCACCAACCTCGCGCTGGCCACCGCGTTCGTCGGCGACGCCGTACGCGGCGCGACGCTGCTGGGCATCGCCACGGCGCAGTGGCGGGTGGCGGGGTCGGTGGTCGCGCAGACCTCGCCGGCGTTCGTGGCCGCGCACGAGCAGTGCGAGGGGCACTGCCGCGCGGCGGTGGGCGACCAGGCGTTCGAGCTTGCCTTCGGCGAGGGCGGGGAGATGGGCCTGCGGGGGGCGCTCGCCTATGCGCTGCACCACCCCGATGACTGAAGTGTGGCGTGTGGCCAGCTCCCAGGCTGATGGGGACTGGGAGCGTGTGAGACCATCGGCGCCCCACTCCAGAGCATGCTTGATCGCCTGGAGGAACAGTGTGGCGTAACGACCGTTGATCACCCGATGGCGCGACAGCCCGACGTGGCGCTCGTCGGACGGCGTGGCCAGGCTCTCCACGTCCTCGCGTCGACCTAACCGTTTACCCGCGCGCAACGCCTCCAGCGAGACGCCGGGTTCCTCAGCGACATGCTGGGCCCTGTTGGTGCCGATGACCTCGTCGGCCGGGCGCGGATCCTGTCCTTCGCAAACCTCGCTGGCACGCTGCCGCTCGTCATCACTCTCGAACAACCAGGCGATCACATGGTCGTGCGCGCACTCGCGTCCGGGCCGTACGAGGTGATGGACGATCGCGGAACGCTCGGCGGCGATTGCCGGAGACCGCCTTGGAGGTCTCCACCTCCACGAGCGGATCTCCCGCCTCGACGTGGTGCCCGTCCTCGACCAGCCACGCCGTCAGCGTGTAGTTCACATCGTTGCTGTTGAGCTTGGGAACGGTGACCTCAAACACCCCGAAGAACCCCCTTGACTGCTCTGTGGATCGTGCTCTCCTGCACGAGCACCTGGCGCTCCAGGTGCGGAACGGCGGGGATCACGCTGCTGGCGCCGCGCACCAGCAGGACCGCGGCCCGCAGCCTGTTCCACAGGCGGGTATGCAGCGCGTGCGCCACCTCCGCTCCCCAGGTTCGTGGTACGGCTCGGCGTCGGGCAAGGGCAGCAGCAGGTCCAGCACGCTCATGGATCGCCAGTGGTTGTAGGGCGCGATCGGCAACGGGTAACCGTGAACCGCCACCCACTCCCACAGCCGCGAGAACCGCAGGCGGAATATCCTGCCTGTCGAGGCCGGGTTACGGGCCAGCCGGACGAGCGCGCGGACGGCATGGTCGACGGGCATCACGTTCAGCGGTCCGTCGCCGTCGGGCGCCGCGCCGGCTTGCACACAAAACCCTTGGTCAGCGGGCACAGGTAGTCGTCGTGCGGTGCGGCGCCGGTCTCCGTGTTGCCGAGCACGGTGCCAGCCGATGCACCGTCGCAGGCATCCCGCCCGCGCGCGCCGCGGTGACGAGCTGTTCGCGGCCCACTTGCCCTCCGCGTAACCGCAGGCGCCCCACCGGGTACGCCCTCCTCTACTGCTGGCCCCGGCGCGAAGACCCCAAGCGTGGAGCCATGGTGCACGACGGGTGCCGCAGCGGACGATGAAATCGAGCATGTCGGCGAGTCCGTCGTAACATTCACGCGGCACGCCGAGGCGCGGCAGTTCCAGGTCGCCCACCTCCGCAACGATCCGAGGCGCGCGCGGTAGCGGCGCAGGGTCGTCGATCCGATGCGTGTGCGTCCTGGCCAGGCACTGCATCATCTCCTGGGTGGGCCTCAGGAGCTCAGCCAAGAGGAAGCGCCCACGTAGCCCGTGGAGCCAGTGAGGAGGATCGCGTCTGGATCGTGAGGCACCTGGAAAGTCCTGCCGGGCCCAATCCATCGGCCAGGTGGACGTCGGCCAACGGCCCCTCGCCCGGCGGTGGCGGCATCTCCCTGTCCATCTACCCGTTGCCGGTGAGCGGCAGGCGCGAGCACAACGTGGTGTGCAGGCAACATGTAGACCGGCAGCATCATGCGGGCTGGGCGGCTTTCCAGTTCGGCCGGTGAGGGCGTCGGCGAGCTGCCGGGGTGTCGCCCGGGCGGTCCTGTCTGACCATCACGGGGCGGCCAAGACGTTCGGGTGGCGCAGTAACGTGGCCACGATCTCGCCCGGCTCGATTCGATCTCCAACAAAGCATGCTGGGCACGCAGCCGATTGCTGGGGTGTTCAGACACAGGTCACATCCTGGTTCAGGAGATCGCGTGGTGACGGCTCCCAAGGAGGCGCGCCCGGTGGAATCCCCGCGCTCCTTCAGCTGTCGTCCGGCTTCCGGCTCAGGCCGGGCCACGCTCCGTGCCGATCATTGACTTCCCCGTTCGTCGTGCTCACCCTGCGCGACTTGATTCGAGAATGCCGTCAGTCGGTATCGGATCGTCCCTGGTCCGTCCTCGGCCCGGTGCCGGCCTGCGAGAGCAGCGATCCACCTGGCAGGGTCACGATGATCAAGAGGCTGATCATCACCAGCTCGAAGCTGCCCAACCCCAGGAAGACGAAGATGGTGCCGTGGAGCACGCCTCCTACCAGCAGCCCGCTCGCCCGGAGACGAGCCCTGCCGAGGACGGCGCAGGCGAGGAAGAGCTCGACCACGATCGTGCCCCAACCCAGCAGGAGCAGCAGTCGGCCTTCGGCCTCTCCGGATTCCACCAGCGCCCGCACCATGTCCGGCGGACCGACAAATGGGTCATTGATGACATATCTCATGGCGGTGCCATCTCGCCATGCGGGCTCCAGAAGCTTGGACAGAGCGGCGTCGACGTAGATGACGACCACCTGGACGCGCATCACCAGGCTGGCGGCGTAGGCGGCTCCGCGCCAGGCCGGTGGGAGTGGCCGAACGGGACGCTGCCAGTGCCATCGCCTTCCGTCCCCGAGGCAGATCGGGACGAGAAGCAGCGCAAGAACACGTGCGACCTGCTCGCCGCCGTTGGGGGAAGGCATGCTGGCACTCAGGCTGAACATGATGTACCAATGCGGGACACAGGTCCATCGCGGACGGTATCCGCTCGCAACGGCCAGGAGGATGACGGCGGCCAGGATCCGGCTCAGGATCGGCCACTGCTCACCGACGCACCAGAGCGAGAGCCCACGCAGCCCGTCACAGCGCGGTCCGGCGGGAAGCTCGGGAATCCGCGGAAAGAGATTGCTGTCCGAGTTGAAGACGACGACCGCGAGTTCGGCGACTGCCAGGAGCGATCGGCCGACGGCCAGCGGCATGTTCCTGGGCTCGAATGCCGCGGCAACGCCAGACCAGCGGCCGATCCACCTGGTCATCGAGGACATGACAGTTTGACCACGGCGATCTGGTGAACGCGTAGACCGTCGCCTGACGGCCGCTTCCGGGCGAACACGGACCGGCCGCACGGCAACGACGACCCTGCGGGAACGAGGAACTCAAATGGCTCAACCGCGGCGACGACCGAACGGCAATACCCAATGTCATCCGCCGTGCATACATACCAATAACGATTGGGAATGGACGCGCCAAGTGCGCGCACCGAGAATTCCGTACCGCTTCGACGAATGCCCCACCAAAGCTCCGCACTTGCCTGCCGATTGACGATCGGCCGAAATCGCCCCCCCTCCAGACTGTAGGCAACAGTGAAGGGCGCGGTGCCCTCACGTGAGAAGAACGACCAGCGCTGCGGCCAGATCAACTCGAATGAAGAACGCGCGCGTTTTAACCATGAAGGAACGACGGACGCATGCGACTGCGCGACAGCCGCACTCGCGGAGATCACCGTCAGCGCGATCAGAGTGGCCGCCAGCCCCCGCCCGGCCTCTACGCGCTCAACACGCGTTACTCCTCGTTGTGTCACGAGACATCAGCGAAGCGGGCTCACAACCCGCCGGTCCCGACCGGAACGAGGGATGCGACGTCACGGACTGTTTTGGACGCCGTGCCCGGATTGGCGAGAGCCAGCAGCCCCACAAGGAAAACGGCAGCCAACAGCCCGATAATGCCTGACCACTTCATACCTTCGACCTCTCCCCGTTAATGACCGCCGACCGACTCCCCTGGCGGCAATTCCTTACAGGCAACACCCCCCGATCAAATCGGGCAACACACTTCATGAGAGAGTTGCGAAAGTGTTGTGAGAGCAGTCAAGGACGACCTCGTGCTAGGGTGCTGACAAAGCTCAACGATCAGCGCACTTCCGCAATGACGAACGGGGACGTGGGGGGCGCAGGTGCAGTATCGGGTCTTGGGTCCGTTGGAGATCCTGCTCGCAGACCATCCCGTGCGCCTGGGTGGTGAGCGGCAGCGGAAACTGCTCGCCATCCTCCTGCTCCATCCGGGCATGGTCATCTCCTTCGACCAACTCATCGACGAACTCTGGGACGATCCACCGCCGACGGCACGGCGCCAGGTGTTCAACGCAGGGTCGGCACTCCGGCGCCTTGTGGCCGAGCAGGGCGGACCCGCCGACATCTTCCAGACCACCACCGCCGGATATCTCATCAGTCCGGCGGAGGGCGAACTCGACGCCGCCCGCTTCCAGGAGGACGTCAAGGCCGCCGACCGGGAGGCCTTGGGCGGCCGGCACGACGAGGCCATCAGACTGTTACAACGGGCGCTCGCGCAATGGCGTGGGCCCACACTCAGCGGCCTGCGCAGCCGACTCATCGACAGCGGTGCGGCCGCCCTGGACGAACAGCGGATCGCGGCTGTGGAACGCCTGTACACGATTCGCCTGGAGTCGGGTGATGGCGCTGCCCTGGTAAGCGAGCTCGTGAGGCTCGTCGCCGATCACCCCTTACGTGAGCGGCTGCGGTGCTCCCTGATGATGGCTCTCGCCCGATCCGGGCGGCAGGCCGACGCCCTCGCCGTCTACGACGAGGGCCGCAGGCACCTCGCCGAAGAGCTTGGGCTCGATCCCAGCGCGGAGATGCGTCACCTGCACGAACGGCTTCTCCGCGGCGAGAGCGAACCGGCGATCGCCGTTACCGCTCCCACGGGGACGGCGCCGTCGTTCCTCCCCAACGACAGCTTGGACTTCACCGGGCGCGCCGCCGAACTCCGCCACCTCGTCGCCGAAGCCGGCCGCGCCTCGGCAGCCCCGGCGATCGTGGTGATCAGCGGTATGGGCGGGGTCGGTAAGACCGCGCTCGCCGTCCATCTCGCGCACCAGGTCGCGGCCGGCTACCCGGACGGCCAGTTCTTCCTCGATCTACGCGGCTTCACTACGGGCGGCACCCCGGTGGCACCAGGCGAGGGGCTGGAGTCGCTGCTCTGCCAGTACGGGCTTCCGGCCGAGCAGATTCCCGCGGACACCGATGCCCGTGCCGCTCAATGGCGGAAGGCGCTGGCCGGCAAGAAGGCGCTCGTCATCCTGGACAATGCCCTGGACGCCACCCAGGTCCGGCCCTTGCTGCCCGGCTCGCCCGGCACACTTGTGCTGGTCACCAGCCGCCAGCAGGTGCTGGCCCTGGAGGACGCGATTCCGTTCTCGCTGGGCTCCCTGGCACCGAACGCGGCCGACGAGCTGTTCCGGCGGATCGCCGGGCCCGCGAGCGCGAACATCGAGCGCGACGCCGTCCGCAGGGTGACTTCGCTGTGCGGGGGGCTCCCACTGGCAGTCAGGATCGCCGCCTCGCGGCTCCGGCAACGTCCCACCTGGACCGTGGCCCATCTGGCGGAGCTCATGCGCGACCGGCGCAAGCGACGCCGAGTGTTGTCGGTAAGCGACCGCGGAGTGGCCGACGTGCTGAGCCTTTCGTACCAGCACCTGACCGACGTGCAGCAACGTGTATTCCGGCTGCTCGGCCTCCATCAAGGCAGCGACTTCGACGCGCGGACCGGTGCGGCCATCGCGGGGATCACGCTCGAGGACGCCGAGGACGCGCTCGAGGAACTGGTCGAGTGCAACCTGCTCATGCAGCGCTCACCGGGCCGCTACCGCTTCCACGACCTGGTCCGCGATTGCGCGCACGAACTGGCGGAGATCACAGAGGAACCATCGCGGCTCAGAGCGGCACGACACCGGATGCTCGACTACTACCTCGCGCTCGCCCATGCGCACTGCCACCCGATTGCGCTCGGCTACGCGCGCTTCGACCCCGACCTGACCTACCCGCCCATGTCCCTCGAAGCCCCTGCCAGCACCACTGAGGCCATAGAGGTGCTGCGCATTGAACACGCGAATCTGCTCGCAGCCATCCACCTCGCGGATCAGCAGGGCTGGGACGTCCACGCCTGGCAACTGCCATGCCTGCTGCTCCCGTACTTCGCCCACATCAATCACCGCGCTGGATCGGCGAATCTGTTCCACATCGCTCTGCGCGCGGCCCGAGCCCAGGGCAGCCTGCGAGGAGAGTCCGCCGCCCTGGCCAACCTCGCCCTCGCCTACCGGGACCGCGGCCGGCGAGCCGAGGTGGAAGAGCTCTTCCAGCAGGCGATTCGGCTCAGCCGCGAGCTCGGCGACACGGCTGCCGAAGCCTGGCAGCATTGCGATCTGGGTGTCAGCCATCTCCAGGCGGGGCGGGTCCGCGACGCGTATAACAGCTTCACCACCGCCAGGACGCTGGCGGTCGCCGCAGGCGACAGGTCAGCCGAGATGACGTCCGTCGGCAACCTGGGGCTGGTGTGCTCCGAACTCGGCCAGTACGACGAGGCATCGGACCACTTCCTCACAGCCTTGGCGGAGCACCGTCGCTCCGGCCGCCAGGATTTCGAAGTGATGATGCTGGTCAACCTCGGGTGGGTGGCCTATCTGCGGAACCGGTTCGAAGAGTCGGTCTCCCACCTCAGCCAGGGACTGGAACTGAGCCGGGAGATCCGGTACGTCCGGGGCGAGGCGATGACACTCGCCTGGCTGTGCACCGCCCAGCGCTGCCTGGGCGCCCTCGATGACGCGATCAAGAGCGGGCAGGAGGCTCTGCCTCTGGCATATGACGCCGATCTGCGCGAGACGGAATGCGACGCGCTCGCCGCCCTCGGGGAGAGCTTCCTGGCCGTTGGAGACGTCCAGGCCGCCGAATCGCTCTTCCGCCGAGCGCTGCGGGTGGCCTGCGACAACGATCTCCCGTTCTCGCAAGCTCGTGCGGAAGAAGGGCTCGCTCATACGGCCGCGCGCCACGGCGATCTGATCCGCGCACGCCGGCATTGGGAGCGCGCGATAGAGATCTTTCCCGACGATGCGGTCGAGGCGACGAACGCTCTACGCCATCTCACCCGACTCGACGCGGATGCGTGGTGCCTTCGCTGTGTGACGAGACCCAGGAATCCACATGAAGAACCCCCAGCGCAAGGGCACTGAACCGGGGGTTCCTGTCAGGTGCGCCGCCAGGGACTCGAACCCCGGCCCCCGCCGATGAGGAGATTGTGGATCATGGTGTTAGCTCGTCTGTGACGGTACTGGGGCGTTACCTGCGGTCCGGTTCGTCCACGCGCTTCCGCTGATTCTCGTGCCTGGCCGGGCGCTCCGGCGCCTCTGGTTCCCGGCATCCGAGCACCCACCGAGCACCCACCGAGCACCCGACTCACGGATACGGGGCCGGCGCCCACTTGATGGACACCCTCGCTCGTGGGCCGAGCTTGGCAAGCGGAGGTACAGCAGGCTCTACAGCGAGGCGGCGTTCAAGACCCCAGATGAAGCGACCGTGTCTCGCGATGTCTCCACGACGCCATCTTCGTCCTGGCTTGTGGAGTTTGAGCTGGTGATGATCAGCCTCTTGATCATTTGGTTCGCGCCGGGTGGACCAGCGGCCCACGCGTCAATGCCGGACCGAGGACGGACCAGGGACGGACTGATACCGCCTGACGTCATTCTCGTATCGAGGCGCACGGGGGTGGGTGCGAGGAACGACGTAGTGACGACTCGGCGGGACCACTGCTCTGAGTGAGCATCCTGAAAGCCTGGGACCAGGTGCCTAGGCGAGCAGAGCCGGGCGAGCGCGCACCAAACGTGTGAAGAAGTGGCGCCTATCGGATAGAGGGCATCTGTTGCGCATCTCGGGCCAGAAAGCCGAGGATTCCACGTCGAAGCCATGTACCCCTCCCTTTTTTGTGGCACTCCGCTGGTTCATTGAGCCCTCCTGGCCTGTGCGAGGGCAGAAATGACAGGGCAACCAGAAGTACGCGTTCTCGGGCCGTTCACGGTTCTGGTGGGCGACACCGAGACGGTGGTGCCGGGGCGGCATGGGCCAGGGCTACTCGCCGGCCTGGCCTTGATGCTGGGAGGTGCGGTCCCGGAAGATCAGCTGATCGAATGGGTCTGGGGTCCGTCGGGAGCAACCGTGGGGGCGCTTCGAACGGGGATCTCGCGGCTACGCTCATGGCTACGCGAGCAGCTCTCGCTGCCCGACGCCATCGAGCTGACCAATCAAGGCTACCGGCTCGACACAGCCAGGATCAGGGTCGACGCGGTCCGTTTCCTGGACTTGGCCGCGCAGGCCACAGAACCGCACCATCCCCAACGCAAGCTCGAACTGCTCAAACTGGCGCTGGCGGAATGGCGAGCGCCGGTGCTGGAAGGCGCCCTGGACGGGCTGCGCGGCAGCTCGCTGGCGCTGCGGCTGGAGATGGAGCATACGAGGTGCATCGTGGATCTGGCCGACACGGCTCTCGACCTCGACCAGCCCGCGCTGGCAGTGGAGCATCTGGAGCACCTGGCCCTGCGGCAGCCCTACGACGAGCACGTCCACGCACGGCTCGTCACCGCGCTCGGGGCGTCGGGGCGTCGCGCCGAAGGGCTCCGCAGATTCGAGGCGATCAAGGTCCAGCTGGCCGAGGACCTTGGCATCGACCCATCGCCGGTGCTGCGCCAAGCGCAGTCGCGGCTGCTGCTCCAGCAGGCGCGAGGCGCGGAGGCCGAAGGGCCGGCGCGGGCGGATCAGGGGAACGTCAACATGTTACCGCTCGAGGTGGCCGACTACACCGCGCGGGAGGAGCACTCGTTGACCCTGACCCGGTATCTGGCCTACCCCCGGGGCAACGCCATGCCGATCGCCGCGATCTCCGGCATGGGCGGCGTGGGCAAGACCGTGCTCGCGCTGCATCTGGCTCACCAGCTCCGCACGGCGTTCCCCGGCGGGCAACTGTACGTTGACCTGCACGGGGCTGCTTCACCCTCCGATCCCGTGGATCCCGCTGAAGTCCTGAGCAGGTTCCTGCGCGTGCTGGGCGTCAGAGCCGACGCAATGCCCACCACGCTGGACGAACGCGCGGAGTTGTTCCGCACATGCACCGCCCACAACCCTGTGCTGGTCATGCTGGACAACGCCGCCGACGAGAAGCAGGTCTTACCGCTGCTGCCGGGCAGCGCCCGATGCGCGGTGCTCGTGACCAGCCGCAAACCGCTGGGCGCGCTGGCCGGAGCCCATCATGTCTCGCTGCCGGAGTTCAGCCTCCAGCAGGCCACCGGCCTGCTGGAGAAGATGGTGAGCCGCGAGCGGCTGGAGTCCGAGCCCTGCGCGGTGCGGGAGCTGCTGTCCCTGTGCGGCGGCCTGCCGCTGGCCCTCCGAATCGTCGGCGCGAAGCTGGCGGCCAAGCCACACTGGAGCGCCTCCCGGCTGGTCGCGCACCTGCGTGACGAGCGACACCGCCTGGACGAGCTGGCTTACGGCTCGCTCCAGGTGCGGGCGAGTATCGCGCTTAGCCACCACGATCTGGACGCGGTGGAACAGCGTGCCTTCCAGCGCTTGGGGCACCTCGAGGCGAGGGATATCACATCGTGGATGGCCGCGGCGCTCTTGGAGCTGTCCGTGCCGGAGGCCGAGCGTATTCTCGAGCGCCTCGTCGACGCCCAACTGCTCCAGGTGATCGCAAGCGACAACCGGAAGCTGACCATCTACCGCTTCCACGACCTCGTCCGCGTCTTCGCCCGGGAGCAGAGCGGTGCGGGCCGCCTCTCCTACGATCACCTGCTCGCGATCGGGGCGGGCCCCGCGGGCGTGTCCGTTGATCACAGTGGCGCCATAGCAGGCTGCTGACCAGGGTGATCACGGCCTGGCCATCCCGGAGCGGCACGCACTTCCCCGCCTATCTCACTGACCCGGTGATCGATAGTGGACAGCCTGCACCGTCGAGCCCAGCCGCGTGATCGTCACAAACCCATCGCGAGACGGGCCAGGTGACACTTGACGCCTCCGGAACGGCAGCGCAGTGCCGCAAGGACGTTTCACACTGGGCCACATCGATCAGCTTCTTTCGAGATCGGCCGACAGGCGAGCGCGATCGATCTTCCCGTTGCCCGTTTGTGGAAGCCTCGCGTGCCAGTGGAGCCGCGACGGCACGAGGTGCGCGGGCAGCCGCTGGGCCAGATACTGCTTCAGCTCCTCTGGGTTCAGCGAAGATCGCCCGGCGTAGTGGGCCACCAATTCCGGCGCCTGCCCGCCACCGCGCACGTCGGCCACGCACTGATGCACATCGGGATGTTCCGCGATGGCCGCCTCCACCTCGCCGAGCTCGATCCGGTGCCCGCGTACCTTCACCTGACGGTCCTGCCGTCCGAGGTAGTGCAGCCCCCCTGAGGCGTCGCGCACTGCCCAGTCGCCGCTCCGGTAACAGCGCCCCAGACCGTCGACGTGGACGAACCTGTCCGCGGTCAGGCCAGGCCGGCCCAGGTACCCGTGGGCCACGCCCGCTCCACCCACCAGCATCTCGCCCGGGACGCCGGAAGGCACCTCCCGGAGCGCCTCGTCGACCACCCTCACTTCCAGGTGCGACAGCGGCCGGCCGATCGGGGTCGAACCCGCCCCGTACGGGACCTGGTCGAGATCGATGACGTGGTGCGTCACGTGGACGGTCGTCTCGGTGATGCCGTACATGTTGATCGGCCGGGCGTTCGGCGCCAGCCCCAGCGCGGTCCAGCGTCGCACATCCGTCAGGTTCACCGCCTCGCCGCCGAAGACAATCCAGCGCAGCCGCTCGAGCTGGATCGGCACGTCTTCCAGTGCGTTGACCAGGTAGCCAAACGCCGTGGGCACCTGGCTGAGCACGGTGACCGATTCCTCGCGCAGGAGCCGGGCCAGCCTCCAGGGATTGGCCGCGTCGGCGGAACTCACCACGACGGCACGTCCGCCGTGCAGCAAAGCCCCCCACAGCTCCCAGACGCTGAAGTCGAAGCCGTAGGAGTGGAAGACGGTCCACACCTCGTCGCCGGTGAAGGCGAAGTGTTCCTGGCACGCGTCGAAGAGGGCCAGGAGGTTCGCGTGGCCGACGAGCGTGCCCTTGGGCGGTCCCGTCGTCCCGGAGGTGTAGATGACGTAGGCCGCATCGGGCGGCACGTCCGTCCGAGGCTCATGCTCAAGGCACGAGGCGACCGGCTCACCCGTCTTCGGGTCCTCTCGGATGAGAGCTGCCGGGCGAGCGTCCTCCAGCACGTAACGCCGCCGCTCGTCCGGATAGCGCGGGTCGATGGGCACGTAGGCGCAACCGAGGCCGGCAACGGCGAGGGTCGCCACGGCTAGGTTGACGTTGCGCCCCACGCACAGCGCCACCAGAGAGCCCGGAGCGACGCCCAGCCTTTCGAGCTGCGACCGGCAGGACCGGGCGCGCTCGTCGAGCTCGGTGTAGGTGAGTGGGCCACCGTCCCCGCTGACCGCGACCGCGTGCGGACGGTCCTCAGCCTGCCTCAAGAATCGCGTGTAAAGCGTCTCCGACCGGTTCATTCCCGAATCATGCGCTCCCGGTGAAGGCGCGGCTTCCGAGTGAACCCGTAGACAACCGTTCGGCTTTCCCGCCGCCACGACTGCGTGCTTATCCCGGATGCCGGGCGATAACGCGCGCCCTAGCGTCCTTGGCAGGGATGCAAGCGCCGGACAATGAGGGGACTCAAATGGACACCAACGAGCTGCGGCGACATTTTCGTGGCGTGCTCATCCGGCCGGAGGACACCGAGTACGACACCGCCCGAAGGGTCTGGAACGGGGATGCCAACCGCTTCCCCGCCCTGATCGCCCGGTGCACGGGTGCCGCCGACGTGCTCGCCGCCCTCCGCTTCGCGCGCGAGAAGGACCTCCTGGTCGCGGTGCGAGGCGGCGGCCACAGCGTGGCCGGCAACTCTGTCTGCGACGACGGCATCGTCATCGACCTATCCCCCATGAAGGGCGCCTTCGTCAACCCTTCCGATCAGGTCGTGCGGGCGCAGGCGGGACTCCTGTGGGGGGAGCTGGACCGGGAGACACAGCTGCACGGCCTGGCCGTTCCCGGAGGCGTCGTCTCACACACCGGGATCGCCGGGCTGACGCTCGGCGGGGGCATCGGCTGGCTCTCGCGCAAGCATGGGGCGACCATCGACAACGTCCGCTCCATCGACCTCGTCACCGCCGCCGGCGAGCTGCTGACCGCCAGCGACGACCAGAACCCTGAGCTGTTCTGGGGCCTGCGCGGCGGCAGCGGAAACTTCGGGATCGCCACGTCGTTCGAGTACCAGGCGCACCCGGTGGGCCCCACCGTGCTGGGCGGCTCGGTCTTCTTCAACCTGGCAGACGGCCAGCAGGTGCTCCGCCGTTATCGTGACTGGATCGCGGACGCGCCGGACGAACTGATGACGATCGTCTCCATCCGGCTGGCCCCGCCGATGGACTACCTGCCCGCCGAGATCCACGGCCGGCCTGTGGTCTACATCAACGCCTGCTACGTCGGCGACCTGGAGAAGGGCGAGCAGGTCCTGAGGCCGCTGCGCTCGTTCGCGCGGCCGGTGGCCGACACCCTCCGGCCCAAGCCCTACGTCGAGCACCAGCAGCTCGTCGACCCGTGGGGCCCCCACGGGTGGCACTATTACTGGCAGTCGTGCGAGCTGCCCCCGTTCACCGACGAGATCATCGACGTCCTGGTCGAGTTCGGCTTCCGCAGCCCGTCGCCGAAGGCCAAATCGAACTTCTACCAGCTCGGCGGCGCGATGGCGCGGGTTCCTGACGAGGCCACCGCCTTCTACAGCAACCGCCGGCCTTCCTACAACGCAAGCTTCAGCGCCGTGTGGACCGACGACGACCCCGACCCGGAGCCGCAGCGCCAGTGGGCCCGGGACTTCCGCGAGGCCCTGTCGGGCTTCCACATGGAGCGCACCTACGTCAACTTCCTGTCGGGTGACGAGCCGGAACCGCTGGCCAAAGCCTGGGGCACCGACAAGTACGAGCGCCTGGTGCGGCTCAAGCGCCAGTATGACCCCGACAACGTCTTCCGCCTCAACGTCAACATCAAGCCGTGAAAGGAGAAGTGGGGGGGGGGGGGGGGGGGGGGGGGGGGGGGGGGGGGGGGGGGGGGGGGGGGGGGGGGGGGGGGGGGGGGGGGGGGGGGGGGCGGCCCCCGCCCCCCCCGCCCCCGCCCCCCCCCCGGCCCCCCACCCCCACCACCCCAACCCCCCCCCACCCCCCCCCCCCCCCCCCCCCCCCCCCCCCCCCCCCCCCCCCCCCCCCCCCCCCCCCCCCCCCCCCCCCCCCCCCCCCACTTCTCTTTCCGGCTCGAGGCTCAGGTGGCGATCTGGCCGGCCGCCGCGAACCTGCCAGCCTCAGCGCGGACGGCCTCCAGCAGCGTCCCCGCCACGTCCTCGGACCCGGCGGGCGTGACGCACTCCACGATGCATTCCACCGACCCGTCAGCGTTCTCCTCGAAGACCACGGTCCGGTCGTACTTGGCCCGCTGGAGCGGCACGCCGCGGCGCACCGCCGCCACTCCCGGCCCGAGCCGGAAGCGGAGCTTCTCGTCGAACCCGATGAAGACCCCGGGGAAGCGAGGCGGCCGCCGCCTCGAACCGCTCAGCAGCTCCCGCACCACGGCGCCGAACGGCACGTCCTCACTCTGACGGGCGACATCCAAGGCGGTACGGCACGCCAGGATCGCAGCCCGGCAGTCCGACTCGCCAGACAGCCCCCGGACGAGCTGCGGGTTGACCATGCAGCCGGCCACGTCCTGCGTCTCCGGACTGGCGCGGCCATCCGCGGTGACCGCCATCAGCAGGTCGTCCACGCCGGTGACCCGGCGCAGCGCCGACTGGGCGACGGCCAGCCAGCCGACCGCCGGGGTGACCCGCAGGCTCCGGGTGAGCGCCCGAATCCTGGCAACCTGCTCGGCTCCGAAACCGGCGTGAGCAGCGTACGGGCGTTGAGCGTCCAGGTCGCCCGTCAACGGAATGGCACCGGCGAGCCCGGCCGCGACCTCCTTGGCACGCACACGCACCTGGGCGTCCGAGAACTCCTCCGCGGCCCTTTCCGCCAGGTCGCAGTAGGTCGGCGGCGCGGGTTCTGGCAGCCGTCTGCCGCCGTAGGCTGCGGCGACCGCGTCCAGGAAGAGCCGAACCGTCCAGGTGTCGGCGATGAGGTGGTGCCAGACCAGGAACAGCAGCCACCGGCGGTGGCTCAGCCGGAACAGCTCGCAGCGCAGCAGCGGATCGGCGGCGAGATCGAACGGCTGGCTCACCACACCGCCGGGCGGCCCGTCATGGACCCTCAGCGTGATTCGGTGAGCACCCAGGACGAGCTGCGGTATCTGCCCCGCCCCGCATTCGACCGCCGCCGAGCAGATGCGGTGCCGCGCCGACGCGGACTCCACAGCTCGCGCCAGGCGCTCCTCGTCGAGCTGGCCGGACAGCTCGAAGCAGAACGGCTCGATGTACCGGGCCGGGTCATCGCCGCCGTCGTCCAGCCAGATACCGAGCTGCGTGGGATGCAGCCGGCTGCGGTCGAGCCCGGCCCAGGAGGGCGCCGCCGTACCGGTGACGGCCCGATCGGTGATCTCGGCAGCGAGTTCGGCGAGCGTCAGCGACCCCAGCAGGTCACCCGCCCGGACCTCGCGGCCCGACCGCACCCGAAGCCGGCGGGCGACGTCCATCGCACCCAGCGACGTGCCGCCCGCCATGACGAAGGTGAGGTCCGGGGCGGGCGGCGCCGGCAGGACCGACGCGCACTCCTCCAGCACCGCCACCCGGATGTCGTCAGAGCTCACGCCGTCCCGCCCTGCCTCATCCGCAGCGAGCGAGGCCGCATGTCCGTCCAATGCTCGTCGATGTAGTCCAGGCACGCCTGGCGGGAAGCCCGCCAGCCCACCGGCCGCCAGCCAGCAGGCATGGGCAGTCCCACCTGCCAGACGGAGTACTGCTCCTCGTCATTGACAACTACGTCAAAGGAGATGTCGCTCATGCCGTTCCCTTCAGGTAGGACTCGAGCCTGGCGGCGATCCGCCGTACGTTCGGCTCCTGCAGCAGCTGGAAGTGGTTCCCGGGGATCTGGTGGAGGTGGAGCGGTCCCTTGGCGAGAGCGGACCAGCCGAGATCCCCTTCGGGGGAGTCGGGCAGGTGGTTGCGCTCGGCCTTGAACAGGACGACCGGCCCGTCGTAAGGCTCGAAGGTGTAGTCCAGCATCGCCTTACGGTGCGCCCGGTAGACCTCGAACATCCGGCGCGCCTCGTCGGTGGTGTCGATGTCGGGGCGCAGTAGCTTGTGCGTGCGCGCCTGCTCCATCACGTACTCCAGTTGGTCGTCCAAGCCCATGGAGTGCATGCGGTCGATGTCCAGCGGCGGGTTCCGGTGGCCGTCCAGTCCGGCGTGATCCTTGGCATCCGGCAGGTAGCCGGCCAGGGCGAACCCCATCAGCGCGGAGTCGTCCTCGACCTCCCAGTCGGGCATCTCCTGCACCGCGCTCAGGCTGATGATGCCCAGCAAGTCGACCTCTTCGCCCGCTCGCTTGAGCTGCTGGGCCATCTCGTAGCAGACGCCGCCGCCCAGGCACCAGCCGGCCAGCGCGTACGGGCCGCGTGGCTGCACCTCGCGGATGAGGCTGATGTAGAAGGCGGCCATGTCCTCCAGGCGGTCGAACGGCTCCTCCCCCTCATCCAGTCCTCGGGCCCGTAGGGCGTAGACCGGACGGTTCGCGTCCAGGTAATGGCTCACCTGGTGGTACACGAACACGTGGCCGCCGTGGGAGTGCACGAAGAACATCGGCCGGAGCTTGCCTGAGGCCCGCAGCGGGACCAGACTGCCGCGGTCCCTGAGCGTGGTCTCGTCCCCGACCGCGACCGCGAGCTCGGCGATGGTGGGCCGCTGCAGCAGCATGCCCACGGGCAGGCTGCGGTGCATCTCCTGCCGGATCCGCATCCCGGTCAGTACCGCCGTCAGCGAGTTGCCGCCCAGGTCGAAGAAGTTGTCGGTCGCGGAGATGCCTTCGACGCCCAGGATCTCCTCCCAGATCGTGGCCAGCGCGCGTTCCACTCTGGTCTGCGGAGGCCGGGAGTCGGCCGCGCTCTCGCCGGCCGGTTCCGGGTCGGGCAGGGCGGCGAGGTCGGCTTTGCCGCTCACGGTCAGCGGGAAGGCGGGCACGAACATCACCGCTCCGGGCACCATGTGCCCGGGCAGGGCCGTGCGCAGGGCCCGGTCCACGGAGTCGCGATCCTGTTCGGCGGAGACGACCCAGGCGACCAGCCACGGCTGGCCGCCCGGACCGCCGCGCAGGTCCACTGCGGCGGCCTCGATCCCGGGCTGCGCCAGCAGCACGGCCTCGATCTCGCCCGGTTCGATACGCATGCCCCGGAGCTTGACCTGACGGTCCATCCGCCCGAGGAACTCCACGTCGCCCGAGGGCAGGTAGCGCACGAGGTCACCGGTCCGGTACAGGCGTCCGCCAGCCGCGCCGAAGGGGTCTGGCACGAACCGTTCGGCCGTCAGCCCGGGGCGGCCGACATATCCGCGGGCCAACTGCACGCCGCCCAGCAGGAGCTCTCCCGGAACGCCCACGGGCACCGGACGGAACTGCCGGTCCACCACATAGATCTGGGTGTTGTCGACCGGGCGGCCGATGGGGACGGCGGTGGCCGCCTGACCGCCCCGGTAGGCGAAGGCCGTGACATCCACGGCCGCCTCGGTGGGGCCGTAGAGGTTGTACAGGTCGGCCGCGAAGCGTCCGGCGAACCTCACCGCCATCTCGGTCTCGAGCTGCTCGCCGCTGCAGATGACGTGCCGCAGCCCGGACAGGCTGCCAGGGTAGCTCTCCTCGGCCAGGAACGCCCGCAACATGGACGGCACGAAGTGCACCGTCGTCACCCGCTCCTCGGCCATGAGGTTGGCGAGATACTGGGGTTCGATGTGGCCGCCCGGCCTGGCCACCACCATGCGCGCTCCGGTGACCGGCGGCAGCAGCAGCTCCCACATCGACACGTCGAAGCTGGTAGGGGTCTTGTGCAGGATGACGTCTGACTCGTCAATGCCGAAGTAGCGCCGCATCCAGGTCAGCCGATTGCAGATGCTCTGATGGGAGACGCCCACACCCTTGGGCCGGCCGGTGGAGCCCGAGGTGTACAGCACGTAGGCCAGGTCGCCACCGCGGCGCGGGGTCTCGGGCAGAGTGTGGGGGTCGCCCGCCGGGGGCAGGTCGCACGGCAGGACCCTGACCTGTGGTCCGAGGGTGGCGGCGAAGGCGGGGTCGAGCTCCCTGTCGGTGAGCACGGCGATGGCGCCGGCGTCCTGGCACATGAAGGCCAGGCGCTCGGCCGGCTGGTCCGGCTCCAGCGGCAGGTAGGCGGCGCCGGCTTTCAGCACGGCCAGCAGGCTCAGGGGCAGTTGGAGGGAACGGGCCACGTGGACGCCGATCACCGTGTCCGGCCCTGCCCCGCTCTGCCGCAGGTGGGCGGCCAGCCGGTCGGTCTCTGCGTCGAGCTCGGAGAAGGTGAGGAAGTCGTCCTCGTACTGCACTGCTACGGCGTGCGGCGTCCGGGCGACCTGCCGGTCGAACAGCTCCTCGACCCGTACACCGTCGCCGTCGGCCTCGGTGGCGTTCCACTCGCCGACCATGACCTCACGGTCGCAGGACGTCAGCAGGTCCAGTTCCCGCAGCGGCCGTCCTGGTTCTGCCGTCACCCGTTGAAGCAGGTGGCGCAGGCCGCGCAACATCTGCTCGACGCGCCACGGGTCGAACAGGGCGGAGGTGTACTGCATCAGCGCCGTCGCGCCACCGTCCGCCTCGGTCCGCAGGGCTAGCGACAGGTCGACCTTGGCGACGCCACGGTCGAACCCCATGGCCTCGACGGCCAGGCCGGGCAGCACGGGCAGGGCGGCGGCGCCGTCTTCCTCGGTGAGCAGCATGACCTGGCAGACGGGCAGGCGGCTGGGGTCGCGCTCGGCACCGACGGCTTCCACGAGGTACTCGAAGGGGACATCGCCATGCGACAGCCCCTCGACCGTGGCCGTTCTGGCCAGCGTGAGCAGGTCGGCGAAGGAGCCGGCCTCGTCGACGTCGAGCCTGAGCGGCAGCGTGTTGAGGAAGAACCCGACCGTGTCACGGAAGCGGGGGTCGTCGCGGCCCGCGCTGGGCGTGCCGATGACGATGTCCCGGCGGTCGGCGTACTGGGACAGCAACAGGCCGAAGGCGGCGAGGTAGACCATGAACGGCGTGGCCGAATGCGCGCCTGCGAGGGATCCCACTTCGGCCACCAGCGACGGGTCCAGCGTGATCCGAGCGGAGGCGCCCGCGGAGTCCCGCACGGCAGGCCGCGGCCGATCGCCCGGCAGGTCGAGCGGGGCGACGCCGGAGAGCTTGCCGCGCCAGTACTCGACGTGCTCCGCAGATCTGCTCCCGTCGAAGCGGCGTCGCTGCGATCTGGCGAACTCCGCGTACGGCACGGGCCGGATCGACGCCACGGTGCCCCCGATCCGCGCGGCGTAGGCCTCGCCGAGGTCGCGGAAGAAGACCCCGCGCGACCACGCGTCGAAGGCGATGTGGTGGACCGTCAGGACCAGCCACCACTCCTCTTCGGCCACCCGCAGCAGCCGGCTGCGCAGTAGCGGGCCTCGGGTCAGGTCGAAGGAGCGGTCGGCGATGTCGTTCACCTGCTGCCAGGCCTCGCTCTGGCGCTCCTCCTCCGGCAGGCTGGACAGGTCGCTGACCGGCAGCAGCCACTCCGCCACCGGGACGGGCTCCTGGAACGCGGCATCACCGACCATGACGATCCTGGTCCGGAGCACGTCGTGCCGCTCGGCCAGGTCGCCCAGGGCCTTCCGCAGCGCGCCCGGGTCGAGGGAGCCGGTCAGCCGCAACACGATCGGCACGAGGTATTCGCGCCCCGTCGGGTCCACGCTGTCCAGGAACCACAGCCGCTGCTGGCCGTAGGACAGCGGAGCCAGGGCGCCGGCCTCGGCGTCGTCGGGGACGGGCGGGTCGGGGGCGGCGCCGCCGAGCATTCGCTGCAGCAGGAGCTCCCGGTCGCCGGGCTGTTCCGTGGTTGATGTGTGCTCAGCAGGACTGCGCATCTCGTCCTCCATTCCTCAGGTGCCGCTCGATCTCGGCAGCGGACATCGTCGCGACGCGGTCGCGGATCAGCGTTTCGACGGCGGCGGCGAGGTCGCGCAGCCTGGGCCGCTCGAACACCAGGCGCAGCGGGCACGGCGTGCCGAAGGCCTCGGTCATCCGGTTCACCAGCTCGACGGCGCGCAGCGAGTGGCCGCCTAAGGTGAAAAAGTCGTCGAGCGGGCCGACCGCCCGCAGTTCCAGTACCTCGCGCCACAGGTCGGCCAAGGCCCGCTCGGTCGGCGTCGCCGGCCGGGGCGCGTCCCATCTGCGGGGCTGCTTGTGGGGCACGCTCGCCAGCGCGACGCGGTCGACCTTGCCGTTGCCAGTGAGCGGGATCTCCTCCACGACCGTCACCGTCGCCGGCATCATCTGCTCCGGCAGCCGCTGGGCCAGCCACGAGGTCAGGTCGTCGCCGTCGAAGGCGGTGCCCGCCACCACGTAAGCGTGCAGGGTGCCGTCGCGGGTGATCACGGCGGCCTCCGAGACGTCCTCGTGCGCGCGCAGCGTGTTCTCCACCTCGCCCGGCTCCACGCGAACGCCGCGAATCTTGAGTTGCTGGTCGGCGCGCCCGGCGAAAACCACCATCCCATCGGGACGCCGCCGCGCCTGATCGCCGGTCCGGTACATCCGGCTGCCCGGTTCGGCCGCGAACGGGTCCGGCACGAACCGGTCGGCGGTGAGCGCGGCCTGACCGTAGTAGCCGCGCGCCACGCCAGTCCCGCCCACGTAGATCTCGCCGAGTACGCCGGGCGGCACCGGCTGCAGCCGTTCGTCCAGCACGTGGACGTCGGCATTCCACAGGGGCGCGCCGATCGGCACGCGGGCCATGGAGCTGAAGGTGGCGGCCACCCCGTGGAAGGTCGTGCACGCCACCGACACCTCGGCCGGGCCGTACTCGTTGATGACGACCTGGTCGGGGACCGATCGCGCCCAGCCGGTGAGGTCGTCGCCCCGCAGTTCCTCACCGGCGAGCACCAGCGCCCGCGCCGCCCCGGGCAGGGACGCCGCCGGGAGTTCGGCCAGCAGGCCACGCAGGTGCGAGGGCGTCACCTTGACGAAGCTGAACCCGCCGTCGGCCATCTCGCGCGCGCCGGCCAGCGCGTCCGGCACGTCCGCCTCCGCGAGCACCAGCGTCCTGCCGGCGACCAGCGGCGCGAACAGGTTCGGCACGGGCAGGTCGTAGCCGACGGAGGTCTGCAGGAGCACGCTGTCCTCGTCGTCCACCCGGAACTCGTCGATGGCCCACAGGATGTGGTTGAGCAGGCCACGATGCTCGACCATCACGCCCTTGGGCGCCCCGGTGGAGCCGGACGTGAAGATCACATAGGCGAGGTCGTCCAGGCCCGCCACCGGGAAGGGCGGCAGGTCGCCCTGCTCCTGCCACGGCTCATCGAGGCAGAGGGCCTGGAGGTCACCGGACGGTCCGAGGCGGTCGCGCAAGCGTGTCGAGGTGACCAGCAGCCGTGCGCCGCACTCCTGGAGGATCCGGCGCTGCCGGTCGGCCGGCCAGCGAGCGTCGAGCGGCACGTAGGCACCACCGCACCGCAGTGTCGCGAGTATCGCGGTCACCAGGTCGAACCCTCGGGGCAGCAGGACCGCGACGGTCTCGCCCACCCGCACCCTCTCGACTCCGGTCATCCGGGCGGCCAGCCGGTCCACCCTGCCGCCCAGCTCCGCGTACGTCACCGACTCGCCCCCCTGGCGCAGCGCCACGGCGTTGCCGCGGGTGACCGTCCGCTCGGCGATGAGCTCGGAGATGGTCCGCTCAGGCAGCGCCCGGCGCGGCCCGCTGCTCCACTGCGCCATCGCGGATCCGGGGCCCGCCTCGCCGGTGAGCGGCACGGTACGCACGTCGGCGTCGGGCTCGGCGGCCACCCGGCGCAGGGCTTCAATGACCTGGTCGAGGACTGCGTGGGCCGTCTCCGGCTCGAAGAGGTCCAGGTCGTACTCCAGGGCCAGGGCCATCCCCGAGGCGTCCGGCGCCGCGTGCAGGGACATGTCGAACTTCGCGCCGCCGGTGGGCACCAGGACCCACTGCACGTCGAGGCCGTCGAACCCGGCTCTGGCCGCCGGGACGCTCTGCATCGCGAAGAGCACCTGGTAGACCGGCGTCCGGCCAGGGTCCGGCCGCAGAGCCAGGTCAGCCACCAGGCGTTCGAAGGGGACGTCCTGGTGGGCGAAGGCGGACACGACCGCCTGCCTGGAGCTCCGCAGCAGGTCCCGGACGGTCTCGACCCGCGTGAAGTCCAGGTGGATGGGCACCGTGCTGGAGAACAGCCCGATGACCGGCTCCCACTCCAGGCGGGTGCGACCGGCCGTCGGCATCCCGACGACCACGCTCGGGTCCCCGGACCACCGGTGCAGCACCAGCGCGAACGCGCTGAGGATCACGGTGGCGAGTGTGCTGCCGCTCGCCGTGGCCTGCTCCTCCAGCGCCGCGCACAGCGTGGGGGGCAGCCTTCGGTGCACCCGCTCGCCGCGATGCTCCCGGCGTGAGGGACGGCGGCGGTCGGTGGGCAGGGAGAGGGCCGCCGGGGCGTCCCGGAGGTGCTCGCGCCAGTAGGCCAGGCTCGCCTCGGCCTCCGGACTCTCCATCCAGCAGCGTTGCCGAAGGGCATACTCCCGGTATCCCGGTGACAGGGCGGGCAATCCGGATTCCGTCGAGGACCGCACCGCGTCGTAGGCCATGGCCAGGTCGGTGTAGAGGACCCCGACCGACCACGCGTCGGCCACAGCATGGTGCATGCAGCACACCAGCAGGTGATCGTCGTCGGCGAGGCGGAACAGCGTGGCCCGGAACAGCGGCCCGGCACCCAGATCGAAGGGCCGTAGGGCTTCCCGCTGGGCCAGCCGTACCACCTCATCCTCGCTCCAGCCGTCGCGAGGAGCGGGAACGTCCACCACCGCGACGTCGTGCGCTTCGGAGAAAGGGCGCACGTCCATCCAGACGGTTCCTTCCTCTGCCCGCAGCACCGAGCGCAGGCTGTCGTGCCGCTGGACGACGTAGCCGATCGCCTCCACCAGCGCGGCGGCGTCCAGGTCGCCCTTGATCCGGAGCACCAAGGGGATCCGGTAGCTACGCCCTGCTGGCTCCAACTGGTCGAGGAAGTGCAGGCGCGCTTGCGCGGAGGTGGCGGGCACCCGGTCCGGGAGCGGCTCCCGGTTCAGCTCCGCGGCTGGAGCGATGAGCGCCATCAGGCGTTCCTCGGCTGCCGCACGCTTCACCCAGTCGAGATCGTCATGAATGTCGGTCATGGTGGCTCCCAGTTGCCGAGTCGGTGAGCCGGCGGAACACGATCGCCGCCAGTTCGGCGACGGTCGGGTGCTCGAACAGCTCGACCAATGAAAGGGTCACGCCGTGCTTGGCCCGCAGCCTGGACAGGAACCGGATCCCCAGCACCGAGTGGCCGCCCAGGTGGAAGAAGTTGTCCTCGGCCGCGACCGTCCCGACCGCCAGCAGCTCGGCCCAAAGGTCGGCGATGGCGATCTCCAGCGGGGAGCGCGGCGGCGTCGAGGTGGCGGTCCGGTCCGCGACGATCCGGTCCGCGACGGCCTCAGGCAGCCGGGCCTTGTCGATCTTCCCGTTGGGGGTGACGGGCAGCCGGTCGACGACCGTGATCTCGGCGGGGATCATCGCCTCCGGCAGCCGTCGGCGCAGGTGCCCGCGTAGGGTGCCCTCCGAGAGCTGCCAGCCGTCCACCGGTTCGGCGTACGCCGCCAGCCTTGGCTCCTCCAGGCCGGCCGTGCGGACCACGATCACGCCCCGGTTCACGCCTTCGTGTTCCTCAAGCGCCCTTTGCACCTCGCGCGGCTCGACACGGAAGCCTCTGATCTGGACCTGCTCGTCACGGCGGCCGACGAGCAGGATCTCGCCGTCGGCGGTGTAGCGGCCCAGATCGCCGGTCCGGTAGATACGGTCGTCCAGGTGGCCCGTGACCGGGTTGCTCCCGAATCCTCCCTGGTCGCCGTCCAGATAGCCGTCGGCGATGCAGGAACTGCGGAAGCACAGCTCGCCCAGCTCGCCGACGCCTGCCAGGCCGCCGTGACCGGCCAGGATCAGGAGCTGGACCCCCGGAATGCCACGGCCCAGGGGCGCGATCTGCCACTCCTCTGCTTCGACGGCCGACACCTCGCGCAGGGCCACGGCCCTTGAGGTCTCCGTCGTGCCGTAGGAGTTGACGCAGCGCGCGTTCGGGAACAACCGTTGGAAGGCGGCGAGCTCACTGCGCCTCAGCGGCTCTCCGGTGAAGAAGGCCAGGCGCAGGTGCTTGATCGGGTCCCGCTCCGCTCCAGCGCCGCCCACGATGACCGCGGCCGTGGCCGGGGTCAGGTGGGTCACCGTGATCTGCTCTCGGTCGTACCAGTCCGCGAGCCAGCCGGGGACGCTCAGCCGCGCCGGGTTGGGGATCACCAGCTGGGCCCCCAGGGCCAGGGGCGTGAAGACGTCCCTGTGCAGCGGGTCATGCCCGAGCCCGGACAGCACGCTGAAGCGGTCCTCTGGCCCGATGCCGAAGTTCTCCGCCGTCCACGGCAGGAACCGGGTCAGGCAGCCGTGGTTTGCGATGACCGCCTTGGGAGACCCTTGGGACCCCGAGGTGAATGCCAGGTAGGCCCGATCATCGGCGCCGAGCTCGGGCCGGTCATGCCTGCCGTACTCCGCACCAGAGCAGTCGACCAGAGGCGGCTCAAGACCTTCCGGTACGGTGACGCCGCCGGTCGCCAGCAGCGCAACGGGCTTCGCGCGCTCCACCTGAGCCCGGTTCCTGGCCGGCGGGTGGGCCGGGTCGAGCACGATGAAGGCGGCGCCGGCGCGCATGGTCCCCATGAGCGCCGCGACCAGGTCGGCGTGCCGCGAGGCCAGGATCGCCACGCTGTCCCCTGGGCCGACGCCGCTGTCGAGCAGGTGGGCGGCCACGCGATCGGCCGCCGAGTCCACCTCCCGATAGGTCAGCTCGCCCTGCTCGCTGCGCACCGCGACGCGATGGGGGGCGGCCGCGGCCCGCTCGCCCATCAGCTGGGGCACCGTGCCGGGCCAGGGCAGCTTCAGCGGTGCTGCGGGGTCGGGCAGTACTTCCCTCGCGGAGGCCGTCACCAGGGACGGCGCGCCGATCGGACGCTCCGGATCCTCGATCAGCTGGCCCAGGTAGGCCACGAGTTCCTCCAGCATGCTCCGCATGGTGTCCTGCCGGTAGAGATCGGCGTCGAACACGGCGGAGAGCTCGGTCCCTCGCGGCGTGGGCTCGTAGTACAGCGACAGGTCATAGTGCGCGCCGCCGGCCGGCGGCGGGAGTTCCACGCACTCCAGGTCGCGCAGGTCCGGCAGGATCGCCGGCACGTTGAGCATGTTGAACGCCACCTGGAAGAATGGCGTGCGGTTCGGGCTGCGCCGCGGCCGCAGCTCCCGCACCAGGTGAGAGAAGGGGGCGCCCTGCTGAGCGAAGGCACCCAGCACCGTCTTGCGCACCCGGCCGACCAGCTCGGGGAAGGTCGGGGAACCTGACAGGTCGCTCCGCATCACCAGGTTGTTGAGGAACATCCCGATCAGCGGCTCGAACTCGGTCCGGGTCCGGGTGACGACCGGTGTGCCAAGGCTCAGATCCGTCTCGCCGCTCCAGCGCGCCAGCACGACGTTGACGGCGGCCAGCACGGTCATGAAAGGGGTGGCGCGCATGCGCCGGGCGAGCTTGCCCAGGGACTCCTCGAACCCGGCAGGCAGCAGTGTGGCCACCGTATCCGCACGGTGCCGGGAAACCGCGGGCCGGGGCCGGTCGGTGGGAATCTCCAGCGCGTGCGCCCCGCTGAGGGTGTCACGCCAGTACGCGACGCCGTTGGCCAGTTCGTCGCCGGACCGGCGCTGCATCGACACGTAGTCGCGGTAGCGCGCGGGCAGCGGCGGCAGCTCCGCGCCGCGGGTGCCGTCCGGCCGGTAGAGCAGGGCCAGCTCCTGGAAAAGCAGGGACAACGACCACCGGTCGAGGACCGCGTGGTGCGCCACGAGCACGAAGACGTGATCGGCGAGACCCACTCTGATCAACATGGCGCGGAACAGTGGCGGCCGGGTCGGGTCGAACGGACGGGCCACCGCTTCCTGCGCCACCTGCCGCCAATCGCCTCCGGCGGGCGGCTCCACCACGGGCAACTCGACTTCGACGTGCGGCAGGATCAGCGCGCTCGGATCGTCCCCGCGGTGGAAGATCGTGCGCAGCGGCTCATGCCTGCGCACGACCACCTGCAGCGCGGCACGCAGAGCCACGACGTTCAGCTCACCGCGAAGCCGCACCGTCATCGGGACGTTCAGAGCCGCACGCCCGGGGTGCAACTGCTCCAGCAGCCACAGGCGCTCCTGCTCGAACGACAGCGCGGTTCTCTCCGCCGCCTCGGTATCAATCATTCCGGCCGACCCCCTCATCACGGCACATCAGGCTTGTGGGCCGCTCCGAGTCTTCAGATCCGGCCTTGCCGTGAAATCGGGGGGAACCCACAGAACGGCCGCGGGTTTTCCCGCACCGCCGCCCGGTGATGACCGCCGCGGGGATCCGCAGGACACCCTGATTCGCCCGCCCGCGACGCGCCTTTAGATGGTTGGAAAGATCTGCCCACCGCCCGGAGGCCTGGATGACAACGAGCGAACTCAACGTCGTAGCAGAGGTGTTCGCGCAAGTGCTTGGCACCGGCCCGCTCGGACCCGACGCCCACTTCTTCCTGCTCGGCGGCGACTCGATGCTCGCCGTCTCGGCGGCCGGCCTCCTGTCGCAACGCACCGGGAGAGACGTCCTCATCCGTACGCTCTTCGAGCGGCCGACAGTGGGCGCGCTGGCCGCGCACCTGGAAGCAGGTTCCGCGCCCGCAGCGTCTCGGCCAAGCGCTCGCCCCCTGTCGGTGCTGGAGCGAGGGGTGTGGGCCCAGGCGCAGCTGATGGAAGGATTGCCCGCCTACCACATCGGCTTCGCCTTCCGGCTCTCCGGACGGCTGGACATCTCCGCCCTGCGCTCCGCGGCCGACGCCCTCGTCGCGCGGCACGAGGCGCTTCGCACGCGGTATCTGGGCACGGAGGCGGTCGCCCTGCCGGCGCGGGCGGCGGACTTCGCGGTCGTGACGGGGGAGGTCACGGGCGAGTCCTGGCGTCCAGTCGCCGAAGCCTGGACCAAGGAGCCCTTTGACCTTGGCGCCGGCTCGCTTTTGCGGGTGCGGGTGCTGCGCGAAGGACCCAACCGTGCGGTGCTCGTGGTAGTAACGCATCACCTGGCCTGCGACGGATGGTCGCTGGACATAGTGCTGCGGGACCTGGCGGCCGCCTACGGGCAGGCGCTCTCGAACGAGTCGCCCGCTCTCGGGCAGGCCGTGCCGTACAGCGCCTACGCAGCCGAGGAGCGCGAGATTCTCGCCAGCCCCGAGGTAGCGGCCGACCTCGCCTACTGGGCGGCGCGCCTGCCCATCGCCGGCGAGGCGGTGACCCTGCCGATGAGCCTCTCGCCCGCGCCCCGCCGCACCGGCGCGGGCGGTAGGCACGAGTTCATGCTCTCTCCGGAGCGCACAGCTGCCCTCCGCGCACTCAGCGCCGACTGCGGGGGAACGGTCTTCATGGCGATGTTCGCGGCTCTGGCCGTCGTGCTGCGGCGCTACGGAGCCGACGACCGCCTGCTGATCGGAGTGCCGCATGCCAACCGCGCCGACGAGCGTTTCCAGGGCGCCGTCGGGCTCTTCATCAACCTGCTCGGTGTCCCGGCCCCGCCGATCAGCGACACGACGACCTTCCGGGAGCTGATGGGCCGGACGCGGGACGCGGTGCTGGACGCTGCTGACCATCATCGTGTCCCGCTCGACCATGTCCACCGCGAGCTCCGGCACGACCGCGTGAAGCTGCCCGCCATCCGGGTGGTTTGCAGCCAGGAGAGCAAGGCGGTCCTGAACGGCATGCCAGGCCTCATCGTCGAGCCCCTCGGCGCGCTTGACCGCGGCGCGGCCGAATACGACCTCGCCTACGCGGTGCTGGACAACGGATCGAGGGTGGGCGCGGCCCTGGAGTACGCGCTGGACCGGATGAGCCCGGCCGACGCCGAGCGGATGGCCGGCCACGTACGGACCTTCATCGAAAACGTCATCGACTCGGCCGATCGGCCCGTCATGGGAGTGCGCTTACTCCCGGCCTCGGAGAGGTCCATGATCGAGACGTGGGCCGAAGGGCCGCCGCCGGCAGAGCACTCCGGTCTCGACCTGTGCGGGATTGTCCGGGGGCACGCGCAGACGCGGCCCGACGCGGTCGCCGTGTGGGCGACAGATGGATACCTCACCTATGGCGAGCTCGACAAGCGCACCGACTTGCTGGCCCGCACACTGCGCGAGCACGGGGCAGGCCCCGGATCCGTGGTGGCCGTGCTGCTGCCGCGCTCGGTCGAGCTGGTCGTCGCGCTCTTCGCTGTCCTGAAGGCGGGCGCTGCGTACGTCCCCTTGGACCCCTCGTACCCGCCCGGCCGCATTGCCATGATGCTGGCGGACTGCGGCGCGAGCATCATGCTCACGGCTGGCAGATGCGTGCCTGACGGGTTCGACGGTCATGTCATCGGCCCCGATCAGCTGCCCGTGGATCCGAAAGCGCCCGCCCCCGGGGGGCCCGCCCTCGACGATATCGCCTACACCATCTACACCTCCGGCTCCACTGGGCGGCCCAAGGGCGCGATGGTGTCCCACCGCTCGCTGCTCAACTACGTCCTCTGGTTCAACGAGGAATTCGGGATCGCGGGCGATGATCGCGTGCTCGCGTCCTCGACCCCGAGCTTCGATGCCTTCGGCATCGAGCTCTACCCGCCGCTGGCCGCCGGCGGCACGGTGGTAATGGCCCCGCAGGGCGCCGAGCTCGCTCCCGCCAAGCTGCTGGCGCTGGCGGCCGAACAGCGCGTGACGGTGCTCGCCACCGTGCCCACTGCCCTGCGCCTGTGGGTGTCACTGGCGGAGTTCGGCCGGTGCCGGGACGTCCGGCAGGTCGTGTGCGGGGGCGAGCAACTGGACGGGCGGGTCGTGCGGCAGATGTTCGAACGACTCGCCGTACCGCTGCGTAACGTCTACGGCCCGACGGAGGCCACGATCGACGTCTCCCATCACACGTGCTACCCGGCTGCCGAGGTGCTCGACGGTCCGATCCCGATAGGTCGCCCGCTGGCCGGTACCCGGCTGTACGTCCGCGCATCGGACAATGATCTCGCGCCCATCGGCGTCTCCGGAGATCTCTACATCGGCGGCGTCCCGCTCGCTCTGGGCTATCTCCACCGCCCGCGGGAGACGGCGGCGGCCTTCCTCCCGGACCCGCTCGGCCCGCCGGGCGCGAGGATGTACGCCACCGGCGACCGTGCGGTCTGGCTGGCCGACGGCGAGCTCCTTTTCCTGGGTCGCGACGACAATCAGGCCAAGCTGCGCGGGTTCCGGATCGAGCTGGACGAGATCGGGTTCGCGCTGCGCAGCGCCGCCGGCGTCACCGACGCGGTTGCGATCATCCGCGAGGAGCGGCTCGTGGGATATGTGTGCGTCAAGGACCCCGACGACAGCACGACCGGACGGGTCCTCGCCGCCGCCCGCGAAACTCTGCCGCGACACATGGTACCGACCAGGCTCGTGCTGCTGGAGGAGCTACCGAAGCTCCCCAACGGCAAGCTGGACGTGAACGTCCTCAGCACCCTCGCCGAGCACACGATGGTCAAGGAGCGCGAGGCCTCCGGGGTGACACACCTGCTCGCGCAGATCTTCCGGGAGGTGCTCGGCGAGGACGTGGGCCCTGACGACAACCTGTTCGAGGTCGGCGGCGACTCCATCAGCGCCATCCGGATCGCCGCCCGCGCCGTCGAACGGAACCTGGACATCTCTGGGGCCGACGTCATGGAGTTGGAGACCATTCGGGCGCTGGCGGCCCGCCTCGACGGGCAGCCGACCGGATCGGCAGTGACGTGACGCACACCGGCGCCGAACAATCGCCGCCCCTCTACCGCAACCGCGACTTCAACCTGATCTGGACGGGGGCGGCCCTGTCCCAGTTCGGTTCGATGCTGTCGCTGACGGCCTACCCTCTGCTGGTCCTCGCGCTTACCGGCTCACCCATCATGGCGGGCGTGGTCGCGGCGGCCCACCAGGCGCCCAACCTCCTGGTCCAGTTGCCCGCCGGCGCCTACGTCGACCGGTGGAACAGGAAGACGTTGATGATCGTCTGTGACGCCGGGCGGGCGATCGTCGTGGCGAGCATCGTCGTGGCCTACATGCTCGGCGTGATCAGCGTGCCACAGCTCGCGGTGGTGGCGTTCCTGGAAGGCACCTTCAGTGTCTTCCACCGGCTCGCCGAGCTGGGAGCGGTGCGCAACGTCGTGGCCGAGGACCAGTACGCGGCCGCCATGTCCGCCACGCAGGTCCGGACCTTCGGAGCGGCGTTCCTCGCCCGGCCCACCGCCGGGGCCCTGTTCGACCTGTCGCGTGCGCTCCCCTTCGCGGGCGACGCGCTCACCTACCTCATCTCCCTGATCACGACCGTGCTCACCCGCGGGCGGTTCCAACAACCGCAGTCCCCCTCTCACGCGCGGCGCAGCTTTGTCGAAGAAGCCACCAGGGGGTTCCGCTGGCTCTGGGCCCACTCCTTCCTTCGCGCGGTGAGCCTGATGGTGCCGGTCACGAACATGATCCTCGTGGCGATGCCGCTGGCGGTGATCGTCATCGCGAGTGAGCAGGGCACGACGGCGACCGGCATCGGCGTCATCCTCCTCGGCTTCTCCATCGGCGGCCTGACCGGGTCCCTTCTGGCTGGGAAGGTCACCCGGCGGCTGTCGCTACGCCTGGTCGTGCTGGGGAGCCCCTGGGTGTGGGGCGCGTGCGCCGCGCTGGCCGCCGTGGCGCCTCACCCCGCCTTCGTCATGATCGGTGCGGCCGGCACCGGTGCCGCCAACGCGATCTGGAACGTCGCGGTCAGCTCCTTCCAGATGACCGTGGTGCCCGACGAGCTCATCGGGCGCGTCAACGCCGCCGGCCGCCTGCTGGGATCGGCGGGCAGCGCCATCGGGCCCATCGCGATCGGAGTGCTCCTTGAGACGGCCGGCGGGCGCGGGGGCATGACCGGCCTCGCCCTCGCGAGCCTCCTGCTGGCCGTCGCTGCCGGGCTGACCCGCGCCCTGCGTTTCAGCGGTCCGATTTCAACCATCGACTGAGAGAGACATTCAAGTGAAATCGGCTGGTGCCATCGTGAGGCAATGCGATCACGACGCAAACCCGCAACCGAGCGGAAGACCAGACAGGGGCCGAGCGTGGGAACCGGCGAGGAGTCCGCGCCCTTCCGCGTGCTGGTCTACTCGGAAGTCTCCGTGATCCGGGCGGGCTTCGCCCACATACTGTCGGGGGAACCGTCCGGGGCGACCGTCAGCCAGGCGGCCACCTGGCAGGAGGTGACCGAGCAGGCCGGGACAGAGCCGGACGCGTTCCTGTTCGACCTCCGGGACCGTTCGGCCTCGGACCTGGCCCCACTGCTGCAGGACCTCGGTACCGGCATCCACCTGAACGTGCTGGTTGTGGACGCCCAGGCGGACGCCAGACGGGTCCGCGAGATCTTTGCGTCCGGCGCCACCGGCTTCATAGATCTCATGGCCCGCGAGGCCGACGTGCGGGCCGCGGTGGCACACGTCTCCTCCGGCGAGCGATACATCCAGCCCTCCGTAGCGGCCCAGATCTTCTGCGACCCTCCGGCCGCCGGTCCCCAAACCCGTCTGTCCGAACGGGAGTCGGACGTGGTTCGGCTGGTGGCGCAGGGACACACCCAGCGGGAGATCGCTGAGAAGCTCTGCATTTCGGTCAGGACCGTCGAACGGCATGTGCTGCACGTCCGCTGCAAGCTCAACGTCCAGAGCCGCGCCGAGCTCGTCCACTATGCGCTGACCACCAACACCCTTCCCTCGCAGGAGGAAAGCAGATGAACATCGCCCCATCCGAGGTTCCCGGCATCCTTTCACGGCACCTGCCGGCCCCAACCTGGGACATCGTCGTCGACCTCACGCTCAGCCGCGGCCCATGGCTGATCGACGAGCGCGACGGGAGACGGTTCCTCGACCTTTTCACCTTCTTCTCCTCCCTGCCGCTGGGCATGAACCATCCCGGCCTCATCGATGATCCGGACTTTGTTCGCCGGCTCGGACGCGCAGCCGTACAGAAGACCAGTAACTGCGACATCGGCACCACGGAATACGCGGCCTTCGTCGACGTCTTCTCCCGCGTGCTGGGAATCGCCGAGCTGCCGCACCTCTTCTTCATCGACGGCGGAGCGCTCGCCGTCGAGAACGCGCTGAAGGTGGCCTTCGATTGGAAGGGAAGGCGGAGCGGTGGCGGGCGCGACATCAACTACCGGGCACTGCACCTTACGCATGCCTTCCACGGGCGCAGCGGCTACACCATGTCCCTCACCAACACCGACCCGAGCAAGACCGCGCTCTTCCCCCGGTGGAACTGGCCCCGGCTGCCGACCCCCGGGGTCCGCTTCCCCATTGAGCATCACCTGCCGCAGATCGTGGGCGCCGAGACGCGCGCTCTCGCGCAGGCCCGCCGCGAGCTCGAGCAGGGCGACGATATCGCGTGCTTCATCGCGGAGCCGATCCTTTGCGAGGGCGGCGACATCCATCTACGGGCGGAGTTCCTGCAGGCCATGCAGGCGCTGTGCCACGAGTACGACATCCTGTTCGTCCTGGACGAAGTCCAGACCGGCTGTGGCGCCACCGGGTCGGTGTGGGCCCATCAGCAGCTCGGCCTCGAACCGGACCTCGTCGCGTTCGGCAAGCGGACCCAGGTCTGCGGCGTGATGGGTGGTCGCCGGGTGGACCTCGTGCCCGACAACGCCTTCGCCCTGCCCGGGAGGATCAGCTCCACCTGGGCGGGCAACCTCACTGACATGGTCCGCGCCACCCGCATCCTCGAGATCATCGAGCGTGAGGGGCTCATTGAGGCGAGCGTCGATCTCGGGGAGCGGTTGAAAAAGTCGTTGATCCTGCTCGAAGGCGAGTTCCCCGGGCTGGTCAGCAACGCTCGCGGCCGAGGTCTGCTCTGCGCCGTCGACCTGCCTTCGCGGGAGCTTCGCGACCAGGTCGCCGAGAGCCTCTATGCCCGGCACAACGTCCTGCTGCTGCCCTGCGGCGAAAGGAGCCTGCGCTTCCGCCCGGCGCTGACCGTGACAGAGGAGGAGCTCGATACCGGCGTGCGCGCCTTGGCACGAGCCCTCCGAGAGCTCTCCACGAGCAAGCTGGAACATCGATGAGCGTGCGCGGCTCTACCGCGTCAGCCGCGCGCCTTGGCACGAGCCCGCTGGATCACACACCAAGGCCAGTGACCGCGCAAGCCTTCTCTGCAGAGCGCACAACCGACAACTCGATCTCTTCGCTCTGTGCCTCGTGGGCATGCCGGCATGGTGAAGAAGATCAACCACCACCTCGGGTTGGGCCTGTAATCGCCACTGCCGAGCCTGGGAGCCGCCCTTCCAGCCCGACGGCACCAGTCTGGTGTCAGGTTCCAGTACCCGTGCGACGGTTTGGTTCCGGCCGGTGCGCGACAGCCGGTAGGGGCGTGCCGACCAGGCACGAATCAGCGGAACGTACAGAATGCGTCACGCTCGCTCGTCCGCCCCGCGCTACCCGCTAACCGCCCAGGCGGGCAAGAAGGAAGGCCAAGAGGGCGAGCGAGGCACCCGGGATCATGCCGACAGCCGCGGCAACGCCGCGGAGACGGGTCGACCGTTGACCCCGCAGCCACCTCACGCCCAGCTCCCGGTCTCTCAACTCCTCCTGGCGGGCGGCGAGGACATGGCGAGCCTCGCCCAGACTGGAGGCAAGGAGCCCGGGAGCAGATCTTCACCCGGGCCGCCATCACCAGCCCATCGGGCAACGACACCGTTCAGGGCGACGTGGAGACGTGGATACGCGCGAGCACGCTACGAGCACGCTGGAGATTACTCAACCCCCCAGACAGGCGAGTACGGCGGGCCTCGAACAAAGAAACCCCAGCTCGGATATACCGAGCTGGGGTTTCTCGCTGTGCGCCGCCAGGGACTCGAACCCCGGACCCGCTGATTAAGAGTCAGCTGCTCTAACCAACTGAGCTAGCGGCGCCCGCGAAAGGAAATATACCGGTGATCCGCATCCTGGTCGAATCGGTTACCTGCGCCGTGGGCCCGACCCGCTCACACGTCGAGGATCTCGCAGATGACAGCGCCGGTGGCGATGGTCTGCCCGGGGCTCACCCCGACGCGGGCGATCATGCCGGGTTTGTGCGCGGTGATCGCCTGCTCCATCTTCATCGCCTCGATGACCGCCACGAGGTCGCCCTTCTCGACCAGGTCGCCGTCGCATCGCGCGACCATCACGACCGTGGCCTGCATCGAGCTGGTCACGGCGGTTCCACGGGCCGCCGGGGTGGCGACGCCGGTGGCGCTCCGGCGCGAGGCCGGGCGCGCGGGTGCCGGTACGGCGGTGCCGGACAGGGCGGGCATCACCACTTCCAGCCGCCTGCCGCCGACCTCGATGAGGACACGCTCACGAGTAAGTGAGGGCGCAGGCCCGTCGAGCACGCCCGATCCGGCGAAGGGCGGGATCGTGTTGGCGAACTCCGTCTCGATCCAGGAGGTGTGGACGGTGAAGGGAGCGGAGGTGAAGGCGGAGTCGGTCACGACCGCGCGGTGGAAGGGCAGCACCGTCGGCATGCCGTCGATCTCCATCTCGGCCAGGGCGCGACGGGACCTCTCCAGGGCCTCGGTACGGGTGCGCCCGGTCACGACGAGCTTGGCCACGAGGGAGTCGAAGGTCTGCGGGACGGTCATGCCGGCCTCGTAGCCGCAGTCGACCCGCACGCCGGGGCCGGAGGGGACGCGCATGGCGGTGAGGGTGCCGGGCGCGGGCAGGAAGTCGCGGCCGGGGTCCTCGGCGTTGAGGCGGAACTCGATCGAGTGGCCGCGCACCTCCGGGTCGCCGTAGCCGAGCGGCTGGCCGTCGGCGATGCGGAACATCTCGCGCACCAGGTCGATGCCGGTCACCTCCTCCGAGACCGGGTGTTCGACCTGCAGGCGGGTGTTGACCTCCAGGAAGGAGATCGTGCCGTCGCGGGCGACGAGGAACTCGCACGTCCCCGCGCCCGAGTAGCCGGCCGCCCGCAGGATCGCCTTGGAGCTGGAGTAGAGGATCTCGGTCTGCTCCTCGGTCAGGAACGGCGCGGGCGCCTCCTCGACGAGTTTCTGGTGCCGGCGTTGCAGCGAGCAGTCTCGCGTGCTGACGACAACCACGTCGCCGTACTTGTCGGCCAGGCACTGGGTCTCCACGTGGCGTGGCCGGTCCAGGTAGCGCTCCACGAAGCACTCGCCCCTGCCGAAGGCCTTGGTGGCCTCGCGGACGGCGCTGTCGTACAGGTCGAGGATCTCCTCCAGCGTCCTGGCGACCTTCAGCCCGCGTCCGCCTCCGCCGTACGCCGCCTTGATCGCGATCGGCAGCCCGTGTTCCCGCGCGAAGGCGACGACCTCGGCCGCTCCCCGCACGGGCTCGCTCGTGCCGGCGGCCAGGGGCGCGCCCACGGAGGCGGCGATGTGCCTGGCGCGGACCTTGTCGCCGAGGGCGGCGATGGCGGAGGGCGGCGGGCCGATCCAGGTGAGGCCGGCTTCGATGACGGCGCAGGCGAAGTCGGCGTTCTCGGCCAGGAAGCCGTAGCCGGGGTGCACCGCGTCGGCGCCGGTCCGTGCCGCGATCCGCAGCAGCTTCGCGACGTCCAGGTACGTCTGCGCGGGCGACTGGCCGCCCAGCGCGTGCGCCTCGTCGGCCATCCTGACGTGCAGCGAGTCGAGGTCCTGCTCGGCGTAGACCGCCACGCTGGCCAGTCCGGCATCCCTGCAGGCACGCGCCACCCGTACGGCGATCTCACCGCGGTTGGCGATCAGGACCTTCCTCAACATGCTTCCCTCCGCGGGCGTGGGCGGGGCGGTGACCGAAGGGGTGGATCAGATCCGCTGCAGCGCCCTGTCGGAGCGCGCCGAGATGGCGATGGCGGTGAGGACCAGCCCCTGGCTGGCCATCCAGCGGCCGCTGAAGCCGGTCAGCGGCCGGCCCATGACGCTGGGCCCGGTCACGAGCAGCCGGGCGAAGAACGTGCCGCGCACGGGGTCGAACGTCACCGTCGCGCTCTCGAAGTCGAGCCAGCGTTTGGTCAGGGGGAACCAGGCCTTGTAGACCGATTCCTTGGCGCTGAAGAGCAGGCGGTCCCAGGAGGGCCCGGGGTGCTCGCGCGCCAGCCGCCGGATGGCGGCCCGCTCCTCGGGCTTGGAGATCGCCTCCAGCACGCCGGTCGAGATGCCCTTGTCGGGTTCGGCGTCGATGCCGATCGTCAGGCCCTCGGCACTCGATCCGACCACCGCCGCGCGGTAGCCGGTGCAGTGGGTGATGCTGCCGACGACGCCTCTGGGCCACTGGGGTTCGCCACGCACGCCGGGCAGAACCGGCTGCGGAGGCACGCCGAGCGACTCCATGGCCTTCCTCGCGCACATCCGTGCTGTCGCGAACTCCGCGCGCTTCTTGGCGACGGACCTGCTGATCACCTCGGCCTCCGCGGGGAAGAGCCGGACGTTCGCGTGGTCCTCGAAGGTGTCCACGGCCATCGCCCAGGGGGGCAGGATGTTCGCGATCAAAGCCTCGGTGTTCACATTTTCACGATAGGCAGGGGTCGCGGGCCCGAAGAATCGCCGCGAGCCGCTTCTGGGGTGGTCGGCGCGACGGTCAGGGGGCGGGCAGGGTCACCTCGTGGGGGTGATCAGCGAGGCGTCGATGGCGCGGTTGACGGCGTCGATGCGGGAGGCGGCTCCGAGCTTGACGAAGATGTTGCGCAGGTGGCGCTTGACCGTGGCCTCCGTGGTGTTCAGCCGGGAGGCGATCTGCCTGTTGCTGAGGGCCTGGGCCACCAGCTCCAGCACCTCTCGCTCCTTGCTGGTCAGCACGTCGGACGGCGCGCCTTCCATCTGGGCCAGGCTCTCCGGCGAGACGACCAGGATGAGGCGGTCGGGTTCGAAGTGCACGCTCCTGATCGCCGACACCAGCTCGTAGCGGTGCACGGTCTTGAGGAGGTATCCCCGGATGCCTGCCTGCAGCAGCTGGCGGAGCAGATGCGGCCCGTCGTACATGCTGAGGATGATGATCTGGGTGCTCGGCGACAGGGCGCGGGCCTGGGTGACGGTGTGCGCCGCGGAGCCACCGGGGATCTCGACGTCGAGCAGGAGGACATCGGGGCGTTTCTGCGAGATCAGCTCAAGCGCGGTGGCCGACGTGCCGGCCTCCCCCACGACGACCAGGTCTCCCTGCGCCTCCAGGATCTCACGCACCCCTTCTCGGAACAGCGCGTGGTCGTCGACCAGCACGATGGAGATGGGACGGTCAGCCTGGCTCATCTACGGACCCCGGTAACGGCACGGCGAGATCGATCCTGGTGCCTCGCCCCACCTCGCTGCTGATGGTGACCATGCCGCCCAGCAGGGCGGCACGCTCTTGGATGGAGGCCAGCCCGAGACTGTGGCGGTCAGAGGGCCGGTTGACGTCGAAGCCGCGGCCGTCGTCGGCCACCGAGGCGCGCAGCTCGTGCGGCGCGATGTCGACCCTGATGGAGATGGCCGACGGCTTGCCGTGGCTGAGCGCGTTGCGGATGCCCTCGCTCAGGATGAGCAGGCATTCCTCGGAGATGGCCGGCGTCGCCCACACCTCGTCCCCGTTGACCACCAGCTCGGCACGCAGATCCTCGGCGCCGATGGTCTCGAGATGGGCCAGCAGCGCCTTCTCCAGGCTCTGGATCGGCTCCAGGGGATGGAGGTCGGAGGTCAGCTGCCGCAGGCGCCACATGGCCTCGCGGATGGCCTCCTGGGTGCGCTCCATCTTCGCGATGGCCTTGGCCGGGTCGGTGGTGCGGTACATGACCGACAACTCGGCCTGCCGGTGGGCGACGCTCAGGCTCTGCCCGATGCGGTCGTGCAGCTCGCGGGCGATGCGCCCGCGCTCCGCCACGTGCGCCTCGTGCACCTTGCTGAGCAGGAACCCTGCGTAGCTGGTGGCGGCCTCCCTGATCCTTATGGAGACCGACTGTTCCAGCGTGTTGACCACGTGCCTCAGCAGGCGGTCGGTCTCCGAGTCGCCCTGGAGGCGCTTGCTCAGCACCGAGAAGGCGGCGCGGAAGAAGACCGAGGCGGCCAGGAGGGATTCCTTCGGATGTACGCCGGCGGCCGCCCGGGTCAGGCCGATGTCCCAGGACAGGAAGCGGAATGCTTCGTCCGACTGAGGAAGATCCGTGCTGAGCGCGGCCGCGATATCTGTCAGGATTTGGTTGGCATTGGCGATGACCTGGGCTCTTGCGTGCGGGTCACGGACGAGCACGCTGCCTACGGCCTCGAGATCCTGCTCGTACCTGGCGAGGATATCCGCTCGGCACTCTTCGATAAGAGCGACTGAGGGACCATGCTTGTCAGCCTCGGCCACCCTGCCCCCTTCTGTCAGTTTCCCAGATATTCACATCATGGTTCAAAACTGACAGGCGGGCAACCGACATCGGGTGAATGAAGGAGTCAACCAACAGAACCCGAGCCTAACTCAATTGCGACAATAGACTTTGCTCTAAATATTACTGTGGGTCAGATTTCACTGTCATTCACATGCTCACTAGGACAAATGTGAGCGCCAATGCGGAGGGCGCCCCGGGCGGGTCGGCGCGGGGCGCCCTCCTGGGCGATCAGGCGGGGCGCGTGGTGATCATCGGCGCGGGCACGCCGTTCCTCCGGAGGGCGACGCCGATCGCCGACAGGGTCGCCCCGACGGCCGAGGAGTCGACGCCCGCCCCCCAGACGATCCCTGCGTCGAACTTGCACTCGGCGTAGACCGTCACCTCCGAGTCCGGCCCGGCCGCCTGGGCCGTGCGATGCACGGTGCGCACGTCGATTCCCCAGGCCGAGAGTTTGGAGCCGATCGTCCGGGCGTCGTGCTCCCCCGCGCCGTCGAGGTGGAGCGTCGCGGCGATGCGGCCACCGGCCACGTACAGCTCGCCCGGCATGCCCTGGGGCAGGAGGTACTCCTTCTCGAACAGCGCCCAGACCTGTTCCGGCGACAACTCCGCGCCCAGCAGCTCCGCGCTGGCCTGGACCACGGTGGAGAAGTCCCGCTGGAGCTCCTTGGGCAGGCGCATGCCGTACCTGGCGTTCATGATGTAGGCGACGCCGCCCTTGCCCGACTGGGTGGTGATCCGGACGATCGCCTCGTAGGTGCGGCCGACGTCCTTGGGATCGATCGGCAGGTACGGCATCTGCCACGGCACCTCGTCGACGCTCGTCCCCTCCTCGGTCGCCTGGCGCTCGAGATCGTCGAAGCCCTTTTTGATCGCGTCCTGGTGCGAGCCGGAGAAGGAGGTGTAGACGAGATCGCCGCCGTAGGGGTGCCTGGGGTGGACGGGGATCTCGTTGCAGAGTTCGACGGTGTGGCGGATGCGGTCGATGTCGGAGAAGTCGATGCCGGGGTCGACGCCGTGGCTGAACATGTTCATGCCGAGCGTCACGAGGCAGACGTTGCCCGCCCGCTCGCCGTTGCCGAAGAGGCAGCCCTCGATGCGCTGGGCGCCGGCCAGCAGGGCCAGTTCGGCCGAGGCCACGCCCGTCCCGCGATCGTTGTGCGGGTGGATGGACAGGCAGACGTGCTCGCGGCGCGACAGGTTCCGGTCGAGCCATTCGATCTGGTCAGCGAAAACGGACGGGAGCGAACGCTCCACGGTGGTGGGAAAATTCAGGATTATCGGACGGTCCGCGGCCGGCTCCCACACGTCCATGACCGCCTCGCACACCTCGAGGGAGAAATCGGCCTCGGTCTCATTGAACAACTCCGGCGAGTACTGGAAACGAAAATCACCCTCACGTAGCTCCTTGTCGGCATATTTCTTGACCAGCTCCGTTCCCCGCACCGCCAGCTCCCGGCACTGCTCCCGGTCCATTCCGAACACCACGCGCCGGAACAGGGGCGCGGTCGCGTTGTAGAGATGCAGCGTGGCCCGGGGCGCGCCGGACAGGCACTGGATCGTGCGTTCGATCAACTCGTCCCTGGCCGGCACCAGTGCTGATATCCAGACGTCGTCCGGGATGCGATCTTCCTCGATGAGGAGGCGGACGAAGTCATGATCATCCTGGCTGGCGACCGGGAACCCGACCTCGATCTCCTTGTAGCCGATGTCGATCAGAAGTTCGAACATGCGGAGTTTTCTCGCCGGAGACATCGGGTTGGCGAGCGACTGATTGCCGTCACGCAGATCCGTGGAGAGCCATCGGGGCGCGGAAACAATGCGCTTGTCCGGCCACGAACGACTGGGCAGAACGAGTGGCGTGAAATTTGAATAACGCTCTACTGGTCGATTCGCGTCCATTCCCGAATCCCCTTCGCCGAGATATTCCGAATGCGTCTGCGTGCTGCCAACACCAAATAATCATTGACCCGCGAGGTCAAGACCGATGATCAGGAGAACGCCGCCGTGCACCGAAGGATCAGTCCGGGTATCTAAAGTTCGGCCCGGGCGCACCGGACCGATCCCCTTGATCGCGTGGCATCGATGTTCAGGCAGCCGGGACATGTGTGACACTTGGGGGTGAAATCCGGCGTCGATCTGCAACGTCACGGGCCCCCACGGCCGAAGTGACGACTGGACAGCTTCAGCGCGGAAGGCTTGATGATGACGACCGACATCGGTTCCTCCTCACCCAATCCCCTGCCCCTGCCCATACGTCGCGCCGGCATGTGCGTGGCCGAGGCGCGAGTGACCGTCCAGATCAACTTCCTGCTCCGCTACCTCACCGGGGCCTGGCTCAGCTCGGCGGCCGGAGGGGGCGAGCCCGTCAGGGTGGCCTGGGGGGCGTTCAGCTGGACCCTGGCCGTCTTCGCGGTCTACCTCTACAACGGCGTCACCGACATGAACGAGGACCGGCTCAACGGCTCGCGCCGGCCCATCGCCAGGGGTGAGCTGTCCCCGTCCTTCGCCACCGGGGTCGCCGCCACCGCGGCGGTCGTGTCGGTCGCCGCCGCCGTGCCGCTCGGACCGGCGTGGACCGGCACGGCCGTGCTCTTCCTGACGCTCGGCTACCTCTACTCCGGCCCGCCCTTCCAGCTCAAGCGCAGGACGAGCGCGACCATCGCGATCGGGCTGACCGCGAGCGTCCTCACCTACTGCGCCGGCGCGTACGCTTACGCGGGCGAACTGCACGCCGACCCGACCCTGATCGTCTTCGTCTTGGCCGCCTCGCTCTGGACCGGGCTGGTGGGCTCGACCACCAAGGACCTGCCCGACCTGGAGGGTGACGCGGCGGCGGGCCGGGTGACGTACGCGGCGGTCCACGGCGAGCGCGCGCTGCGGCGGGCCGCCATCGCCGTCTCGCTGGCGTTGCCCGCCGTCGTCACGGTGGCCGTGCTGCTGCTGGACGTGGCGCTGCTCCTGCCGACGGCCGCCATGTGGGCGGGCGGGCTGGCCATCGCGCTGCTGTGCAGGCGGCCGATCCCGGAGGGCCCCCAGCGGGGCCGGCCGTACGCCGTCTTCATGGTCACGCAGTACGTCCTGCACGCGTGCGTGATCGTGCCCGCGATCACGAGGGACTGGCTGCTCCTGTAAGAGAGCGCAGAACCCCGAGCGACCGGTCGCTCGGGGTTCTGCGCTCTCTACATCGTGGCCGAGGCGTGGCCCACCAGGTTCAGGTCCGCCGGCAGGTCGGCCCGCTGGGTGATGTTCAACTTTCGATACACCCGGGTCAGGTGCTGCTCGACGGTGCTGACGGTGATGAACAGCTTGGCGGCGATCTCCCGGTTGGAGTATCCCGCCGTGGCCAGCCCCGCCACCCGGCGCTCGGCGTCGCTGAGGATCGCCACCGCCCTGCCGGGCTGGTCACCGTCCTCGGCGTGCACGTCGTCGACGGCGAGCAGGCGGCTCAACGGCCGGGCGCCGCACTCCTGGGCCAGCGTCCGCGCCCGGCCGGCGATGACGCCCGCCCGGCGGAACTCGCCCACGGCGTGGTAGGCCTCGGTGAGCTCGAGCAGCACCCTGGCCAGCTCGTAGCGGTCGCCGCAGGCCTGGAGGTACTCCACCGCCTGGCGCAGGAACACCGGCCGCTGCCGCGGCTCGCTGGTGACCGCCAGCACCCGCAGCGCCATCCCGTCGGTGCGCTCTGACCCCGCTCCCGACCGCTCCAGCTGCTGCTCGGCCAGCTCGCGTGCCTCGTCGGGCGAGCCCAGCGCCAGGAGCGCCTCTGCGGCGTCCGGGCGCCAGGCGATGAAGCCGCAGGTGTCCATGTTCCACTCGGTCAGCAGGTCCCCGCAGAGCCGGAAGTCCCGCAGGGCCGCCGCGGGGTTGCCGACGGCCAGCTGGTAGCGGCCGCGCGCCTGGAGGAACTGCACGCCGAACCGGGTACGGAGCATCGCCTCGGGGAAGGCGTGATCGAGCTGGGCGAGCGCCTCGTCGTACCGGCCCATCCCGGTGGCGGCCAGCATGAGGGTGGCCACCGGGCCGCCCACGGCCACGCCCCAGCTGCCGGGCGGGATGCTCTCGAGCGCCTGACGGGCGAGGTCGGCGGCCTCTGCCAGTTCGCCGCGGCGCAGGCAGATCTCCGCGCGGATCGCCGTCAGGCGGGCACGGCGCGCAGGCGATCCGCCGGAGCTCAGCTCGCCGAGCAGTTCGTCGCAGCGGGGCATCGCCCGATCGGCCTTGCCCGCGTACACGAGGGCGAGCAGCGCGCTCTCCACCGTGTCCATCGACATCTCGTCCAGCTTGGAGCTGCGCAGAATGCGCTCGGCCGTCTGCACGATCTGCTCGCGCGGGCCGTTGGTGAGCGCCCCGGCCAGCACGTTGATCGACTCCAGCCGCCGGCCCACCTGGAAGGGCAGGACGGCCTCGCTGACGCTCCTGCCGCTCCAGCTGTTCATGTGGGTGAGCAGCGGCGGAGCCGTACAGCGCAGCCACATCCTGGTGCCCACGCCTTCCGCGACGGTCAGCGGGTCGGCGTCGCCGGACTCGGCGATGCGCTCCAGCACGTCGCAGGCCACGTCCATCCGGCCGTGCCACAGCAGCGCCCTGGCCAGGACCATGGCGTCGCTGCCCTGCAGCGAGCCATTGTGGAGCGCGGCGGTCAGCTCCTCCATGTGGCCGATGGGCACCTTCGGGTCGATGCGCCACTCGGCGCGCATGAGCATGGTCGCGATCGCCGAGCGCTCGCGTTCGTCCAGGCGGCCGTGCAGGGCGAGCTTGAGGCAGTCGACGGCCGACTCGACGTCGCCGTCGGCCAGCCGCCTGCGGGCCGCCGACTCCAGCACCGGCACCGCCCAGGACTCGTCGGCGGTCTCGGCCTTGCACAGCTGCTCGGCGACCGCCAGGTCGGAGGCGCCCTCGTGGTAGAGGAACTCGGCCGCCTGCCCGTGCATCCGCCTGCGCCGCTCGGCGGACAGGTCGGCCAGCACGGCCGCCGCGCCCGCCTCGTCGCGGAACCGACCGGCCTCCAGCAGTCCTGCCGTCTCCAGCCAGTGGAGCGACATGGGGACCGAGGTGGTGTCGGAGTGGGCCAGCCGGCGGACGAGGCCGGGGTCGCCGAGCACCGCCACCCACCGGGCCACGTCCAGCAGGGCAGGGTCGGCCCGGTGAAGGCACGACAGGACGGCTTCGCCGTACCCTTCGGCCGCCTGGTCCGTGCCGTTGCGGAGGAAGTCGTCGACCAGGCCGTCCATCAGGAGCGGGTTGCCGCCGCTGAGCCGGTGCCACGCCGGCGTCACGCGCTCGGCGGCCTCGTGGCCCAGGCGCTCGGCGGCCATGCTCTGCACCGAGCCGCGGGAGAGGGGCAGCAGCCTGATGGCGGTGCAGTGCGGCTGGCGCATGACGTCGGTGGGGAAGAACCTGTCGCGCTGGTGGGTGTAGTCGGCGTGGCCGAACACCATCATCGTCGGCGTCGAGCGGGAGCGGCGCATGAAGTACGACAGGCAGGCCTGCGAGGCGTGGTCGGCGTCGTGGACGTCGTCGACCACGATCACCAGCGGCAGTTGCTCCGCCAGCGACAACAACATGCCGGACAGGGCTTCGATCACCGGGGTGGTCAGGCGCTCGGCGCCCTCGTGGAGCAGGCGTGTCGTCTGCTCGCGCAGGTGGCCGCCCAGCGGGGCGCCGCCCAGCAGTTGTCCCATGACCCCGAGCGGGAGATCCGTCTCCGCGCGGGAGGCCGACGCCACCAGCGGGAGCGCCGCCTGGCCGTAGGCCTGCTCGGCGAAGGCGTGCAGGAGTTCGCTCTTCCCCGTGGCGACCACTCCTGTCACCATCGCGACCCTGCTCCGCCCTTCCACGGCCTCGCCGAGAAGCCGCTGCAGCGAATCCATCGCCGCGTCTCTTTCGAAGAATCCCATATCACGTGCCCCCTGAGGACCGATTGGTGGAATTTACGGTACGCCGCCCCTTATGCACCCACAACGGGGTTACCCGTTAAGTCGACCGGTCTACAACTTTCGATCCCCCAAGGGGTCAAAAAAAAGCGCCGCGCCCACCTTTCAAGGGGGCGCGGCGCGCATGTTGTCCCGCGGATTACTCGGCGATTCTCGTCCTGGTCGTCCAGCGATAGACGACACCCTGGCAGTCGCCTCCGACGTGGTAGTGCTCATCGGATCGCTCGAAATGCTCGTATCCACTGCGGTGCTGGATCTTCACCTTCTCGTCGAGATTGTCGAGCCTTCTGTACCGGGCGCCCTCCGGGAAATCGGAAGGTCCGCCGAGAAGGAAGATGTTGACGTCGTAGGGACCGTTCTCCCAATTCGCGCAGTCCGCGAGAGCCGTTGCGGCAGGGCTGGGGACAGGGGCCATGGGCACCTCCATGAATGAGCCTATGAATTGATTGGACAGCCATTTTCAGAGTGGTCCCATCCCCGACCTCCCCCTCCTATCCGCCGTCCCTCGCGGTCCAGCGGAAGGTCTTCAGGCACAGGATGAGACCCAGCACGCACCAGCCGCCGAGCGCGAGGGCGACCATGGGCAGCTCCCAGCTGCCGGCGGGCTCCAGGACCACCGCCTGCTCGGGCAGGAACACCGAGCGCATGCCCTGGGTCATCCACTTGAGCGGGAAGATCGACGCGAAGACCTGCAGGAAGCCCGGCACGTCGGAGAAGGGGATGTAGACGCCCGAGCAGAACTGCACGATGAGGAAGGGCAGCGTGATCACGGCGTTGGCGCCTCGCGTCGACTTGGGCAGGCTGCCCGCCGCGATGCCGAGGAAGGTGCAGGAGATGCCGCCGAGGATGAGGACCCAGGTGAAGGTCAGCCACTGGTTGACGGTCGTGGGGAACGCCACGCCGAACATCAGGACCCCGACCGCGATCAGCAGTGCCACCTCGGCCAGCATGCACACGAGAACCTGGATGATCTTCCCGCCGAAGTAGGCGACCCGCGGCATGGGCATGCCGTACAGGCGCTTGAGCGTCCCGTCGTGACGCTCAAGCGCGATGTTGATGCCCAGGTTCTGGAAGGAGGTGCCCATGATGCCGGCGCCGATCATGCCGGCGGTGAGGATCTGCGCGCCGGTCACACCGGGCAGGCCCGTACGGCTTCCCGACATCGCGCCCAGCAGCATCAGCATGATCGCCGGGAGCGAGAAGATGACGATGAACTGGCCCTTGGTGCGGAAGAAGCCCTTGAGCTCCAGCGCGCCTCGCTTGAGCGCCAGCCGGGCGGCGCTGGGCAACTGTGGCGCCGGATCCGCCTTGATGTCAGTGGATTGCAGGGGCAACGTGGTGGTCACGGATGTTCTCCGATCAGGCCGAGGTAGGTGTCTTCGAGAGTCGGCCGCGTCACCGTCAGGTCGGGGATCTCCCCGTCGAACTGCGCGATGAGCTCGGCGACCACCTGGGTGGGCGACGAGGTCTTGATCCGGCGCTCCCCGTCAGGAGTCGACCAGGCGACCGTCGCCTCCGCCTCGGCCCGCCCGGCGAGCGTGGCCGGCTCGCCGACCGCCACCACCCGGCCCGCGGCGATCACGCCCACCCGGTCGGCCAGCGCCTCCGCCTCATCGAGGTAGTGCGTGGTCAGCACGATGGTGGTGCCCTCGCTGGCCAGCAGGGAGATCAGGCTCCAGAACTGGCGGCGGGCCTCGGGGTCGAACCCGGTGGTCGGCTCGTCGAGGAAGAGCAGCTCAGGGCTGCCCACCACGCCCAGGGCCACGTCGACCCGGCGCCGCTGGCCGCCCGACAGGTTGCGGACGCGGGCATCGGCCTTGCCGGACAATCCCACCAGCTCGATCACCGACTCCGGGTCGCGCGGGCGCGGAAAGTAGGTCGCAAAATGGTGCACGGTCTCACGGACGGTGAACTCCGCGGCGTCGGTGGCCGACTGCAGCACGATGCCGAGCTTGGACCGCCAGGCGCGCCCGGCCCGGCTGGGATCCTCGCCGAGAACGCTGACCTCGCCGCCGTCGCGCCTGCGGTGACCCTCCAGGATCTCGACGGTGGTCGTCTTGCCGGCGCCGTTGGGCCCCAGGAGCGCGAACACCTCGCCCCGGGCGATGTCCAGGTCGATACCGTCCACGGCGGCCACGTCGCCGTACTTCTTGCGCAGCTCACGAACACGTACTGCTGTATCGCTCATGCTCCTTAGAGTTGGAGATGGCCGGGAAATGCGGTATTCACCCTTCGGCACCCCGCTCCTACGCCCTTCGATACCCCTAGCCCGGGCGGCCCCTGGTCAGCGCCCCCGGATCGGCCCGATCGGGGTGGGACCCCGATCCGGGGCGCCAACCCCCATCAACCAATCGGTGGATTCCGGAGCTCCGAGGCAGCGGCGATTCTCGAACCATGACAGTCATCGAAATCAACGGCCTGCAGAAGAGCTACAAAGCGCACAGAGTGCTCGAGGACGTCACCCTGAAAGTCGAGAAGGGCGAGATCTTCGGCATCCTGGGCCCCAACGGAGCCGGCAAGACCACCGCGGTGGAGTGCATGTCCGGCCTGCGCAAGCCCGACGGCGGCACCCTGCGCGTGCTGGGGCTGGACCCGCAGACCCAGCGGAGGGAGCTGCTGCAGCGCATCGGCACGCAGCTGCAGGAGGCCGCGCTGCCCGACGCCATCAAGGTCGCCGAGGCTCTGCGCCTGTACGCCTCCTTCTACGACGCGCCCGCCGACTGGCGAGCCCTGATGGACGAGTGGGGGCTGACCGAGAAGCGGCGCGCCCGGTTCGGCAGCCTGTCCGGTGGCTGGAAGCAGCGCCTGTTCATCGCGCTGGCCCTGGTGGGCAATCCCGAGGTCGTCTTCCTGGACGAGCTGACCACCGGCCTGGACCCGGCCGCGCGCCGGATGACGTGGGGCCTGATCCGCGACATGCGCGACCGGGGCGTCACCGTCGTGCTCGTCACCCACTTCATGGACGAGGCGGAGGCGCTCTGCGACCGCATCGCCATCATCGACCGGGGCCGGGTCGTCCACGAGGGCACCCCGGGCGAACTCATCAGCAAGGGCCACACCAACTCGCTCGACGACGCCTACTTCGCACTCACCGAGAGGACCGTGTCATGAAGGGTCTTGGCAACGTCATCGCCATCGAGCTCAAGCTCGCCCTGCGCGACCCCATGGCGGCCTTCTTCGCCCTGGCCTTCCCGGCCGTCATCCTCTGGATGAAGATGCGCAACGGCGGCACGCTGCCGAGCGGCCTGCCGATGATCGAGGCGGTGGTCCCGATGCTCAGCGTCTTCGTCATCGGGCTGGCCTCGCTGGTCGTCCTGCCCGCCACGATGGCGCAGTACCGCGAGCGCCGGGTGCTCAAGCGGCTGCGCGCCACCCCGGCCTCCTCCACCATGATCTTCGGCGCGCAGTGGGCCGCGCACATGCTGCTGGCCGTGGTCGGCACGGTCGTGCTGGCGGCCATCGGCGTGTTCGCCTACGGCCTGCAGGGCCCGGTCGACGTACCGGGCATGGTCTTCGCCTGGGTGCTCGGAGCCCTCAGCCTCGGCGCGATCGGCCTGCTCATCGGCGCCCTGGTGCCCAGCGGCCGGGCCGCCACGGTCATCGGCCTGGCCGTCTTCTTCCCCATGGTCTTCGTCTCCGGCGCCATGAGCGCCCGCGAGACCCTGCCGGAGTCGATGCGCTCGCTCGGCGACTGGACTCCCATGGCTCCCGCCGTCCAGGCGGTCCGCGCCGGATGGGAAGGCCACGCCGCCTCCCCCATCACCCTGGCCGTCATGGCCGCCATCTTCATCGTGGCCAGCGGCGCTGCGTTGAAGGCCTACAGATGGTGACGAGCGCCGCCGAGCCTGACGCCTCGCGCTGGGACCGCTCCTGGCCGGCTCTGCCGTACCTCTTCATCCTGCTTCCCACGGCCTTCTCCGTGGTGCAGGGATGGCAGCCGGAAGCAGCGGTCCTGGCGGCGTTCACGGCGGCGTGGCACTGGCTCATGGTCTCCTCGAGATTCAGCCGCATCGAGCGGCCCGCGGTGGCGGTCTGCTACTTCGTGGTGATGCTGGCCCTCGTGGCGGCGCTGATCAGGATCGACTCGCTGTTCACGGTGGCGGGTCTGGGGGCTTTCATCCAGGCCTTCGCCCTTCTGTCCGGATGGCTGGCCTACGCCGGCGTGGCCGCGACCGCGGCCGTGCTGGTCCTGGCCCGCCCCGAACCCCGCCCGGCCGCGGAGCTGGCCTTCTCCTTCCTGCTGGCGGTCCTCGTCGCCTCCACCGTCGGGCTGTTCATCCAGACCATCTCGCGGCAGAACCAGCAGCGGAAGGCGATGATCGCGCAGCTGAAGGCCAGCGGGGCCAAGCTGGCCGCGCTGGCCGAGGAGAACTCCAACCTCCAGTCGCAGCTGCTGACCCGCGCCCGCGAGGCGGGCGTGCTCAGCGAGCGGCAGCGCATGGCCAGGGAGATCCACGACACGATCGCCCAGGGGCTGACCGCCATCCTCACCCAGCTCGAGGTGGCCGAGAACGTCATCGACGACGTGCCGGCCGCCCGATCCAGGCTCGACACCGTCCGCATGCTGGCCAGGGACAGCCTCAACGAGGCCCGCCGGTCGGTCCTGGCGATGCGCCCGGCCCCGCTGGCCGACGCCCAGCTCGCGACCGCCCTCGAAGAGGTCGCGAGCGCCTGGTCGCAGACCGCCGGCATCCCGGCGCCGGTGTCGGTCACCGGGGAGGCCAGGCCGCTGCACGCCGAGGTGGAGATGACCATCCTGCGGGTGGCGCAGGAGGCTCTGGCCAACGTCGCCAAGCACGCCGACGCGGGCCGGGTGGCCGTCACACTGTCGTACATGGAAGACGTGGTGGTGCTCGACGTGCGCGACGATGGCCGCGGATTCGACCCCCGGACGGTGGAACCTTCCCCCGCCGGAGGATTCGGGCTCGTCTCAATGAGACAAAGGGTCACCCGTTTGGCCGGTGACTTCGAGATCGAATCCGCCCCCGATCAAGGGACGGGCGTGTCTGCTACCGTGCCTGCCATCCCCGCCGACTCCAGAAACGCGTGAGGCATGCCGATTCGTATCATCGTCGTGGACGATCACCCCGTCGTCCGCGATGGTCTGCGCGAGATCTTCTCCACCGACGATGCCTTCGAGGTCGTCGGCGAGGCCGCCGACGGGCCTGAGGCGCTTGCCCTGACCCGTCGCACCAACCCCGATCTCGTGCTGATGGACCTGCGCATGCCCAAGATGAGCGGGGCCGAGCTGATCCGCCGGCTGCGCGAGCAGAACCCCGGCATCAACGTGCTGGTCCTGACGACGTTCGACAACGACGGTGACGTCCTGCCCGCCATCGAGCAAGGGGCCACCGGATACCTGCTCAAGGACACTCCGCGCGTCGAGCTGCTGCGCGCGGCCCAGGCCGCCGCCCGCGGCGAGACGGTGTTGTCGCCCACCGTGGCCGGGGTGCTCCAGCAGAAGGTCCGCCCTCCCTCGCAGACGCTGAGCCGTCGCGAGCTGGAGGTGCTGGGGCTGATCGCGCGCGGCGCCACCAACCGCGAGGTGGCCGCCCGGCTGTTCATCACCGAGGCGACGGTCAAGACCCACCTGCTCCACATCTTCGGCAAGCTCGGGGTCAAGGACCGCGCCGCCGCCGTGGCCGCGGCCTACGAGACCGGCCTGCTCAAACGGGCTTCCGAGACCTGATTCTGGGGCGCCTAGGGGTGGGCCGCCCAGTCCCGCGATCCGTAGCGTGAACATGTCTGCCCTGTTCACGAGCGGACAACCCCCGGGACGAATGGAGATGGGTCCATGAACACTCTTGCCCTGGCCGACCCGCGGGCCGATCTGCCGACCGTCGGAGGCAAGGGCGAGTCCCTGGCCCGCCTGGCCCGCGCCCGGTTACCTGTTCCGCCGGGCTTCCACATCACCACCTTCGCCTATCGCGCCTACGTCGAGCACCACGGCCTGCAGCAACGCATCCTGGCCGGCGACGCCGCGCAGATCGCGGGCCTGTTCGCCACCCACGAGATCCCCCAGGACATCGCCGACGACATCCGCGCCTCCTACCTCGCGCTGGGCGACGAGCCGGCGGTGGCCGTGCGCTCGTCGGCGACCGCCGAGGACCTGCCGGGCATGTCGTTCGCCGGCCAGCAGGACACCTACCTCAACGTCCGCGGCGCCGACTCCCTGCTGGAGACGGTACGGCGCTGCTGGGCCTCGTTGTGGACCGAGCGGGCGGTGGCCTACCGCGAGCGCAACGGCGTGCCCCACGACGAGGTGGCGCTGGCGGTCGTGGTCCAGGAGCTGGTGCCGGCCGACGCCGCCGGGGTCATGTTCACCGACGACGGCGACCGCCTGACCATCAACGCCGCCTGGGGCCTGGGCGAGGCCGTGGTCGGCGGCCTGGTCACCCCCGACACGATCACGATGGACCGCGACGACCTCACGGTCGTCGCGGAGAGCGTCGCCGACAAGGACGTCATGACGGTCCGCGTTCCGGACGGCACCCGCGAGGCGCCGGTGCCCGAGGACGACCGCTGCAGGCCCGTCCTGTCGAAGGACCAGGCGGTACGGCTGGCGGGGCTCGGCATGGCCATCGAGGAGCTGTACGGCCACGCGGTGGACGTCGAATGGGCCCTCCACCAGGCGGAGCCGTACATCCTGCAGGCCAGGCCCATCACCGGCCAGCGCGAGGTGTGGAACGACTCGCTCAGGGGCGACTACCTGTGGACCAACGGCAACCTGGGCGAGGCGATCCCCAGCGTGATGACGCCGTGCACGTGGTCGCTCGTGCGGGCGTTCATCGACGAGATCATGGTCGTGGGCGAGCTCGGCGGCCATCCGTACTGCGGCAACATCGGCGGCCGGGTCTACATGAACATGAGCCTGACCGCCTCGCTCGGCAGGGCGCTGGGCATGACCAGGAAGATCCGCGACGCCCAGTTGCCGGTGTACGGCAGGGTGCCGGAGGGGGTGGAGACGCCGCTGCTGCCGATGACGCGGTGGCAGACCCTCAAGGCGGCCAAGCCGATCATGGGCGGGCGGCGCGCCATCCAGCAGCTCGTCGACACCATCCCCGAGTACGTCGCCTCGGCGACACGCGACACCGAGGCGCTCCGCGCCAAGATCGCCGTCAGCGACGACCTGCCCGCGCTCTGGGAGAACGAGATCGAGCCGCGGTTCCTGGAGTGCAACCGCATGCTGGCCGCCGCCGCCCGCCAGGACGCCGGCTCGCTGGTCTATCTCGGCGCGCGCCTGAACAAGCTGGTGGGCGAGGCCGACGCCTCCGTGCTGATGTCGGGGATCCAGGCCGGCGACGGCCGCCTGGAGAGCCTCGGACCGCTGCTCGGCCTGGCCAGGTACAAGCGGGGCGAGATCACGCGCGAGGAGTACACCAGGCGCTACGGCCACCGCTGCCCGGACGAGTTCGAGGTCTCGGTGCCCAGGCCCGTGGAGGACCCCGGCTGGCTCGACCGGCAGATCGCCGGGCTCACCGTGGACCCGGGCGAGCTGCTGAAGCGCCAGGACGAGGCGAGCAGCGCCGCCTGGAGCCGCTTCCGCGAGCGCCACCCGCGCCAGGCCGAGAAGTTCCGCCGCAAGATCGACCGGTGGGAGGCGATCGTCCGCGCCCGCGAGGAGACGCGCTCGGAGATGATGCGCGGTTTCTGGATGGTGCGCGACTTCGTCGTACGGGCCGGCCAGGTGAGCGGGCACGGCGACGACCTGTTCTTCCTGACGATGGACGAGATCATCCAGGTGCTGCGCGGATCGCGCAGGCCGCTGTCGCAGGTGGCCAAGCGCCGGGCGACCCACGAGCTGTATTCGTCGCTGCCGCGTTATCCCGGGATCATCCGCGGCCGGTTCGATCCGGAGCGGTGGGCGGCCGACCCGAACCGGCGCGGCGACGTGTTCGACGCCGAGGCGGGGGCGGCGGCGCCCTCGCAGGAGGTCACCGGCTTCCCCGGCGCGTCGGGCGTGGTGGAGGGCGTGGCCCGCGTGATCTTCTCCGTGGAGGAGGGCGACCGCCTGGCGGAGGGCGAGATCCTGGTGACGACCGTGACGAACGTGGGGTGGACGTTGTTGTTCCCGCGTGCCGCCGCGGTGGTCACCGACATCGGCGCCCCGCTGTCGCACGCGGCCATCGTGGCGCGCGAGCTGGGCATCCCCGCCGTCGTCGGGACCAGGAACGCCACCATGCTCATCCGGGACGGCGACCTGCTCAGGGTCGACGGCAGCCAGGGCACCGTGGAGGTGCTGCGGGTTCCCGCGACGGTCTGAAGCCGCTGACCGCACGACGATGGCCGCGATCCCCGGGGATCGCGGCCATCGTCGTCAGGTCAGGTCAGGTCAGGTCGGATCGGGTCAGCGGGTGGCGGTCAGCAGGTGCATGCCGAGCGGCAGCTCGACCAGCTTGCCGGGGACCAGCCCGGCGCCGTCGAGCAGCACGCGATACTCCTCCTCCGTCCGCTCCCGCCCGCCGGTCATCACCATCATGTGCAGGTCGTAGGCAAGCGGCAGGTAGGTTCCCGCGGAGACGACACGCTCGACGATCAGCAGCTGCGCGCCCTTGTCCATCGCCGCCGCGCAGGTGCTCAGCAGCCGGGCGCAGCGCTCGTCGTCCCAGTCGTGCAGGATGCGGGAGAGCAGGTAGACGTCGCCGCCGCGCGGGACCGACTCGAACAGGTCGCCCGCCACGAGCTCGCACCTGTCGAGCACCTCCATGCGCTCCAGGTGCGCCGGTGCGGTCGCCACGACCTCGGGGAGGTCGAACAGGATCCCCCGGGCCCCGGGATGGTCGCGCAGGACGGCCGCGAGCAGCGCGCCGGTGCCGCCGGCCAGGTCCACCACCGTCCTGGCGCCGGAGAAGTCGTGGGCCACGGGGACCTCGCGGAAGAACGCGGCGCCGGCCGCCATGCCGGTGTTGAAGACCGACGCCCTGTCCGGGTCGTTCGCCAGGTGGGCGAAGACCGGCCTGCCGAAGACGTGGTCGAAGGCGAGCTCGCCGGTGCGCAATGTGTGCGGCAGGCCGCGCCAGGCGGTGCCGAAGTAGTCCTCGCCGTACAGGGCCGCCAGCGGGCCGAGCCTGTCGCGCTCCAGCATGGCTCCCATCGGGGTCAGCCCGTACCGGTCGTCGTCGTCGACGTCGACCAGCCCCACCCCCGCCAGCAGGCGCAGGAGGCGGTGCAACGATCCGGCGTGGGCGCCGACGCGCAGGGCGAGCTCCGCCGGGCGCAGGCGTTGCCCGGCCAGCGAGTCGGCGACGCCGAGCCGCACGGCGGCGAAGGTCGCCTCCGCGACCCAGCCGCCGGTCAGGATCCTCATCAGGTCGTGTTCCATCGTGGTCCTTAGGGGGTGGAGGGCCAGGACATGGAGACGGTGCGGAGCACGTGCGCGAGCACCTGGTCGCGGCGTGGCACGAGGTAGAAGTGGTCGCCGTCGAGCTCGCGCACGGCGAAGCGGCCGGAGGTCAGCTCTCCCCAGCGCGCGGCCTGCCCGGGGCTTACCTCGGGGTCGCCGCTTCCGAGCATGGCGGTGACGGGACAGCTCAGCGTGCCGCCGGGCGTGTGGGTGTAGTTCTGGTCGAGGCGGTAGTCGTTGCGCGCCACCGGCAGCGTCAGCTCCCTGATCACCGGATCGGCCAGGTGGGCGGCGTCCACTCCGCCGAGCCGTACCAGCTCCTCGACGAGGTCGGCGTCGGACAGGAACGCCTGGCCGGGCCGGTGCTCGTGCGGCGCGTGCCGGCCCGAGGCGAACAGGTGCACCAGGCCGCGTCCGCGCCGTTCCAGCTCGCGGGCCACCTCGTAGGCGAGCAGGGCGCCCATGCTGTGCCCGAACAGCGCGACGGGCCGGTCGAGCAGGGGCGCCATGGCGTCGGTGACGAGCTTGGCGATGTGGTGGGCGTCGTCGATCGGGGCGTCGGCGCGCCGGTCGGCGCGGCCGGGATACTGCACCGCGCGCACCTCCACCGCGGGCGGCAGGTCGTGGTGCCAGGCGCGGAAGAAGGCGGCGGATCCGGCGGCGTGCGGGAAGCAGAACAGCCGCAGTCCCGCCCGCGGCCTGGGCTCGTAACAGTGGAACCAGCTCATGTGAACTCCGCTGAGGACAGGGGTCGGGGTGCGTCCTGGACCAGCAGTTCGGGGCGGCCGAGGGCGGTGGTGGCGTCGAGCCAGAGCCGGCTGAGCGTCAGGTGGTACTGGCCCTGGCGCAGCGGGTCGGCGCCCTGTGCTGCCGCGTCGCACAGCTCGCCCAGGGCGCGCCTGACGCCGTCCGGCCAGAGCGTTCCGACGATCTCGCGGAAGGTCGGCGCGCGCTCGGGCCCGAGGACGGTCGCGCTGGGCAGGCACAGGTGTTCGGCCTCGACGTCGAAGCGGTCCTCGGCGTCGCGGCCGACGTACATGCGCGGGCTCCACACCAGGGGGCCGTGCGTGTTGACCAGGGTGAGGTTGCCGCCCTCCGTGCCAAGGGTGATGCGGTGCAGCAGGTGGAGGTGGGCGTCGGGGTCGTTGGGCGCGATCTGGTTCTGCACCCGGAGCGTCAGCGGCACGCCGCCGATGGTGCCGGTGAGGCAGGTGAACGGGCTGGCCTGCGGGGCGGGCCCGAAGGCCCACGGCCGCAGCCCGCCGAGCGCGCGGCCGAGGATGTCGAAGAGCGCGTAGGCGACGTGCACGCTGCACGCGGCGTCGATGTAGAGGGGCTGCTGGAGCTCGCGCAGCCTGCGTGCCGCCTCGATGAACCGGCGTACCGGCTCCAGGTGCACGTAGAGCGTGTTGAGGTGGTGGACCACGCCGGCCGAGCGGGCCGCGCGCAGGCATCGGGCCAGCTCGTCGGCGTGCACGGGGTGTTCCTGGAGCACGTGGACGCCGCGCTCCAGCAGCGCCGCGGCCAGCTCGCTGCCCTCTCCCCCGACGACGCCCGAGCGCACCACGACGCAGGCCAGGTCGGCGACCTCGGGCACCTGGTCGGGGTCGGTGAGCAGCGGCACGCCGTACTCCTTGGCGTACCCGGCCGAGCGTGGGCTGCCGCGGGCCAGGATGCCCGTCAGCTCGAACGGCCCGCCGGCCAGGGCGGACAGGTAGATCTGGCCGAACTTCGTGCCGCAGACCACGACCCGCTTCACAGCGCGCCCTCCTCGAAGGCCGGTTCGGCCAGGTCGATCATCGTGATGTCGTCGGAGACCTCGATCGTGGCCACGGAGGCCAGGCCGGCCAGCACTCCCGCCGGGTCGAGCACGGCGTCGGCGTAGTGCAGGCCCGGCTCGACCTGCCCGGCGAGCACGGCGGTGGTGGCGTGCGCCACGACCGCCGCGGTGAGCGCGTAGGTGTCGGTGGTGCGCAGGGCCAGCGTGCGGGTGGCGCCGGAGCCGCTGAGCTGGAAGAGCAGCACGTAGTACGGCGTGCGCCCGGCCAGTTCGAGCTCGGCCACCCGGATGAGGTCGTCGGCCGAGACCGCGGTGCTGGAGGCGGCCATCATGCGCTCGCCGGTGACGACGTTGTACCAGCGCGCCTCGTGCAGCCCCAGCTCTTCGGCGACCCTGGCCGCCTCGGTGCTGAGGTAGGGGTAGGCGGTGACGGGCCCGTGGAAGAAGGGCAGCTCCACGCCGTTGGCCGGGGCGAGGGCGCGGGAGCGGGTGGCGCCGTCGCGCCAGGCGGCCATGGCCTCGCCGTGGCCCTCCCGCCCGGCCAGCAGGACGTCCACGGCGGCCGCGGGGGTGAGCCTGTCCAGGCCGCCGGTGTAGACGTCGAGCCGGTGGGCCCCGCCGGGGGCGAAGCGGGCCAGGTGGCGCGGCAGCAGCCCGGTGAGGCCGGGCAGCATGCCGGCGGAGAACACGGCGACGGCCCCGGCCGGCTGCGACCCGTCGAGCCGCTCGATGGCCGGGCCATCGCCCGCCGCGTCGACGTAGTCGGCTCCGGCCAGGAACGCGGCTCGTGCCACGCGGTCGAGCAGCCGGTAGGAGGGCCCGGCGCAGTTGACCACGACGCGGCAGCCGCGGCAGAACCTGGCCAGGCCGGCCTCGTCGTAGGCGTCGACCTGCCACGCCTCGCCGTGCCCGGCCAGCTCCTCCTCGACGAAGCGGCGAGCCTGCCCGGCGTCGCGCCCGCCGACCCGGATGCCGTGCGGGGCCAGCGTCCGCGCGGCCGCGCCGCCGACCGCGCCGTATCCTCCGACGATCCCGATCACGACGGGTCGCCGGTGATCAGGCGGGCGACGCCCGGCGCGTTGGCCTGGTCCAGGCAGCTGAAGTGGTCGCCGGCGATGTCGACCACGTTCAGCCGGCCCAGGCACAACTCCTGCCAGAAGCCGGTCATGTCCGTCTGGAGGGTGGGCACCAGGTTGGTCACACCGCTCTGGCGTAGGAAGGTGATGTCCCCGGCGTACGGTTCCGGCTCGTAGTGGGTGACGGCGGAGAAGCTCTGCCGGAAGACCCGGTAGGCCGGCTCCACCCGCTCAGGCGGCTGGCCCAGCGCGCGGGCGACGGCTGCCAGCCGGTCGCGATGCGGCCGGGCGGCCAGGGCGGCGAAACCCCTGCCTATCTCGGCCAGTCCGACGTCCGCGCCGGCGCCGAGCGCGGCCAGGCTGCCCTCCGGCACCTGGCCCGGCGTGATGTCCTGGACAGCGCGCAGGGCGCGGGCCAGGTCTCCGTCCGGATAGCCGAGCCCGGTGGGGTCGAGCCCGCAGGCCTGGGCGAAGCCGTACTCCAGCATCAGCTCGTCGGTGATCCGGTAGGGGAAGCGCGAGCTGCTGATGACGGTGAGGTCGTCGACGGTCGCGCCGCTCTCGGTGAGCTGGCGGGCCAGTTCGGTGGCGATCAGGCCGCCCATGCAGTAGCCGACGACGCGCACCCGGCTCAGGCCCCGCTCCAGCAGCAGCCGCGTGTAGACGCCGGCGAGCGTCGACGCGGCCTCGGCCGGGTCGAGCTCCAGGTAGAGCTCCGCGTCGTCGATCGCCAGGCCGTACAGGTCGGTGCCGGCCAGTTCCCTGATCAGCGCCCGGTAGGGGGTGAGCGTCCCGGTGCCGTCGTGGACCAGCACGCGGGCCGGGCCGTCGCCTTCCGACAGGCGGACCAGCGAGCCGGCCCGTCCGCGGGTCCGGCCGGCCGCGCGGTCCTCGCCGGCCTGGCGCAGGTGGGCGGCCAGCGCTGCGACGGTCGGCTGGTTCACCAGCTGGCGGACCAGGCTGTCCCAGTAGAAGCCGTCGGCCTCCGGCATCTCCTCGCGCACGCGCCCGGCCAGCCGGGTGACCAGCAAGGAGTCGCCGCCGAGGGCGAAGAAGTCCTGGTCACGGCCGACCCGCGGCAGGCCGAGCAGCTCGGCCCACAACGCCGCCAGGCGCCGCTCCAGGTCGTCGCGCGCCTCCTCGCCGGCAGGGGCGGCCTCTCCCGACGCCCGGGGCAGCAGGGCCGCCAGCCCGGCTCTGTCGATCTTGCCGTTGGAGGTGAGCGGCAGCTCGTCCACCACCTGGAAATGGGCGGGGATCATGTAGTCGGGCAGGCGTTCCGCCATGAAGGTTCGCAGCTCGCCCTGGTCCAGGTGCTCGCGGTCGTCGGGGAAGCGGGCGGCGAAGACGCACTGCCCCAGCCGCGCCAGCGGGCCGTCGGGCTCGGGCAGGCAGGTCATGGTGGTGGCGCCGGAGACGGCCAGCAGGTCGAGCCATTCCTCGCGGGTGATGAAGGTGCGGTCACGGCCCCGCCGTACGTCGTCGTAGTCGCGGGGGTTCATCAGGAACTCCATCGAGCTCATGATCTGGACGTGCTCGCGGGTGGTCTCGATGAACACCAGCCAGCCGCCCGGCACGAGCAGCTCGCGGAAGCGCCGCAGGACGGCGTTCGCGTCCTGGGAGTTGTGCAGGACGTTGGCGCAGAGGATGACCTCGAAGGAGTTGGGCTCGTATCCCTGCGCCCGGTAGTCGGCGTTGATGTCGAACAGGCCGTAGCGCACCCAGGGATGGTCGGCGAAGTGCTCCGCGGCCCTGGTGAGGAAGAACCTGGACAGGTCGGTGAACAGGTAGTCGACGCGGTGCCCGGCCAGCTCGGGGATCAGCTCGGCGCTGGTGCCCCCCACGCCCGCGCCCGCCTCCAGGATGCGCAGGGTGCCCCCGGCGTGCTGCTCGGCGTGCCGCTCGGCCACGCGGCCGATCACGGCGCGCACGATGCGATTGACGTAGCGGCTCAGGACGTTGTCCTTGTAGGCGCCCTCCGCGGTCTCCACCCCGGCCTCGGGGAACAGCAGGTCGCGCGCGTCGAGCTCGCCGCGCAGCAGCTCGGGCAGGTGCGCCGTGCTGACGCGCAGGAACCCGATCAGCTCGGCGCCGTAGTCGAGCCGCTCGGTCAGCTCCTCGACGCGGCGCCACAGGACCGCGGTGTCGGCCGGGGCGCGCAGGCCGCGGTAGCGTCCGGCGGGGTCGCGATCGAGGCGGCCGCGCTCGTGCAACGCGGTGAGCCAGCGCCTGACCAGCCGGTGGTGGTCGGGTTTGACCCGTGCCGCGTCGAGGATCTCCGACAAATCATGACCGGACTCGTCGGCGAACAGCCCGGCGGCGCGCAGCGCACCCGCCATGGCGGACAGCGCGATCTCGTCGAGCGTCTCGGCCACCGCGCTCACGCCCGCCAGGTCGACCCCGGCGACCGTCTCCAGCGCCGCCTCCCGCGCCGCCGCGGCGACGTCGGGTGCCGCGTGCCGCTGGGTCTTGGGTACGGCTTGCGCGAAGGCGACCAGCCGCCGTTCCAGGGGGCGATCCCCCTCGACGATCACCGTTCCCGCGGCGACGGCGGGGTGGGCCTGCAGGGCGCTTTCCACCTCGGCGAGCTCGATGCGGTGGCCGCGGATCTTGACCTGGGAGTCCTCGCGGCCGAGGAACTCGATGGTGCCGTCCGGCCGATAGCGGCCCAGGTCGCCGGTGCGGTAGAGGCGCTCGCCGTGGTGGTGGACGAAACGTTCCGCTGTCTTGGCCTCGTCGCCGAGGTAGCCCAGCGCCAGGCCCGCGCCGCCGATGTACAGCTCCCCCGGCACCCAGTCGGGGCTCGGCCGCTGGTGGGTGTCGTGGATGTGGAAGCTCTGGTTGGCCAGCGGCTTGCCGTACGGGACGCTGGGCCAGCCGGGCAGGTCGGCGCCGATGCGGTGGTAGATCGACCAGATCGCGGCCTCGGTCGCGCCGCCCAGGCTGACCAGTTCCAGGCCGGGCAGGCGCCGCCGCACGCGGCCGGGCAGCGCCAGCGGGATCCAGTCGCCGGAGAGCAGGGCAAGGCGCAGGGCGGGCAGCTCCACCTGGGGTTCGGCGTCCAGGTAGTGCTCGAGCATCTGCAGCTGCGCGGGCACCGAGTTCCAGACCGTGATCGCGTGCTCGGCGGCCAGCGCGGCCCAGTGGGAGGGGTCGCCGCGGCGCAGGGCGTCGGGCAGCACGAGCGCGGCCCCGGTGGCCAGGGTGCCGAAGACGTCGTAGACCGACAGGTCGAAGCCCAGCGCGGCCAGGCCGAACACGCGGTCGTGGGCGCCGATGCCGAAGCGGGAGCTGATGTCGTCGATGGTGTTGCGGGCGGCGCGGTGGCTGATCACCACGCCCTTGGGCGTGCCGGTCGAGCCCGAGGTGTAGATGACGTAGGCCGGTTCGTCCGGGTCGCGCTCGATCAGCGGGACGGTGGCCGCCGCGGGCAGCCGGTCGACCGCGATCCAGCCCTCCTCGGCCTGCCACGACTGGGTGAGCACCAGGCGCACGGAGGCGTCGGCGAGGATGCGGTCGCGGCGGGACCCGGGCTGGCCGGTGTCGATCGGCAGGTAGACGCCCGCCGCCAGCAGCGTGCCCAGAACCGCGACGACCTGCTCGACGCCCTTGTCCATGACCACGGCGACGATCTCGCCGGGCGAGTGCCCCGCGTCGAGCAGGGCCCGTGCCACTCCTCGCGCGCGCTCCAGCAGCTCGCCGTAGGTGAGCGTGGCAGCGCCGATGACGGCGACGCGCTCGGGGGTGCGCAGCGCCTGGGCGATCACCTCGTCGTGGAGCAGGCCGGTGGGCAGCGGGGCGGCGGTCCTGTTGACCTCGGCGCGGCGGCTCGCCTGGGCGGCGGGCAGCTCGACGGGCGACACGCTCGACCACGTCTCCTGGTCGATCAGGCGGGCGAGCAGGCCGGTGAAGGCGGCGAACATGTCGTCCACCAGCTCGTCGGGCAGCACTCCCGCGCGGACGTCCCAGTTGATCAGCAGGGCTCCGCCATGCTCCTTGACCTGGCAGTCGATCCACACCTGGGGGGTCTGGCTGATGCCGTACACCGGCTCGCCCTGCTCGGCCGCGCTCTGGCCGATGCCGATGGCGCTGGTGAACACCACGGGCATCAGCCCGGCGTCCCTGCCGCGCCTGCGGGCCAGCTCGCGGATGACCTCCACGCCGCCGCAGCGGCGGTGTTCGAGGTCGGTGAAGAGCTGCGCGCCGATGGCGGCGGCCCTGGCCGCGAACGGGGCGTCGGGCGTGGTGTCGACGGCGAGCAGGTTGAGCGAGGTGAAGTCGCCCACGACCCGGTCGATCTGGGGGTGCAGGGGCGGGCGGTCCAGCAGCGTCAGGTTGAGGGTGAAGGCCGGCTTGCGGCTCCACCGGCCGACGACCTCGGCGTAGGCGGCGAGTACGGCCTGCGACGGGGTGAGCCCGGCGGCCCCGGCTCGGGCTCGCAGCTGCGCCCACTCCTGCGGCTGGAGCGTCGACTCCCAGCGGGTGAATTTCGCGGATGTGTCCTGTCCGAGCACCGGCAGCTCCGGCGCGGGCGGGAGCTCGTCGATGCGTGACCACCAGTAGGCGCGGTCGCGGTCGTACCTGCTGCTGTCGCGCTGGGCGCGCAGGCCCAGCACGCAGTCGCGGAAGCTCACCGGCACCGGCGGCAGGTCGGCGTCCGGGTCGTCGAGCAGCCGGTTCAGCTCGGCCAGGAGCAGCTGGATGCTGACGTAGTCGGCGATGAGCAGGTCGATCGACGCGTGCAGCAGGTCGGCGGTGTCGGTGCGGGTGATCCGCAGTTCGAACAGCGGCCAGGCGCCGGCGGGGTAGACCTTGTGCGCCATCTCCTCGCGGACCGCCGCCAGCCCTTCTGTCGGGTCCACGCCGCGCAGGTCGCTGACCTGGATGTCGTAGGCGGGCACCTGGGCCAGGACGTTCTGGTGCCCTTCCGGGTGGATGACGGCGCGGAGCATGTCGTGGCGGTCGACCAGGGTGCGCCAGGCCCGCTGTGCCCTGGCCGGGTCGAGGCTGGGGTAGGCGACCTCGACGTAGCCGTGACAGGCCACGCCGCCGTAGCCGAAGGCGTCGTTGCGGCCGATCAGGTAGGCCTGCTGGATGTCGGTGAGCGGGAAGGCGTCCAGGCGCCGTTCCGGTTCCGGCCGAACGGTCTGGGAGGCCGACTCGCGGCGCAGCTGCTCGATGATCTCGGGCTTGGCTTCCTGGAGGAGGGCGCGCCGGTCCTCGGTGAGCGCCCCCTTGGGGGCGCGGAAACGCAGCCGGCCGTCCTCCTCCCACAATCTGATGCCGGCCGACTCCATGTCGGCGATCAGTCCGCGTGCGACGGGTGCCTGGGTCACAGCTCGCCCTCTTCCGTGTCGTGGTCGTCGTCAATCGACAGGGCGCAGTCGGCGATGGTGGGAGCGGCGAAGAAACGCCTCAGCGTCACCTCCACGCCGAGCCGCTGCCGGGCGAGCTCCGCGAAGCGGGTGGCGAGCAGGGAGTCGCCGCCCAGGGCGAAGAAGCTCTGGCTGCGTCCGGGTTCGGGGATCTCCAGCAGGTCGGCCCAGATGCCGGCGAGCTGTTGTTCCAGTCCTGGTTTCGGGGGGTCGTCGTCGGGTGGGGGCGCCTCGCCCGCGTCGAGGGCGGATCGATCGATCTTGCCGTTGGCGGTGAGGGGCAGCTGGTCGAGTGGTGTGATCGAGGGCGGTACGGCGTGGCCGGGCAGCCGGTCGGCCAGGAACGCGCGCAGACCTTCCGGGTCCAGGCCGGAAGGGGTGACGAAGGCGGCCAGACGTCGTTGTCTGCGCTCGCCCACCGCGATCACCACCGCCCGGTCCACCAGCGGATGGGCCTCCAGAGCGGCTTCCACCTCGCCCAGCTCCAGCCGGTGGCCGCGGATCTTCACCTGATGGTCGGCCCGGCCCAGGAACTCCAGCGTCCCGTCCGGCCAGTACCGGCCCAGGTCACCGGTGCGATACCAGCGCCGCCCGCCGTACTCCACGAACTTGGCCGCCGTCGTCACCGCATCACCCCGATAACCGCGCGCGACTCCCGCGCCGCCGATCCACAACTCGCCCGCCACCCAGTCCGGGCAGTCCCGGCCCCGGCCGTCGACCACCCGGAAACACTGGTTACGCAACGGCAGGCCGTACGGGACCGACGACCAGTGCGCCGGGACGTGGCTGACCTCCCAGGCGTTCGACCAGATCGCCGCCTCCGTCGCACCGCCGAGCGCGACCAGCCGGCAACCGGCCGGCAGCCGGGCGTGCAGGTCCAGGCCCACCCAGTCACCCGACACCAGCGCCAGTCTGAGCCGGGAGGGGAGGTCGTCCGTGGCCGACAGGAGCATCTCGAGCAGGGTGGGCACGCTGTTCCACACGGTCACGCCGTGGTCGGTGCACAGCCGCGCCCAGCGTTGCGGGTCGCGGCGTTCGTCCTCGCCGATCAGCACCACCGCGCCACCCACCGACAGCAGGCCGAACAGGTCGTACACCGACAGATCGAAATCGAGCGCCGAGACGGCCAGCACCCGGTCGTCGCCGCCCACACCCCAGCGGGCGTTGACGTCGGCGACCGTGTTCATCGCCGCCCGATGCGACACCTCCACCCCCTTCGGCACACCCGTCGAACCCGACGTGAAGATCACGTAGGCCGAGGCGTCCGCGGGTACACGGATCGGCTGGTCCAGCGGAGGCCCGTCGAATACCTCGGTGAGGACCAGCACCGCTCCCGCCCGTTCGAGAATGGACTCCCGGCGAGCCGGTGGCTGGTCCACGCCGACCGGGACGTAAACCCCGCCCGCGGCCAGCACCCCCAGCACCGCCACCACCTGATCCACACCCTTCGGCAACACCACCCCGACCGCGTCACCCGGCCGCACACCCGCGTCCCGCAACCAACCGGCCACCACCAGCGCCCGCTCCGCCAGCTCGCCGTACGACACCGTGACGTCGTCGCCGACCAGGGCGGTGCGGTACGGCTCGCGGGCGGCCAGGGCGAAGAACGCCTCGTGCAGGGTGCCGTCGGGCGCGGGACCGCCGGTGTCGTTGACCCGTTCGCGGACGACCTGCTGGCCTGAGGGCAGCATGGCGGGGACCGGCGCCGACCAGTCCCCCGTCGCGAGCCACTCCAGCAGCTCCAGGTGGGCGGCGAACATCGCGTCGAGCACGCCCGGCGCGAACAGCTCCTCCACCGCGTCCCAGCGCACGAGCAGCTCGTCGCCGACCTCGGCCACCTGGTAGTCGAGCCAGACCTGCGGCGTCTGGGAGATGCCCCAGACCTGCTCGGCGAAGCCGGGTCCGCCGGCGCCGTCGGCGACGCCCAGCATGCTGGTGAAGACGATGGGCATGGCCATGTCGATCGAGCCGGAGCGCCTGGCCAGCTCGCGCATCACCCACACGGCCGAGACCTCGCCGTGTTCGAGCCCGCGCCAGACCTCTTCCTGCAGGCCGCGCGCGCTGTCGAGCCAGGCGGGGCCGGACTGGTAGGCGACGAGCATGAGCGAGGTGAAGTCGCCCAGGACGCGGTGGATGTCGGGGTGCACCTCGCGGCGGTCGAACAATGTGAGGTTGAGGGTCAGGTCGGGCTGGGCGCTCCAGGCGGACAGGACCTCGCCGAAGGCCGAGGCCAGAACGGTGGAGGCCGTCAGGTCGTGCTTCCTGGCCAGCTCGGCCACGCGTTTCCAGGCGGGCGCCGCCAGCCTGACCTCGCGGCGCACGAACCGGGGCCGCTCGATCATGCTCGGGTCGACGCGCAGCGGAGGACGCGGCGCCGCGGGCAGCTCCGGCAGGCGGCCGCTCCAGTAGGCCTCGGCCGCCTCGACCACGGCGGGGTCGGGGGCCATGCCGAGCACGTAGTCGCGGAAGGACGCCCCCACCGGCGGCAGCGTGGTGGAGAGGTCGCGGTAGAGCTGGTCGAGCTCGGCGAAGAACGTCATCGTGCTGGCCGCGTCGAGGATGATGTTGTCGAAGCTGACACCCAGCCGGACCCGCCCGTCGTCCACGGCCGCCCGCGCGTCGAACAGCGGCCAGACGGCGGGGTCGAAGACCTGGTGCGACATCTGCTCGCGCAGCTGCTCCGGGCTGGCGGCCAGGGCGATGGTGAAGGTGGGCACCTCGGGCAGGATGCGCTGGTTGCCGTCGGCGTCGAAGACGGCCCGCAACATCTCGTGCCGCCCGATCAGCAGGTTCCACGCCGTCTGCAGCCGGCCGAGGTCGATGTCGCCGTCGAACTCGGTGTAGAAGTGGCAGCCGACGCCGCCGAGCGTGAAGTGCTCGGCGCGGCCGAGCCAGTAGGCCCGCTGCACCTCGGTCGGCGGGAAGGGGTCGTGCCGGTGTACGGGATCGGCCTGCAGCGTGGCGGGCGCCTGGGCCTGCGCCTGGTCCAGGGTGAGGGTCGCGGCGAAGTCGGCCAGGACGGGCGAGTCGAAGAGCGTGATCAGCTTGGCGCCGGAGGCCTGGGCCGCGCGCAGCCGGGCGATCATCCGGGTGGCGAGCAGGGAGTCGCCGCCCAGGGCGAAGAAGTTGTCGGCCCGGTGCACGGCGGGGATCTCCAGCAGGTCGGCCCAGATCCCGGCGAGCAGGGTCTCGGCCGCGCCGACGGGCTGCTCTCCGGCCTCGGCGGAGGGAAGGTCCTCCATGCCATCGAGGGCCGAACGGTTGATCTTGCCGTTGGCGGTGAGGGGCAGCTGGTCGAGTGGTGTGATCGAGGGCGGTACGGCGTGGCCGGGCAGCCGGTCGGCCAGGAACGCGCGCAGACCTTCCGGGTCCAGGCCGGAGGGGGTGACGAAGGCGGCCAGACGTCGTTGTCTGCGCTCGCCCACCGCGATCACCACCGCCCGGTCCACCAGCGGATGGGCCTCCAGAGCGGCTTCCACCTCGCCCAGCTCCAGCCGGTGGCCGCGGATCTTCACCTGATGGTCGGCCCGGCCCAGGAACTCCAGCGTCCCGTCCGGCCAGTACCGGCCCAGATCGCCGGTGCGATACCAGCGCCGGCCGCCGTACTCCACGAACTTGGCCGCCGTCGTCGCCGCATCGCCTCGATAGCCGCGTGCGACCCCTGCGCCGCCGATCCACAACTCGCCCGCCACCCAGTCGGGGCAGTCCCGGCCGCGGCCGTCGACCACCCGGAAACACTGGTTACGCAACGGCAGACCGTACGGGACCGACGACCAGTGCGCCGGGACGTGGCTGACCTCCCAGGCGTTCGACCAGATCGCCGCCTCCGTCGCCCCGCCGAGCGCGACCAGCCTGCAGCCGGCCGGCAGCCGTGCGTGCAGGTCCAGGCCCACCCAGTCACCCGACACCAGCGCCAGGCGTAAGGACGGCGGCACACGTTCCGCCGCCGACACCAGCATCTCCAGCAGCGTGGGCACGCTGTTCCAGATCGTGACCCCGTGCCGGGAGCAGAGCTGGGCCCACCGCTGGGCGTCGCGGCGTTCGTCCTCGCCGATCAGCACCACCGCGCCACCCACCGACAGCAGGCCGAACAGGTCGTACACCGACAGATCGAAATCGAGCGCCGAGACGGCCAGCACCCGGTCGTCGCCACCCACACCCCAGCGGGCGTTGACATCGGCGACCGTGTTCATCGCCGCCCGATGCGACACCTCCACCCCCTTCGGCACACCCGTCGAACCCGACGTGAAGATCACATAAGCGGAGGCGTCCGCGGACACCCCCACGGGACGCTCCAGCGGCGGGCCCTCGGGGATGCTGTCGAGGACGTGGGTCACGCCCGCCCGATCCAGAATCGACTCCCGGCGAGCGAGCGGCTGGTCCACGCCGACCGGGACGTAAACCCCGCCCGCGGCCAGCACCCCCAGCACCGCCACCACCTGATCCACACCCTTGGGCAACACCACCCCGACCGCGTCACCCGGCCGCACACCCGCGTCCCGCAACCAACCGGCCACCACCAGCGCCCGCTCCGCCAGCTCGCCGTACGACACCGTGACGGCGTCACCGACCAGCGCGGTCCTTCCCGGCTGGTTGGCGGCCCAGGCGAAGAAGCCCGTGTGCAGGAGGCTCTCGGACACCGGACCCGCGGTGTGGTTGACCGTCTCGCGGACGAACTCCTGCTCCATCGGCAGCGTGACGGGGGCGCAGGTCTCCCAGTCGCCCGCCGCCAGCCAGTCCAGCAGGCGGCCGTAGGCGTCGAACATGGCGTCCAGCACGCCCGGCGCGAACAGCTCCTCCACCGCGTCCCACGCCAGGTGGAGCCCGTGGTCGTACTCGTTGATCTGGTGGTCGAGCCACACCTGCGGCGTCTGGGTGATCATCCATCCTGGGTCGCCGAACGCCTCGCGGACCGCGGGCACGATCAGCTCCGTGCCCAGGTTGCAGGCGAAGACCACCGGAGCTCCGGTGTGCTCGCCCTCGCGGGCCAGGTCGCGCAGGACCTCGACGCCGGAGTAGCCGGTGTGCCGGGCATCGGCGCGGAATCTGGCCTGCAGCGCCCTGGCCCGCTCGGCGAACGGCAGGTCCACCGACAGGTCGGCGGCCAGCAGAATCAGGTTGGTGAAGTCGGCCACCATGCCGGACACGTCGGGATGCACGGTCTCGTCGCGGTCGAACAGCGGCACGTTGATCAGGAAGCGCGGCTCGCCGCTCCAGGCGGCCAGGACCTCGCAGTAGGCGGTGGCCAGCACCATGGCAGGCGTGATCCCCTTGGCGCGGGCCAGCGACTCGATGCGCCGCCACGCGCCCAGCGGCAGCCACCGCTCCCTTCGCACGAACCGCGGCCGGGTGACCAGGCTCGGGTCGACCGCGAGCGGCAACTGCGGCGCCCCGGGCAGCTCGGCCAGGCGGCCGCGCCAGTACGCCTGGTCCCTGGCGTGCTCGCGCGAACGTTCCGCCTCGCGCGCGGCCAGATAGCGGGGAAAGGAGCAGCCCGGCGGCGCGGGCATGGCCGCCGGGTCCAGGTAGAGCAGGGCCAGGTCCTTGAGCAGGATCTGCAGGCCCAGCACGTCGGCGACGAGGAAGTCCACCTCGAAGTGGATCCGGCGGCGGCCACCCGGCAGCAGGGACACCTGCACGTCGAAGACCTCGCCGCGCGAGGCGTCGAACCGGCGGTGCGACAACCGCTCGCGCAGGCGCTCGGCGCCCTCGTCGTCGAGTTCGCGCACCGTCAGGCCGGGCCACGGGCTGCTGTCCATGATCTGCTGCGTGCCGTCGTCGTTGAAGCGCGCGCGCAACATGCCGTGCCGGTCGATCAGCGCGCGTACGGCCCGCTCCAGCCTGGCCGGATCGACGTCCGAGCCGTCGAACTCCAGGTAGGCGTGGCAGCCGACCCCGCCGACGACCTGGCCGTCCGCGCGGCCGATCCAGTAGGCGAGCTGGACGGGGGTGAGCTGGAACGGAGCCCGCTCGTCCACCTCCGGCAGCGCCGTCGCGGGAACGGCGGGCGCCAGCCGCGCGGCGGCCAGCGCCCACCAGGCCTGGAGCGTGAACTCCTCGGCCAGCTCCGCGAAGGCGATGCGGGCTCCCGCACGCCGCCAGCGCCCCGCCAGGCGCATGGCCCGGAGCGAGTCCAGGCCCAGGCCGACCAGATCGGCGTCGTTGCCGATCTCGGCAGGAGAGAGGGCGAGCTGATCGGCGATGTCAGCGCGCATCGACTCCATCGTCAAGGCGCCGGCTGCGATCTCATTCATTACGGGAGCCCAACCTTCGTTCGTGTCTTACGGATTCAGCCGGCCGCGCGCAGCCTGCGGGCCAGACCCGCCGGCGTCGGCTCTTCGAAGACGTCCTTGAGCTTGAGCCGGATCTGCGTGGCTCGCTTGATCTCCTGGAGCAGCTGTACGGCCAGCAGCGAGTGGCCGCCCATGGCGAAGAAATGACTGTCGGGTCCCAGGTCGCCGCGGCTGAGCATGGCCTTCCAGAGCCCCACCAGCGTGTCGACGAGCTCGTCGCCGCTGCTGTCGGTCAGTTCCTGCGTCGCGCCCACCGCGACGCTGCGCAGCTCGGTCGCCAGCCGGCGCAGCGCCGGATAGTCGACCTTGTCGTTGCCGGTCATCGGGAAGGAGTCGAGGGTGACGTACTCCTGCGGCGTGGCCGCGAAGGGCAGCGACGCGCTGGCGTGCTCCCACAGCTGCGAGGTCACCTCGGGGTTGTCAGGCGCCACCACGAACGCCCACAACACGGCGTCGGCGCTGGGGTCCCCGACGACCACCACCGCCGCCGCCCGGACGTCCGGATGAGTCAGCAGCGTGCCCTCGACCTCGGCCAGCTCGATGCGGTTGCCGCGCAGCTTGATCTGGCGGTCGAGCCTGCCGAGGATCTCCAGGCGGCCGTCCAGCGTCCACTGGGCCAGGTCGCCCGTGCGGTAGAAGCGGCCGTACCAGGCGTGCGTGCCGAACCGCTCGGAGGTCAGCTCGGGGCGCCGGTGGTAGCCGATGGCCAGCCCGTCACCCGAGATGCACAACTCGCCACGGGTCCCGATCGGCAGCGGGCGGCCGCTGGGATCGGCCACGTACACCTTCGTGTTCGCGATCGGCACGCCCACGTCCACGCGGACGTGGGAGGGGTCGATCCGGCCCGCCGTGGACCAGATGGTCGTCTCCGTCGGGCCGTACACGTTGTAGAGCTCGCACCCGGTCGTCGTGAGCCGGCGGGCCAGCACGTCGGGCATCGGCTCGCCGCCGCACAACACGCGGCGGCCCGCCAGCAGCGGCGCGACCTGGTCGATCACCAGCCGCCAGGTGGTCGGCGTGGCCTGGACGATGGACACGTCGTAGCGCTGCAGCGCCTCGGCCAGCGGCTCGCCCTGGGTCCTGGCGTCATCGGGCGCCACGGCCAGCCTGGATCCCGCCGTGAGAGGCAGGAACAGCTCCAGGGCGGAGATGTCAAAGCTGAAGGTGGTCAACCACAACACGGTGTCGTCCGGGCCCGCGGCGAGCTGCCGCGCGAAGTGGGCGATCAGGTTGGCGAGGCTGTGGTGGTCGATCAGCGTGCCCTTGGGCAGGCCGGTCGAGCCGCTGGTGTAGATCAGGTAGGCGCAGTCGGAGGGCGTGATCGCGAAGGCGGCGGCCACCTTGCCGGTCACCGGGCGCACCGAGTCGACCGGCACCAGCGGCAGGACGGTCCGCTCGCCGGGGACGATGATGCCCTCCCCGGCCAGCACCACCGCGGCGCCGGAGTCGTCGAGCTGGTAGTCGAGGCGCTGCTCCGGGTGGTCGGGTTCGAGCGGGAGGTAGGCCGCCCCCGCCAGCCAGACGCCGAGCACCGCCGCGGCCAGCTCGGGGCCGCGCCGCGCCAGGAGCGCCACGACGTCACCGGTGCCGACCCCCGCCTCCGCGAGCCGGTCGCGGGTGGCCTCGGCCGCCGCCCACAGCCGTCGCAGCCCGACGGCGCGGTCGCCGTCGAGGACCGCCACGACGTCCTCCTCCGGCGCGCGGGACACCCGGCCGGCGATCATCTCCAGCACCGTCGCCGGGGTGACCGAACGCTCGGTGGCGTTGGCCATCTCGATGGCCGCCCGGTCCTGGTAGCACCAGACCGACGTCTCGCCGAGCGGCCGGTCCGGGTGTTCCGCGAGCGTGACGAGCATGTCGTCGTAGCGGGCCAGGAGCAGCTCCACGTCGGCCCGGTCGAGCACGTCGACGCAGAAGGCCGCCCTGATCTTGATCGACTCCGGCGTGGCCGTGACGAAGAACTCCAGGTCGAACTTGCTGGCGCCGTTCTCGACCACGACCGGCTCCGCGCGCATGCCGTCCAGGACGAACTCGCCGCCGAGGTCGGCCGGGATGTAGTTGAAGGTGTGGCGGAACAGGTTGTTGCGCCAGCCCTCGCGCGCGACGAGCTCCAGCAGCTCGTCCACCGGATAGTCGGCGTGCGCCATGGCCTCCATGAACGTGCGCCGGGTCTGGCGCGTGTAGGTGCGGAAGCTCTCCGCCCAGTCGATCTGCGTGCGCAGCGTGAGGACGTTGATGTGGTAGCCGATGGCCATGCCGGCCTCGGGGGAGCGGACGCTGACGGGCGAGCCCATCGTCAGGTCCGGGCCCGCGCCGTGGGCGGCCAGCAGCACACCGTAGGCGGCCATGAGCACGACCGACTCGGGGGCGCGCAGCTCGCGCTGCATCTTCCTGGCCGCCGCGGCGGCGGCAGGAGTCAGCTCCCAGTTGACGATGTCGCCCACGAGCGTGGTCTGCGAGGCCTCCGGCTTCTCACACCACAGGTCCAGCTCGGCGGCGCGGAAGCCGGCCAGCTTGGTTCGCCAGTACTCCGCGCTGCGCGCGTCGGCGGGCGGCTCCTCCCAGGCCGGCCTGACCGCGGGGACGGGCGCCACCGCGGCGGCCAGGCCGTCGTAGAGCGCCACCAGCTCGTTCAGCAGCAGCGCCGCCGACAACCCGTCGAAGATCGCGTGATGGATCGCCAGGCAGTACAGCTCGCCGTCCGGCTCCTCGACGACCGCGGCACGCACCAGCAGCTCGCCCTCCGGCTGGAAAGGCCGGGCGAGGAAGGCCGTCAGCCACGGCCTGGAGTCGCCCGTCTCCAGAGACAGCTCGATCTCCTCGATCGGGACGACCTGCCGCATCATGCCCTGGGCCTCGATGCGGAAGACCGTCCGCAGGATCTCGTGGCGGTGCAGCAGGTGGCCGACCGCCTCCAGGAAGCGGGGACGGCTCAGCCGGCCGGCCACCCTGAAGGCGACGCTGAGGTTGTTCACCCCGGTGCCCGGGACGAGTTCCTCGAGCATCCACAACGCCTGCTCCTTGCGGGTGGCGCGGGTGCCCAGCATCTGTTCCATGGTCATCTCTCCAGTACCTTGGTCACGGCCCGGGCGATCTCCTCGGACCTGAACAGGTCCGCGTGCGGCCTCTCGAACTCCAGCTCCTCGGCCACCTGCGGCTCGATGCCGGAGGCCCGCGCCTTCTTCAGCCCGTTGAGCTGGGAGGAGGAGCTCACCACCACCGCGCGCCGCCAGGAGTCCCACGGGTCGAACTGGTCGGCCAGGCTCATGAAGGACAGGAAGGCGCTGAACGTGCCGAGCATCTCCTCGGCGTACTCCATGTCGAGCCCGGCCCGCCCGAAGGCGTTGTGCGCGACCTGGCTGAAGGTGGCGTACAGCTGCTCGGCGTAGCTCTCGATCGTGACGCCCTCCTGGTGGAGCAGGCGGTCCCTGGCCTCCTGGGTCACGGCGACGTCCTGCTGGCTCAGGATCGAGGAGAGGATCTCGAAGACCTTGCCGAACTGGAAGTAGACGTTCGCCAGGCTGGTGGGCTCGGGGTCGAACAGGATGAGCGCGGGGGCGCGCTCCTGCGTCCCCGCGAGCCGGTCGGCGAGCTCTCCGGCGTAGACGGCGCCGACGCAGTACCCCATGACCGCGCGCACGGTCTTGCCGCTCGCGGTGACCGGCTCCAGCCACGAGGCCAGGTACTGCTGGCCGTCGATGCCCGAGCCGGGCGCCACGCCGGGAGGCTCGACGTGCCAGAAGGTCGCATCGATGTCCACGCGGGCGACCAGCTCGGGAAAGCCGGCCTCGGCCCGGCCGGTTCCGGTGAAATCGATGCAGAGGACGAGATCCGAGGAGTCGGATTCCTTCAGCGTCGTCCAGGCGGTTACCAGGTTCATGATCACTTCCTTGGTTAGGAACCCCCGCCCTCCAGGGCGAGTTGAATCAGGAGGTCGGCGTCCATGGTGTCGATCGCCTCCGCCTCGGTCGGGTTGCCCGGCTCCCGGTCGTCGGGACCGGCCAGGCGGAGCAGGCTGTCGAGCAGGCCCGCCTCTCGCAGCCGCGAGATGGGGATGGTCGTCAGGAACTGGCGCACCTCCGCGTCGCTGCGCCCCGGCCCCGCCTCCGCCGCCGCCACCGCGGGGAAGAGCTGCTCGAGCACGAACTGGGTCAGCGCCAGGGGGCTGGGATAGTCGAAGATCAACGTGGCCGGTAGCCGCAGACCCGTCGCGGCGCTCAGCTGGTTGCGCAGCTCGACCGCGGTGAGCGAGTCGAAGCCGAGGTCCTGGAAACGGCGCCGCGGCTCGACCGCCGAAGCGTCCGCGAAGCCGAGCACCACCGCGACCTGCTCCCGGACGAAGTCGACCAGGGTGGCGTGCAGCTGCTCCGGATCCATCGTGGCCAGGCGCTCCGACAGGGACTGCGCGGACCTCGTACGGCGGGGCTGCGGCCGGGTCCTCGCCTTGGCGAATCGGGCGGGGACGAGGTTGGGCTCGCCGGTGCTCAGGGCGGCGTCGAACAGCGCCAGGCCTTCCTGGACCGACAGGGGCTTGATGCCCGCCCGCTCCATCCGGCGCAGGTCCGTTTCGGCCAGATCGCCCGCCATGCCGCCCGAGGCCCACAGGCCCCAGGCCAGGGAGGTGGCCGGCAAGCCCTGCTCGGTTCGTTGCCTGGCCAGCGCGTCCAGGTACGCGTTGGCCGCCGCATAGCTGGCCTGTCCCGCACTGCCCACCACCCCGGCCAGGGAGGAGAACAGCACGAACGCGGTCAGGTCGAGGTGGGCCGTCAGCTCATGCAGGTGCCGGGCCGCATCGGCCTTCGGCCGCAGGACCGCGTCCATACGCTCCGGGGTGAGCGAGCCGACGATGCCGTCGTCCAGCACACCCGCCGTGTGCACCACGCCGGTCAGCGGGAGAGACCCCACCAGCTGGGCCACCTGCTCACGGTCGCCGACGTCGCACGCCACCACCGTCACGGCGGCACCGAGCTCGGTCAGGTCCGCCATCAGCTCCCCGGCCCCCGGCGCCTGGCCACCGCGGCGGCTGACCAGCACCAGACGGCGGACTCCATGGGCGGCCACCAGGTGCCGGGCCACCAGCGCGCCCAGGCCACCCGTGCCACCGGTGATCAGAACCATGCTGTCGGGCCCGAACACCGGCCTCGCAGAACGCCCGCCGTCTGCGCCCCGCGAAGCGGAACGCTCGGGGTCGTCGCTCGTCGGTGCGGCGGGCTGCCGGTTCAGCTTCGGCGCGAGAATCTGTCCGGCCCGCACGGCCACCTGGGCCTCGCCCGAAGCCAGCGCCAGCCCGATCAGCTGATCGTCGGCCGCGGCGGACTCGTCCAGGTCCAGCAGCACGAACCGGCCCGGCTGCTCAGCCTGAACCGCCCGCACGAGACCCCACACCGCCGACTGCACCGGATCCGCGACCGCGTCCCGCGTGACCAGCACCAGCCGCGAGGCCGCGAACCGCTCCTCGGCCAGCCACCGCTGCACCAGAACGAGCGCCTCGTGCGTCACCGCATGCAAGTCCTCGCCCGACGGGCCGTCGACCAGCACGGCCTCCGGCGGCTCCGCCACCGAGTCCAGGTCGTCCGCCCGCACCCAGGCAGGCGCCGCCCCGGCCGGGACGATCGCCGTCCACTCCAACCGGTGGAGCAGACTGTCGCCTCCGGCGCCGCTCAGACCCGCTGTGGACAGCGGGCGCAGCGTGAGCGCCTCGACATCGGCCACGGGGGCGCCGGTCTCGTCGGCGATGGCCAGCGTGACACTGCTCCCGCCCGTAGCGATGATCTTCACCCGCGCCGAGGTCGCACCCGAGGCGTGCAGGGAGACACCCGACCAGGAGAAGGGCAGGTACGGCTTGCCGGGCTCGGGCTGAGGCAGCAGATCACCCACCGCGCAGGCGTGCAGCACGGCGTCCAGCAGAGCCGGGTGCACCCCGAACCGATCCGCCTCGGCATGAGCCTCCTCGGGGAGATCGATCTCGGCGAACACCTCACCCGGCCGGGCCCAGGCACGGACCAGACCCTGGAAGGTCGGGCCGTACTCCAGGCCGAAGCCCGCCAGGTCGTCGTACAAGCTGTCGACGGCCACCGGCTGCGCGTTGGCCGGGGGCCACTGCGTCAGCTCGAACGCAGGGAGCGGGAGCTCGGTGGTCAGCAGGCCCTGGGCGTGCTGGGTCCACTCGGCGGCGTCCTGGGCCCGGGAGTGGACGGTCAGGGCCCGCGCCTCCGGCTCCTCCGCCGCTCCGATGACGACCTGGAGCTGGAGGCTGCCTTCCGCCGGCACCACCAGGGGCGCCTGGATGGTCAGCTCCTGAAGGTAGGAGCAGCCGATCTCGTCACCTGCGCGGGTGGCCAGTTCGACGAGGGCCGCGCCCGGCACCAGCACGTGCCCGCCCACCATGTGATCAGCCAGCCACGGCTGGGCCTTGACCGACAGGCGGCCGCTGAAGACCACCGACTCACCGCCGGCGACCTCGGTCACGGCGCTCAGGAGCGGGTGGTCGATCGCGCCGAGTCCGGCGTCTGCCATGTCGGCGGTCTCGATCATGGCTGGGACCCAGTAGCGGTCGTGCTGGAAGGCGTAGGTGGGGAGGTCCACGTGGGGAGTTGGGGTGACGATCGTGGTCCAGTCGATCGGCACGTTGTGGGTGTGGAGGGTGCCGAGGGCTTCGACCAGCGAGCGGACCTCGTCGCGGTCCTTGCGGGTGGCGGGGATGAACACGCCCTCGTCCAGGCTTTGTTGGGCCAGGGCGGTGAGGGTGGTGTCCGGGCCGATCTCCACGAACACGTTCGCCTGACTGGCCACAACGCCGTCAGCGAAGCGGACCGCGTCACGCACGTGCCGCACCCAGTAGCCGGGGTCGGTCACTGAACCGTTCGACATGATCGGGATCTGCGGCTCGTGGAAGGTCAGGCGCGAGACGACCTGCTCGAAGTCGGCCAGCATCGGATCCATGAGCGGCGAGTGGAAGGCGTGCGACACGCGCAGTCGGCGAGTGCGTGCGTCCACCAGGACCGCGATGTCCTCCACCGCGGCGTCGCTGCCGGAGATGACGACCGAGGCCGGGCCGTTGACGGCGGCGATGCCGACATCGGTGCGGCCTTCCAGCAGCGGCGCCACTAAGGCTTCGGGGGCGGCGATGGCCAGCATCGCGCCACCTTCGGGCAGTGCCTGCATCAACTGCGCGCGGGCAGTCACCAGCGTGCATGCATCGGACAAGGACAGCACCCCGGCGACGTGCGCGGCGGCGATCTCGCCCACCGAGTGCCCGACGAGCACGTCCGGGGTGACGCCCAGCGAGGTCAGCAGCCGGTAGAGCGCCACCTCGAAGGCGAACAGCGCCGGCTGGGTCATGCCGGTCTGGTTCAGTGCCTCGACCGGACCAGCGAACATGGCCTCCCGCAACTCCGGCGGGAGCAGCGCACACACTTCGTCGAGCGCTTCGGCGAACACCGGGAAGGCCGCCGCCAGTTCGGCGCCCATGCCGACCCGCTGGCTGCCCTGGCCGGCGAACAACATCGCCAACCGGCCGCCTGCAGCGCTTGCCGTACCGTTCTCGGCCAAGGCCCGCAGGCCCGCCACCAGCTCGGCCCGATCGGCACCCACCACCACAGCCCGCTGCTCCAGCAGCGCCCGACCGGTGGCCAGCGTCCACGCCGGGTCCACCTCCGGCCGCTCCTCGGCCCACTCCGCCAGCCGGGCAGCCTGCGCCCGCAGCGCGTCAGGCGTCTTGGCCGACAGCAGCCACGGCGAGACCGGGAGCTCATTCGTGATCGACTCCGGCTCCTCGGACACCGGCCCCTGCTCGATGATCACGTGCGCGTTCGTTCCGCTGATCCCGAACGAGGAGACCGCGGCGCGGCGCGGGTGACCGTTCTGCTGCCAGGCGACCGGCTCGGTCAGCAGCTCGACGGCCCCCGCCGACCAGTCCACGTGCGGGCTGGGCTCGCTCACGTGAAGCGTCTGGGGCAGCAGATCGTTGCGGAGGGCCATGACCATCTTGATCACGCCCCCGACTCCGGCGGCGGCCTGGGTGTGACCGATGTTGGACTTCAGCGAGCCGAGCCAGAGCGGCCGGTCACGGTCCTGCCCGTAGGTGGCGATGATCGCCTGGGCCTCGATCGGGTCGCCCAGGGTGGTGCCGGTGCCGTGGGCTTCCACAGCGTCCACGTCGGAGGTCGTCAGCCCAGCGTTGGCCAGCGCCTGACGGATCACCCGCTGCTGCGAGGGCCCGTTCGGCGCGGTCAGGCCGTTGCTCGCACCGTCCTGGTTGATCGCACTGCCTCGCAGGACGGCCAGCACGTGGTGGCCGTTGCGCTGCGCGTCGGACAGCCGCTCGACCAGCAGCACGCCGACGCCTTCGCCCCACGCCGTGCCGTCCGCCGAGGCGGAGAACGCCTTGCAGCGGCCGTCCGCCGAGAGTCCGCGCTGGCGCGAGAACTCGATGAACATGCCCGGCGTCGACATCACCGTCACGCCACCGGCCAGGGCCAGGTCACATTCGCCCGATCGGAGCGCCTGGGCCGCCCAGTGCAGCGCCACCAGCGACGACGAACACGCCGTGTCGACGGTGACCGCTGGACCTTCCAGGCCCAGTGTGTACGACACCCGTCCGGACACGAGGCTGCCGCCGCTGGTGTTCGCCGGGGTGCCAAGGCCGTAGTCGTGGTACATCACGCCCGCGAACACGCCGGTACGGCTGCCGCGCAACCCCACCGGATCCAGTCCGGCCCGCTCGATCGCCTCCCATGACGTCTCCAGCAGCAGGCGCTGCTGCGGGTCCATCGCCAGAGCCTCACGCGGCGAGATCCCGAAGAAGCCGGGATCGAACTCCGCCGCGTCGTAGAGGAAGCCGCCGTGCCGCGTGTAGGTCTTGCCAGGTGTGCCAGGTTCGGGTCCGTATACCCCGTCCACATCCCAGCCGCGGTCGGACGGGAAGTCGCCCACCGCGTCCCGAGCCTGCGCGACCAGGTCCCACAGCTGCTCCGGCGAGGAGACACCGCCGGGGAAGCGGCAGGCCATGCCCACGATCGCGATCGGCTCGTCCGCCGCCGCGACACCGCGGGTGACCGCCTGCTCGACCGTCTCACCCGCGAGCTCGGCGGCCAGATGACCGGCCACCGCCTCGGCCGTCGGGTAGTCGAAGATCAGGGTGGCCGGGAGCTGCAGCCCGGTCGCGGTGCTGAGCTGGTTGCGGAACTCGACCGCGGTCAGCGAGTCGAATCCCAGGTCCTGGAATTGGCGTCGTTGGTCGATCGCCGACCCGTCGGGGAAACCGAGGACGGTGGCGGTGTGGCTCTTGACCAGATCCATGAGCATCGACTGCCGCTCCGCCGGGGTCATCGCGGCCAGGCGTTGCGTGAGCCCGCCGGAAGTAGCCGCTCGCCGTACCGGCTTGCGGTCTGTCCTGCGCTCGGCGAAGCGGGCGGGGACGAGGTTCGGCTCGCCGGTGCGGAGGGCGGCGTCGAACAGGGCCAGGCCTTCCTGGACCGACAGGGGCTTGATGCCTGCCCGCTCCATCCGGCGCAGGTCGGCTTCGGTCAGGTCGCCCGTCATGCCGCCGGAGGCCCACAAGCCCCAGGCCAGGGAGGTGGCGGGTAGTCCTTGCTCGGTTCGTTGCCTGGCCAGCGCGTCCAGGTAGGCGTTGGCGGCGGCGTAGCTCGCCTGGCCCGCACTGCCCACTACTCCGGCAATCGAGGAGAACAGGACGAATGCGGTCAGGTCGAGGTGGGCCGTCAGCTCGTGGAGGTGCCGGGCGGCATCCGCCTTCGGCCCCAGCACTCCGTCGAACCGCTCAGGGGTGAGCGAGCCGATGACACCGTCGTCCAGCACCCCTGCGGTGTGGACCACCGCGGTCAGCGGGACCGACTCCACCACGCGGGCCAGCTGCTCACGGTCGCCGACGTCGCACGCCGCGATCGTGACCGTCGCGCCCAGCCCGGTCAGCTCGGCAGCCAGCTCAGCCGCTCCGGGAGCCTGGTCTCCGCGCCGGCTGACCAGCAGCAGATGACCGACCCGGTACGTGTCCGCCAGGTGCCTGGCCACCAGCGCGCCCAGGCCACCGGTGCCGCCGGTGATCAGGACCGTGCTGTCGGGCCCGAACACCGACCCTGCCGAACGCTCGGCGTCGTTGCCCGGCGTGGGGGAACGCTCGGCGTCACCACCCGGCGAGGCGGAACGCTCGGCGTCGGTGCCCGGCGTGGCGGTGGCCAGTCGGTTCAGTTTCGGGGTGAGCATCTGGCCGGCGCGGACGGTCACCTGGGGCTCGCCCGTGGCCAGCGCCAGCCCGATCAGCTGGTCGTCGGCCGAGGCGTCCTCGTCCAGGTCGAGCAGGACGAGCCTGCCCGGCTGTTCGGCCTGTGCCGCGCGGACCAGACCCCACACCGCCGACTGAATCGGGTCCGCGACCGCGTCCCGCGTGACCAGTACCAGCCGTGAGGCGGCGAACCGCTCGTCGGCCAGCCACCGCTGCGCCAGCCCGAGCACCTGGTGCGTCACCGCACGCAGGTCCTCGCCCGACGGACCGTAAATCAGTACGGCCTCCGGCGGCTCTACCACCGCGTCCAGGTCGTCGGCCCATATCCAGGTGGGCGCCACTCCGGTCGGGACGAGCTCCGTCCAATCCAAGCGGTGCAACATGCCCTGGCCGCTGGCCGAAGCGAGGTCCGAGGTGGACAGCGAGCGGAAGGTGAGGGTGCGCACTTCCATCATCGGGGCGCCGGTCTCGTCGGCGATGGCCAGCGTGACGCTGCTCTCGCCCGTTCCGGAGATCTTCACGCGCACCGAGGTGGCGCCCGTCGCGTGAAGCGATGCTTCAGACCACGAGAACGGAAGGTACGGCTGGCCGGGCTCCGCCTCCGGCAGCAGGTCGCCCAGGCCGGTCGCGTGGAGCACAGCGTCCAGGAGGGCTGGGTGCACGCCGAACCGGTCCGTCTCGGCATGGGCGTCTTCGGGAAGGTCGATCTCGGCGAAGACCTCGCCCGGTCGTGTCCAGGCGCGGGACAGGCCCTGGAAGGTCGGGCCGTACTCCAGGCCCAGGCTCGCCAGATGGTCGTACAGGGTGTCGAGGGCGGCCACGGGCTGCGCGTTGGCCGGGGGCCACTGCGTCAGCTCGAACGCAGGGAGCGGGAGATCGGTGGTCAGCAAGCCTTGGGCGTGCTGCGTCCATGGGGTCGACGGATCGTTCTCCGGGCGGGTGTGGATCGAGATCGGGCGCGTGCCCGACTCTTCGGAGCCGAGGACGACCTGCACCTGGAGGCCGCCTTCTGCCGGTAGGACAAGGGGAGCCTGCAAGGTCAGTTCCTGCACCGAGGGCCAGCCCACCTCTGCGCCTGCTCGCAAGGCCAGTTCGAGGAGGCCTGCGCCGGGGAGCAGCACGGTGCCGTTCACGGCGTGGTCGGCCAGCCACGGCTGGGCCTTGACCGACACCCTGCCGCTGAAGACCACCGACTCACCGCCAGCGACCTCCGTCACCGCGCTCAGCAGCGGGTGGTCGATCGCGCCGAGACCCGCATCGGCCACGTCGCCCGCCACGGCCTGCGTGGTGATCCAGAAGCGCTGGTGCTCGAACGCGTAGGTCGGCAGGTCGACGTGCTTGGCCGGGGTGAGGATCGACACCCAGGAGATCGGCACGTTGTGGGTGTGGAGGGTGCCGAGGGCTTCGACCAGCGACCGGACCTCGTCGCGGTCCTTGCGGGTGGCGGGGACGAACACGCCCTCGTCCAGACACTGCTGGGCCAGGGCCGTGAGGGTGGTGTCCGGGCCGATCTCCACGAACACATCGGCTGCAGCAGCCAGCACGCCATCGGCGAAGCGGACAGCGTCACGGACATGGCGCACCCAGTAGGCGGGGTCGGTCACGGAACCGCTGGACATGATCGGGATCGACGGCTCGTGGAAGGTCAGCTGGGAGACGACCTGCTCGAAGGCGTCCAGCATCGGGTCCATGAGCGGCGAGTGGAAGGCGTGCGAGACACGCAGTCGTCGGGTTCGCGCGTCCACCAGGGCCGCGATCTCCTCCACCGCAGCCTCGCTGCCCGAGATCACCACCGACGCCGGGCCGTTGACCGCCGCGATACCGACATCGGTGCGGCCCTCCAGCAGCGGCGCCACCGAGGCTTCGGGGGCGGCGATGGCCAGCATCGCCCCACCCTCAGGCAGCGCCTGCATCAACTCAGCACGAGCTGTGACCAGCGCGCACGCATCGGCCAGCGACAACACGCCCGCCACGTGCGCGGCCGCGATCTCGCCCACCGAGTGCCCGACCAGCACATCCGGGGTGACACCCAGTGAGGTGAGGAGGCGGTAGAGCGCGACCTCGAAGGCGAACAGCGCCGGCTGCGTCATGCCCGTCTGGTTCAACGCCTCGACCGGACCCGCGAACATCGTCTCCCGCAGCTCGGCCGGGAGCAGAGCGCACACCTCGTCGAGGGCTTCGGCGAAGACCGGGAAGGCAGCGGCGAGATCAGCGCCCATGCCGACCCGCTGGCTGCCCTGACCGGCGAACAACATCGCCACCCGGCCACCAGCAGACCCGCCTGCCGTACCGCTCTCGGCCAAAGCCCGCAGGCCCGCCACCAGCTCGGCCCGATCCGCGCCCACCACAGCAGCCCGCTGCTCCAGCAACGCCCGACCAGTGGCCAGAGTCCACGCCGGATCCAGCTCGGGCCGCTCCTCGGCCCATGAAGCCAGCCGGACAGCCTGCTCCCGCAAAGCCTCGGGCGTGCGAGCCGACAGCAGCCACGGAGACACGGGAAGGGCACCGGCAACCGACTCGGGCTCCTCCTCCACCGACCCCTGCTCGATGATCACATGCGCGTTCGTGCCGCTGATCCCGAACGACGACACCGCCGCCCGACGGGGACGATCCTCCACATCCCAGGCCCGAGCCTCGGTCAACAACTCGACCGCACCCGCCGACCAGTCGACGTGCTCCGAACGACTCTCGGCATGCAACGTGCGCGGCATGACACCACTACGCAGCGCCATCACCATCTTGATCACACCAGCCACACCCGCAGCCGCCTGCGCATGCCCGATGTTGGACTTGATGGAGCCCAGCCAGAGCGGCCGATCCCGATCCTGACCGTAGGTAGCGATCAGCGCCTGAGCCTCGATCGGGTCGCCGAGCGTGGTGCCGGTGCCATGCGCCTCGACCACGTCGACGTCCGACGGAGCCAGCTTGGCGTTGGCCAGCGCCTGCCGGATCACCCGCTGCTGCGAAGGCCCGTTCGGCGCCGTAAGACCGTTGCTGGCACCGTCCTGGTTGACCGCACTCCCCCGGAGCACGGCCAGCACCTGGTGGCCGTTGCGACGCGCGTCCGCCAGCCGCTCGACCAGCAGCACGCCGACGCCCTCGCCCCAGCCGGTGCCGTCCGCCGAAGCGGAGAAGGCCTTGCACCGCCCGTCAGTCGACAACCCGCGCTGCCGCGAGAACTCGATGAAGGTGTTCGGCGTCGACATCACGGTCACGCCACCGGCCAGCGCCAGGTCGCACTCACCCGAGCGCAGCGCCTGGGCGGCCCAGTGCAGCGCCACCAGCGACGACGAGCACGCCGTGTCCACCGTGACCGCGGGGCCCTCGAACCCGAACGTGTACGACACCCGGCCGGAGGCGATGCTGCCCGAGCTGCCGGTGCCGATCAGCCCTTCCAGCTCGCTCGGCGCGGCCGAGAGCTGGGGCGCGTAGTCGTGGTACATGACGCCCGCGAACACGCCCGTACGGCTACCGCGCAACCCCACCGGATCCAGCCCAGCCCGCTCGATCGCCTCCCACGACGTCTCCAGCAACAACCGCTGCTGCGGATCCATCGCCAAAGCCTCACGCGGCGAGATCCCGAAGAACCCGGGATCGAACTCCGCCGCGTCGTACAGGAAGCCGCCGTGTCGGGCGTACGAGGTGCCGCGGCGATCCGGGTCCGGGTCGTACAGCTTCGCCAGGTCCCAGCCGCGGTCGGTGGGGAACTCGCCGATGGCGTCCACGCCGGAGGCCACGAGCTGCCACAGTTCCTCGGGTGAGGCGACCCCGCCCGGGAAGCGGCAGGCCATGCCCACGATGGCGATCGGCTCGTCGGCGGCGGCGACGTCCGCGACAACGGCCTGCGACGCCTGGTCACTGGCGAGTTGCGATTCCAGGTAGCCGGCCACCGCCTCGGCCGTGGGGTAGTCGAAGATCAGCGTGGCGGGGAGCCGCAGCCCCGTGGCCTGGTTGAGCTGGTTGCGGAACTCGACGGCGGTGAGCGAGTCGAAGCCGAGGTCCTGGAAGCGCCGGGCGGGTTCCACCGCCTTCGCGTCGGAGAAGCCGAGCACCGTCGCCGCCTGGGTGCGCACCAGCCGCAAGAGGTCCGTCGGATCGAAGGCTGCCGCCGCTGCCGTACCGGACCTGCGTGCGGGCACGCGGACCAGACCGTGCAGGACCGACGGCAGGGTTGCGGCCTGGGCCTGCAACGCCGGAAGGTTCAGGGAGGCCGGGACCAGGACGGCACGCTCGTGGTTGACGGCCGCGTCGAACAGCGCCAGGCCGTCGTCGACCGGCATCGGCGTGATGCCGCCGCGTTCGAGACGTCGCCGGTCGGTTTCGGTGAGTTCGCCCGCCATGCCGGAGGCCCACAGGCCCCAGGCCAGCGAGGTGGCCGGCAGGCCCTGGGCGCGGCGCTGCTGGGCGAGGGCGTCCAGGAAGGTGTTGGCGGCGGCGTAGTTGCCTTGTCCCGCGCTGCCCAGCAGGCCGGAGAGCGAGGAGAAGAGCACGAACGCGGTCAGGTCGAGGCCCGAGGTCAGCTCGTGCAGGTGCCAGGCGGCATCGGCCTTGGGCCGCAGGACGGCGTCCATGCGTTCGGGGGTGAGCGAGCCGACGATGCCGTCGTCGAGCACGCCCGCCGTGTGGACGACGCCGGTCAGCGGGACCGACTCCACCACCCGGGCCAGCTGCTCACGGTCGCCGACGTCGCACGCCGCGATCGTGACCGCCGCGCCCAGCCCGGTCAGCTCGGCAGCCAGCTCGGCCGCTCCGGGAGCCTGGTCTCCGCGCCGGCTGACCAGGACCAGGCGTCCCACCCCGTGGGCCGCCACCAGGTGCCTGGCCACCAGCGCGCCCAGGCCGCCCGTGCCGCCGGTGACCAGCACCGTGCTGTCCGGCCCGAAGGGAGACACGGGCAGGTCCGGCCCGAAAGGAGACACGGGCAGGTCCGAGCGCTCCGCGTCGACGCCGGCCATCCGGTTCAGCCTCGGCGTCAGCACCTGTCCGTCGCGTACGGCCGTCTGCGTCTCGCCCGAGGCCAGCGCCAGCCTGACCAGTTCCTCGTCGGCGGCGGCGTCGTCGTCCAGGTCCAGCAGGACGAAGCGGCCCGGCTGCTCGGCCTGGGCCGCCCGCACCAGACCCCACACCGCGGCCTGCGCCGGGTCCGGGACCTCGCCCAGGCCGGTCGCCACCCCCCCGTGCGTGACGATGACCAGCGGTGAAGCGCCGGGCTCCGCCTGCAGGAGGCCGAGGACCAGGTCCGTGGCGCGGCGAGCCGCGTCAGGGGCGGGCGCGGCGTCCAGCGGCACGTCCAGCAGTTCGTAGGGCAGGTCCGTCCGCCCGGTACGACCGGCCGGTGTCCAGTCCAGCTGGAACAGGGAGGTTCCGCGCGCGGGTGCCTGCCCGGCGGAGCGGGGCCGCAGGATGAGCGAGCCGACCTCCGCCACGGGAGCACCCGTCGCGTCGGCCAGAACCAGACCGAACACTCCCGTGCTGCTCGTCGCGGAGATGCGGACACGCAGGGCGGTGGCACCCTCCGCGTGCAAGACGACGTCGTTCCAGGCGAACGGGATGTACGGCCGGCCGGGATCGGCTTCGGGCAACAGTCCGGCCAGGGGGATGGCGTGCAGCGAGGCGTCCAGCAGCGCCGGGTGCAGCCCGAACCGGCGGGCGTCGGCGTCCTGCGGAAGCACGATCTCGGCGTAGACCACCTCGCCCTGACGCCAGGCCGCCTTGAGGCACTGGAACGCTTCGCCGTACTCCATGCCGATCTCGGTCAGGTCGGCGTAGACGCTCGCCACATCGAGGGCCTGCGCGCCCGGCGGCGGCCACTGCACCAGGTCGAAGCCCGCCGCACGGGAGGAGGCCGGAGCCAGGACACCCTGGGCGTGCTGCTGCCAGTCCGCGGCGTCGTCGGATCGGGAGTGAATGGTCACCCGGCGCCGGCCGGAACCGTCCGCCTCCGCGACCACGACCTGCAGGTGCAGGCTCCCCTGTTCGGGCAGGGCCATGGGGGTCTGCAGGGTGAGCTCGTCGAGCACCGGGCAGCCGACCTCGTCACCAGCCCGGATCGCCAGCTCGACCTGAGCCGCCCCGGGCACCACCACCTGACCGTCCACCGCGTGGTCGGCCAACCAGGGTTGCGTCTGCGAGGACAGGCGGCCCATGAGCGTCAGCGAGCCGGAGCCCGGTGCCGGGACGACCGCCGTCAGCAGGGGGTGTTCCACCGCTTCGAGCCCGCTGCCGGCGGTGATCTCGATGGGGGCGTCGAGCCAGTAGCGGCGGTGCTGGAAGGCGTAGGTGGGCAGGTCGACGTGGTGGACGGGCACGGGGGCGAAATAGGCGTCCCAGTCGATCATGACGCCGTGGGTGTGCAGGGTGCCGAGGGCTTCGACCAGCGACCGGACCTCGTGGCGGTCCTTGCGGGTGGCGGGGATGAAGACGCCCTCGTCGAGGCACTGCTGGGCCAGGGCTGTGAGGGTGGTGTCCGGGCCGATCTCCACGAAGACGTCCGCTGCCGAAGCAGCCACGCCATCGGCGAAGCGCACGGCGTCACGCACATGCCGCACCCAGTAGGCGGGGTTGGTCACGGAACCGCTGGACATGATCGGGATCGACGGCTCGTGGAAGGTCAGCCGGGAGACGACCTGCTCGAAGGCGTCCAGCATCGGATCCATGAGCGGCGAGTGGAAGGCGTGCGAGACACGCAGTCGGCGGGTGCGAGCGTCCACCAGGGCCGCGATCTCCTCCACCGCGGCTTCGCTGCCGGAGATGACGACCGAGGCCGGGCCATTGACGGCGGCGATACCGACATCGGTGCGGCCTTCCAGCAGCGGCGCCACCGAGGCTTCGGGAGCGGCGATGGCCAGCATCCCGCCACCCTCTGGAAGCGCCTGCATCAGCTGAGCGCGGGCCGTGACCAGCGTGCACGCATCGGCCAGCGACAACACGCCCGCCACGTGCGCGGCGGCGATCTCGCCGACCGAATGCCCGACCAGCACGTCCGGGGTGACGCCCAGCGAGGTCAGCAGCCGGTAGAGCGCCACCTCGAAGGCGAACAGCGCCGGCTGCGTCATGCCCGTCTGGTTCAACGCCTCGGCCGGACCAGCGAACATGATCTCCCGCAGCTCAGGCGGAAGGAGAGCGCACACTTCGTCGAGCGCCTCGGCGAACACCGGGAACGCCTCGGCCAGCTCGCGGCCCATGCCGACCCGCTGACTCCCCTGCCCGGCGAACAACATCGCCAACCGGCCACCCGACGAGCTCGCCGTACCGTTCTCGGCCAAGGCCCGCAGGGCCGCCACCAGCTCGGCCCGATCGGCACCCACCACCACCGCGCGCTGCTCCAGCAACGCCCGGCCGGTGACCAGGGCCTTGCCGACCAGGGCGGGTGCCGTGGTGTTGTGCGTAGCCCACGACGCCAGGCGGGCGGCCTGGTCCCTGAGGCCGTCGCCGTCGTTGGCGGAGATCAGCCAGGGCACGACCGGCGGTTCGGCGGGTTCGGCGGACTCGGGCACGGCCGGGCCCTGCTCGATGATCACGTGCGCGTTGGTGCCGCTGACGCCGAAGGACGACACTCCGGCCCGGCGCGGACGATCCTGCGCGTCCCAGGGCCGGGCCTCGCTCAGCAGCTCGACGGCACCGGCCGACCAGTCGATGTGCTCCGAGGGGTTCTCGGCGTGCAGGGTGCGCGGAAGCACTCCGTGCCGCATGGCCATGATCATCTTGATCACGCCGCCGACTCCGGCGGCGGCCTGGGTGTGACCGATGTTCGACTTCAGCGAGCCGAGCCAGAGCGGCCGGTCCCGCTCCTGACCGTACGTCGCGATGATGGCCTGGGCCTCGATCGGGTCGCCCAGGGTGGTGCCGGTGCCGTGGGCTTCCACGGCGTCCACGTCGGAGGTGGAAAGCCCGGCATTCGCCAGCGCCTGCCGGATCACCCGCTCCTGCGAAGGCCCGTTCGGCGCTGTCAGGCCGTTGCTCGCACCGTCCTGGTTGATCGCGGTGCCGCGCACGACGGCGAGGATCTGGTGCCCGTTGCGCTGTGCGTCCGACAGCCGCTCGACCAGCAGCATGCCGACGCCCTCGGCCCAGCCCGTGCCGTCCGCCGAGGCGGAGAAGGCCTTGCACCGTCCGTCGGTGGCCAGGCCGCGCTGCCGCGAGAACTCGACGAAGACGCTGGGCGTCGCCATGACGGTCACGCCGCCGGCCAGGGCCAGGTCGCACTCCCCCGAGCGCAGCGACTGGGCCGCCAGGTGGAGCGCCACCAGCGACGACGAGCAGGCCGTGTCGACGGTGACCGCGGGACCCTCCAGGCCGAAGGTGTAGGCGACCCGGCCGGAGGCGATGCTGCCCGCGCTGCCGTTGAGCACGAACCCTTCGAAACCGTCTGGCGCCTGCGCCAGACGGCCGCCGTAGTCGTGGTACATGACCCCGGCGAAGACTCCGGTACGGCTGCCGCGCATCGACTTCGGGCTGATCCCGGCGCCCTCGATCGCCTCCCAGGAGGCCTCGAGCAGCAGCCGCTGCTGCGGGTCCATCGCGGTGGCCTCGCGCGGCGAGACCCCGAACAGCGCGGCGTCGAACTGGTCGGCGTCGTGCAGGAACCCGCCCTCGCGGGCGTAGCTGGTCCCCGCGTGAGCAGGATCGGGGTGGTAGAGCCGCTCCAGGTCCCAGCCGCGGTTGACGGGGAAGGTGCTGATCGCGTCGCCGGAGCGGGCCAGCAGCCGCCACAGGTCGTCGGGCGAGAGCACTCCGCCGGGATAGCGGCAGGCCATCCCCACGATCGCGATCGGCTCGTCGGTCTGGACCGTGCGGGTGCTGACCTGCTGGGTCTGGGTGGCGCCGGTGAGCTGGGCGTACAGGTGGTCGGCGAGCGCGTCCGCGGTGGGGAAGTTGAACAGCAGGGTCGCGGGCAGGCGCAGGCCGGTGGCGGCGTTGAGGCGGTTGCGCAGCTCGACGGAGCTCAGCGAGTCGAAGCCCAGATCCTTGAAGGCCGCCTCGACTCCCACGGAATCGGGGTCGGAGTGCCCGAGGACCAGCGCGATGTTGGTCCTGATGAGGGTGAGCAGTGCCGCCCTGTCCGTCCCGGCGCGGAGCCGCCTGGCCGGTGCGGCGCGCCGTACCTGCGGTTTGACGAGGGATCGGAAGACGGCGGGGATCTCGTCCTGGCGGCGGAGCGTCGCGGTGTCGAGGAGGGCCACGACCTGAACGGCCCGGTCCAGGGTGAGCGCGGTGTCGAACAGCGCCATGCCCTGCGCGGCCGGCATCGGGGCGAGCCCGATACGGCCGAGGCGGGCGACGTCGGCCTGGGTGAGCGCTCCGGCCATGCCTTGCTCGGTCTGCCACAGGCCCCAGGCCAGGGAGTGCGCGGGCAGGCCGAGGGTACGCCGGTGCACGGCCAGGGCGTCGAGGTAGGCGTTGGCGGCGGCGTAGTTAGCCTGGCCGGCGCTGCCGACCGTGGCGGCCACGGACGAGTACAGGACGAAGAACGCCAGGTCGAGGTCGGCCGTCAGCTCGTGCAGATGCCATGCGGCGTCGGCCTTGGGAGCGAAGACCCGGTCGATGCGCTCCGGCGTCAGGGAGGCCACGGCGCCGTCGTCGACGACGCCGGCCAGGTGGATGATCCCGTTCAGGGGCCGGTCGTCGGGGATGGTGTCCAGCAGCGCCGCCAGCTGTTCGCGGTCGGCGACGTCGCAGGCCGCCACGGTGACCTGTGCACCGAGAGCGGTCAGATCGGACACGAGCTCGTCCGCTCCCGGGGCCGCCGGACCACGGCGGCCGGCCAGCAGCAGGTGGCGCACGCCGTGCTCGGTGACCAGCCGGTTCGCGGCGAGCGCGGCGAGCCCGCCGGTGCCGCCCGTGAGCAACACCGTCCCCTGCGTTCCGGAATGATCCGCGGCGGCGAACGGGTGCTCCAGGCGCCGGGCCTCGGTGAGCGGGGCCAGGCGCGGCACGTGGATCGTGCCGGACCTCAAGGCCAGTTGCGGCTCGCCCGAAGCGCAGGCACCCGGCAGGGCCGCCTCGGAGTCGGGATGACCGTCGGTGTCGAGAAGGACGAAACGCCCAGCGTGCTCGGATTGCGCGGACCGGATCAGCCCCCACACCGGAGCGGTGGACAGGTCGATCACGTCGCCTTCCACCACGCTGACAGCGCCGGAGGTCACGAGCACGAGCTGCGACTGCGCGAGCCGCTCGTCGGCGAGCCACTCCTGGACGAGCGCCAGCACCTCGGAGAGGCGCTCGCGGCCCGAGCCGACCGGAACCCGGAACAGGACACGCTCGGCGCCCACGACCTCGTCCAGCGAGCCCGCAGCCTGCAGCTCCGTCACCTCGGAGGGCTCCGGACCCGACGCGGGGACGGCCGGCCAGTCCAGCACGTACGGCGTCAGCTCTTGCGAAGGCTCGGTCGCCACCGGCCTGACCACGATCGATTCCACGGTCAGGATCGGCGCACCGGTGTGGTCGGCGACGCTGAGCGAGAGCTCCCCCACCCCCTTGGCCGTCGTCCGCACCCGCGCCCCGACGCCGCCCGCCGCGTGCGCGTGCACGCCCGACCAGGCGAAGGGCAGGTACGGCCGGCCGGGCTCGCTCGGCGGCAGCAGCCCTCCGAGCGTGATCGAGTGCAGCACGGCGTCGAGGAGAGCCGGGTGGAACCCGAACCGCTCCGCGCCGTCCTGGGCAGGGCCGGGCAGGTCGATCTCGGCGTAGACGTCGCCGTCCCGCTGCCAGGCGGCCACCAGTCCCTGGAAGGCGGGACCGTACTCCAGGCCGCTCGCGGCCAGGTCGTCGTAGAGGTCGTCGATGTCGAGGGGCTGCGCACCGGGAGGCGGCCACTGCGCCAGGTCGAAGCCTGGCGCGTCGAACGAGGCCGGAGACAGGACACCCTGGGCGTTCCGCTGCCAGGTGGTCGCTCCCTCGGCCCTGGAGTAGAGGGCCAGCCCGCGCCGGCCGTCGTCGTCGGGCGCGTCGATGACCACCTGAAGCTGGACGGGGCTGTCGTGGCCGATGACGAGGGGCGCCTGCAGGGCGAGCTCGGAGACGCTCGCGCAGTCCCCCGTCTCCGCGGCCGCGCGCAGCGCGATCTCCAGGAAGCCCGTGCCGGGAAGGATCGCCGTGCCGTTGACCGCGTGATCGGCGAGCCAGGGCAGGGTGGCCAGGGAGAGCAACCCGGTGAGCGTCAGGCCGTCGCCGTCGGGGGCGGGGATCGCGGCGCTCAGGATCGCATGGTCCACGACGCTCAGGCCCGCAGCCGTCACGTCACTGACGGAGCGGCTGGGCTCCAGCCAGAAGTGCTGGTGCTGGAAGGCGTAGGTCGGCAGGTCCACCTGCCTCGACGGGGTGAGGATCGTGGTCCAGTCGATCTCCACGTTGTGGGTGTGGAGGGTGCCGAGGGCTTCGACCAGCGACCGGACCTCGTGGCGGTCCTTGCGGGTGGCGGGGATGAACACGCCCTCGTCCAGGCATTGCTGGGCCAGGGCGGTGAGGGTGGTGTCCGGGCCGATCTCCACGAACACATCGGCTGCGGCAGCCAGCACGCCATCGGCGAAGCGGACCGCGTCACGGACATGCCGCACCCAGTAGGCGGGGTCGGTCACGGAACCGCTCGACATGATCGGGATCTGCGGCTCGTTGAACGTCAGGCGCGAGACGACCTGCTCGAAGTCAGCCAGCATCGGGTCCATGAGCGGCGAGTGGAAGGCATGCGACACCCGCAGTCGACGGGTGCGAGCGTCCACCAGGGCCGCGATCTCCTCCACCGCAGCCTCGCTGCCGGAGATGACGACCGAGGCGGGGCCGTTGACGGCGGCGATGCCGACATCGGAGCGGCCCTCCAGCAGCGGCGCCACCGAGGCTTCGGGAGCGGCGACGGCCAGCATCGCACCGCCCTCGGGCAGCGCCTGCATCAGCTGCGCGCGGGCCGTGACCAGCGCGCACGCATCCGCCAAGGACAGCACCCCGGCGACGTGTGCGGCGGCGATCTCACCGACCGAGTGCCCGACCAGCACGTCCGGGGTGACGCCCAGCGAGGTCAGCAGGCGGTAGAGCGCGACTTCGAAGGCGAACAGTGCCGGCTGGGTCATGCCGGTCTGGTTCAGCGCCTCGACCGGGCCAGCGAACATCGTCTCCCGGAGAGAACCAGGCAGGAGAGCACACACCTCGTCGAGCGCTTCGGCGAACACCGGGAAGGCTGCCGCCAGCTCGGTGCCCATGCCGACCCGCTGACTGCCCTGACCGGCGAACAGCATCGCCAACCGGCCACCCGACGAGCTCGCCGTACCGCTCTCGGCCAAAGCCCGCAGACCCGCCACCAGCTCAGCCCGATCAGCGCCCACGACCACCGCGCGCTGCTCCAGCAACGCCCGACCGGTGGCCAGCGTCCAGGCCGGATCCACCTCCGGCCGCTCCTGCGCCCACTCCGCCAGCCGGGCAGCCTGAGCCCGCAACGCCTCGGGCGTGCGAGCCGACAGCAGCCACGGCGACACCGGGAGCTCATTGGTGATCGACTCCGGCTCCTCCGCCACCGGCCCCTGCTCGATGATCACGTGCGCGTTCGTCCCGCTCACGCCGAAGGACGACACCCCGGCCCGGCGCGGACGATCGCCCGCATCCCAGTCCCGAGCCTCGGTCAGCAGCTCAACAGCCCCCGCCGACCAGTCGATGTGCTCCGAGGGGTTCTCCGCGTGCAGGGTGCGCGGAAGCACTCCGTGCCGCATCGCCATGACCATCTTGATCACACCGGCGACACCCGCAGCGGCCTGCGCATGCCCGATGTTCGACTTCAGGGAGCCGAGCCAGAGCGGCCGGTCCCGCTCCTGCCCGTAGGTCGCGATGATCGCCTGGGCCTCGATCGGGTCGCCCAGCACGGTCCCCGTGCCGTGCGCCTCGACCGCGTCCACGTCGGAGGTCGACAGCCCGGCATTCGCCAGCGCCTGACGGATCACCCGCTGCTGCGACGGCCCGTTCGGCGCCGTAAGACCGTTGCTCGCGCCGTCCTGGTTGATCGCGGTCCCGCGCACCACGGCAAGCACCTGGTGCCCGTTGCGCTGCGCGTCGGACAGCCGTTCGACCAGCAGCACGCCCACGCCCTCGGCCCAGCCGGTGCCGTCCGCCGAGGCGGAGAACGCCTTGCACCGCCCGTCCTCGGAGAGCCCTCGCTGGCGCGAGAACTCCACGAACGTGCCAGGTGAGGCCATCACCATCACGCCACCGGCCAGCGCCATGTCGCACTCGCCTGTCCGCAGCGACTGCGCGGCCAGGTGGAGCGCCACCAGCGACGACGAACACGCCGTGTCCACCGTGACCGCGGGGCCCTCGAACCCGAACGTGTACGACACGCGCCCTGAGGCGACACTGGCCAGTCCGCCGGTGAGGAGGTAGCCCTCCACCGCCTCCGCGCCCTCGTAGCGCCGCGGGCCGTACTCCATGGGGGCGATGCCGGTGAACACGCCGGTCTGGCTGCCGCGCAGGACGGCGGGGTCGAGGTTGGCGTGCTCGATCGCCTCCCAGGACGCCTCCAGCAGCAACCGCTGCTGCGGGTCCATCGCGAGCGCCTCGCGCGGCGAGATCCCGAAGAAGGCGGCGTCGAAGTCGGCGGCGTTGTACAGGAAGCCGCCGTAGCGGGTGGTGGAAGTGCCCGGATCGTCCGGGTCGCCGGAGAGGAGCCGCTCCAGGTCCCAGCCGCGGTCGGTGGGGAACTCGCCGACGACGTCGGCTCCTGACGCGACCAGGTTCCACAGGTCGTCGGGCGAGGCCACCCCGCCGGGGAAGCGGCAGGCCATGCCCACGATCGCGATCGGCTCGTCGAGGGCGGCGATCCTGGCCGTCACCGCGCCGGACGCGCCGCCGTCGGCGCCGAGCAGCTCGGCCCGCAGGTAGTCGGTCAGCACCGCGGGTGACGGGTAGTCGAACAGCAGCGAGCTCGGCAGTTGCAGCCCGGTGGCCGTGTTCAGCCGGTTCCTGAGCTCGATCGCGGTCAGTGAGTCGAAGCCGGCGTCCTTGAACGCGCCGGTCGCGCTGATCACGCTCGGCGTCACGTGCCCGAGCACCAGCGCCGCCTGGCTCCTGACCAGGTCGAGGAGGGTGCGTTCCTGCTCTTGCGGGTTCATCCCGCGCAGGAGCTCGCCGAGCGCCATCGCGCCCGACGCGCCGGAGGTGCGCCGTTCGACGGGCTTGCGCAGCAGGCCGCGCAGCATCGCGGGCGCGGGGTCGGCGACCCCGGCCAGGTTCAGCCGGGCGGGCAGCGGCGTCTCGGCCGTCGAGGCGAGCGCGGTGTCGAAGAGTTCCAGCGCCTGCTCGGGTGGCAGCGGGGCGATGCCCAGCCGGGCCCAGCGCGCCAGGTCGGCGGGCGCGAGCGTGGCGCCCATGCCGCCGTTGTCCCACAGACCCCAGGCGAGCGCCGTCGCGGGCAGCCCGAGGGTACGGCGGTGCCGCGCCAGGCCGTCGAGGAAGGCGTTGGCGGCGGCGTAGTTGGCCTGGCCCGCGCTGCCCAGCGTGCCCGCGCACGAGGAGAACAGCACGAACGCCGACAGGTCCAGGTCCTTCGTCAGCTCGTGCAGCAGCCAGGCGGCTTCCGCCTTCGTCCGCCACACGGCGTCGAGCCGTTGCGGGTTCAGCGCCGGGACGACGCCGTCGTCCAGGACCCCGGCGATGTGCACGACCGCGGTCAGCGAGTCGCAGGAGGCGACGAGCGCCGCGAGGGCGTCGCGGTCGGCCAGGTCGCACGTGACCAGCTCGACTCGCGCGCCGAGGCCGGTGAGCTCGTCGGCCAGGGCGAGCGCCGCGGCGGAGTGCGCGTCGCGGGTCGGCAACACCAGGTCGCGTACGGCATGCGTGCCGACCAGGTGGCGGGTGATCGCCCGCCCCAGCCCGCCGGTGGCGCCGGTGACCAGGACGGTGCCGTCGGCCCTCCAGGGGGCCTCGCCCGGCGGCAGGTCGCGCTTGGCCAGGCGGGGGACGAAGATGCGGCCTTCTCTCACGGCCAGTTGCGGCTCGTCGTAGGCCAGGGCTGCCTCCGGCGGGCAGCTGCCGTCGTGGTCGAGCAGGACGAAGCGGCCGGGGTACTCGGTCTGCGCCGAGCGCACGAGTCCCCAGACGGCTTTCGCGGCCAGGTCCGTCCCGTCGCCGGTGGCGCCCTGGGTGAGGATCACCAGGCGGGAGGAGGTCGGGTGGTCGGCGGCGAGCCACTCCTGGATGGCGCCCAGCACCCGCGCCACGGCCTGCCGCGCGCGCCCCGGCTCATCCCCCGACGCCCCATCGGCCTCGCCGGAAGCCCCGGAGGAACCGTCGGCGGAAACCTCGGCGGCGGTCCATGGCAGGAGCTCGTCGCCCGGGGCGGGCATCGCGCCGGTGACCGGCACAGGCGTCCAGTCCACCCCGAACAGCCCCGTGAGCTCCGTCGGCACGCCGGCCGGCCCGCCGGTCTCCAGCCAGTACCGGTCGCGCTGGAAGGCGTAGGTGGGCAGCTCGACGGACCCGGACGGCACGGCGGCGAAGAAGGCCTTCCAGTCCGGAGCCCGGCCCGCGGCGTGCAGCAGTCCGAGAGCCTGCACGAAGGTGCGGACCTCGTCGCGTTCCTTGCGCGCGGCGGCGACGAACACGCCGTCGGCGAGCGTCTGCTGGGCCAGGCCGGTGAGGATGCCGTCGGGGCCGACCTCCAGGAAGAGGTCCGCCTGCGCGGCGGCGGCGGCGTCGGCGAAGCGCACCGGCCGCCGCACGTGGTCGACCCAGTACTCGGCGGTGGTGAGCTGTCCGGGCTCGACCGGCCTGCCGGTGACGCTGGAGACGACCGGGATGCGGGGCTCGTGGTAGGTGACGGTGGCGGCGATGCGCCCGAACTCGGCGAGCATCGGCTCCATCAGCGGCGAGTGCGAGGCGTGCGAGACCCGCAGCGCGCGGGTGCGCGCGTTGATGCGCTCGCCGATCTCGTTGACCACGGTGGCGGCGCCGGAGATGACGACCGAGGTCGGGGTGTTGACGGCCGCGATGGCGACCTGGTCCTCGCGGCCCTCGATGTACGGCTGGACGTCGGCTTCCGACGCGGCGATGGCGAGCATCGCGCCGCCCGCGGGCAGGGCCTGCATGAGCCTGGCCCGCGCCGCGACGAGCGTGCAGGCGTCGGCCAGGGACAGCACGCCCGCGATGTGGGCGCCGGCGAGCTCGCCGACCGAGTGGCCGGCGACGACGTCGGGGTGGATGCCCAGGGAGGCGAGCAGCCGGGTCAGCGCCACCTCGAAGGCGAAGAGCGCGGGCTGGGTCATCAGCGTCTCGTTGAGCACGCCGTCCGGGTCGTCGACCATCGTGGCGCGGAGCGGGTGCGGCAGTTGCGCGTCGAACTGGGCGCTGATCTCCTCCAGCGCCTCGTCGAAGACGGGGAAGGCGGCGGCCAGGTCGCGGCCCATGCCGAGCCGCTGACTGCCCTGACCGGTGTAGAGCATCGCCAGCTTGCCGCCGTGCCCGCTTCCGGTGATGACGTCAGGCGTCGCCGTACCGTCCGCGAGGGCGAGCAGGCCGGCGAGCAGTTCGTCGCGGTCGGCGCCGACGATCACCGCGCGCTGCTCCAGCGGGTCACGCCGGGTGGCCAGGGCGGCTGCTGCGGCGGCGACGGGCACGTCGGGTCCGGCCCACGCCGCGAGCCGCCGGGCCTGGGCGCGCAGCGCCTCGGGGCTCCTGCCGGAGATCAGCCAGGGCACGAGGGGCAGGCCTGAGTCGTCCGTCTCGGGGTCGGGCGCGCCCTGCTCGATGATCACGTGGGCGTTGGTGCCGCTGATGCCGAAGGAGGAGACGGCCGCCCGGCGGGGGCGTTCCGGCTGGTCCCATGAGTGCTCTTCGGTGAGCAGCCGTACGGCTCCCGCCGACCAGTCGACGTGGGGCGAGGGCTCGTCCACGTGCAGCGTGCGCGGCAGCAGGCCGTGGCGCATCGCCATGACCATCTTGATGACGCCGCCGACTCCGGCGGCGGCCTGGGCGTGGCCGATGTTCGACTTGAGCGAGCCCAGCCAGAGCGGCTGCTCGCGGTCCTGACCGTAGGTGGCGATGATCGCCTGCGCCTCGATGGGGTCACCGAGCATGGTTCCTGTGCCGTGCGCCTCCACGGCGTCGACGTCCGCGGCCGACAGCCCGGCGTTGGCCAGGGCCTGCCGGATCACTCGCTGCTGCGAGGGGCCGTTCGGCGCGGTCAGGCCGTTGCTGGCGCCGTCCTGGTTGATCGCGCTGCCCCGCAGGACGGCCAGCACGTGGTGGCCGTTGCGCCGGGCGTCCGACAGCCGCTCGACCAGGAGCATGCCGACGCCCTCTGCCCAGCCGGTGCCGTCGGCGGAGGCGGCGAAGGCCTTGCAGCGCCCGTCCGCCGACAGGCCGCGCTGCCGCGAGAACTCCACGAACATGCCGGGCGAGGCCATGACGGTGGCGCCTCCGGCCAGGGCCAGGTCGCACTCGCCTGAGCGCAGCGACTGGGCCGCCAGGTGCAGCGCGACCAGCGACGACGAGCACGCCGTGTCGACCGTGACCGCCGGGCCCTCGAACCCGAACGAGAACGCCACGCGCCCGGAGATCACGCTGGCCGTGGTGCCGGTGAGCACGTAGCCTTCCGCGCTGCCGGTCGCCTCGTGCAGGCGGGGGCCGTAGTCCTGCGCCGTCGCGCCCGCGAACACGCCCGTACGGCTGCCGCGCAGCCCGTCGGGGCTGATCCCGGCGCGCTCGATCGCCTCCCACGACGTCTCCAGCAGCAGCCGCTGCTGAGGATCCATCGCCAGAGCCTCACGCGGGGAGATCCCGAAGAACCCGGCGTCGAACTCCGCCGCCTCGTACAGGAAGCCGCCGTGGCGGGCGTAGGAGGTGCCGTGGCCGGCAGGATCGGGGTCGTAGAGCCGCTCCAGGTCCCAGCCGCGGTCCGCGGGGAACTCCCCGATCGCGTCGCGGCCCGAGATCACCAGCTCCCACAGGTCGGCCGGGGAGACCACGCCGCCGGGGAAGCGGCAGGCCATCCCGACGATCGCGATCGGCTCGTCGTGGCCCACCACGCGCGCGACCGCGCCGCCGGGCTGCTCGATCGCCCCGGTCACCTGCGCACGCAGGAACCCCGCCAGTACGGCGGGCGTGGGGTAGTCGAACAGCAGCGAGCTTGGCAGCCGCAGGCCGGTCGCGGCGCTGAGCCGGTTGCCGAGCTCGACGGCGCTGTAGGAGTCGAAGCCGAGCGCCTTGAAGGTGGTGGCGGCGTCGACGGTGGCGGTGGTGGCGTGCCCGAGCACCAGGGCCACGCAGGTCCTGACGAGGTCGAGGAGCACCTGCTCCTGAGCCGCCTCCGTCAGCCCGGCCAGCTTGCCGGCGAGCGGCGAAGCCGCCGCCCCACCGGCGGGCGACACCGCTTCCGCGGAGGACGGGAGTCCCGCCGTGCTATCGCTGAGCGCCGGGCCGTCCGCGTCACGGCGGGCGGGGTCCGTGCCCGGGGTGCCGCTGCCGGGTGACCCGGTGAGCCAGTGGCGGGTGCGCTGGAAGGCGTACGTGGGCAATGCCACCCGACGTCCGCCCGGAAGCACGGCCTCCCAGTCCAGCTCGGCCCCGCCGGCGTACAGTTCGGCCACGGCCAGGGACGCGGCGAGCGGCTCCGGCCGGCCCTCGCGGAGCGTGGGGATGAAGCGCGCGCCGCTCCCGTGCGGCAGGCAGCGCGGCCCCAGGGCCGACAGGACGGCGCCCGGCCCGATCTCCACGAAGGCGCCGGTGCCCGCGTCGGCCAGGGCCCTGATGCCGTCGCCGAACCGTACGGCCTCGCGCACGTGCCTGACCCAGTGGTCGGGCGAGCACAGCTCGACGCCGGACGCCACGGCGCCGGTGAGGTTGGAGACGATGGGAACGGCCGGCTCGTGGTAGGTGAGCGACTCGGCCACCTGCCGGAACTCCGCGAGCATCGGCTCCATCAGCGGCGAGTGGAAGGCGTGGCTGACCCGCAGGCGGCTGGTCTTGCGACCCCTGCCGCGCATCTCCTCGGCGATCTCGGCGACGCGGCTCTCCACGCCGGAGACGACCACGGAGTCCGGCGCGTTGATCGCGGCGATGCCGGCGCCCGCGTCGAGGAACGGAAGGATCTCCTCCTCCGTGGCCTGGACGGCGACCATGGCGCCGCCGGGCGGAAGGTCCTGCATCAGCCTGCCGCGTGCCGAGACCAGGGCGCAGGCGTCCTCCAGGGACAGCACTCCCGCGACGTGCGCGGCGGCGATCTCGCCGACGGAGTGGCCGATGAGGTGGTCGGGGCGAATGCCCCAGTGGGCGTAGAGGCGGGTGAGGGCGACCTCGAAGGCGAAGAGGGCGGGCTGGGTGGTGCCGGTCTCGTCGAGACGGCCGTCCGGGTCGGTGAACATCGCCTCGATGAGGTCGCCGCCGAAGCAGGCGGAGATCTCGTCCAGGGCGCGGGCGAAGACGGGATGGGCGCCGTACAGCTCCTGGCCCATGCCACGTCGCTGGCTGCCCTGGCCGGCGTAGAGGAAGGCCAGGCCGCCCGTGCCGGGGCGGCCGGTCACGACCCCGGCGGCGGGCTCGCCCGCGGCGAGCTTGGCCAGGGTTTCGGCCAGCTGGGCCTGGTCGTCCACGACGAGGCCGGCCCGCACCGGGAAGGCGGTGCGCGTGGTGGCCAGCGAGTAGGCGAGCTCGGAGAGGCCGGTCTCCGGCGTGTTCAGCAGGTGCTCGCGCAGCCGTACGGCCTGGCCGCGCAGCGCGGCCTCGTTCTGCCCGGACAGCGGCACGATCACCGGCTGGGCGTCCGCGGAGGGCGGGGAGGCCGCGGCCGTGACCGGGGAGGGCGGCTCGACGAGGACCAGGTGGCAGTTGGCTCCGCCCATGCCGAACGAGCTGACGCCGGCCACCAGCGGCGCGTCGGTCCGCGGCCACGGGCTCAGGGCGGTGTTGACCCGGATGTTGAGCTCGTCGAAGGGGATCTGCGGGTTGGGCGTCTCGAAGTTCAGCGACGCGGGCAGCTCGCGGTTCCGGATGGCCAGCGCGGTCTTCAGCAGGCCGACGATGCCCGCGGCTCCCTCGAGATGGCCGACGTTGGTCTTGGCCGAGCCGACGAGCAGCGGGGTGCCCGGCTCCCTGGCGGAGCCCAGGGCCGCGCCGAGCGCGCGGGCCTCGATGGGGTCGCCGACCCGGGTGCCGGTGCCGTGGAGCTCGACGAACTGCACGTCGGCGCCGCTGATCCCGGCCCGCTCGCAGGCCAGCCGGATGACCTCCTCCTGCGCGTGCTGGGCGGGCACGGTCAGCCCGTCGCCGCCGCCGTCGTTGTTGACGGCGCTGCCCGCGATGACGCAGTAGACGTGGTCGCCGTCGGCCAGCGCGCGGGCCAGCGGCTTGAGCACGACGACGCCGCCGCCCTCGCCGCGGACGTAGCCGTTGGCTCGCGCGTCGAAGGTGTGGCATCGCCCGTCGGGCGACAGCGCGCCGAAGCGTTCGGCGGCCAGGGTGCTGTCGGGCGTGATGTTGAGGTTGACGCCGCCGACGAGGGCCAGGCCGGACTCGCCGTTGCGCAGGCTCTCGCACGCCAGGTGGACGGCGGTCAGGGAGGCGGACTGCGCCGAGTCGACGGTCAGGCTGGGCCCCTGCAGGCCCAGGGTGTAGGAGATGCGGTTGGCGAGCAGCGCCCTGCTGAGCCCGGTCAGGCTGTGGCGGGACACGGTGCCCTGGAGCAGCTGGGCGTAGTCGCCGGCCATGGCGCCGATGTAGACGCTGGTGCCGCTGTCCCGCAGGCTGGCGGGGACGATGCCGGCGTCCTCCAGCGCCTCCCAGCTCAGTTCGAGGACCAGCCGCTGCTGCGGGTCCATCATGGCCGCTTCGTTCGGGGCGATGCCGAAGAATTCGGCGTCGAAGTCGGCTATTGCGTCGATGAATCCGCCGCGCATTCCCTCGGTCGCCGGCGATTCCCAGCGGCCGGGCGGCACTTCCGTGATGGCGTCGCGGCCGTCGCGGAGCAGCCGCCAGAACGACTGCGGATCGGGGGCCTGCGGAAGTCGGCAGGATATACCGACGATCGCCACTGCGTCGTCGGAAAAAGTACGGGAAGAAAGTTCGAATTGCATGTGAACCTGTCCAGCTTCCGACGGAGTTATCAGCTGATGACGTCGTAGATCTCGAACCCGGTGGCGACGGTGACCGGCTCCTCGAAGAGCGCGGCCGGGTGGTCCGGGTCGAATTTCCCGCAGTGCCGGTAGGCGGCCAGGGTGCCGTCCTGGTGGAGCCCGAGCAGGTCGGGGCGGCCGTCCAGGTCGATGTCGGTGAGCGCCATCAGGCGCATGTCCTGCCAGCCCGTGGCGACCGTGTGCCAGGCGCCCTCGGTGGTCTCGCCGGGGCGGCCGTCGAACTCGAACAGGTCCAGGTCGCCGTTGGCGCGGCGGACCAGCAGGTCGAGGGTGCCGTCGCCGGTGAAGTCGGCCATCGCGACCGGCAGGTCGTCGACCCCGATCTCGGTGAGCCTGACCGGTTCCTTGTCGTAGGTGTCGTTGCGGACCACGCCCCGGTCGCGGTGCGGGAAGACGTCGACGTTGCCGGCGTCCTTGCCCCTGCCGAAGGTGTCGTCGGGGCCGGTGCCGGTCACGTCGGCGAAGCCGATCGTCTCCCACTGCTGGTCGTCGTCACGCCTCCCGGACACCCTGATCGGGTCGGCGAACGGGCCGATCTCGCCGGGCCCGCCCAGGTTCTGCAGCAGGAAGAACCCGTGCTCCCCGTTCTCGCCCGGGTTGATGTCGAATTCGTGGGCGCTGAAGGCGCAGATGTCCGCCTGGCCGTCGCCGGTCGCGTCTATGGCGCGGACGAAGAAGAAACGCCACCAGCCGAATCCGTCGCCGATGCGCACGGGATCGGCGAACGTGGCGGTGCCGTTGAATTCACCGCTGTGCGGATAGACGAACAACTCGCCGGTCTCCGTGTTACGCACGAGCAGGTCGGGTCGTCCGTCTCCGCGGAAGGATCGGCATTGACCGTTCGCGAAATTCGGCGCCATTCTGAATGCTCCTCCCGACAGGTTCCACCGATTTCAGTATTCGCGGGCGGCGGGAGGCCGAGTAACCCCTAGAGGCCACTAAAGGCGCTGGTAGAGGCCCCAGTAAGGGGTGCCGGGAACGACGACGCCCGGCGGCCGGAGCGGCACGCCGGGCGTCATGACGGAGGGGGTCAGGCGTCCCTGGTCCTGAACACGGCGAAGGCCGCCAGCAGCAGGACGGCGGTGCACGCCGCCATCAGGCCCAGGCCCGTCCACGGCGCCAGCCGTTCCGCGTCGGGGACCGTGGAGGTGATACGCAGACCGGCCTGGATCGGCCAGTAGACGGTGACCCAGTCGCCCATGGCCTGGGGCATCAGCCGCGGCCCGATGATCGGGATGATGAAGTTCACCGCGACCACCACGGTCGTGGCCGCCATCGTGTCGCGCAGCAGGACACCGATCCCGACGCCGATGAGGCCCACCAGGACCCAGATCAGCCCCATGCCGAAGACCGCGCGCAGCACGCCCGGATCGGAGAGCGAGGCCGCCGGGGCGCCGTTGGCGCCGATCGTGATCTGCCCGAGCAGGAACGAGCCGAAGGCGGCGATCTCCCCCATCACCAGCGCGATCAGCCCGAACGTCCAGACCTTCGCGGCCAGCAGGCGCCCGCGCCTGGGCACCACGGTCAGGCTCGTCCTGATCATCCCGGTGGCGTACTCGGAGGTCGCCACGAGCACGCCGAGCCCGCCCACGCTGATCTGCGCGAACAGGAAACCCCCGTACATGCTGATGTAGGTGGCGTCGAACATCGGCCCCGCGGCCTGGAAGTTCTTGCTCGCGCCGTTGGCGGTGAGGGCGCCCGCGCCGATCATGACCGCCACGGTGGCCAGCATGACGGGGACGTTCGACGGGATCGAGCGGAACTTGGTCCACTCCGAGCGCATCGTCTCCACGGCGGCCATCACGCCACGCTCGCCTGGAACTCGACGCTGTCGCGGGTCAGGTCCATGTACGCCTGCTCCAATGAGCGTTGGGGGGTCAGTTCTGTCAGCACCACTCCGGCGGCCAGCGCGGCCTCACCGATCCTCCTGGCCTCCAGGCCGGTGACGATGAACGAGCCGTCCGTCCCGCGCTGGACGGTGCCGCCCGCCTCGACCAGGCGGGGGGTCAGTTGCTCGGCGTCGTCCGCGCGGACCAGGACGTTGGAGCCCTGCCGGACGAACTCGGCGATCCCGATGTCGGCGATCAGCCTGCCCTTGCCGATGACGACGAGATGGTCGGCCGTCTGCGCCATCTCGCTCATGAGGTGGCTGGAGACCAGCACGGTGCGGTTCTCTCCGGCCAGGCCGCGCATCAGCTCGCGGATCCACTTGATGCCCTCGGGGTCCAGGCCGTTGACGGGCTCGTCGAACAGCAGCACCTTCGGGTCGCCGAGCAGTGCCACGGCGATGCCGAGCCGCTGGCCCATGCCCAGGGAGAAGGAGCCGGCCCGGTTGCGTGCGACCGACGCGAGACCCACCAGCTCCAGCACCTCGTCGACGCGGCGGGCGGGGATCGCGTTGGTCTGGGCTAAGCAGAGCAGATGGTTGCGTGCCGTACGCGACTTGTGGACGGCGCGGGCGTCCAGCAGCGCCCCCACCTCGTGCATGGGGCGGGCCAGCCCCACGTAGTCGTGGCCGTTGACGGTCACCCTGCCGGCGTCGGGCCGGTCAAGGCCGAGGATCATCCTCATGGTCGTCGACTTGCCGGCGCCGTTCGGCCCCAGGAAGCCGGTGACCCTGCCCGGTTCGACGCTGAAGGTCAGGTCGTCCACGGCCGTCTTGGCGCCGAAACGCTTCGTCAGCCCGGTTATCTCAATCATGGTCGAGTGCCTCTCGAACGTGGTTTCCGATCAAGAGGTTCCCACCCCGACCGGCCCGTACCCGGGAACGGCGAGGGCATCGAGCATCGTGCGGAACTTGAGCCGGGTCTCCTCCAGCTCGGCCTCGGGATCGGAGCCGGCCACGATCCCGCAGCCGGCGTAGAGGGTGGCGGTGCGTCCGTGCAGGTGGGCGGAGCGCAGGGCGACGGCGAAGTCCCCTTCCTGGTCGGTGTTCATCCAGCCGACGGGGCCCGCGTACCAGCCCCGGTCGAAGGGTTCGGCCGCGGCGATCCAGTCCAGGGCGGCCTGCCTCGGATGGCCGCCGACGGCGGGCGTGGGGTGCAGCAGCTCGACCAGGTCGAGCACGCCGGTGTTCGACGGGTCGGCGATCCGGCCCTCGATGCGGCTGTGCAGGTGGCGCAGGTTCGGCAGGTCCATCACGTACGGCTCGGCGGGCACCCGCACCTCGCCGCACACCCGGTCGAAGGCCTGCCGCAGCATGGCGGTGACCATCTGCTGCTCGCGCCGGGACTTGTCGTCCGCCAGCAGGGCGTCGCGCAACCGGGCGTCCTCCTCGGGGGTCGCGCCGCGGGGCATGGAGGCCGCCAGGCTCATCGACCTGGCCTGGCCGGTGCGCACGCCGACCAGCCGCTCGGGGGTGGCGCCGACGAAGGCGTGCCGGTCGAGCGCGACCGCGAAGACCGTGCTGCCCGGCTGTCCCTCGATCAGGGCGCCCACCACGGACGGGATGTCGTAGGAACAGGGGGCGTCCACGCGCAGCTGGCGGGCGAGCACGGCCTTGCCGAACGCGCCGCTGCCGACCTGCTCCACCGCCCGCCCGGCCAGCGCCTTCCACTCGTCGGGCGGAGGCACCTCCGTGACCGTCGTGCCCTCCAGGTGAGGGCTGCGGCACGGGCGGCCGCCCACCGCGGTGAGCCAGCCGTACGCCTGGTTGACGACCCGGACCACGTCGTCCGATGCGGCGGGGCCCGGTTCGACGCCGACGCTGAGCGACAGCACGGCCGGCCCGTCCGCCTCGCGTGAGATCAGCACCTTCGGCACCCACATCAGCCCGTCCGGCATGGGTCCGTCGCCCGGGGCGAAGGCGAAGCCGCCGACGAGCGACGGCGTGCCGCGCGGGCCGGGGCCGCCCTCCACGACGTCGCGGGCGGCCGGTTCCCAGCCCGCCCTGACGGTGGCGAAGCGCGCGGGGCCGCGGCCGGAGAAGTCGGCCGCGGTGCCCATGGCCAGGACGCTCGACTGCGGCGAGACCCAGACGAAGGCGCGCCTCGTGTGGACGAACAGCGGGATCAGCAGCTCGGCGGGATCGATGGGATCGATCTCCTGGCGCCAGACCGCCAGGGTGGCGCGGCCGCTGTTGCACGCCTCCGCGACGGCCTTGGCGTGCACTTCCAGGAAGCCGGACAGGTCGATGGTGAACGAGGTCATCCAGAACTCCCCCGCGTACCGAACATGCCTGCGAGCTGCTTCTTGCTGACCTTGCCCAGCGGGGTCAGCGGCAGCGCCCCGATGATCTCCAGCCGGTCGGGGAACTTGAAGGCCGCCACTCCCCTGTCCCGCAGGAACGTGGTGAGCTCCGCCAGTGTCGGCGGCTGTCCGCGCGGCACCACGCAGGCGCAGCTGCGCTCGCCGAGCACCTCGTCCGGCACGCCCACCAGGGCGACCTCGCGGACGTTCGGATGGGCCAGCAGATGGTTCTCGACCTCCTCCGCCGCGATCTTGTCGCCGCCCCGGTTGATCTGGTCCTTCACCCTGCCCTCGAAGACCACGTGGCCGGACGGCAGCAGCCGCACCAGATCACCGCTGCGGTAGAAGCCGTCGGCCGTGAAGGAGCGCGCGTTGTGCTCGTCGGCCCGGTAGTAGCCGCGCGTCGTGTACGGCCCGCGGGCCAGCAGCTGGCCGACCTCTCCCAGGGGGACGTCGTTGTCCTCCTCGTCGACCACCCGCACCTCGTCGGCGGGCGAGACCGGCAGCCCCTGGCTGATCAGGACCACGTCCGCCGGATCGTCCGGCCGGTGGAACCCGCACAGGCCCTCCGCCATGCCGAAGGCCTGCTGGAGGCGGCACCCGAGGGCGGGCTCCACGCGGTGGGCGAGCTCCGGCTGGAGTTTCGTGCCGCCGATGGTCACCCGGTTCAGGCTGGAGATGTCGTACTCACCCCAGTCCGCGGCCTCCATCCAGAGCAGGGCGGCGCCGGGGATCAGGCCCGTCTCCGTCACCCGCTCGCGCTCGATCAGCGGGAAGGACTCGTCCGGGCTCGGTCCGGGGGCCAGCACGAGCGTCGCCCCGGCGTGGAAGGTGGCCAGCAGCCCGTGGGTCAGCGGCCAGTTGTGGCACAGCGGCAGGCTCACCATGTGCACGGTGCCCGCGTGGTAGCCGCACGCCTCGCTCACCGCCCGCCCGCTGTAGCTCCACTCCTGGTGGGTGCGCGGCACCAGCTTGGGCACCCCGGTCGTGCCGCCCGACAGCAGGAACAGCGCCACCGCGGCCGGGTCGGGGCGCGGCAGGTCGGGCAGGCGGTCGCCGTCGACCTCGGCCAGGGGCACGAAGTCGCCGGGTTCGCCCGCCACCAGGACGTGCTTGACCGTCGGCACGCTCGCCACCACCTCGGCGGCCAGCGTGCGGTAGTCGAAGCCGAGATGCGTGTCGGCGATGATGTAGGCGGCCGCCTCGGTGAACTCGCAGAAGTAGGCGATCTCGCTGCTGCGGTGCGCCGGCAGCGCCATGACCGGCAGGGCGCCGATCCTGAACAGCGCGAACAGCACCACCACGAGCTCGGGCACGTTGGGCAGCTGCACGACCGCGCGGTCTCCCGGGCCGATGCCGAGGCCGTGCAGGCCGGCCGCCATCCTGTCGACCCTGGAGTCGAGCTCGGCGTAGGTCCAGCGGTGCGGGTCCACCACGAGGGCGGTCCTGCCGGGATGGTCGCGCGCCTGGCGGCGCAGCAGCTCACCCAGGTTCTCGTCCGTCCAGTAACCGGCCTCCCGGTACCGCCGGGCGAACTCCTCGGGCCAGGGAGTGAATCCATCGAGCACGGGGATCGTCCTTTCCGTCTCGGCCTCCTGCCGCCGGCTCAGCCGGCGACGGCCACCTCGGCGAGCAGGTGCCCGGCCAGTTCGGCCGGGGTGGGGTAGTCGTAGACCGCGTCGGCGGCCAGCTGGATGCCGGTCAGCTCGCCGATCCGGTTGCGCAGCTCCACCGCCGCCATCGAGGAGAAGCCGAGCTCGAAGAACTCCGCGTCCGGCTCGATCGCGTCGGGCAGGGGGAACTGCAGGATGGCGGCGGTCTCGCGGCGCACGACGTCGAGCAGGATGCCGTGGTGGCTGTCGGGCGCGCTGCCGTCCAGCAGGCGGCGGAAGGCGGCGCTGCCGTCGATCACGTTCTCCGCCTCCTGCGGCGGCAGCGCCGCCTCGGGGACGGCGTCCAGCAGGTGGGAGCGGAGCAGACCGGCCAGGGCGGCCCAGTCGGGGTCTGCCACGACGAGCGTGGTGTCGTTCAGGCGCAGGGCGTGGCGCAGGGCCGCGACCGCGTCCGCTGGTTCCTTCAGGCCGACCGCCGCCGACAGTGCCGGCAGGCCCGCCTCCCGTCGCCGGGCGGCCAGCGCGGTGAAGTGCTCCAGGTGCGCCGCCCCGTCGTCGCCCCAGGCCGCCTGGGCCGGGGCGAGCATGATGAAGGCGGCCAGGTCCGTCGTGCGGGTCCGCTCGTCCAGGAGGCGCGCGGTCTCCGGTGTCGTGCAGACGACGGCGGTCAGCGGGTGAGCACCGTCGGCCGCGGCTGCCGTCACGGCGTCGAGCCCGCCCGCAAGCACGGCGTCCAGCCCGGCTGCCGTCATGGCGTGCTCGTCGGCGAGACTGCGGACGATCACTCCCGGCTCGCCGTCGAGGCGGGCGTCGGGTTCGGTGAGCACGACTCTCGTGGCGCCGTTGCGCGCGGCCCAGCGGCCGAGCTCCGCGGCGGTCTCGTCGAGCGGCCCGGCCAGCACGATGGTCCCGCTCGGACGCCATTCGGCGCCGAGCACCGTGGCCCGTGCCGGCGCGGGGCGGAGCCTGCGCACGAACACGCCGCCCTGCCGTACCGCCGCCTCGTCCTCGCCGGTGATCCCGGACAGGACCGAGCACAACCGGCGCAGCACCTGCTCGTCCAGCACGGCGGGAAGGTCGACCAGCCCGCCGTCGCGCAGCAGCCGCTCGCGGGCCGCCGTTCTGAGCCTGCCCCAGGTCTGCGCGGCCTCCGGCGTGACGTCGCCGTCCGAGGGCGCGACGCGCACCGCGCGCCGCGTGAGCACCCAGACGGGCGCGCCGCCGGGGGCGATGGAGGGCGGCGCGGCTCCGTCGGGCAGGAGGCAGACGATGCCCGCCACCCCGGTGTCCGAGCCGGGCGGTTCCGGCACGACGGCGGTGTCGGCGCCGTACCTGGCCAGCGCGGCGGCGATCGCCCGCCCGGCCGGAGCCGTGGCGTCCGGCTGCGGGGAGTCGTCGGGCGCGACCACCAGCCACGTGCCCGACAGGACGGGCGCGGGCAGGTCGGTGAGCGGCTGCCAGCCGAGCTGGTGGCGCGGGTGCCCGTGGTCGGCGCCGGTGCCGCCGTGCAGCCTGGCCAGGGCGGGCAGCAGGTCCTCCAGGGTGGCTCCCGCCCCGAGCCCGAGCGTGGCGAGCAGTCCGGGCAGGTCCTGGCGGGCGACCGCCTCCCACAACTCGGTGTCGGGCGCGGCCACCTGCTCGATCGCGGGCGGGTCGGGCCAGTAGCGCTGGCGCTGGAAGGGGTAGGTGGGCAGCGGCACGGTCGCTCCGGCGCCGACGACCGCTCCCCAGTGGACCTCGGCCCCGTGGGTCCAGGCCTGGGCCAGGGCGTCGAGCAGGGTGGCTGCCTCGGGCCGGTCGCGGCGCATCACCGCGGCGGCGACGCCGGTCCAGTCCTCGACGCAGTCTCCGGCCATCGCCGTCAGCACCGCGTCGGGGCCGACCTCCAGGAAGGTGGTGACCCCCTGCCGCTGGAGGGTGCGGATCCCGTCGCAGAAGCGCACGGCCTGCCGCAGGTGGCGGACCCAGTACTCCGGCGAGGTCAGCTCCTCGGCGCCGGCCGCCTCGCCGGTGAGGTTGGAGACGATGGGGATCGCGGGCGGCCGGAACGCCAGTCCGGCGGCCACCTCGCGGAAGGCGTCCAGGACCGGTTCCATCAGCGGGGAGTGGAAGGCATGGCTGACGGCCAGCCGCTTGGTCTTGTGCCCGCGCAGCGACAGCAGCGCGGCCACCTCCAGGACGGCCTCCTCGGTACCGGACACGACCACCGACGAAGGCCCGTTGACGGCGGCGATGCCGACCCGGTCCTCGCGCCCGGCCAGCAGCGGCAGGATCTCCTCCTCGGTGGCGCGGACGGAGACCATCGCGCCTCCGGAAGGCAGTTCCTGCATGAGGCGGCCTCGCGCGGCCACCAGCGTGACCGCGTCGTCCAGCGTCAGCACGCCTGAGACGTGCGCGGCGACGATCTCGCCGATCGAGTGGCCGGCCAGGAAGTCCGGGCGAGTGCCCCAGGCTTCGAGCAGGCGGTAGAGCGCGACCTCGACGGCGAACAGGGCGGCCTGGGTGTAGCGGGTCTGCTGCAGCGCCTCCGGGTCGCCGGTGATGACCTCGCGCAGGGGGCGGTCGAGGTGGCCGTCGAAGCGGGCGCACACCTCGTCGAAGGCCGCGGCGTACTCGGGGTAGGCCGCGTACAGCTCCTCCCCCATCCCCTGGCGCTGGCTGCCCTGGCCGGTGAACAGGTAGGCGGTCCGTCCGCGTGCGGCCGTCGCGCTGGTCACGTTGTCGGCCGGGGTCTGCGCGATCGCCGCCTCCAGCCCGGAGGTGAGCTCTTCCCTGGTCGTGCCGAGCACCACCAGCCGCCGCCGCAAGGACGAGCGGGTCGTGGCCAGCGAGCGGGCGATCTCGTCCGCCGCGTGCTCAGGCCGCGTGGCCAGGTGGCCGCGCAGCCGCCGGGCCTGCGCCCTCAGCGCCTCGTGCGACTTGGCCGACATCACCCACGGGATCAGGGGGCGCTCCGGCGCCTCCGCCGTGGCGGCGGTCTGCGGGGGCGCCTGCTCCAGGATGATGTGGGCGTTGGTGCCGCTGATGCCGAAGGACGAGACTCCCGCCCGGCGCGGCCGCGCGGTCTCGGGCCACGGGGTGGCCTCATGAAGCAGCCGCACCGCGCCCGCGGACCAGTCGACGTGGCCGGTCGGCTCGTCCACGTGCAACGTCTGCGGAAGCACGCCGTGGCGCATCGCCATGACCATCTTGATCACGCCCGCGACGCCCGCGGCCGCCTGGGTGTGGCCGATGTTCGACTTGACCGAGCCGAGCCACAGCGGCCGGTCCTGCGGCCGGTCCTGGCCGTAGGTGGCCACGATGGCCTGCGCCTCGATCGGGTCGCCCAGGGTGGTGCCGGTGCCGTGTCCCTCGACGGCGTCGACGTCCGCCGTGGTCAGGCGGGCGTCGGCCAGGGCCTGCTCGATCAGGCGCTGCTGCGACGGGCCGTTCGGCGCGGTCAGGCCGTAGCTGGCGCCGTCCTGGTTGATGGCGCTGCCGCGCACGACGGCCAGGATCGGGTGGCCGTTGCGCTGGGCGTCCGACAGCCGCTCGACGAGCAGCATGCCGACGCCCTCGCCCCAGCCGGTGCCGTCGGCCGCCGCGGCGAAGGACTTGCAGCGTCCGTCGGCGGCCAGGCCGCGCTGGCGGGCGAAGTCGACGAAGACGGCGGGGGTGGACAGCACCGTGACCCCGCCGGCCAGCGCGAGCGAGCACTCGCCGCGGCGCAGGGCCTGCATGGCCATGTGCAGGGCGACCAGCGAGGAGGAGCAGGCCGTGTCGACGGTGACCGACGGGCCCTCGAACCCGAAGGTGTAGGAGACCCGCCCGGACGCCACGCCCGCCGAGACGCCGGTGCCGACGAAGCCGTCCAGGTCGCTGGCCAGGTTCTGCAGGTGCACGCCGTAGTCGTGGTACATCAGCCCGACGAACACGCCCGTACGGCTGCCGCGTACCTCGGCCGGGTCGATGCCTGCGTGCTCCAGCGCCTCCCACGAGCCCTCCAGCAGCAGGCGCTGCTGCGGGTCCATGGCGACCGCCTCCCTCGGCGAGATGCTGAAGAAGGCCGGGTCGAAGGCGGTGGCGTCGTAGACGAAGCCGCCCTCGCGCGCGTAGGTGGTGCCCGGGTGCTCCGGGTCGGGGTGGTAGAGCTCGTCCAGCGGCCAGTTGCGGTCGGTGGGGAACATCGACATCGCGTCGCCGCCCTGCGACACCAGGTTCCACAGGTCCTCGGGGCCCGCGACGCCGCCGGGCAGCCGGCAGCTCATGCCGACGATGGCGATCGGCTCCTCCGCGCTCATCGCGGTGTGGGTGGTGACCGCCGTGCCCGGACCGTCCAGGAGCCTGCCGCGCAGGTACTGCACGAGGGCCACGGGTGTCGGGTAGTCGAAGATCAGCGTGGCGGGCAGCCGCAGCCCGGTGGCCGCGTTCATCCGGTTGCGGAACTCGACGGCGGTGAGCGAGTCGAAACCCGCCTCGTTGAAGGGCCGGTCCTGCTCGACGGCGCTCGCGTCGGCGTAGCCGAGCACGGTCGCGACCTGGTCGAGCACCAGGTCCATGACGACCTTGGCGTGCTCGCCCTCCGGCAGGCGCGCCAGGCGCTCGCGCAGCTGCGAGGCGGCGGCCGGGTCGGAGCCGACGACGCGCCGCTTGGAGACGGGCACGAGGCCATGAAGGATCGCGGGCAGGGCGCCGAACTGCGCCGCCGTCCTCAGGTTGCGCAGCTCCAGCTTGATCGGGACCAGCGTCGCCCGGTCGGCCGCGCAGGCGGTGTCGAGCAGGGCCAGGCCCTCCTCGGTGGTGAGCGGGACGACCCCGGTGCGGGCCAGCCTGGCCCGGTCGGCGTCGCTGAGCGTGCCGGTCAGGCCGCTGTCCTGCTCCCACAACCCCCAGGCCAGCGACAGGGCGGGCAGGCCGAGCCGGCGGCGTCGTACGGCGAGCGCGTCGACGAAGGCGTTGGCCGCGGCGTAGTTGCCCTGGCCGGGGCCGCCGAAGACGCCGGCGGCGGACGAGAACGTCACGAACGCCGAGATCGGCAGGTCCTGGGTGAGCTCGTGCAGGTTCAGCACGGCGTCCGCCTTGGGGCGCAGCACCGCGTCGATGCGTTCGGGGGTCAGCGTGGCCAGCACGCCGTCGTCGAGCGCGCCCGCCGCGTGCACGATCCCGGTGAGGGGATACTGGGCGGGGATCGATGCCAGGAGCCCGGCCAGGGCGTCGCGGTCGGCGGCGTCGCAGGCCGCGATGGTGGTGTCGACGCCGAGCTCGAGGAGTTCGGCCTGCAGCCGGAGCGCCCCCGGGGCGTCGGGTCCCCGGCGGCTGGTCAGCAGCAGCCGGCGCACGCCGTGCCGGAGCACCAGGTGGCGGGCGACGATGCCGCCCAGCGTCCCGGTGCCGCCGGTGATCAGCACGGTCCCACCGCGCTCCCAGCCCGCCACGGCCTGGACATTCACACCCGCCGCCTCGGCCTCCGCGCTCGCGGCCTCGGTGCCCGCACTCTCCGTCACGGGCTCCGTGCTCGCGGCTCCTGTGACCTGCTCGGGCGTGAAGCGGGTCAGGCGGGGGACGTGCAGGGCGCCCGCGATCAGCGCGGCCTGGGCCTCCCCCGACTCCGCGGCGGCCGGGACCGCGCGCCACGACTCCTCGCTGCCGTCGACGTCGATCAGGACGAAGCGCCCGGGGTTCTCCGACTGGGCGGAGCGCATCAGCCCCCAGACCGCGGCGGCGGGAAGGCTCTCTCCCGACACCGCTCCCTCGGTGACGATGACGAGCGGCACGTCGGCGTACCTGTCCTCGGCGAGCCACCGCTGCGCCACCTCCAGCACCTCGGAGGTGGCGGCCCGTGCCCCGTCGGCGGCGTGCGCCGTACCGGCCGGGCCGCAGGGCAGGAAGGCCAGCCGCGGTAAGGGGCCGTCGGCCGCGAGCTCCGCGAGCACGACCCCGTCCGCCGCCAGCCGGGACCCGTCGCCGCCCGCGAGGGCGTAGCGGGCCTCGCCGGGCTCTCCCAGCTTGGCCGGGATCCAGTCGAGGGAGAACAGCGAGTCCTTGAGCGGGTCGGCGGCGGCCTTCAGGTCCTCCACGGCCAGCGCCCGCACGGCCAGCGATTCCACGCTCGCCACGGGCGCTCCGGCGGTGTCGGCGACCTCGATGCCGACGCCGTTGGCTCCCGAGGGGCTCAGCCGTACCCGGAGAGCGGCGGCGCCGGTGGCGGCCAGCCGTACGTTGGTCCAGGCGAAGGGCAGCATCGGCCCGCCCGAGGTGTCGAAGAAGCCGCCCACGGCCAGCGGCTGGATGGCCGCGTCGAGGAGGGCCGGGTGCAGGCAGAACCCGCCCGCCTCGGTGCCTTCCGGCAGGGCCACCTCGGCGAACAGCTCGCGGTCGCGGCGCCACAGGGCGGTCAGACCGCGGAAGGCGGGGCCGTAGTCGATGCCGATCCCGGCCATCAGCTCGTACACGTCGCCGGGCTGCAGGGCCGTCGCGCCTGGCGGCGGCCAGGACTGCTCGGCGAAGGCCGCCGCGGCGGTGTCCTTGGCCAGGAATCCGGTGGCGTGCCTGGTCCACGGCTCGTCCTCGGCGCGGGCGTGGATGGTGAGCGCTCGCCTGCCGTCCTCGTCCGGCGCGCCGACGGCGATCTGCACATGCACGCCGCCGGTGGCGGGCAGGATCAGCGGAGCCTGCAGCGTCAGCTCCTCCAGCAGGTCGCAGCCGACCTCGTCGCCCGCGCGTACGGCAAGCTCCACGAAGGCCGTGCCGGGCAGCAGCACCTGCCCGTTGACCAGGTGGTCGGCCAGCCACGGGTGCGTTTTGACGGAGAGCCTGCCGGTGAGCAGCACGCCTTCCGCGTCGGCCAGCGACACGGCGGCGGCCAGCAGCGGGTGCCCGGCGGCGCCCAGGCCGAGCTGGGTGAGGTCGCCGTTGGTCTGGACGGCGGGCGGCCAGTAGTGCTGGTTCTGGAAGGCGTAGGTGGGCAGGTCGACGCGGCGGGGTGCGGCCGGTCGCAGCAGCAGGTCCCAGTCGACGTCGCCGCCGCGCACCCACAGTTCGGCGGCGCTGGCCAGGAACCGGCGCAGCCCGCCGTCGTCGCGCCGCAGGGTGCCCACCGCCGCGCAGGCGTCGGCGGCCCCTGCCGCTTCCACACTCTCCTGGACGCCGATCTTCAGGACCGGGTGGGCGCTGCATTCGACGAAGAAGCGGAAGTTCTCCTGTGCCAGGGTCTCGACGGCGGGGCCGAAGCCGACCGTCTCGCGCAGGTTCTCGTACCAGTAGGCGCCGTCGGCCTCGGTGCCCTCCAGCCAGGCGCCTCTGACCGTCGAGTACCACGGGGTGTGGCTGATGCGCGGGGCGACCGGGGCCAGCAGGCCCGCCAGGTCGTCCTTGATCGCGGTCACGTGCGCCGAGTGCGAGGCGTAGTCCACCTCGATGCGCTTGGCCCGCTCGTTGCCGGCCAGCAGCTCGTCCAAGGCGTCGACGTCACCCGAGACGACGGTGGAGGAGGGGCCGTTGATCGCCGCCACGGAGACCCGGCCGTCGAGTCCGGCCAGATACTCCCGTACCTCCGCGACCGGCAGCGGCACCGACACCATGCCGCCCCGGCCCGCCAACGCGATGATCGCCTGGCTCCGCAACGCCACCACCCGGGCGCCGTCCTCCAGCGACAATGCCCCGGCCACCACGGCGGCCGCGATCTCACCCTGCGAGTGGCCGATCACCGCGGCCGGCTTGACACCCACCGACTGCCACACAGCTGCCAGCGAGACCATCATCGCCCACAACACCGGCTGGACCACGTCCACCCGATCGAAGCCCGGCTGGCCGCCCTCGCCACGCAACACGCCCGTCAGCGACCAGTCCACGAACGGCGCCAGCGCCACCTCGCACTCGGCCATCCGCCGCGCGAACACCGGCGAGGACTCCAGCAACTCCACACCCATGCCCAGCCACTGCGAGCCCTGGCCGGGGAAGACGAACACGGTCTTGCCCGCCGTACCCGCCGTGCCTTCGACGGCGCCGGACACCGCGCCCGAGGCCAGCCGCTCCAATGCCGACGTCAGCTCTTCGCGGTCCCCCACCACAACGGCCCGGCGCTCGAACGCCGACCGCGACGCCACCAGCGAGTGCGCGACGTCGGCCGCGGCGAGTTCCGGCCGCCCGGCGGTCCAGGAGGCCAGCCGCCCGGCCTGGGCCCGCAGCGCCTCACCGGTCTTGGCCGACAGCACCCACGGCACCACCGGCAGCTCGATGCCCGCCTCGGCCTCCGCGGGCTCCAGCGCGGGAGCCTCCTCCAGGATCACGTGCGCGTTGGTGCCGCTCATGCCGAAGGAGGAGACGCCTGCCCGGCGCGGCTCCGCACCGGGCGACCAGGGGCGGGCCTCCTGCAGCAGCTCCACGTCGCCGGCGGTCCAGTCGATCTGCTCGGACGGTTGCGAGGCGTGCAGGGTGGCGGGCAGGACGCCGTGGCGCATCGCCATGACCATCTTGATCACGCCGGCCGCTCCGGCCGCCGCCTGGGCGTGGCCGATGTTCGACTTCACCGAGCCCAGCCACAGCGGCTGGCCCTCGGGGCGGCCCTGACCGTAGGTGGCGATGATCGCCTGCGCCTCGATCGGGTCACCGAGGGCCGTGCCCGTGCCGTGCGCCTCGACGGCGTCGATCTGGTCCGGGGTGAGCCGCGCGTCGGCCAGCGCCTGGCGGATCACGCGCTGCTGCGAGGGGCCGTTCGGCGCGGTCAGGCCGTTGCTCGCACCGTCCTGGTTGATGGCGCTGCCGCGCACGACCGCCAGGATCGGGTGCCCGTTGCGCTGCGCGTCCGACAACCTCTCCACCAGCAGGACGCCCGCGCCCTCGGCCAGCGCCATGCCGTCCGCGTCGTTGGAGAAGGCCTTGGAGCGGGCGTCCCTGGCCAGCGCGCGCACCCGGCTGAACCCGATGAACGTGCCCGGCGTCGACAACACGGTCACCGCTCCGGCCAGCGCCAGCGAGCAGTCGCCGTTGCGCAGCGCGCGCACGGCGAGGTGGAGGGCGACCAGCGAGGAGGAGCAGGCGGTGTCGATGGTGACGGCCGGGCCCTCCAGCCCGAGGGTGTAGGAGATGCGGCCGGACACCACGCTGGTGGCGACGCCGGTCATCAGGTAGCCCTGCAGCTCCGGCGGCGCCTGCATCATCATCGTGAGGAACTCGGGACTGTTGGCGCCCACGAACACGCCGGTCCTGCTGCCGTGCAGCGTGGCGGGGTCGATGCCGGCGCGCTCGATCGCCTCCCAGGAGGTCTCCAGCAGCAGCCGCTGCTGGGGGTCCATGGCGACGGCCTCACGCGGTGAGATGCCGAAGAAGCCCGGGTCGAACTCCGTGATGTCCTCCACGAACCCGCCCTCGGCGACGTAGGAGGCGCCGAACGCGTCGGGGTCGGGGTTGTAGAGCGTCTCCAGGTCCCAGCCGCGGCCGTCGGGGAAGCCGGAGATCGCGTCCGTGCGGTCGGCCACCACCCGCCACAGGTCCTCCGGGCTCTGGACCTCACCCGGGTAGCGGCAGCCGATGCCGATGATCGCGATCGGCTCGTGGTTGCGCTCCTCGGCCGCGTGCAGGCGTCGTTTGTTGTCGTGGAGCTCGGTCGTCACTCGCTTCAGATATTCGACGAGCTGTGCTTCGGTCGCCATCGTCGTTCCTCTCTCGCTTCCACGCCTGCTCAGGCGATGCCGAGCTCGTTGTCGATGAAGGTGAGGATCTCGTCGGCCGTCGCGGCGGCCAGCCGGTCGGCCACGTTCTCCTCCGCGGGCCGGGTGCCGCTCTGCCGTTCCTTCCAGGAGAAGAGCAGTTGCTCCAGCCTGGCGGTGATCTCCTCGGGGGTCGCGCAGTCGGCCGCGGCGGCGGCCAGCGCCGCCTCCATCCGGTCGATCTCGGCCAGCACCTGCTGTCCCGCGCTGTGCGCCGGTGGCGCGATCTCCTCCAGCAGGTGCCTGGCCAGCGCGGCGGGGTTGGGGTAGTCGAACACCAGCGAGGCCGGCAGCCGCAGGCCGGTGGCGGCCTTGAGGCGGTTGCGCAGCTCCACGGCGGTCAGCGAGTCGAAGCCGATCTCCTTGAAGGCCCGGCCGGGCTCGACGGCGTCGGGCCTGGCGAAGCCGAGGACCGCGGCCACGTGGCTCTGGACCAGCTCCAGCAGCACCGGCGTGCGGTCGGCCTCCGGGAGGGCGGCCAGCCGGTCGCTGAGCGACTCGCCCTGCGCCGCCTCCGCCACCACGACGCGCCTGGCGGTGGTCCGCACCAGGCTGCGCAGCAGCGGATGGCCCAGGCCGCCGGCGGCTCCCGCGCGCAGGGTCGCCAGGTCGAGCCTGATCGGCACGAGCGCCGCCTGGTGGGCGCCTATGGCCAGGTCGAGCAGCGCCAGGCCGTCGTCCAGGTCGAGCGCGCCCATGCCGGACCTGTTCAGCCGGCTGATGTCGGCCTCGTCGAGGTGGCCGGTCATGCCGCTGCCGCTGCGAGGTGTCCACAGTCCCCAGGCCAGCGAGGTGGCGGCCTGGCCGCGGGCCAGGCGGTGCTGGGCGAGGGCGTCCAGGAAGGTGTTGGCCGCGGCGTAGTTGCCCTGACCGGGGCTGCCGAAAACGCCCGCGGCGCCGGAGTAGAGCACGAACTGGGCCAGGTCGTGCCCGGCGGTGAGTTCGTGCAGGTTGATCGCCGCCGTGACCTTGGGCCGCAGGACGGCCGCCAGGCGCTCGGGCGTGAGCGAGGTGATCATGCCGTCGTCCAGGACGCCCGCGGTGCTGACGACTCCGGTCAGCGGGTGCTCGGCCGGGATCCGCGCGAGCAGGTGCGCCAGGGCATCGCGGTCGGCGGCGTCGCAGGCCACGATGCGCACGCTCGCCCCCAGCTCGGTCAGCTCCCGCTCCAGCTCGGCGGCTCCCTCGGCGTCGAGTCCCCGGCGTCCGGCCAGCACCAGGTGCCGCACCCCGTGCTCGGTCACCAGCCGCCTGGCCGCCAGCGCGCCGAGCGCGCCGGTGCCGCCGACCACGAGCACGCTGCCCTCTCCGCCGATCTCGGCCGGCATGGTGAGCACGACCTTGCCGATGTGGCGGGCCTGGGCGACGTGGCGGAAGGCGTCGTCCGCCCGGCGCACGTCCCAGCCGCGGATCGGGGGCAGCCGCAGGGCTCCCTGGTCGAACAGGGAGACGATCTCGGCGAGGATCTCGCCGGTCCTGTCCATGTCCAGCTGGGTGAGGTCGAAGCTGACGTAGCGGGCAGGCAGCATCCGCTCGGGGTCGCGCAGGTCCGTCTTGCCCATCTCGATGAAGCGCCCGCCGGGACGCAGCAGGCCGAGCGAGGCGTCGACGAACTCGCCCGCCAGGGAGTTGAGCACCACGTCCACGCCGGCCTCGAAGATGCGCGCGAAGTCGAGGGTGCGGGAGGAGGCGATCCGGGCGGGGTCCACGCCCAGGTCACGCACCGCCTGCCACTTGCTCTCCCCCGCCGTGCCGTACACCTCGGCCCCCAAGTGGTGGGCCAGTTGCACGGCGGCGGTGCCGACACCGCCCGCGGCCGCGTGCACCAGGAGCGATTCCCCTGCGCGCAGCCCGGCCAGGTCCACGAGAGCGTGGTAGGCGGTGATGAAGGCGATCGGCACCGACGCGGCCTCGGTGTAGGACCAGGCCTCGGGGATGCGGGCCAGCAGCCGGTGGTCGGTGACGGCGCGCCGGGCGAAGCCGTCGACGATGCCCATGACCCGGTCTCCCGGCGCCAGCGTCGTGACGTCGTCGGCGACCTCGATGACGACGCCGGCGCCCTCCCCGCCCATCGGCGCGTCGCCCGGGTACATGTCCAGGGCGATCAGCACGTCGCGGAAGTTCAGGCCCATCGCCCGGGTGGCGATCCTGACCTGGCCGGGGGCCAGCGGCGCGTCCTCGGCGGGCAGGAGCGCGAGGTTGTCGACCGTGCCGCGGCCGGTTGTGTCCAGCCGCCAGTTCGCGGTGCCGGCGGGCGGGACCATCGCGCTGCCGCGCCCGGTTCCGGCGCGGACCAGCCGGGGCGTGTACGGCACGCCCTCGCGCAGCGCCACCTGGTTCTCGCCGCCCGACAGTACGGCAGGCAGCGCCCGGTAGGAGTCGGGGTGGCCGTCCAGGTCGAGCAGGACCAGCCGCTCGGGATTCTCCGACTGGGCCGACCTGGCCAGGCCCCAGACGGCCGCGTTGACCAGGTCGGGCACCTCGTCGTGCACGTCGGCGGCTACGGCTCCGCGGGTGATGAGGACCAGCCGCGAGCCCGGGTGGCGCTCATCGGCCAGCCACTCCTGCAGCAGGCCGAGCGCCTCGCCGGTGCGCTCATGGACGGCGTCGGCCAGATCGCCGGACGTCGCGCCGTCCAGGGGCACGCACACGAGGTCGGGCGCCTGCTCCATGGACAGGATCTCGGCCAGGCCGCCGTACGGCACGGCGGTGATGCCCGCCGCGGCCAGGGCTGCGGGATCGCCGAGAGTGGCCCAGCGCTGTCCGGGGATCGGCTCGCCCGCCTGCATGGCGGCCCATTCGAGCTCGTAGAGCGACTCGCGTGCGGTGTCCGCGGTCCCGGCGCCCCCGCCCGCGGGCAGCGGACGCAGCAGCAGGGAGGCCACGTCGGCGACGGGAGCCCCGGCCTGGTCGGTGATCGTGAGCGTCACCCGGCCGGCTTCCCTGATCGACAGGTGGGCGCGGACGGTGGCGGCTCCGGTGGCGTGCAGGCGCACGCCGCTCCAGGCGAAGGGCATCTGCGGCCCGTCCTGCGAGCCGACCTCGTGCAGCGCGATGGAGTGCAGCGCCGCGTCCAGCAGCGCGGGGTGGAGGCCGAAGCCCCCGGTGGCGGTGTCTTCCGGCAGGGCCACCTCGGCGTACAGGTCCGTGTCCTTCCGCCAGACGGCCCGCAGGCCCTGGAAGGTCGGGCCGTAGCCGAGCCCGCCCTGCGCGAGCCAGCCGTACATGCCGGTCACGTCGACCGGCCTGGCGCCCTCCGGCGGCCAGACGGCAGTCTCCTGCGCCGGACGGTGCGCCGCCCCGGCGGCCAGGGTGCCGGACGCGTGGCAGGTCCACGGGTCGTCGGCCAGGCCGCGGTCGGGGCGGGCGTGGACGGTGAGGGGACGACGCCCCTCCTCGTCGGGCGCGCCGACCGTGAGCTGCAGCTGCACCGCTCCCTGCTCGGGCAGGGTGAGCGGCGCCTGGATGGTGAGCTCGTCGAGCAGGTCGCAGCCGACCTCGTCGCCCGCCCGCAGGGCCAGGTCGACGAAGGCGGTGCCCGGCAGGATGGCCTGCCCGTTGACCGCGTGCTCGGCCAGCCACGGGTGGGTCCTGAGCGACAACCTTCCGGTCAGCAGGACCCCCTCCGCCCCGGCCAGCGGCACCGCCGCGCCGAGCAGGGGGTGCCCGGCCGCGCCCAGGCCCGCCGCGCCGACGTCGCCGGCCGTGGCGGTGCGCTCCTCGAGCCAGAAGTGCTGGTGCTGGAAGGCGTAGGTGGGCAGGTCGACGATGACGGGACGGGCGGGGGCGAGGATCTGCCGCCAGTCCACGTCCAGGCCGCGTACCCACGCCTCGGCGGCGCTGGTCAACACCCTGCGCAGGCCGCCTTCCTGGCGGCGCAGCGTGCCGACGGCGGTGACGTCGTGCTCGGCCGCCTCGGCGGTGTCCTGGATGGCCGTGGTCAGCACCGGGTGGGCGCTGCACTCGACGAAGACGCCGTGTCCCTGCTCCATCAGGGCGCGGATCGACGGCTCCAGCCGGACCGTCTGGCGCAGGTTGGTGTACCAGTAGCCGGCGTCGAGCTCGGGGCCGTCGATCCAGGCGGCCGTCACGGTGGAGAAGAACGGGGTGTGGCTGGTGCGCGGGGCGACCGGGGCCAGCAGGCCCGCCAGGTCGTCCTTGATCGCGGTCACGTGCGCCGAGTGCGAGGCGTAGTCCACCTCGATGCGCTTGGCCCGCTCGTTGCCGGCCAGCAGCTCGTCCAAGGCGTCGACGTCACCGGAAACGACGGTGGAGGAGGGGCCGTTGATCGCCGCGATGGAGATCCGGCCCTGCCAGCGCTCCAGCTGCTCGGCCACCTGGGCGGCCGGCAGCGGCACCGACACCATCCCGCCCCGGCCCGCCAGCGCGATGATCGCCTGGCTGCGCAGGGCCACCACCCGGGCGCCGTCCTCCAGCGACAGCGCCCCGGCCACGACGGCCGCGGCGATCTCGCCCTGGGAGTGGCCGATCACGGCGGCGGGTTTGACGCCGACCGACTGCCACACAGCTGCCAGGGAGATCATCATCGCCCACAGCACCGGCTGGACCACGTCCACCCGGTCGAAGCCGGGCTGGCCGTCCTCGCCACGCAGCACACCGGTCAGCGACCAGTCCACGAACGGGGCGAGCGCCACCTCGCACTCGGCCATCCGCTGGGCGAACACCGGCGAGGAGTCCAGCAACTCCACGCCCATGCCCAGCCACTGCGAGCCCTGGCCGGGGAAGACGAACACGGTCTTGCCGTCGCCGGTGGCCACGCCGGTGACGACCGCGCCGCTGACGCCGCCCTCGGCCAGCGCCGCCGCACCGGACAGCAGCTCGGCACGGTCGGCGCCGACGACCACCGCACGATGATCGAATACCGACCGGGTGACGACGAGGGAGTGCGCGACGTCCACGGGCTCGGCCACGGGCTCGGCGAGCGCGAGGCGCCCGGCCTGGTCGCGCAGGGCCTGCGCGGACCTGCCGGAGAGCAACCACGGCACCGCGGGCAGCCGCACGGGAGCGTCGCCGCGACCGGAGGCGTCCGCCAGGGCACCGGTGGCGCCCGCCACGGCAGCGGAAGCGTCCGCCGGGGCGCCCGGGGCCGCCTCCGCCGAGGCCAGGCCGGGGGTCTCCGCCGGAACCGGGCCGGAGGGCGCCGCGAGGGCCTGGGCGGGGGGCTCTTCCAGGACCACGTGCGCGTTCGTGCCGCTGATGCCGAACGACGAGACCGCGGCGCGGCGCTCGCGGCCGGTGACCGGCCAGGCGACCGGCTCGGTGAGCAGCTGGACCGCGCCCGCCGTCCAGTCCACGTGCGGGCTGGGCTCGTCCACGTGCAACGTCTGCGGCAACACCCCGTGCCGCATCGCCATGACCATCTTGATCACACCCGCGACACCGGCGGCCGCCTGGGTGTGGCCGATGTTCGACTTGATCGACCCGAGCCAGATCGGCAGCTCCCGGTCCTGGCCGTAGGTGGCGATGATGGCCTGGGCCTCGATGGGGTCGCCGAGGGTGGTTCCGGTGCCGTGGGCTTCCACGGCGTCGACGTCGGCGGGCGACAGGCCGGCGTTGGCCAGCGCCTGCCGGATCACCCGCTGCTGCGAAGGACCGTTCGGCGCCGTCAGACCGTTGCTCGCGCCGTCCTGGTTGACCGCGCTGCCGCGCACCACGGCCAGGACCGGGTGTCCGTTGCGCCGCGCGTCCGACAGCCGCTCCACCAGGAGCATGCCCACGCCCTCCGACAGGCCGAAGCCGTCGGCCGCTCCGGCGAAGGCCTTGCAGCGGCCGTCGCGGGCGAGCGCGCCCTGCAGGCTGAAGCCGATGAAGCCGAGCGGAGTGCACATGACGGTGACGCCACCGGCCAGGGCGAGGTCGCAGTCGCCGTTGCGCAGGGCCTGCACCGCGAGGTGCAGGGCCACCAGCGATGAGGAGCAGGCCGTGTCGACGGTGACGGCGGGACCCTCGAATCCCAGCGCGTACGCGACGCGGCCGGAGGCGATGCTGCTCAGCGTGCCGGTGACCAGGTGGCCGATGGACTCCAGCGGCACCTGGTCGGAGTGGCGGCCGTACTCCTCGTAGGCCGCGCCCACGAAGACGCCGGTGCGGCTGCCGCGCAGCGAGCCCGGGTCGATCCGGCCGTGCTCGATGGCCTCCCAGGACGCTTCGAGCAGCAGGCGCTGCTGCGGGTCCATGGCCAGGGCCTCGCGGGGGCTGATGCCGAAGAACTCAGGGTCGAACTCCCCCGCCCCGAGCACGAAGCCGCCGTCCTGGGTGTAGGAGGCGAACGGCGCATCCGGGTCGGGGTCGTAGATGCCGTCGACGTCCCAGCCCCGGTTGCCGGGCAGCCGGGAGATCGCGTCGCTGCCCTCGGCGACCAGGCGCCACAGGTCGTCGGGGCCGTTCACGTCGCCGGGGGTGCGGCAGCTCATGCCGACGATCACGATCGGGTCGTCGGATAGCTCCCTGTGGGCAGGGCCCGCGCTTTCCTGCCGGACGCCGAGGATCTCGGTCCTGGCCAGTTCGGCGAGCGCCTTGACGTTCGGGTAGTCGAAGACCACGGTGGCCGGCAGGCGGATGCCGAGGACCTGGTTGAGCCGGCCGCGCAGCTCGACGGCGGTGACGGAGTCGAAGCCCAGGTCGCGGAAGGCACGTTCGACGCCGACCTCGGCGGGGTCGGCGTAACCCAGCACGCCGGCGACCTCCTGGCGGACCTTGGCCACCAGCAGCCGCGCCTGCTCCTGCGGGTCGAGCAGCCGGAGCTCGGCGCCGAGCTCGGACACCTCCGCCGTGGCGTCGCCGTCCGACAGGGCGGCGACGGCCTCGGGGACGCCGTCCAGGAGGGGGCGGCGCCGGGCGGCGGTGAAGAGCGGGGCGAAGCGCGGCCAGTCGATGTCGGCGACCACCAGGGCGGTCTCGTCGTCGTCCAGCGCCTGCCAGAGTCCTTCGATCGCCATGAGCGGGTCCATGTAGGCGACGCCGCTCCTGCGGGCGTCGTCCTCGCCGAGCAGCGTCGTCATGCCGCCGCCCGCCGCGTCCCAGAAGCCCCAGGCGACGGCGGTGCCGGTCAGGCCGCGGGCGCGGCGGTGGGCGGCGAGCGAGTCGAGGAAGGCGTTGCCCGCGGCGTAGGCGCCGTTGTGGGAGCCGCCCCAGACCCCGGCGCCCGAGGAGAAGAGCACGAAGGCGTCGAGCGGGGCGGTCAGGAGCTCGTCCAGGAGGCTCGCGCCGACGATCTTGGCGCTGGTGGCCTCGGCCAGTTCGTCGACGCCGAGGGCGAGCAGCGGCTGGATGTGCGGGACCCCCGCCGTGTGGAAGACCGACCGGATCGGGTCGCCTGACGCTTCCGCCTGGCTGATCACGCTCTGCAGGGCGTCGCGGTCGGCCACGTCGCACCCGGCCACGGTCACCCGCGCGCCGAGCTCCTCCAGTTCGGCGACGAGCTCGGCGGCGCCGGGCGCGTCCGCGCCGCGGCGGCTGGTGAGCAGCAGGTGCTCGGCGCCGCTCCGGGCCAGCCATCGGGCCACGTGCGCGCCGAGGCCGCCGGTGCCGCCGGTGATCAGGGCGGTGCCGCGCGCCTGCCACCGCTGCGTGGTGCCGGCGCTCTGCCGCGGCGCTCGCGTCAGGCGCCTGGCGAAGGTTCCTGAGGCGCGTACGGCGAGCTGGTCCTCGGGGCCTGCCGCGGCGAGCACGCTCATCAGGCGGCCCAGCACGCGGGTGTCGAGGGTCTCGGGCAGGTCGACGGTGCCGCCGGGGCGCTGGGGGTGTTCCAGGCCGTGGACTCGTACCACGCCGGCCACCGCTCCTTGGACGGGGTCGCGGACGAAGTCGACGCGGCTGACGCTCTGGCCGCCGTCCGTGCCGACCCACAGGGGCACGTCCATGCCGTCGGTGGCCTGGATCAGCGCGAGCGCCTGCGCCGGGTCGCAGTGCAGGGCAAGCACCCCGGCGACCTCCCCGGCGGCCTCCGTGGCGGGCTCCCCGGCGAACTCCTTGGTGGGCTCCCCGGCGGCCTCCGTAGCGGGCTTCCCGGCGGGCTCCGTGGCGGCCTCCAGGGTCGGGCCGACGATCTTCGTGGTGGCTCCGTGCCGCTCCAGGGCGCGCGCGACCGCGGTCACCGACTCGTCGGCGGCGCGCTCGTGCGGGACCGCGATCAGCCAGGTGCCGCCGAGCGCCGCCGGACCGGCCTCCGGAAGGGCGACGGGCTCCCAGGTGACGCGGTAGCGCCAGCTGTCCAGCACGTCCTGCTCGCGCCTGCGGCGTCGCCACGACGACAACGCGGGCAGCACGGCGGCCAGGGGCGATCCGTCGTCGATGTTGAGCGTCGCGGCGAGCGCGTCCACGTCCTCCCGCTCGACGGCCGCCCAGAACTCGGGGTCGGCGGCCTCGGCGGCCTGCTGGGCGGCGAAACTGCCCGGCATGAACCAGTACCGCTTGCGCTGGAACGCGTAGGTGGGCAGGTCGACGCGGCGCGGGCAGGCGTCGGCGAAGTAGGCGTCCCAGCCGACGGCGACACCCCTGGCGTGCAGCCGGCCGAGGGCCTCGACGAAGCTTCGCGCCTCGTCCCTGTCCTTGCGTACGGCGGGCACGAAGGTGACGGCCTCGTCGCCGTCGAGGACCTGCCTGGCCAGCCCGGTGAGGACGGCGTCGGGGCCGATCTCCACGAAGACCGTGGCGCCCCCGGAGCGCGCGGAGGCGACGGCGTCACCGAAGCGGACCGCCTGCCGTACGTGGTCCACCCAGTAGCCGGCGTCGGTGAGCTGGCCGGGCTGCGCGCGCCGTCCGGTGACGTCGGAGATGATCGGTATGGACGGCTCGTGGTAGGTCAGCGACTGGGCGAAGCGCCGGAACTCCTGCAGCATCGGCTCGATGAGCGGCGAGTGGAAGGCGTGCGAGACCCGCAGCCGGCGGGTGCGGACGGTGACGAGCGCGGCGATCTCGTCGACGGCGGCGGCGTCGCCGGAGATGACGACGGAGTCCGGCCCGTTGACTGCGGCGATGCCGATGTCGGAGCGGCCTTCCAGCAGCGGGAGGATCTCGGCCTCCGGCGCGGCGATGGCCAGCATCGCTCCGCCGGGCGGCAGCGCCTGCATCAGGCGGGCCCGGGTGGCGACGAGGCCGCACGCGTCGGTCAGGGACAGCACCCCGGCCACGTGCGCGGCGGCGATCTCGCCCACCGAGTGGCCGACCAGCACGTCCGGTGTGACACCCAGCGAGGTGAGGAGGCGGTAGAGCGCGACCTCGAAGGCGAACAGCGCCGGCTGGGTCATGCCGGTCTCGTCCAGCACCTGCTCGGGGCCGGAGAACATGGCTTCGCGCACGGGATGCGGCAGCAGCGGGTCCAGGACCTTGCAGACCTCCTCCAGGGCGTCGGCGAAGACCGGGAAGGACTCGGCGAGGGCGGCGCCCATGCCCAGGCGCTGGCTGCCCTGGCCCGCGAACAGGAAGGCCAGCTGGCCGCCCGTCCCGCTTCCCGTGACGGTCCCCGGCGCAGGCGTGCCGCCGGCGAGGGCCTCGAGCCCGGCGACGAGCTCGGCCCGGTCGGCGCCGACGATCACGGCCCGCTGGTCCAGGACGGACCTGCCGGTCGCCAGGGACCAGCCGACGTCGGCCACCGGCAGTTCGTCGTGCGCGAGCGTCCAGCCGTGCAGGCGGGCGGCCTGGGCGGCGAGCGCCGTCTCGTCCTTGGCCGACACCACCCACGGCACCAGCGGCAGGGGCAGCCGCTCCGGCTCGTCCTCGTCGGACTCGGCCGGCGTCTCCTCGATGATCAGGTGGGCGTTGGTGCCGCTGAACCCGAAGGCCGAGACGGCGGCGCGGCGGGGCGCTTCGGCCCGCGGCCAGGGGCGGGGCCGCGTCAGCAGCTCGACCGCGCCGGCCGACCAGTCGACGTGCTCGGTCGGCTCGTCCACATGCAGCGTCCTGGGCAGGACGCCGTGGCGCATGGCCATCACCATCTTGATCACGCCGCCGACCCCGGCGGCGGCCTGGGTGTGGCCGATGTTCGACTTCAGGGAGCCCAGCCACAGCGGGCGCTCGGCCTCCCTGTCCTGGCCGTAGGCGGCGAGGAGGGCCTGCGCCTCGATCGGGTCGCCCAGGGTGGTGCCGGTGCCATGGCCCTCGACGGCGTCGACCTGGGAGGGCGACAGGCCCGCGTCGGCCAGCGCCTCCCTGATCACGCGGATCTGGGAGGGTCCGTTGGGCGCCGACAGGCCGTTGCTGGCGCCGTCCTGGTTGACCGCGCTGCCGCGGATGACGGCGAGCACGTTGTGGCCGTTGGCCCTGGCGTCCGAGAGGCGTTCGAGCAGCAGTACGCCGACGCCCTCGGACCAGCCGGTGCCGTTGGCCGAAGTGGCGAAGGACTTGCAGCGGCCGTCGGAGGCCAGGCCTCGCTGCTGGGAGAACTCGATGAAGGTGTTCGGGGTGGCCATCACGGTGACCCCGCCGGCCAGAGCCATCGTGCACTCTCCGCGTCGCAGGGCGTGCACCGCCAGGTGCAGCGCCACCAGCGACGAGGAGCAGGCCGTGTCGACCGAGACGGCCGGGCCCTCCAGGTCAAGGGCGTAGGCGACGCGGCCGGAGGTGACGCTTCCGAGCGCCTCGGCGCGGAAGTAGTCGTGGTACATGACCCCGGCGTAGACGCCGGTCCGGGTGCCGCGCGCCGACACCGGGTCGATGCCGGCGCGTTCGAAGGTTTCCCAGCAGGTCTCCAGGAAGAGCCGCTGCTGCGGGTCGGTGCCCATGGCCTCGCGCGGGGAGATGGCGAAGAAGCCGGCGTCGAACTCGGCGGCGTCGTAGAGGAAGCCGCCGTGCCTGGCCGTCGTCGTGCCCGGGTTGTCGGGGTCGGGGTGGTAGAGGTCCTCCCGCCAGCCGCGGTCGGCGGGGAACTCGGAGATCCCGTCACCCCCGTCGGCGACGAGCTCCCACAGCTGCTCGGGCGAGGTGGCCCCGCCCGGGTAGCGGCAGCCCATGCCGATGATCGCGATGGGCTCGCGGTCGCGGCCCTCGATCTCGCGCAACTGCCGACGGGTTTGCTGAAGGTCGGCGGTAACTCGCTTCAGGTAGTCCCTGAGCTTGTCTTCGTTTGCCATCTCGCGTTGTCCTTCTCAGCAGAAGCGCACAGGGGGTCAGGAGACTTCGAGCTCGTTGTCGATGAAGGCGAACATCTCGTCGTCGGTGGCCATCTCGAAGTGCTCTGCCGTACCCGGGCCGTTGAGCCCGGTCAGCAGGTCCTTCAGGCGGGCGACCAGCCGGTTTCGTGCGGTGCTCTCCTCGTCGAGGCCCGCCACCGTGCTCTCGATCTTGTCGATCTCGGCGAAGAGCCGCAGGATCTGCGCCTCCTCGTCGTGAGCGCCGTCGAAGTGACTCATCAGGTACTCGATCAGTTCGATCGAGGTGGGGTAGTCGAAGACCAGCGTGGCCGGGAGCCGCAGTCCGGTGACGGCGGCCAGGCGGTTCCTGAACTCCACCGCGGTGAGGGAGTCGAAGCCCAGGCTCTGGAACTGGCGCTGTGGTTCGATGGCCGAGGCGTCGGAGAAGCCGAGCACCGTCGCGGCCTGGCCGCGCACCAGGTCGGACAGGGCCGCCTGCCGCTCGGCGGTGGTCATCTCGGCCAGCCGCTCGGCCAGCCCGTCGAGGGCGCCCGCGCGGGCCGTCCCCGTCCGCGACGCGGCCCTGGCCTGGACGAACCGGGCGGCGACCAGAGCGGGCAGCTCGTGGCGCAGTCCGGCGTCGAACAGGGCCAGGCCGTCCGCGACCGTGAGCGGCTTGAGTCCCATGCGCTCCATGCGGCGCAGGTCGGCCTCGGTCAGGTCGCCCGCCATGCCGCCGGCCTCCCACAGGCCCCAGGCCAGCGAGGTGCCCGCCAGTCCCTGGGACCTGCGCTGCTGGGCGAGGGCGTCCAGGAAGGCGTTGGCCGCGGCGTAGTTGCTCTGGCCGGCGCCGCCGAGGACTCCTGACAGGGAGGAGAAGACCACGAACGCCGACAGGTCGAGGTCGCGGGTGAGCTCGTGCAGGTGCCAGGCGGCCTCGGCCTTGGGCCGCAGCACCGTCTCCAGCCGCTCGGGCGTCAGCGCGGTGATCACGCCGTCGTCGAGGACTCCCGCCGCGTGCACCACGCCCTGGAGCGGGAGGCCGGCCGGGATGCCCGCGATCAGCCCGGCCAGTGCTTCCCGGTCTCCCACGTCGCAGGCCGCGACGGTGACCGTCGTGCCGAGCCCGGTCAGCTCGGCGACGAGTTCGGCGACGCCGGGTGCCTGCTCGCCGCGCCTGCTGGCCAGCAGCAGGTGTCCGACGCGATAGGTGCCGGCCAGGTGCTTGGCCACCAGCGCGCCGAGCCCGCTCGTGCCGCCGGTGACCAGGACCGTGCCGTCGCGGCCGAACTCCAGGAGCTCGTCGTCCGGCTTGGCCGCCCGGGTCAGGCGGGCCGTCCACACCGTGCCGGAGCGGATCGCCACCTGGTTCTCGCCGGTGGCCAGGGCCCGGTCGACCGTCCTGGCGTCGAGCGCGCTGTCTTCGAGGTCGAGCAGGACGAACCGGTCGGGCTGCTCGGCCTGCGCCGCGCGCACCAGACCCCACACCGCCGCCTGCGCCGGATCCGGCATCCCACCCGTCGCGTTCCTGGTGACCAGCACCAGCCTCGACGAGCCGTACCGCTCATCGGCCAGCCACTCCTGCACCAGCCCCAGCGCCTCCCGCACACCACCAGGCACCTCGACCAGCACACACTCGGCCACCGAACCGTCCAGCGACTCCACCGCCACCCAGCTCGGGGCGAGCGCGGAGCCCGCGGGGATCTCGCTCCATTCGAGCCGGTAGAGGTTCTGCGCCGCGGTGCTGCCCAGGCTCGCCGTGCTCAGGGCGCGGAGGGTCAGCTCCCCGATGTCCGCCACCGGCGTTCCGCTGCCGTCCGCGACGGCCAGCGACAGGCCGACGTTCCCGGCGTTGGTGCTCTTGGTGGCCTTCACGCGGAGCGTGGTGGCTCCCGTCGCGTGGACGCTCACGCCGTTCCAGGCGAAGGGCAGGTACGGCTTGCCGGGCTCGGGCTGCGGCAGCAGGTCGCCGAGCGCACTGGCGTGCAGCGCGGCGTCCAGCAGAGCCGGGTGCACCCCGAACCGGGCGGCCTCGGCGTGCGCCTCCTCGGGAAGGACGATCTCGGCGAACACCTCGCCCGGCCGCGCCCAGGCGCGGGCCAGGCCCTGGAAGGTCGGCCCGTACTCCAGGCCGATCCGCGCCATATCGTCGTAGAGGTCGTCGACGGTCACCGGCTGCGCGTCGGCCGGGGGCCAGACCGCGACATCGAAGCCCGGCTCCGTCACCTCCGCCGACAGCTCGCCCTGCGCGTGCAGCGTCCAGCCGTCGGCGTCCTGAGCTCGGGAGTGGATCGCCACCGCGCCACCACCGGCCACCACCTGAACCTGGACGCTGCCGCTCTCGGGGAGCACCAGCGGTGCCTGCAGGGTCAGCTCGCGGACCTGCGGGCTGCCCAGTTCTTCACCCGCCCGCACCGCCAGCTCCACCAGTGCCGTCCCTGGGACGATGACCATCCCGTTGACCACGTGATCGGCCAGCCATGCGTGCGTCGCCGTCGACAACCTGCCGCTGAAGACCACCGACTCGCCACCCGCGACCTCCGTCATCGCGCTCAGCAGCGGGTGATCGATCGCGGCCAGGCCCGCCGCGTCCATGTCACCGGCGCCCGCCTGCCCCGCCACCCAGTAACGCTCGCGCTGGAAGGCGTAGGTGGGCAAGTCAACGCGGACCGGTGCGGCCGGGGCGTAGAAGGTGTCCCAGTCGACCGCGATGCCGCGGACCTGCAGCTGGGCGAGGGCCTTGGCCAGCGCCTGCGGGCCGTCGCCGTCGCGGCGTGAGGCCGGGACGAAGACGCCGTCCTGAACACTCTGCTGGGCCAGGACGGTGAGTGTGGTGTCCGGGCCGATTTCCAGGAAGACGTTCGCCTGGCTGGCGACGACCCCGTCGGCGAAGCGGACCGCGTCGCGCACGTGCCGCACCCAGTAGCCCGGGTCGGTCACGGAACCGCTGGACATGATCGGGATCGACGGCTCGTTGAACGTCAACTGGGAGACGACCTGCTCGAAAGCGTCCAGCATCGGGTCCATGAGCGGCGAGTGGAAGGCGTGCGACACCTTCAGGCGGCGCGTGCGTGCCTGCACCAGTCCTGCGATCTCCTCGATCGCGGTCTCGCTGCCGGAGACCACGACGGCCTGCGGTCCGTTGACCGCCGCGATGCCGATGTCCGGGCAGCCGTCCAGCAGCGGCAGGATGTCGGCTTCCGAGGCTGCGACGGCCAGCATCGCGCCTCCCTCGGGCAGTGCCTGCATCAGCTCGGATCGGGCGGTGACCAGGGTGCACGCGTCCGCCAGGGACAGCACCCCGGCCACGTGCGCGGCGGCGATCTCGCCGACGGAGTGACCCACGAGCACGTCCGGGGTGACTCCGAAGGAGGTCAGGAGGCGGTACAGCGCCACCTCGAAGGCGAACAGCGCCGGCTGCGTCATCCCCGTCTGGTTCAGCGCCTCGGCCGGACCGTCGAACATGGTCTCGCGCATTCCGGCCGGGAGCAGGGCGCACACCTCGTCGAGGGCTTCGGCGAACACCGGGAACGCCTCGGCCAGCTCGCGGCCCATGCCGGCCCACTGGCTGCCCTGACCGGCGAACAACATCGCCAGCCGGGCGCGCCCGCGCACCAGCCCGGACTCCACGACCGACTCGTCCTGCTCGCCCTCGGCCAGCGCCGACAGGGCCCGCAGCAGGGCGGCGCGGTCGGCGCCGACCACGGCGGCCCGCTGTTCCAGGAGCGCCTTGCCGGTGGCCAGCGACCAGCCGACGTCGGCGGGCTCCAGCTCGGGCCGGGCCATCACCCATGACCTGAGCTGCCTCGCCTGGGCCCGCAGCGCCGCCACCGACTTGGCGGACAGCAGCCACGGCAGGGCGGGCAGATCCGCGCCAGGCGCCCTCTCCGGCTCGGCGGGTGACTCCTCCAGGACGACGTGGGCGTTGGTGCCGCTGATCCCGAAGGAGGAGACGGCGGCGCGGCGGGGACGGTCCGCGGCCTCCCACGGGCGGGCCTCGGTGAGCAGTTCGACCGCGCCGGCCGACCAGTCGATGTGCTCGGAACGGGTCTCGGCGTGCAGCGTCTGCGGCAGGATGCCGTTGCGCAGCGCCATCACCATCTTGATCACGCCGGCCGTACCCGCGGCCGCCTGGGCGTGGCCGATGTTCGACTTGATCGAGCCGAGCCACAGCGGCCGGTCCTCCGGCCGGTCCTGGCCGTAGGTGGCGATGATCGCCTGGGCCTCGATCGGGTCGCCCAGCACCGTTCCCGTGCCGTGCGCCTCGACGGTGTCGACGTCCACGGCCGACAACCTGGCGTTGGCCAGGGCCTGGCGGATCACCCGCTGCTGCGAGGGTCCGTTCGGCGCGGTCAGGCCGTTGCTCGCGCCGTCCTGGTTGACGGCGCTGCCACGGACGACGGCGAGGATCTGGTGGCCGTTGCGCCGGGCGTCCGACAGCCGCTCGACCAGCAGCATGCCCACGCCCTCCGACAGGCCCACGCCGCCTTCGGCCTGGGCGAAGGCGCGGCAGCGGCCGTCGGGCGACAGGTTGCGCTGGCGGGCGAACTCGACGAACGTCCACGGCGTGGCCATGATCGTCACGCCGCCCGCGAGCGCCAGGTCGCAGTCGCCCGCCCGCAGCGCCTGCACGGCCAGGTGCAGGGCCACCAGCGACGAGGAGCACGCGGTGTCCACCGTCATCGCGGGACCCTCGAACCCGAAGGTGTAGGAGACGCGGCCGGAGGCGACGCTGCCCGAGTTGCCGGTGCCGATCAGTCCTTCGAGCTCCTCGGGCACCGCGCCCAGCTGGGTGGCGTAGTCGTGGTACATCACTCCGGCGAAGACGCCCGTACGGCTTCCGCGCAGCGTGTGGGGGTCGATCCCGGCCCGCTCGATCGCCTGCCAGGAGCTCTCCAGCAGCAGGCGCTGCTGCGGGTCCATCGCCAGGGCCTCGCGCGGGCTGATCCCGAAGAAGCCGGGGTCGAACTCCGCCGCGCCGTACAGGAAGCCGCCGTGCCGGGCGTAGGAGGTGCCGCGGTTGGCGGGGTCGGGGTCGTAGAGCTTGGCCAGGTCCCAGCCGCGGTCGGTGGGGAACTCGCCGATCGCGTCACCCGCCTGGGCGACCAGGCGCCACAGGTCCTCGGGCGATTCGACGCCGCCGGGGTAACGGCAGGCCATGCCCACGATCGCGATGGGCTCGTCGTCGCCAGCCGACACGCGGGAGGCGACCGCGATCTCCCGCTTGCCGAGCAGCTCGCCCGCCAGGAAGGGGACGAGCACGGCCTGGGTCGGGTAGTCGAAGATCAGCGTGGCGGGCAGCCGCATGCCGGTGACCGCGCTGAGCCTGTTGCGGAACTCGACCGCCATCAGCGAGTCGAAGCCCAGCTCCTGGAAGGAGATGCCCTCGTCGAGGGCGGAGGCGTCGGAGAAGCCGAGCACCACGGCCAGCTGGTCGCGGACCAGGTCTTCCAGTACGGCCTGCTGTCCGGCCGGCGGCAGCGCCGCCAGCTGCTGCTTCAGGGTGGCCGCCGCTTCGGAGGCCGCCGTCACCACGCGCCGCGCGGGAGCCGAGATCAGGCCGCGCAGCAGGGGCGGCAGCGCGTCCGCGTGGGCCGCCAGGACCTTGAGGTTGAGCTGGGCGGGGACCAGCGTGGCCGCTCCGTTGCCGAGTGCGGCGTCGAAGAGGGTCAGGCCGTCCTCCGCCGTGAGCGGGTCGACGCCGGAGCGCGCGAGGCGCCGCAGGTCGGCTTCGTCGAGGTCGGCCAGTCCGCCCTCGCGCCACAGGCCCCAGGCCAGCGACGTGCCCGCCAGCCCCAGCCCCCGACGATGCTCGGCCAGCGCGTCCAAGAACGCGTTGGCCGCCGCGTAATTGCCCTGGCCAGGGCCGCCTAGGACACCCGCCAGCGACGAGAACAACACGAACGCTCTCAAATCGAGGTCGCGGGTGAGCTCGTGCAGATGCCAGGCCGCCTCGGCCTTAGGCTTCAGCACCGCCTCCAACCGCTCGGGCGTCAACGCGGTGATCACACCGTCGTCCAACACGCCCGCCGCGTGCACCACACCCTTCAGCGAAGGCACCGACGCCACCAGCGCCGCCACCGCCTCGCGATCGCCCACGTCGCAGGCCGCCACTCTCACCGTGGCACCCAGCCCGGACAGCTCCTCCACCAGCTCGGCCGCACCCGGAGCCCGATCACCGCGCCGGCTCACCAGCACCAGCTCACGCACCCCGTACACCGACACCAGATGACGAGACACCAGCGCACCCAGGCCACTCAGGCCACCGGTCACCAGCACCGCACCCTCAGGACCGAACACCGGCTCCAGTGTGTCCTGGGGCGGGGTGGTGCGGGCCAGTCGCGGCACCCACACCGCGCCGTCGCGTACCGCGACCTGCGCCTCGCCGGACGCCAGCGCCCGGCCCACCAGGGGCTCGTCGAGCGTCCCGGCTTCGAGGTCGAGCAGGACGAACCGATCCGGCTGCTCGGCCTGCGCCGCACGCACCAGACCCCACACCGCCGCCTGCGCCGGATCCGGCATCCCACCCGTCGCGTTCCTGGTGACCAGCACCAGCCTCGACGAGCCGTACCGCTCATCGGCCAGCCACTCCTGCACCAGCCCCAGCGCCTCCCGCACACCACCAGGCACCTCGACCAGCACACACTCGGCCACCGAACCGTCCAGCGACTCCACCGCCACCCAGCTCGGCGCCTGCGCCGGACCGGACGGGGCAGCGCTCCACTCGACCTGGAACAGCTTGTTCCTGAGGCCGGTGGTGCGGGGGGTGTCGAGTTGTCCGACGGCGACCGGGCGCACGGCCAGCGAGGCGACCGTCGCGACGGGCAGGCCCGCGGTGTCCATCAGCTTGAGCGAGACCGCGCCCTGGGCCAGCAGCGCGATCCTGATGCGCAACCGTGTGGCGCCCGAGGCGTGCAGCGCCACGCCGTTCCAGGCGAAGGGCAGCGAGGGGCGTCCCGGCTCGGAGTCGGCCACGAACCCGCCCAGGGCGGTGGCGTGCAGCGCGACGTCGAAGAGCGCCGGGTGCAGCCCGAACCTGGCGGCGTCGCGCGCCATCGTCTCGGGCAGTGCCAGCTCGGCGAAGACCTCGTCGTCCTTGCGCCAGGCGGCCTGCAGCCCGCGGAAGGCGGGACCGTAGTTCAGGCCCATGGCCGCGAAGTCGTCGTAGAGGCCGTCCATGCTCACGGCCTGCGCGCCCTCCGGCGGCCAGACCTCCTCGGCCTCCGGTACGGCGGCGCCGGACCTGGCCAGGATGCCGGCGGCATGCTGGGTCCAGGGCTCGTCCTGCGCGTCCTGCGGCCGGGAGTAGATGTTGAGGTTCCTGCGCCCGTCGTCGTCGGGTCCGGCGACGGCCACCTGCAGCTGGATCGCCCCGCGCTCGGGCACGATGAGCGGCGCCTGCAGCGTCAGCTCCTCCAGCAGGTCGCAGCCGACCTCGTCGCCCGCCCGCACGGCCAGTTCCACGAACCCGGTGCCGGGCAGCAGCACGGTCCCGTTGACGGCGTGGTCGACCAGCCACGGGTGGGTGGCGATGGACACGCGTCCGGTGAGCACCGTCGCGCCGTTCTCGGCCAGTCCGGTGGAGGCCCGCAGCAGCGGGTGCCCGGTCGCCCAGAGTCCGAGGCTCTCGGCGTCGGCCGCTCCACCGGTCTCCAGCAGCCAGTAGCGCTGGTGCTGGAAGGCGTAGGTGGGCAGGTCGACCCGTCCGGGCCTGGCGGGGGCGACGGCCAGGGTCCAGTCGACCTCGCCGCCGCGCACCCACAGTTCGGCCGCGCTGGTCCACATCCGGCGCAGCCCGCCGTCGTCGCGGCGCAGCGTGCCGACGACCGCGGCGTCGGAGGCTCCCTCCAGGCTCTCCTGGACGCCGATCTTGAGCACCGGGTGGGCGCTGCACTCGACGAAGAAGCGGAAGTTCTCCTGCGCCAGGGTCTCGACGGCGGGGCCGAAGCCGACCGTCTCGCGCAGGTTCTCGTACCAGTAGGCGCCGTCGGCCTCGATGCCCTCCAGCCAGAGGCCTCTGACCGTCGAGTACCACGGGGTGTGGCTGATGCGGGGGGCGACCGGGGCCAGCAGGCCCGCCAGGTCGTCCTTGATCGCGGTCACGTGCGCCGAGTGCGAGGCGTAGTCCACCTCGATCCGCTTGGCCCGCTCGTTGCCGGCCAGCAGCTCGTCCAAGGCGTCGACGTCACCGGAGACGACGGTGGAGGAGGGGCCGTTGATCGCCGCGATGGAGATCCGGCCCTGCCAGCGCTCCAGCTGCTCGGCCACCTCGGCGGCGGGCAGCGGCACCGACACCATCCCGCCCCGGCCCGCCAGCGCGATGATCGCCTGGCTCCGCAACGCCACGACGCGGGCGCCGTCTTCCAGGGACAGCGCCCCGGCCACCACGGCGGCGGCGATCTCGCCCTGGGAGTGGCCGATCACCGCGGCCGGTTTGACGCCGACCGACTGCCACACAGCGGCCAGGGAGATCATCATCGCCCACAGGACCGGCTGGACCACGTCCACCCGGTCGAAGCCGGGCTGGCCGTCCTCGCCGCGCAACACGCCCGTCAGCGACCAGTCCACGAACGGGGCGAGCGCCACCTCACATTCGGCCATCCGCTGGGCGAACACCGGGGAGGAGTCCAGCAGTTCCACGCCCATGCCCGGCCACTGCGAGCCCTGGCCGGGGAAGACGAACACGGTCTTGCCGTCGCCGGTGGCCACGCCGGTGACGACCGCGCCGCTGACGCCGCCTTCGGCCAGCGCCGCCGTACCGGACAGCAGCTCGGCGTGGTCGGCGCCGACGACCACCGCACGATGGTCGAACACCGACCTGGAGGTCGCCAGCGAGTGGGCGACGTCGGCGTCGGCGGGACTGCCCGCTTCCGCCCAGGCCGCCAGTCGCCCGGCCTGGTCGCGCAGCGCCTCGCCGGACTTGGTCGACAGCGCCCACGGCACCACCGGCAGCTCGGTTGCCGCCCCGGACTTGGCGGGCGCGGGCGTGGGAGCCTCCTCCAGGACCACGTGCGCGTTGGTGCCGCTGACCCCGAAGGAGGAGACCGCGGCGCGGCGCGGGTGCTCGCCCGTCTGCCACGTCCTGGGCTCGGTGAGGAGTTCCACCGCTCCGGCGGACCACTCGACGTGCGGGCTGGGCTCGTCCACGTGCAACGTCTGCGGCAACACGCCGTGGCGCATCGCCATCACCATCTTGATCACACCCGCCGCACCCGCGGCGGCCTGGGTGTGACCCAGGTTCGACTTGATCGAACCCAGCCAGACGGGCAGGTCCCGGTCCTGGCCGTAGGTCGCGATCAGCGCCTGCGCCTCGATCGGGTCGCCCAGCGGGGTGCCGGTGCCGTGCGCCTCGATGGCGTCCACGTCGGCGGGCGACAGGCCCGCGTTGGCCAGCGCCTGCCGGATCACCCGCTGCTGCGAAGGACCGTTCGGCGCCGTCAGACCGTTGCTGGCGCCGTCCTGGTTGACCGCGCTGCCGCGCACCACGGCGAGGATCTGGTGGCCGTTGCGCTGGGCGTCCGACAGCCGCTCGACCAGCAGCATGCCGACGCCCTCGCTCCAGCCCGCGCCGTCGGCCCCGGCCGAGAAGGCCTTGCAGCGGCCGTCGACGGACAGGCCGCGCTGGCGGCAGAACTCGATGAAGGTGCCGGGAGTCGCCATCACCGTGACGCCTCCGGCCAGGGCCAGATCGCATTCGCCGGCCCGCAGCGCCTGCACCGCCAGGTGCAGGGCCACCAGCGACGAGGAGCAGGCCGTGTCGACGGTGACCGCCGGGCCTTCCAGGCCGAAGGTGTACGACACCCGCCCCGAGGCGACGCTGCCCGAGTTGCCGGTGCCGATCAGCCCTTCGAGCTCGTCCGGGATCACGGTCAGCTGGGAGGTGTAGTCGTGGTACATCACGCCCGTGAACACGCCGGTACGGCTGCCGCGCAGCTGGTTCAGGCGGATCCCGGCACGCTCGATGGCCTCCCAGGAGGTTTCCAGCAGCAGACGCTGCTGCGGGTCCATCGCCAGGGCCTCGCGCGGGCTGATGCCGAAGAAGCCGGGGTCGAAGTCGGCCGCGTCATACAGGAAGCCGCCGTGCCGTACGTAGGAGGTGCCTCGGGTGTCGGGATCGGGGTCGTAGAGCTTGTCGAGGTCCCAGCCGCGGTCGGTGGGGAACTCGCCGATGGCGTCCGTGCCCGACACGACGAGCTGCCACAGGTCCTCCGGCGACAACACGCCGCCCGGGTAGCGGCAGGCCATGCCCACGATCGCGATCGGCTCGTCGTCGGATGGCGCCCGGGTGACGGCGACCGCTCCGGCCGCCGCCTCGCCGCTGAGCTCCCCGGCCAGGTACTCGGCCACCGACCGCGCGTTCGGGTAGTCGAAGACCAGCGTCGCCGGCAGCCGCAATCCCGCGACCGCCATCAGCCTGTTGCGCAGCTCGACCGCGGTCAGCGAGTCGAAGCCCAGCTCCTGGAAGGCCCGGTCCGGCTGGATCGCCGACGCTGACGCGTGTCCGAGCACGGTGGCGACCTCCTGCCTCACCGCGTCCAGCACGATCTCCAGCCGACGTGTCTCGTCCGTTCCGGCGAGCCGCTGCGCCAGTGCAGAACCGCCCGCCCGTGCGGCCCGTCTTGCCGGGGCGCGCACCAGGCCGCGCAGGAGCGCAGGCAGGCTCTCGGCGCGCGAGCGCAGCGCCGTCGTATCCACGCGGAGTGGTACCAGCGTTGCCGCACCGCTGGTCAGACCGGCGTCGAAGGCGGCAAGGCCCTCCTCCACCGACAGCGGTGGCAGGCCTTGGCGGCGCATACGTTCGAGATCGGCCTCGCTCAGCCAGCCGCTCAGCCCGGTCTCGGCATCCCACAGCCCGTAGGCCAGCGACGTCGCCGCCAGCCCCTTGGCCCTGCGGAACTGCGCCAGCCCGTCCAGGAACACGTTCGCCGTGGCGTAGCTGCCCTGCCCGGCGGCCAGGACCAGCCCGCCGGCCGAGGAGAACAGCACGAACGCCGACAGGTCGAGGTCGCGGGTCAGCTCGTGCAGATGCCAGGCGGCATCGGCCTTCGGGCCGAGGACTCCGTCGAACCGTTCGGGGGTGAGGGATGCGACCAGCCCGTTGTCCGCCACTCCTGCGGCGTGCACCACGGCCCTCAGCGGGCGATCAGCGGGGACGGAGTCGATCAGCGAGGCCAGGGCCTCTCGGTCGCTCACGTCGCAGGCGGCGACGGTGACCGTCGTGCCGAGCTCGGTCAGCTCGGCGACGAGCTCGGTGACGCCGGGCGCTTGTTCGCCGCGCCTGCTGGCCAGCAGCAGGTGTCCGACGTGGTGGGTGCCGGCCAGGTGCTTGGCCACCAGCGCGCCGAGTCCGCCCGTGCCACCGGTCACCAGTACCGTGCCGTCGAGCTCCAGGACCGTCTCGTCCGGCCTGGCCGCCCGGGTCAAACGAGGCACCCACGCCTCGCCGTCACGGATCGCCGCCTCCGGCTCACCCGAACCGACCACCGCACCCAGCATCCGCCAGGTCTCATCACTCTCATCCACATCCACCAGCGCGAACCGGCCGGGATTCTCCGCCTCGGCCGCCCGCACCAGACCCCACACCCCGGCGACACCGAGATCCACATCCCCGGCCCCGCCCACCGCCACCGCGCTGTGCGTCACCACCACCAGCCGAGAACCGGCATACCGCTCATCGGCCAGCCACTCCTGCACCACCGCCAGCACACCCGCCGCCGACTCCCGCACCGCACCCGGCACGTCCGCCACCGGCGAATCCACCACGAACACCACCGACTCCGGCACCACGCCACCCGAAGTGCGCGCCACCGACAGATCCACCAGCTCCACCGGCTCGACCTGAGCAGTGGAGAGCGCGGTCCAGGTCACCTCGTGGAGGGAGGTGAGGCCGGTGCCCGTGCTCGCGATCGTCAGGGCACGGACGGTGAGGTCCTCGATGTCCGCCACGGGTGTTCCGTTGCCGTCCGCGATGGCCAGTGTGACGCTGGTGCTTCCCGCACTCGTGTTCTTGGTGGCCTTCACGCGGAGCGTGGTGGCTCCCGTGGCATGGACGCTCACGCCGTTCCAGGCGAAGGGCAGGTACGGCTTGCCGGGCTCGGGGTCGGGCAGCAGATCGCCGAGCGCACTGGCGTGCAGCGCGGCATCCAGCAGGGCCGGGTGCACCCCGAAGCGACCCGCTTCGGCATGCGCCTCCTCGGGAAGGACGATCTCGGCGAACACCTCACCCGGTCGCGCCCAGGCGCGGGCTAGGCCCTGGAAGGTGGGGCCGTACTCCAGGCCGATCCGCGCCAGGTCGTCGTACAGGCTGTCGACCGTTACCGGCTGCGCGTCGGCCGGGGGCCAGACCGCGACATCGAAGCCCGGCTCGGCAAGGTCAGCGGACAGCTCGCCCTGCGCGTGCAGCGTCCAACCGTCGGCGTCCTGGGCTCGGGAGTGGATCGCCACCGCGCCACCACCGGCCACCACCTGAACCTGGACGCTGCCGTTCTCGGGGAGCATGAGTGGTGCCTGCAGGGTCAGCTCGCGGACCTGCGGGCTGCCCAGTTCCTCGCCCGCCCGCACCGCCAGCTCCACCAGCGCGGTTCCCGGGACGATGACCATCCCGTTGACCACGTGGTCGGCCAGCCACGGCTGGGCCTTGACCGACAGCCGGCCGCTGAAGACCACCGACTCGCCACCCGCCACCTCCGTCACCGCGCTCAGCAGCGGGTGATCGATCGCGGCCAGGCCCGCCGCGTCCACGTCGCCCGCGCCCAGCTGCACGCCGACCCAGAAGCGGTCGTGCTGGAAGGCGTAGGTGGGCAGGTCGACGTGGGGGGTGGGGGTGAGGATCGCAGTCCAGTCGATGGTGGTGCCGTGGGTGTGGAGGGCGCCCAGGGCTTCGATGAGCGAGCGGACCTCGTCGCGGTCCTTGCGGGCCGTGGGGACGAAGACGCCCTCGTCGAGGCACTGCTGTGCCAGGGCTGTGAGGGTGGTGTCCGGGCCGATCTCCAGGAAGAGGTGGGCCTGGCTGGCCGCTATTCCGTCGGCGAAGCGTACGGCGTCGCGCACGTGCCGCACCCAGTAGGCGGGGTCGGTGACCTGGCCAGTGGACATGATCGGGATGGATGGCTCGTTGAACGTCAGCTGGGAGACGACCTGCTCGAAGGCGTCCAGCATGGGGTCCATGAGCGGCGAGTGGAAGGCGTGCGACACCTTCAGGCGTCGGGTGCGCGCGTCCACGAGGGCCGCGATGTCCTCCACCGCGGCCTCGCTGCCGGAGATGACGACCGAGGCGGGGCCGTTGACGGCGGCGATGCCGACATCGGTGCGGCCTTCCAGCAGCGGCGCCACTAAGGCTTCGGGGGCGGCGATGGCCAGCATCGCACCGCCTTCAGGCAGCGCCTGCATCAACTCGGCGCGGGCGGTGACGAGGGTGCATGCATCGGTCAGGGACAGCACCCCGGCGACGTGTGCGGCGGCGATCTCGCCCACAGAGTGCCCGACCAGCACGTCCGGGGTGACGCCCAGCGAGGTGAGCAGCCGGTAGAGCGCGACCTCGAAGGCGAACAGCGCCGGCTGGGTCATGCCGGTCTGGTTCAGCGCCTCGACGGGACCAGCGAACATGGTCTCCCGCAGCTCAGGCGGGAGCAGGGCGCACACCTCGTCGAGGGCTTCGGCGAAGACCGGGAAGGCTGCGGCCAACGCCTGGCCCATGCCGACCCGCTGACTGCCCTGACCGGCGAACAGCATCGCCAACCGGCCGCCCGCTGCGCTCGCCGTACCGCTCTCGGCCAAAGCCCGCAGGCCCGCCACCAGCTCGGCCCGGTCCGCACCCACCACCACAGCGCGCTGCTCCAGCAGCGCCCGACCGGTGGCCAGCGTCCACGCCGGGTCCACCTCCGGCCACTCCTCGGCCCACTCTGCCAACCGGGCAGCCTGCGCCCGCAGCGCCTCAGGAGTCTTGGCCGACAGCAGCCACGGCGACACCGGGAGCTCATTGGTACTCGGCTCGGGCTCCTCCGCCCGAACCTCCTCGATGATCACGTGCGCGTTCGTGCCGCTGATCCCGAACGAGGAGACCGCGGCCCGACGGGGGTGACCGTTCTGCTGCCAGGCGACCGGCTCGGTCAGCAGCTCCACGGCCCCCGCCGACCAGTCGATGTGTCCCGATCGCTCCTCGGCGTGCAGGGTGCGAGGGAGGACGCCGTGCCGCATAGCCATGATCATCTTGATCACGCCACCGACTCCGGCGGCGGCCTGGGTGTGACCGATGTTGGACTTCAGCGAGCCGAGCCACAGCGGCCGGTCACGGTCCTGCCCATAGGTCGCGATCAGCGCTTGGGCCTCGATCGGGTCGCCCAGCACGGTCCCCGTGCCATGCGCCTCGACCGCGTCCACATCGGCGGTCGACAGCCCGGCGCTCGCCAGCGCCTGACGGATCACCCGCTGCTGCGAAGGACCGTTCGGCGCGGTCAGGCCATTGCTCGCACCATCCTGGTTGACCGCGCTGCCTCGCACCACGGCCAGGATCTGGTGCCCGTTACGCTGCGCGTCGGACAGCCGCTCGACGAGCAGCACGCCGACGCCCTCGCCCCACGCCGTGCCGTCCGCCGAGGCGCCGAAGGACTTGCACCGGCCATCGGGAGCCAGGCCACGCTGCCGGGAGAACTCAATGAACGTGCCGGGCGTCGACATCACCGTGACGCCACCGGCCAGGGCCAGATCACACTCGCCCGAGCGCAGGGCCTGCGCCGCCAGGTGCAGCGCCACCAGCGACGACGAGCACGCGGTGTCCACCGTCATCGCGGGGCCCTCGAACCCGAAGGTGTAGGACACGCGGCCGGACACCAGGCTTCCGCCGCTCGTCGACGCGGGGGCGCCGAGACCGTAGTCGTGGTACATCACGCCCGCGAACACGCCGGTACGGCTACCGCGCAGCTCGACGGGGCTGACTCCGGCCCGCTCCATCGCCTCCCACGACGCCTCCAGCAACAACCGTTGCTGCGGGTCCATGGTCAGCGCCTCGCGCGGGCTGATGCCGAAGAAGCCGGGGTCGAAGTCGGCGGCGTCGTAGAGGAAGCCGCCGTGCTTCACGTAGGAGGTGTCCTTGCTCTCCGGATCCGGGTTGTAGATCCTCTCCACGTCCCAGCCGCGGTCGCCGGGGAACTCGGAGATGGCGTCCGTGCCGGAGGCCACCAGGTTCCACAGCCCTTCGGGGGTCAGCACGCCGCCGGGGTAGCGGCAGGCCATGCCCACGATCGCGATCGGCTCGTCCGCCGCCCCGACGCCCCGGGTCACCGTCTGCTCGACGGTTCCGCCCGCCAGCTCGGAGGCGAGATACTCCGCGACCGCCTGGGCGGTCGGGTAGTCGAAGATCAGGGTCGCGGGCAGCCGCATGCCGGTGACCGTGCTGAGCCGGTTGCGGAACTCGACCGCGGTGAGCGAGTCGAAGCCGAGGTCCTGGAAGGCCCGATCGGCCGCGACCGCGTCCTTGGTGTCATGCCCGAGGACCGTCGCCACCTCCTGGCGTACCAGGTCGGACAGGACCGACCGCCGTTCGGCCGGTTCCATGGCGGCCACCCGTGCCGCGAGCCCGGTGGCGCCCGCCTTGGGCGGCGCCGCGCGGTTGGTGACCCTCGTCTGAGCGAACTTGGCCGCGATCAGCGCGGGGTTCTCGTGCCCCAGGGCGGCGTCGAACAGCGCCAGGCCCTCCGCTTCCGAGAGCGGCTTGAGCCCCAGGCGCGCCATGCGCCGGACTTCGGACTCGGTGAGCTCCTCGGCCATACCGCCGATCTCCCACAGGCCCCAGGCCAGCGACGTGCCCGCCAGCCCCAGCCCCCGACGATGCTCGGCCAGCGCGTCCAAGAACGCGTTGGCCGCCGCGTAATTGCCCTGCCCAGGACCGCCCAGCACACCCGCCAGCGACGAGAACAACACGAACGCTCTCAAATCGAGGTCGCGGGTGAGCTCGTGCAGATGCCAGGCCGCCTCGGCCTTAGGCTTCAGCACCGCCTCCAACCGCTCGGGCGTCAACGCGGTGACCACACCGTCGTCCAACACGCCCGCCGCGTGCACCACGCCCTTCAGCGAAGGCACCGACGCCACCAGCGCCGCCACCGCCTCGCGATCGCCCACGTCGCAGGCCGCCACCCGCACCGAAGCACCCAGCCCCGACAACTGCTCCACCAGCTCGGCCGCACCCGGAGCCCGATCACCGCGCCGGCTCACCAGCACCAGCTCACGCACCCCGTACGCCGACACCAGATGACGAGACACCAGCGCACCCAGGCCACTCAGGCCACCGGTCACCAGCACCGCACCCTCAGGACCGAACACCGGCTCCGAGCCCGCGTCCTCCGCCTGGCCGTGAGTCTCGTTCGGACGCGCCTCCGCTGTAGCCGCCGCGCGGGCCAGGCGGGGCGTCCACACCGCGCCGTCGCGGACAGCGACCTGCGTTTCGCCCGACGCCAGCGCCCGGCCCACGAGAGACTCGTCGAGGGCTCCAGCTTCGAGGTCGAGCAGGACGAACCGGCCCGGCTGCTCGGCCTGCGCCGCGCGCACCAGACCCCACACCGCCGCCTGCGCCGGATCCGGTCCCTCGCCCGCGACCGAAACAGCGCCGCGAGTCACGAGGACCAGGCGCGACGACGTGTACCGGTCATCGGTAAGCCACTCCTGCACCAGCCGCAGCGCGTCGTGCACCCCGGCCGACGCTTCGACCAGCACGCACTCGGCCACGGTCCCGTCCAGCGACTCGACCGCGACCCAGCCCGGTACCTGCGCGGGACCGGCCGGGGCCGCGGCCCACTCGAGCCGATGCAGCGAGTCGGATCGGCGGCCTGCGGACAGCTGCTCAGCGGTGATCGGGCGGACGGACAACGCTCCCACCGACAACACCGCCGACCCGGCCTCGTCAGCCACGGCCAACGCCACCGCGTTGTCCCGCGCCTGCGTCAACCGCACCCGAACCGATGCCGCACCGGCCGCGAAGAGCTCCACTCCAGCCCACGAGAACGGCAGGACCAGCCGGCCGTCGCCCGCCACCAGCTGTGCGTGCAGCGCAGCGTCCAGCAGAGCCGGGTGCACCCCGAAGCGACCCGCTTCGGCATGCGCTTCCTCTGGTAGCGCCACCTCGGCGAAGACTTCGTTGTCCCGCCGCCATACCGCGCGAAGTCCCTGGAAGACCGGCCCGTACTCGTATCCCATTCCGAGCAGCACGTCATACGCATCCGCGACGTCGACCGGCTGCGCGCCCGTCGGCGGCCATTGCGTCAGGTCGAAGCCCGCCGACGCGCTCTCCGCGGTCAGGAATCCCTCGGCGTGACCCACCCAGGCCGCGCCCGGGTCGCCTTCCGGACGCGTGTGAACCGACACCGGCCGGCCGCCCGACTCCTCCGAGCCGACCACGACCTGCACCTGCAGACCGCCGTCGGCCGGAAGCACCAGGGGAGCCTGCAAGGTCAGTTCCTGCACCGCGGGCCGGCCCACCTCTGCGCCCGCCCGCAATGCCAGTTCGAGCAGTCCTGCGCCGGGGAGCAGCACGGTGCCGTTCACCGCGTGGTCGGCCAGCCAGGGCTGAGATTGGAGGGAGAGGCGTCCGCTGAAGATGACTGCCTCGCCGCCCGCGACCTCGGTTACCGCGCTCAGCAGCGGGTGATCCAGGCCGCCCAGGCCGACGCCCAGCATGTCGCTGGTCTCGACCTTGACGGGGGACCAGAAGCGCTGGTGCTGGAAGGCATAGGTCGGCAGGTCGACGTGCTTGGCCGGGGTGACGATCGTGGTCCAGTCGATCTCCACGTTGTGGGTGTGGAGGGTGCCGAGGGCTTCGACCAGCGAGCGGGCCTCGTCGCGGTCCTTGCGCGCTGTGGGGATGAAGACGCCCTCGTCCAGGCTCTGTTGGGCCAGGGCTGTGAGGGTGGTGTCCGGGCCGATCTCCAGGAAGACGTTCGCCTGGCTGGCCACAATCCCGTCGGCGAAGCGGACCGCGTCGCGCACGTGGCGCACCCAGTAGCCAGGGTCGGTCACGTTCGACATGATCGGGATCTGCGGCTCGTGGAAGGTCAGCCGGGAGACGACCTGCTCGAAGTCGGCCAGCATCGGATCCATCAGCGGCGAGTGGAAGGCGTGCGACACCTTCAGGCGTCGGGTGCGCGCGTCCACCAGGGCCGCGATCTCCTCCACCGCGGTCTCGCTGCCCGAGATCACCACCGACGCCGGGCCGTTGACCGCCGCGATACCGACATCGGAGCGGCCCTCCAGCAGGGGAAGAACCGCCGCTTCGGGGGCGGCGATGGCCAGCATCGCACCGCCCTCGGGCAGCGCCTGCATCAACTCGGCACGGGCAGTCACCAGCGTGCATGCATCGGCCAAGGACAACACCCCGGCGACGTGCGCGGCGGCGATCTCACCGACCGAGTGCCCGACCAGCACGTCCGGGGTGACACCCAGAGACGTCAGGAGCCGGTAGAGCGCGACTTCGAAGGCGAACAGCGCCGGCTGGGTCATGCCCGTCTGGTTCAACGCCTCGACCGGGCCAGCGAACATCGTCTCCCGGAGAGAACCAGGCAGGAGAGCACACACTTCGTCGAGGGCTTCGGCGAACACCGGGAAGGTCGCCGCCAGCTCGCGGCCCATGCCGACCCGCTGACTGCCCTGACCGGCGAACAACATCGCCAAGCGGCCACCCGACGAGCTCGCCGTACCCAGGGCCCGCAGGCCCGCCACCAGCTCGGCCCGATCCGCGCCCACCACAGCAGCCCGCTGCTCCAAGGTCGACCGGGTGGTCAGCAGCGACCACGCGACGTCGCCCACTTCCAGCTCAGGCCGCTCCTCGACCCACGACGCGAGCCGGGCAGCCTGCTCCCGCAGCGCCTCGGGCGTGCGAGCCGACAGCAGCCACGGCGACACGGGAAGGGCACCCTCAACCGACTCGGGCTCCTCCGCCACCGGCCCCTGCTCGATGATCACATGCGCGTTCGTCCCGCTGATTCCGAACGACGACACCGCCGCCCGACGGGGACGATCCTCCACATCCCAGGCCCGAGCCTCGGTCAACAACTCGACCGCACCCGCCGACCAGTCGACGTGCTCCGAACGACTCTCGGCATGCAACGTGCGCGGCATGACACCGCTACGCAGCGCCATCACCATCTTGATCACACCGGCGACACCAGCAGCCGCCTGCGCATGCCCGATGTTCGACTTCAGCGACCCCAGCCACAGCGGCCGCTCACGGTCCTGCCCGTAGGTCGCGATGATCGCCTGGGCCTCGATCGGGTCGCCCAGCACCGTTCCCGTGCCGTGCGCCTCGACCAGGTCGACATCCGCGGTCGACAGCCCGGCACTCGCGAGCGCCTGCCGGATCACCCGCTGCTGAGAGGGCCCGTTCGGCGCCGTCAGACCGTTGCTCGCACCGTCCTGGTTGATCGCGCTGCCCCGGAGCACGGCCAGCACCTGGTGGCCGTTGCGCCGCGCGTCCGACAGCCGCTCGACCAGCAGCACGCCGACACCCTCGGCCCAGCCGGCCCCATCAGCGGAGGCGCCGAACGACTTGCATCGGCCGTCGGGAGCCAGGCCGCGCTGGCGCGAGAACTCGATGAACATGCCCGGCGTCGACATCACGGTCACGCCACCGGCCAGCGCCAGATCGCACTCGCCCGAGCGCAGCGCCTGGGCCGCCCAGTGCAGCGCCACCAGCGACGACGAACACGCCGTGTCGACCGTGACCGCAGGACCTTCCAGCCCCAGCGTGTACGACACGCGCCCCGACACCAGGCTGCCGCCGCTGGTGCTCGCCGGGGTGCCGAGACCGTAGTCGTGGTACATCACGCCCGCGAACACGCCCGTACGGCTACCGCGCAACCCCACCGGATCCAGCCCGGCCCGCTCGATCGCCTCCCACGACGTCTCCAGCAACAACCGCTGCTGCGGATCCATCGCCAAAGCCTCACGCGGCGAGATCCCGAAGAAGCCGGGATCGAACTCCGCCGCGTCGTACAGGAAGCCGCCGCGCCGCGTGTAGGTGGTGCCCTGGCTGCTCGGGTCGGGGTTGTAGATCCTCTCCATGTCCCAGCCGCGGTCGGTCGGGAACTCACCGACGGCGTCCGTGCCGGACATCACCAGCCGCCACAGGTCCTCCGGCGACAACACGCCGCCCGGGTAGCGGCAGGCCATGCCCACGATCGCGATCGGCTCGTCATCGGTGACCGTCCTGGCGACCGCGACAGCCCGGGACGAAGCCTCACCGCTGTACTGCTCGGCCAGGTACTCGGCCACCACCCGCGCGTTCGGGTAGTCGAAGACCAGCGTCGCCGGCAGCCGCAGCCCCGACACCGCGATCAGGCGATTACGCAGCTCGACCGCGGTCAGCGAGTCGAAGCCCAGCTCCTGGAAGGCGCGATCCGGCTGGATCGCCGACGCCGACGCGTGCCCCAGCACGGAGGCGACCTCGTGGCGTACGACCTCCAGCACGATCTCCAGCCGACGCGTCTCGTCCGCTCCGGCGAGCCGCTGCGCCAGCGCAGAACCGCCCGCCCGTGCCACTCGCCGTGCAGGGCTGCGCACCAGACCGCGCAGCAACGCCGGCAGCTCCCCGCCTCGGGAACGCAGCGCCGCCGCGTCCACCCGTAGCGGCACCAGCACCGCCTCACCGCTGGTCAGACCGGCGTCGAAGGCAGCAAGGCCCTCCTCCACCGACAGCGGCGGCAGCCCCTGGCGGCGCATGCGCTCCAGATCGGCCTCGCTGAGCCAGCCGCTCAGCCCGGTCTCGGCATCCCACAGCCCGTAGGCCAGTGAGGTCGCCGCCAGCCCCTGAGCCCGACGCACCTGCGCCAGCCCGTCCAGGAACACGTTCGCCGCCGCGTAGCTCCCCTGCCCAGCGGCCAGAACCAGCCCACCCGCCGACGAGAACAGCACGAACGCAGACAGATCGAGATCACGGGTCAGCTCGTGCAGATGCCAGGCCGCGTCCACCTTCGGAGTCAGCACCCTGTCGAACCGCTCGGGAGTCAGCGAGGCGACCAGGCCGTTGTCAGCCACACCTGCCGCGTGCACCACGGCCCTCAGCGGGCGGTCAGCCGGAATGGCGGCGATGAGCTCGGCCAGCGCATCGCGGTCACCGACGTCGCAGGCCGCGACGGTCACCTGGGCGCCCAGCTGCCACAACTCGGACACGAGCTCGGTGACGCCCGGAGCCTGCTCGCCGCGCCGACTGGCCAGCAGCAGATGGCTCACCCCGTGGGAACCGGCCAGATGTTTGGCCACCAGCGCACCGAGTCCACTCGTGCCACCTGTCACCAGCACCGTGCCGTCGAGCTCCAGGACCGCCTCTTCCGACCTGGCCGCCCGAGCCAGACGAGGCACCCACGCCTCGCCATCACGGATCGCCGCCTCCGGCTCACCCGAACCGACCACCGCACCCAGCATCCGCCAGGTCTCATCACTCTCGTCGACGTCCACCAGCGCGAACCGGCCGGGATTCTCCGCCTCGGCCGCCCGCACCAGACCCCACACCCCGGCGACACCGAGATCCACATCCCCAGCCCCGCCCACCACCACCGCGCTGTGCGTCACCACCACCAACCGAGAACCGGCATACCGCTCATCGGCCAGCCACTCCTGCACCACCGCCAGCACACCCGCCGCCGACTCGCGCACCGCACCCGGCACGTCCGCCACCGGCGAATCCACCACGAACACCACCGACTCCGGCACCACGCCACCCGAAGTGCGCGCCACCGACAGATCCACCAGCTCCACCGGCTCGACCTGAGCAGTGGAGAGAGGCGACCACTCGATGTGCTGGAGCGAGTCGGATCGGCGGCCGGCGGACAGCTGCTCGGCGGTGATCGGGCGGACGGACAACGCCTCCACCGACAACACCGCAGATCCAGCCTCGTCAGCCACGGCCAACGCCACCGCGTTGTCGCGCACCTGCGTCAACCGCACCCGAACCGACGCCGCACCCGAAGCGAACAGCTGCACCCCGGCCCACGAGAACGGCACCACCAATGGCCCGTCGGCCGCCACCAACTGCGCGTGCAGCGAGGCGTCCAGCAGAGCCGGGTGCACCCCGAAGCGGCTCGCTTCGGCATGCGCTTCCTCCGGCAGCGCCACCTCGGCGAAGACTTCGTTGTCCCGCCGCCATACCGCGCGCAGGCCCTGGAAGACCGGCCCGTACTCATATCCCATTCCGAGCAGCACGTCATACGCATCCGCGATCTCGATCGCCTGCGCTCCGACCGGCGGCCACTGCGCCAGGTCGAAGCCCGCCGACACGCTCTCCGCGGCGAGGAAACCCTCAGCGTGGCCCACCCATGCCGCAGCCGGATCGCCTTCCGGACGCGTGTGAACCGACACCGGACGGCCACCCGACTCCTCCGAGCCGACCACGACCTGCACCTGCAGACCACCCTCGGCCGGGAGCACCAGCGGAGCCTGCAACGTCAGCTCCCGCACCAGCGGCCAGCCCACCTCGGCACCCGCCCGCAGCGCCAGCTCCAGCAGCCCCGTCCCCGGGACCAGCACGGTGCCGTTCACCGCGTGGTCGGCCAGCCACGGCTGAGCCTGCAGAGACAGGCGCCCGCTGAAGATGACCGACTCGCCACCGGCGACCTCGGTCACCGCGCTCAGCAGCGGGTGGTCGATCGCGCCGAGTCCCGCATCCGCCACGTAGCCCGCCACGGCCTGTGTGGTGATCCAGAAGCGCTGGTGCTCGAACGCGTAGGTCGGCAGGTCGACGTGCTTGGCCGGGGCGACGATCGACGCCCAGGAGATCGGCACGTTGTGGGTGTGGAGGGTGCCGAGCGCTTCGACCAGCGAGCGGACCTCGTCGCGGTCCTTGCGGGTGGCGGGGATGAACACGCCCTCGTCCAGGCATTGCTGGGCCAGGGCGGTGAGGGTGGTGTCCGGGCCGATCTCCACGAACACGTTCGCCGCAGAAGCCGCCACGCCATCGGCGAAGCGCACGGCGTCACGCACATGCCGCACCCAGTAGGCGGGGTCGGTCACGGAACCACTCGACATGATCGGGATCGACGGCTCGTTGAACGTCAGACGCGAGACGACCTGCTCGAAGGCATCCAGCATCGGATCCATCAGCGGCGAGTGGAAAGCGTGCGACACCTTCAAGCGGCGCGTGCGCGCCTGCACCTGGCCAGCGATCTCTTCAATCGCGGCTTCGCTGCCGGAGATCACCACCGAGGCGGGGCCGTTGACGGCGGCGATGCCGACATCGATGCGGCCCTCCAGCAGCGGCGCCACCGCAGCTTCAGGGGCGGCGACGGCCAGCATCGCGCCGCCTTCAGGCAGCGCCTGCATCAGCTGCGCGCGGGCCGTGACGAGTGTGCATGCATCGGCCAGCGACAACACGCCCGCAACGTGCGCGGCGGCGATCTCGCCCACCGAGTGCCCGACGAGCACGTCGGGGGTGACACCCAGCGAGGTCAGCAGACGGTAGAGCGCTACTTCGAAGGCGAACAGCGCCGGCTGCGTCATGCCGGTCTGGTTCAGCGCCTCGACCGGACCCGCGAACATCGTCTCCCGCAGTCCGGCCGGAAGCAGCACGCACACTTCGTCGAGCGCCTCGGCGAACACCGGGAACGCAGCCGCCAGCTCAGCGCCCATGCCGACCCGCTGACTCCCCTGCCCGGCGAACAACATCGCCAACCGGCCACCCGCTGCGCTTGCCGTACCCAGGGCCCGCAGGCCCGCCATCAGCTCGGCCCGATCCGCACCCACCACAGCAGCCCGCTGCTCCAGCGTCGACCGAGTGGTCAGCAACGACCACGCGACGTCGCCCACTTCCAGCTCAGGCCGCTCCTCGACCCACGAAGCCAGCCGGACAGCCTGCTCCCGCAAAGCCTCCGGAGTCCGGGCCGACAACACCCACGGCGCCACGGAAAGCCGGGTCTCGGCCGCCTCCGGCTCCTCATCCACCGGCCCCTGCTCGATGATCACATGGGCGTTCGTCCCGCTCACACCGAAGGACGACACCCCGGCCCGGCGCGGACGATCCTCCACATCCCACGCCCGAGCCTCGGTCAGCAGCTCGACAGCCCCCGCCGACCAGTCGACGTGCGGAGAGGGGGCATCCACATGCAAGGTCCGCGGAAGCACGCCGTGCCGCATCGCCATGACCATCTTGATCACACCGGCCACACCCGCAGCCGCCTGCGCATGCCCGATGTTCGACTTCAACGACCCCAGCCACAACGGCCGCTCACGATCCTGCCCATAGGCCGCGATCAGCGCCTGCGCCTCGATCGGATCCCCGAGCGTGGTGCCGGTGCCGTGCGCCTCGACCACGTCGACATCAGCCGGAGCCAGCCTGGCATTCGCCAGCGCCTGACGGATCACCCGCTGCTGCGAAGGACCGTTCGGCGCCGTCAGACCGTTGCTCGCACCATCCTGATTGACCGCACTCCCCCGCAGCACGGCCAGCACCCGGTGCCCGTGACGCCGCGCGTCCGACAGCCGCTCGACCAGCAGCATGCCCACACCCTCGGCCCAGCCGGTGCCGTCGGCCGAAGCGGAGAACGCCTTGCACCGCCCGTCCACCGACAGCCCTCGCTGCCGCGAGAACTCCACGAAGGTCCCTGGCGTCGCCATGACGGTCGCCCCGCCGGCCAGCGCCAGGTCGCACTCCCCCGAGCGCAGCGACTGCGCGGCCAGGTGGAGCGCCACCAGCGACGACGAGCAGGCCGTGTCGACGGTGACCGCGGGACCCTCGAACCCGAACGTGTACGACACCCGCCCGGAGGCGATGCTGCCCGAGGTGCCGGTGCCGATGAGCCCTTCAAGCTCGGCAGGCGTGGAAGCGGAGGCGTAGTCGTGGTACATCACGCCCGCGAACACGCCGGTACGGCTGCCGCGCAGGGCGTCGGGGTCGAGGCCGGCGCGCTCGATGGCCTCCCACGACGTCTCCAGCAACAACCGCTGCTGGGGGTCCATCGCCAGAGCCTCGCGCGGCGAGATCCCGAAGAAGCCGGGATCGAAGTCGCCCGCGTCGTAGAGGAAGCCGCCGTGCCGCGAGTAGGTGGTGCCGCGGCTGCTGGGGTCGGGGTCGTAGAGCCGCTCCAGATCCCAGCCACGGTTGGCGGGCAGTTCTCCGATGGCGTCCGTGCCGGAGGCCACCAGCTCCCACAGGTTCTCCGGCGAGAGCACGCCACCGGGATAGCGGCAGGCCATCCCCACGATCGCGATCGGCTCGTGCGCCGCGTCGGTGAGGGAACGGTTCTGCGCGCGCAGCCGTTCCGTCTCCTTCAGGGAGGAACGCAGGGCCTCGATGAGCTTGGTGTCGTTCGCAGTCATTCTCGCCTCGTACTCTTCGCGCTGCCGGTTGAGGATCTACGCGCTGGTGATGCGTTCGGTGATGATGTTCATCACCGCAAGGGCGTGGTTGTTCAGGTAGAAGTGGCCCCCGCTGAAGACCTGCATGTCGAAGGCGCCGCTGGTGTGTTCCTTCCAGCGGATCGCCTCGTCCAGGGAGACGTGGGGGTCGTTGTCGCCGACCAACGCGACGATCGGCGCGTCGATCTTGATGCCGGGCGAGCACCGGTAGGTCATGATCGCGGTGTAGTCGCCGCGCAGCGACGGCAGGATCATGCTCACGACCTCCGGGTCGTTGAGCATCCGCAGGTCGGTTCCGCCGAGGCGCCGCACCTCGGCCAGGAGCGCCTGGTCGCCTTCCTTGTGCACAGTCTCGTTGCGCGTGGTGGAGGGGGCGCGGCGTCCGGAGGCGAAGAGCGTCACCGGGGAGACGCCGTGGGTCAGCAGCCTCCTCGACACCTCGAACGCGACGACGGCGCCCATGCTGTGGCCGAAGAAGGCCATCGGCAGGTCGGCGAGCGGGAGGAGTTCCCCGGTCAGCTGGTCGGCCAGGGTCGCGATGTCGTCGATGCACCGTTCGTGGCGGCGTTCCTGCCGGCCGGGGTACTGCACGGCCAGCACGTCCATGACCGCCGACAGCTGCCTGGCGACGGGGTGGAAGTAGGACGCCGAGCCTCCCGCGTGCGGGAAGCAGATCAGTCGGGTGGAGGACGGCGGCGCGCTCTGGAACCGGCGCAGCCACATCCCGGTATCGGTGATCACTTGTACTCCTTCTGCCGATTCACCGTGAAGACCATGAATTCGGCGCTTCGAAGGCTCTCGGCTCGTCCCAGGCGGGCAGTCGAGCCGGAGCGTCGTCGTCCTGGCCGGCCTTCGCCGCCAGGGTCCTGGCCAGCGCCGCCATGACCGCGGCGATCTCTTCCGGGGCCGGATCGCCGCCGACGAACCGCACCCTGACCTGCTCGTCGCCGGACATCACAGCGGCAGGTTTCCGTGCTTGCGGTAGGGCGTTCTCGCGCTCTTGGCGCGCAGCATGGCCAGCGAGCGGGCCAGCACGGCCCGGGTGTCGGCGGGGTCGATGACGTCGTCGACCAGGCCTCGCTCGGCGGCGTAGTAGGCGTGCATGAGCTCCTGCCGGTAGCGGCTGATCATCTCGGCGCGCATGGCCTCGGGGTCGTCGGCGGCGGCGATCTCCTTGCGGAAGACGACGTTCGCCGCGCCCTCGGCGCCCATCACCGCGATCTCGTTGGTCGGCCAGGCGAAGGACAGGTCCGCGCCGATGGAGCGGGAGTCCATGACGATGTACGCGCCGCCGTACGCCTTGCGCAGGATGACCTGGATGCGGGGCACGGTGGCGTTGCAGTACGCGTAGAGCAGCTTGGCCCCGTGACGGATGATGCCGGCGTGCTCCTGGTCCTTGCCGGGCAGGAAGCCTGGCACGTCGACAAGGGTGACCAGCGGGATGCTGAAGGCGTCGCAGAACTGCACGAACCTGGCGGCCTTCTCGGAGGCGTCGATGTCCAGCGCGCCGGCCAGGGAGCACGGCTGGTTGGCCACGATCCCGACCACGTGGCCGTCGATCCTGGCCAGGGCGCAGATGACGTTGGTGGCCCACAGGGCGTGCACCTCGAAGAAGTCGCCCAGGTCGGCGATCTCCCTGATCACCTCGCGGATGTCGTAGGAGCGGTTCAGCTCGACGGGCACGATGTCGAGGAGCGCGTCGCAGCGGCGGTCGGCCGGGTCGCCCGCCGGCAGGTACGGCGCGGCCTCGCGATTGTTGGCCGGCAGCAGCGACAGCAGGTAGCGGACCGCGTCGAGGCAGTCGGCCTCGTCGGCGTAGACGAACCCGGCGGCTCCGGAGACCGTGCCGTGCACCTGGGCTCCGCCCAGCCCGTCATGGCTGATCTTCTCGCCGGTCACCGCCTCGACCACGCTCGGGCCGGTGATGTACATCTGCGCGATCCCGTCGACCATGAACGTGAAGTCGGTGAGGGCCGGGGAGTAGGTGGCGCCGCCGGCGCAGGGGCCGAGCATCACGCTGATCTGGGGGATGACCCCTGAGGCCCGGACGTTGCGCTGGAAGATGCCGCCGTAGCCGGCCAGGGCGGTCACGCCCTCCTGGATGCGCGCGCCGGCCCCGTCGCTGAGGCTGACGAGCGGGGCTCCCGTGGCCGCCGCGAGGTCCATCAGCTTGTGGATCTTCTGGGCGTGCGCCTCGCCAAGCGAGCCACCGAAGATCCGGAAGTCGTGGGCGTAGGCGAAGACGGTGCGGCCGTGGACCGTGCCCCAGCCGGCCACCACCCCGTCGCTGTACGGCCTGCGGTTCTCCAGGCCGAAGCCGGTGGCCCGGTGCCTGCGCAGCTGCTCGATCTCGGTGAAACTGCCGGGGTCGAAAAGGAGGTCCAGCCGTTCGTCGACGGTGAGTTTGCCTTTGGCTTGTTGTTGTTTCGTGGCCGATTGCAGGTCACCGCCGCGCGCCTGGTCCTTGAGCATGCCGAGCTCGGAGACTCTCTCCCGCATCGAGAGAGGCGTTTCAAGACCGCGTTCTGTAGTCAGCGTCACGTCAATATTTCCTCTCGGCTAACAAGCGGGCGGATTCGAAAAGCCACGTGTGCCGATGCCCCACTCAGTCAAGGCTCATTTCAACCCGGTGGGTGGCGGGGCAGCTACCGGGGACCGCCCCTTAACCTGCGGCGGAATGGCCCCTACGGGTGGCCCTCGCGCGCCGGGAAGCTGCCTATGATCAGTGCATGAGCCCCTCGCCGAGGCTGCTGGCCATCAGCGATCTGCACGTGCGCCACCCCGAGAACCGGCGGTTCGTGGCGGAGCTGCGCCCGGGTTCCGACGACGACTGGCTGCTGGTGGCCGGCGACGTGGGCGAGTTCATGAGTGACGTGCTGTGGGCGCTACGCCTGCTCAGCGAGCGTTTCGCCAAGGTCGTGTGGGTGCCGGGCAACCACGAGTTGTGGACCCCGGCCGACGATCCGGTGCGTCTGCGTGGCGAGGCCCGCTACCTGCACCTCGTGGACCGCTGCCGCGACCTGGGCATCGTCACGCCGGAGGACCCCTACCCGGTCTGGCGGGGCGAGGGCGGGCCGGTGACGATCGCGCCGCTGTTCCTGCTGTACGACTACAGCTTCCGCATGCCCGGCGCCACGACCAGGGAGGCGGCGCTGGAGCAGGCCTACGAGGCGGGCGTCGTCTGCACCGACGAGTTCCTCCTGCACCCCGACCCCTACCCGACCCGTGACGCCTGGTGCGAGGCCCGGGTCGCGCAGACGGCCGCCCGGCTGGCCGCCCTGCCCGACGGCCTGCCGACGGTCCTGGTCAACCACTATCCGCTGGTGCGCGAGCCCACCCGCGTGCTGAGGCATCCGGAGTTCGCACTGTGGTGCGGCACCGAGCGGACCGCCGACTGGCATGTGAAGTACGGCGCCGCCGCCATGGTCTACGGCCACCTGCACATTCCGCGCAGCACGGTTTACGACGGGGTGCGTTTCGAGGAGGTCTCCGTCGGCTATCCGCGGGAATGGAAACCCCGGGCCAGGGGTCCCGCGCTCCGCACCATTCTGCCTGGGTAGTGGATTCTAGGGGTTACTCGCTCTCTCCGATCGGGCGAACAATGGAGCCGCTCGTCCATATTTCGAGCAGCACGTGAGGAGAGACCGTTGGACTTTGGCCTTTTCTATTTCGCTGACGAGGCAAGAGCCGGGACCGACCCGTACCGGCTGCTGCTGGAAGGTGCCCGTTTCGCCGACACCCACGGTTTCTCTGCGGTGTGGACGCCGGAACGGCATTTCCATGAATTCGGCGGCCGTTATCCGAATCCCGCCGTCACCGCCGCGGCCATCGCCGCGGTCACCAGCAACGTCGCGATCCGCGCCGGCAGCGTCGTGGCTCCCCTGCACCACCCGGCACGGATCGCCGAGGAGTGGGCGGTGGTGGACAACCTGTCGGGTGGTCGCGCCGGCATCTCCTTCGCTCCCGGCTGGCACGCGGTCGACTTCGCCCTGCGGCCCGAGAACTACGCCGACCGCCGGCAGGTGACGGCCGACACGATCGACACCGTGCGCCGGCTGTGGCGCCAGGAGTCGGTCGAGCTCGGCGACGGCACCGGCGAGCCGGTCAAGATCCGGACCCATCCGGCGCCGATCCAGCCCGAGCTGCCGACGTGGCTGACGAGTTCGGGCAGTCCCGAGACGTTCCGCCAGGCGGGCGAGCTGGGCGTCGGCATCCTCACCCATCTGCTCGGCCAGAGCGTTGACGAGCTGGCGGGCAAGGTGGCCGACTACCGGGCGCGCTTCGCCGCCGGCCACGGCGGCAACGGTCATGTGGTGCTGATGCTGCACACCTTCATCGGCGAGGACCGGGCCCGCGTGCGGGAGATCGTGCACGGCCCGTTCACCGACTACCTGCGCAGCTCGATCGGGCTGGTCCTGAAGGCCGCCCAGGAGCTGATGCCGGGGCTGGACGCCGAGTCGATGGATCCCGAGGACCTGGAGTTCCTCCTGGAGGTCTCCTTCGACCGCTACTTCGACACCGGTGGCCTGTTCGGCACCGTCGAGGACGGGCTGGCCGTGCTGGAGTCCCTGGAGAGCATCGGCGTCGACGAGATCGGCTGCCTGATCGACTTCGTTCCCGACACCGATCTCGTGCTGGACGGCCTGCGGCACCTCGACCGGCTCAAGAGTGCGTGGGAGAGCCGGTGAGAGATGATCGATAACTTGACGATGCGCAGGGTGCTGGGTCACTACCCGACCGGGGTGGTCGTGATCGCCGCGATGTCGGGCGGCGAGCCGCACGGGTTCACGGTCAACTCCTTCACCTCGGTCTCGCTCGACCCGCCCATCGTGTCCTTCTGCGCCGCCCACACCTCCTCGACCTGGCCGCACATCCGTGAGGCTGGCTCCTTCACCATCAGCCTGCTGAGCGTCGGGCAGGCGGAGGTCTGCCGGTCGTTCGCCACCAAGGGCGCCGACCGGTTCGCCGGGGTGGACTGGTCGCTCAAGGGCGGCGGGCATCCCGCGATCACCGGGGCGCTGGCGTGGATCGACTGCGTCCTGGAGGCCAGCCACGTCGTCGGTGACCACGAGCTCGCCCTCGCCCGCGTCACCGCGCTGACCACCGGCGAAGGCGATTCGGGCCCCCTGGTCTTCCACCGGGGAAGCCTTCATCGTGTCTGCGCCGACGCGCTGCACGCGCCCTGCCGGACCTTGCAGCCGGTCTCCTGATCCTTCTTTCCCACCCCGGAAGGCCCGGGCCCTCCCCCCGGGCCCGGGCCTTCCCCTTTCCGGTGGCAGGTGACATGAGCCTTCGACATGCCGTGCTCGGGCTCCTCGCGCGGGAGCCCGGCAGCGGCTACGACCTGATGAAGCTGTTCGACGACTCGCTGCGCACCGTCTGGCCGGCCACGCAGAGCCAGCTGTACGGCGAGCTGTCCAGGCTCGCCGACGCCGGGCTGGTCCGCGTCAGCGCCTCCGGCGGCCGCGGCCGCAAGGAGTACTCCATCACCGACGCCGGGCGGGCCGAGCTGCGTGCGTGGCTGCTGTCCGGGCCGTCGCGCGGCGCCCGGAGCGAGATGTTGCTCCGGCTGTGTTTCCTCGGCCAGGTCGAGCCGGCCGAGGCTCGCGCGTACCTGCGGCACCAGGCCGAGCTGGCCGCCAAGGAGCTGGCCGAGCTGGAGGCCGTGGAACGGCTGGTGCCTGAGCACGGCAGGCTGGCCTTCGAGCTCGGGCTGCGCCATGTGCGGGTGCGGCAGGAATGGGCGGCGTGGGCCGAGGAGCGGCTGGCCGAATCGGTGGCCTCAATGGCAGAATAAAATTCGGTTTGATACCGACACCAAGGAGCGTGGATGTTCAACTCGCCCGCCGACGTGAGCGAGCGCCTGAGCGCCGCCGGCTACCTCTCCGACGACGCGATCGCCACGAGCGTCTTCCTGGCTGCCGCCCTGGGCAAGCCGCTGCTGACGGAAGGCCCGGCGGGTGTGGGCAAGACCCAGCTGGCCAAGGCCGTGGCGCAGGCCACGGGGGCGCGGCTGATCAGGCTCCAGTGCTACGAGGGCCTCGACGAGGCCAGGGCCCTGTACGAGTGGAACTACAAGAAGCAGCTCCTGCGCATCCAGGCCACCAGCGCCGACGACGACATCTTCACCGAGGAGTTCCTGCTCGAGCGGCCGCTGCTCAAGGCCATCAGGAGCACCGAGCCCACGGTCCTGCTCATCGACGAGACCGACAAGGCCGACGTCGAGGTGGAGGGGCTCCTGCTGGAGCTGCTGTCGGACTTCCAGGTGACGATCCCAGAACTGGGCACGATCGAGGCGGCGCGCCGGCCGTACGTCATCCTCACCTCCAACGCGACCCGCGAGCTGTCGGAGGCGCTCAAGCGGCGCTGCCTCTACCTCCACATCGAGTACCCGACGCCGGAGCGCGAGCGCGACATCGTGCTCAGCCAGGTGCCCACGATCCGCCAGGACCTGGCCGAGCAGCTGGCCAGGACGGTGGCGACGCTGCGGGCGATGGAGCTGAAGAAGGCGCCGTCGGTGGCCGAGACGATCGACTGGGCCAGGACCCTGCTCGCGCTGGGCAAGGACGACCTCGACGAGGAGACCATCGGCCAGACGCTCGGCGTCGTGCTCAAGCACGCCTCCGACCAGGACCGGGCGGTCAAGGAACTGGGGCTCAAGTGAGAGTGAGCCTGGTCGACCGGCACGTGGGGTTCCTGCACGCGTTGCGCGGCGCGGGCATCCCGGTGTCGGTGGCCGAGGGGCTCGACGCGGCCGCCGCGCTGCGCGTCATCGAGATGGGCGACCGCGAGCTGCTGAAGGCCACCTACGCGGCGACGCTGGTCAAGAAGCCGTCGTACCGGCCCGGCTTCGACGTGCTGTTCGATCTGTGGTTCCCGCCGTCGACCAGCGGGCTGTACGGCGCGCCGCGCGACGACCTGCAGGAGGCGACTCCCCAGCAGTTGCGCGACGAGCTGGCCAGGCTGCTGGCCAACGGCGGCGACGAGGAGATGCGGCAGTTCGCCAGGGCGATGGTCGAGCGGTACGGCCGCCAGCCCGCCGGTCCCGGCCGGCAGAACTGGTTCTCCTACAGCGTGATGCGCGCCCTGTCGCCCGAGACGCTCATCGCCAGGCTGCTGGAGGGCATCGAGCGCGGCACCCTGCACGAGAAGCGGGCGCGTACCCACATCTCGGCCAAGATCCGGCAGTTCGAGACCGAGGTCGCCTCCGACGTGCGGCGCAGGATCGCCGAGGACTCCGGCATCGAGAAGATCGCCAAGTCGGCGGTCCGCCCCCCGCTCGACCAGATCGACTTCCTCAGGGCCACCAAGCAGGATCTCTCCGACCTGCGCCGGGAGGTCTACCCCCTGGCCAGGCGCCTGGCCACCAGGCTGGCGATCAAGCACCGGCACGGCAAGCAGGGCCGCCTCGACTTCAGGAGGACCGTGCGCGCCTCCCTGCAGACCGGAGGGGTCCCGCTCACCACGCACTTCAAGCCGCCCCGCCCCCACAAGCCCGAGCTCGTCGTGCTCTGCGACACCAGCGACTCGGTCTCCAGCTTCGCCCACTTCACCCTGCTGCTCACCTACGCGCTCAAGGAACAGTTCACCAAGGTGCGGGCCTTCGGCTTCGTCGACACGGTCGACGAGATCACCCGCTTCTTCGCGCCGGGGGCCGACTTCCTCGACGCGGTCACCCGCCTGGCGAGCGAGGCCGACATGACCCGCTTCGGCAGGACCAACTACGGCCACGCCTTCGAGCGGTTCGCGGAGAAGTACGGCGACGCGATCGGGCCTAGGACCTCGCTGCTGATCCTCGGCGACGCCCGGTCCAACTACCAGCCGCCGGCCGCCGACACGCTCAAGCGGCTGGCGGGCAGGGCCCGGCACGCCCACTGGCTCAACCCCGAGCCGCGCGCCCAGTGGGACACCGGCGACTCCGTCGCCTCCGGCTACGGCGCGATCGTGCCGATGCGGGAGTGTCGCAACGTGGCCCAGCTGGCGGAGTTCATCGAAGATCTAAACTGATCCCATGTGGTGGTTACGCCGGCCAGGACCTGATCCGGCCCAGCTCAGGCAGGCCCAGGCCGTGGCCTACGGCTCCAAGCTGCTCAGCGAGGCCCGCGAGGAGCTGAACAAGGCCGACTCCAAGGCCCAGGTGCTCCTCGGCGTGGTCGGCATCGGCCTGGGCGCGATCGCCGGCGGCCTGCTGGCGGGCAGCTGGAAGCCGCAGGACCTCGCCGACTCCGTCGAGTGGTTGTGGTGGGCCGGGGTGGTGGCCGCGCTCGCCTCGGTCGGCGTGTTGTCGGGTGCCGTCTATCCCCGGCTCGACCGGCGCAACAACAGCGGCAGGATCATGTACTTCCACGACGTGTCGCACTTCAGGACCGTCGACGACGTGACCACCGCGCTGCGCCAGTCGGCCGAACTCGACCTCGAGCGCGTCACCCACCAGCTCCTGCGGCTCAGCCGGATCGCCACGCGAAAGTACCGGCTGATCCGCTGGGGGTTCTGGCTGGCGGTCGTGGCCGCGCTGGCGAGCCTCAGCGCGGTGGTCATCAACCTGCCGCTCAGCCCTTAGCCGACCCGCTGCAGCTCCCGCGCCGCCGTACGGGCCAGCACCTCGATCTGCTGCGGTGTCAGCACCTGGGTGACCGTGCGCCGCACGAGCGAGGACACGCGTCCCGGCCTGGTGACGGTCACGCCCTCGGCGGCGACCAGGCCGCCGCGCGGCAGCTGGCCGCAGTGCACGGCCAGGATCGGGCTGATCGCGACCTTGATCCCGGTCTCGCGGGACAGCAGGTCGGCGAAGGCGTTGGCCGTCTCGACGAGCGGCCTGGCCACGCTGGTGCCGTACTTCTCGCCGAAGAACAGCCGCCCGCCGTACGTGGCGATCTCGGTGTCGGGCGCCCACGACTCGTTGTCGACGATCCACAGGCCGCCCGGCCCGATGACCAGGTGGTCGATGGAGGCCATCCCGCGGATGGCGCGTCCGTCGAGCACCCTGTGCCCGGTACGGCGCAGCGCGCGCCGCAGCAGTTTGCCGGTGATCGACTCGCCCCTGCGGCGGCCCCTCCACACCGCCGTGGAGCGGAAGGAACGCCAGGACAGGTACCAGTCGACGGCCGCGACGACGCCCGCGAGGGCGAAGCCGTACAGAGCCGCCGGGATGAGGTCGAAGCGGAGCGCCAGCAGGAAGCCGGCGACGAAGCCCGCCGCCGCCTTCGCGACGCGGGCGCGCTGTCTGGTCTTGGCGTCCTCGTGCCAGTACTTCTCGTAGTACCACTGGGCTGAGGAGCCCGTGAACTTCTCGTCCCGCTGCACGTAGATCGAGCCACCGGGCATGCCAAACTCCCCGAATGAGTAGGTAATGCCTGGATCTACCACGCCGGAGATCCCTCGCCGGTCCAAGGGGTACCCGCTCCCAGCCTCCCACGTGCAGGGGGTTACGGAAATAGCACCAACCCGATTCCATTCAACCGACCAGTCGGTATGCTCGGGAGGCGTGAAGGAAGAACCGGTACGCCAGAGACTGCTCAGCGAGGCCACCCGCCTGTTCGCGAAGCAGGGATTCGAGAGCACCTCGGTCCAGGAGATCGTGGTCGCGGCCGGCGTCACCAAGGGCGCCATGTACCACTACTTCGATTCCAAGGATGACCTGCTGCACGAAGTCTACGCTCGCCTGCTTCGCATGCAGATGGGCAGGCTCACCCAGATCGCCGACGAGTCGGGCCCCGTCGCCGAGCGCCTCCACAGAGCCGCCGCCGACGTGGTCGAGACCACCACGGAGTACCTGGACGACTCGAAGATCTTCTTCCGGTCCATGCACCTGCTCGCGCCGCAGACCCAGAAGACCGTGCGCGCCGAGCGCCGCCGCTACCACGAACGTTTCCGCGCGCTCGTGACGGAGGGACAGCGCGAGGGCGTCTTCCGCGACGACATCCCCGCCGAGATCGTCGTCGACTACTTCTTCGGCTCCGTGCACCACCTGGGCACGTGGTACCACGCGGACGGGCCGCTGACCGGCGCCCAGGTGGGTGCTCACTTCGCCGACCTGCTGCTCACATCTCTAGCCCCACGAGACTAGCCAGCGCCTCGCGGTGGTCGCCGGGCGTGCCCAGCGCGATCTGGGTGGCCTTGGCGCGCTTGAGGTAGAGATGCACGGGGTGCTCCCAGGTCATCCCGATGCCGCCGTGCAGCTGGACCGCGTCCTCTGCCACGTGCACGGCCACGTCCGCGTTCCACGCCTGCGCCGTGGCCGTCGCGATCGGCGACAGCTCCGACACCGCGTTCCTCGCCGCGGCACGCGCCCGCACCACGTCGAGCCAGAGGTCGGCCAGCCGGTGCTTGATCGCCTGGAAGGAGCCGACCGGGCGGGCGAACTGGTAGCGCGTCTTGACGTAGTCGAGCGTCGTCTGCAGGCACCACTCGGCCACACCCAGCTGCTCGGAGGCGAGCAGCGCGGCGCCGAAGCCGAGCACCTCGGGCAGGTCGACCTCGCCGAGCCTGACCTTGTCGCCCGAGCCGTACGACACGGTCCCGACAGGCCTGGTCATGTCGAGCGACGACACCAGCTCCACGCGGGCGTCGGACACCTGGTAGAGCACGCCGTCCTCGACCACGAGCACGATGTCGGCGACGTCCGCGCCCGCCACGTTCGCCGTGCCGGACGGGATCCGGTACGGCGAGGCGCTGAACGGCACCGCGAGCGCCGCGGTCGCCTCGCCGGCCGCCAGCCGCTCCAGCAGCTCACCCGCGCCCACCTCCAGCAGCGCCTTGGTGGCCAGCACCGAGCTGGTGAAGAAGGGAACGGGCGCGACGAACCGGCCCAGCTCCTCCAGCACCACGCCCGCCTCGCGCGGCGTCGCGCCGGCGCCGCCGTGCTCCTCGGGGATCAGCAGGCCCGCGACCCCGATCTCGCGCGAGAGCGTCTTCCACAGGTCCAGGTCGTAGGGCTGGGCCGTCTCGACCCGCGCCAGGACGTCGGTGCACCGGTCCTTCAGCAGATCCCGTACGGCCGAGCGCAGGTCTTCCTCGTCCGGGCTGTAGAGCAGGGTCATCGGGGCAGGTCCTTCCACGGCACGTCCTTGTCGACGCGGGGCTCGCTCGGCAGCCCGAGCACCCGCTCAGAGACGATGTTGCGCAGGATCTCCGAGGTGCCGCCCTCGATGGAGTTGCCCTTGGCGCGCAGGTAGCGGTAGCCGGGCCCGCGTCCGAAGAAGTCGACGCTCTCGGAACGGCGGAAGCTCCAGTCGTCGTAGCCCAGGTCGCGGTTGAGCTCGACCTCGATGCCGGACAGCTCCTGGTTGAGCTTGGCGAAGCTCAGCTTCATGCCCGAGCCCTCAGGGCCCGGCTGGCCGACCGCGAGCTGCTCGCGCAGCCGTACGCCCGACAGCCTCGTGACCTCGGCCTCCACCCAGATCTTCAGCAGGCGCTGCTGCAGGTCGTGGCTGCGGTGCTCGGGGTGCTCGCGCCAGGCGTCGAGCACGGGGCCCATCATGCCGCCGCCGCGCCGTACCGGATTGCCGCCGATCGCGACGCGCTCGTTCATCAGCGTGGTCTGCGCGACCCGCCAGCCGTCGCCGACCTGGCCCAGGCGCAGGTCGTCGCCGAGCCGCACGCCGGTCAGGAAGACCTCGTTGAACTCGGCCTCACCGGTGATCTGGCGCAGCGGGCGCACCTCGACGCCGGGGGCGTGCATGTCGCAGACGAAGTAGGTCAGGCCGCGGTGCTTGGGGACGTCGGGATCGGTCCTGGCGACCAGGATGGCCCAGCGGGCGTGGTGGGCGCCCGAGGTCCAGACCTTCTGGCCGTCGACGATCCACTCGTCGCCGTCCCTGACCGCCCTGGTGGCCAGCGTGGCCAGGTCGGAGCCGGCGCCGGGCTCGCTGAACAGCTGGCACCAGATCTCCTCGCCCGTCCACAGCGGCCGCAGGAAACGTCGCTTCTGCTCCTCGGTGCCGAAGGCGAGGATCGTGGGCGCGGCCATGCCCAGGCCGATCGCCTGCACGCCGAAGTCGAGCTGCGGCGTGCCCTTGAACGCCTCGTCGACCTCCTGCTGCTGGTCGCGCGACCAGCCCCGGCCGCCCAGCCCTTCGGGGAAGTGCACCCAGGCCAGCCCGGCGTCGAAACGGGCGCGGAGGAACTCCAGCCGGTCGTCGGCGGAATGATCCCTCAGGAAATCGTCGACTACATCCACTTCTTCAGCTCCCGGTAGGCGAGTGACCTCTTGTGCACCTCGTCGGGCCCGTCGGCCAGGCGCAGCGTGCGCGCGTGCGCCCAGAGCCCGGCCAGCGGGAAGTCCTGGGACACGCCGCCCGCGCCGTGCACCTGGACGGCCTTGTCGAGGATCCACTCCACCGTCAGCGGAGCGGCGATCTTGATGGCCTGGATCTCGGTGTGGGCGCCGCGGTTGCCGACGGTGTCCATGAGCCAGGCGGCCTTGAGGGTCAGCAGGCGCAGCTGCTCGACCCTGACGCGGGACTCGGCGATCCAGTCCTGCACGACGCCCTGCTGGGCGACGGGCTTGCCGAACGTCGTACGGCTCAGCGCGCGCTTGCACATCATCTCGATGGCGCGCTCGGCCATGCCGATGAGGCGCATGCAGTGGTGGATGCGGCCGGGACCGAGGCGGGCCTGGGCGATGGCGAAGCCGCCGCCCTCCTCGCCGATCAGGTTGTCGGCCGGGACCCGCACGTCCTCGAAGATCACCTCGGCGTGCCCGCCGTGGTCGCCGTCGGTGTAGCCGAAGACCGTCATGCCGCGCTTGATCGTCATCCCGGGCGTGTCGCGCGGCACCAGGATCATGCTCTGCTGCCGGTGACTCGGGGCCTCGGGGTCGGTCTTGCCCATGACGATGAAGATCTTGCAGCTGGGGTTCATCGCGCCGGAGATGAACCACTTGCGGCCGTTGATCACGTACTCGTCGCCGTCCCTGACGATCGAGGTGGCGATGTTGGTGGCGTCGGAGGAGGCCACATCGGGCTCGGTCATCGCGAAGGCCGAGCGGATCTCGCCGTCGAGCAGCGGCGCGAGCCACTCCTTGCGCTGCCACTCGCTGCCGAACATGGAGAGCACCTCCATGTTGCCGGTGTCGGGCGCGGCGCAGTTGGTCGCGGCCGGGGCGATGCTCGGCGAGCGGCCCATGATCTCGGCCAGCGGCGCGTACTGCAGGTTCGTCAGGCCCGCGCCGTGGTCACCCGGCAGGAACAGGTTCCACAGGCCCCGCTTCCTCGCCTCGTCCTTGAGGTCCTCCAGCAGTGGCGGCGGGCTCCACCCGCTCTCGTCCGCCTGCTCGTGGAAGGCTGCCTCGGCTGGGTAGACGCACTCGTCCATGAAGCGCAGCAGGCGCTCGCGCAGGTCCTCGGTGACGCTGTCGAAGGCGAAGTCCATGCCGCGAGACTACCGACCGGTCGGTATGCCTGTCGACTCTGTCAAATACCGACATACATAGATAAAGGAGGGCGCTACTATGCTCCGCGCATGACCGCAACACTCCCCCGCGCCACGGTTCTCGCGGACGGTGTCGTACGGCTGGAGCCGCTCTCCGAGAACCACGTGCCCGACCTCTTCGAGGCCGGCGGCGGGGACGACGAGGTGTGGCGCTGGCTCAGGCCCACACCGCACACCAAGGAAGACCTCACCACCCTGGCGCTGCGCCTGATCGACGGCCCCGAATACACGCCCTTCGCCGTCGTCCACGACGGCCGCGCCATCGGCTGGACCTCGTATGTGAACGTTCCCGGATACGCGCAGAGCGTCGAGATCGGCTTCACCTGGTACGGCAGGGCGTACTGGCGGACGGCCGTCAACACCGCCAGCAAGATCCTGCTCCTCGACCACGCCTTCGACGCCCACGACTACAACCGGGTCGTGCTGAAGACCGACAACCTCAACACCCGCTCCCAGCAGGCCATCGCCCGCCTCGGAGCCGTGCACGAGGGCACCCTGCGACGCCACCGCGTCCGCCCCGACGGCACCTGGCGGGACTCGGTCTACTTCGGCATCCTGCGCGAGGAATGGCCCGCCCACCGCACCCGGCTCGCCGGCGCCCGCCAATAGGATCACGCAGCACGACCCGGCCTGTCGGTGGCCGCCGGTAAGGTCACGCGGCATGGACTGGCAGACATGGCACGCCGACTACGACCGTCCCGGCTCCCCCCTGGCCCAGCGCCTGCAGGTCGTGCAGGACCGCATCCGCCAGGCGCTCGACACCGCCCCGCCCGGCCCGCTGACGATCATCAGCCTGTGTGCCGGGCAGGGCCGCGACCTGCTGCCCGTCCTGGCCCACCACCCCCGCCGCGTCGACGTCCGCGCCCGCCTGGTCGAGCTCGACCCCGCCAACGGCGACGCCGCCCGCGCCTTCGGCCTGCCCGAGGTCGAGGTCGTCACCGCCGACGCCGCGCTCACCGACCACTACCTCGACCTGGCGCCCGCCGGCCTGGTGCTGCTGTGCGGCATCTTCGGCAACATCACCGACGCCGACGTCGAGCGCACCGTCGCCTACGCCGCCCGCCTGACCGCCACCGGCGGCATCGTCGTCTGGACCCGCCACCGCCGCTCCCCCGACCTCGTCCCGTCGATCCGCTCCTGGTTCGAGGAGCAGGGCTTCGAAGAGCAGTGGATGTCGCCGTCCGACGCTCCCTACGGCGTGGGCGCGCACCGCTTCACCGGCACCCCAGGCCCTCTCGCCGCTGGTGAACGCATGTTCGCCTTCGAATAGTGGTCCCTGAGAAACGGCTGCTTGTGGCCATGCTCGGCAGACCACCCCGCCACTACCCTCGTGCCCATGACAGCGACCATGCCCTCACCCACCGTGCTCTCCGACACGGTGGTCCGCCTCGAACCCCTCACCGGCGACCACGTCCCCGACCTGTTCGCCGCCAGCGGCAAGGACGACGAGGTGTGGCGCTGGATGCCCGTCCCCACCCCCCAGAACGAGAACCAGATCGCCCGCATCGTCACCGGCCTGCTCGCCAACCCCGAATGCGTCTCCTTCGCGGTCGTGCACGACGGGCGCGCCGTCGGCTCCACCTCCTACTGGAACGTCCCCGGGTGGGACCTGAGCGTCGAGATCGGCTTCACCTGGTACGGCAGGGCCGTGTGGCGGACCGCCGTCAACACCTCGTGCAAGATCCTGCTCGTCGACCACGCCTTCGACGCCCACGACTACAACCGCGTGATGTTCAAGACCGACCACCTCAACACGCGCTCCCAGCAGGCCATCGCCCGCATCGGCGGCGTGCACGAGGGCACCCTGCGACGCCACCGGCTCCGGCCCGACGGCACCTGGCGAGACTCGGCCTGCTTCGGCATCCTGCGCGAGGAATGGCCCGCCCACCGCGCCCGCCTCGCCGCCCGCATGGCCGGACGGGGCCGGTCATGACTGTCGCCCTCCCCACGCCAGCCCACCGCGCCCGCCTGGCCGCCCGCATGGCCGGACGGGGGCCGGTCATGACCCTCGCCCCGCCCACGCCAGCCCACCGCACCCGCCTGGTCAGCCGGGGCCGGTCATGACCCTCGCCCTCCCCACGCCCGCCATCCTCGCCGACACCGTCGTCCGGCTCGAACCGCTCTCCCTCGATCACGTCGCCGACCTCTTCTCCGCCAGCGGCAAGGACGACGAGCTGTGGCAGTGGATGCCCGCCGCCACCCCTCGCACCGAGGACGACATGGAGCGCATCGTGCGCTCGCTCGTCGACAACCCGGCGCGCGTGCCGTACGCCGTGATCCACGACGGGCGGGCCGTCGGGTCGACGTCCTTCTGCGACGTGCCCGGGTTCGATCTGAGCGTCGAGATCGGGTGGACGTGGTACGGCAGGGCGTACTGGCGGACGGCGGTGAACACGTCGTGCAAGGTGCTGCTGATCGACCACGTTTTCGGGGGGCATGAGCACAACAGGGTGCTGTTGAAGACCGATGACCGGAACGTGCGGTCGCAGCGGGCCATCGCGCGGATCGGCGGGGTGCACGAGGCGACCCTGCGCCGCCACCGGCCGCGCCCGGACGGCAGCTGGCGTGACACGGTGTGCTTCGGGATCCTGCGCGAGGAGTGGCCGCAACACCGGGCCCGCCTTACGGGCAGGTAACAGGGCTCGGGAACGCCCCTGCGGGCGGTGCTCAGCGGCTGGGGGCTCTGGCGCCGGGCAGGGACCCGGCGTCGGCGCTCCCGTCAGCCGTCAGCCGTCAGCCGTCAGCCGTCAGCCGTCAGCGAGCATGCCCGCGATCAGTTCCTCGATCCCGTCCCGCAGTTCCTCGAACGACGGCTCGGATCCCGCCCCCACCAGTGTGTCGAACATCAGCCCCTCCCCGAAGGCCACCAGCTGGCGCGCGTGCCGCACCGGGTCCGCCGACCCCATCGCAGCCAGCATCACCACCCCCGGGTCCCGGAAGCGCGCCCCCACCCGGTTGTAGACGGCCCGCAGCTCGGGCCGCCGGTTGGCCTCCAGCGCCAGCTCGTAACGGGCCAGTGTGCGCCGCCGGTCCCTGATCTGCACCAGCAGCGCCGCCGCCATCAGCTCCGCCAGCTCCGACCCGCCGGCGCCGAGAGCCTCCGCCAGCGCCCGCTCCTCCAGCGCGGTCAGGTGCACCAGCGTGAGCTCCAGGAGTGCCGCCCGGCTGCGAGCCAGGTTGGAGGTGGAGCCCGTGGGAAGCCCCGCGGCCTCGTCGACGGCGCGATGGGTGAGCCCGCGCATTCCGTGATCGGCCAGGACGGTGATGGCCGCTTCCGCGACGACTTCCGATCGCTTCACAGCGGCATACTACAGGTGTAGTCTCGAACTACAAGTGTAGTTTCCCTGGAGGAGTGGGCATGCGTGCGGTAGTGATCGGAGCAGGCATCGGCGGGCTGACCGCCGCCATCGCGTTGCACAGGAAGGGCTGGGAGGTCGAGGTCCTGGAGCGCGCGCCACAGCTGGAGCCGGTGGGTTCCGGGCTGGCGATCGCCGCCAACGCGCTGAAGGCCCTCGACGTGATCGGGGTCGGCGACGAGGTGCGCAAGCTCTCGGCGATCCAGGGCACCGCCGGGATACGCAGCTCCGACGGGAAGTGGCTGATGCGCACCACGAATGACAGGGCGGTGGCCACGTTCGGCGACTCGGTCGTGCTCCTCAAGCGGGCGACGCTGACGGAACTCCTGGTGGAACGGCTACCGAAGGGCGCGCTCCGCCTGGGAGTAGAAGCGGGCGCGGGGGATCCGGCCGAGCGCTACGGTGCCGATCTCGTGGTGGCCGCCGACGGTATTCACTCGGCCACCCGCAAGGCGCTCTTCCCCCACCACCCCGCCCCGATCTACGCGGGCGTGACGGCGTGGCGGGCGATCGTGCCCAAGACCGGGGGCGTCGAGCAGACCCACGAGACCTGGGGCAGGGGCCTCGCCTTCGGCGTCATGCCCCTGGCCGGCCCCGAGGTCTACATCTACGCCACCGACGTCGTCCCCGCGGGCAGCACGTTCGCCGACGAGAAGGCCGAGCTGATCAAGCGCTTCGGTTCCTGGCACGACCCCATCCCCGAGCTGCTCCAGGGCGCGGAGAAGGTGCTCAGGAACGACGTCTACTACCTCGAGAAGCCCCTGCCGGCGATGCACCACGGCAGGGTGGCCCTGCTGGGCGACGCCGCGCACCCCATGACGCCCAACCTCGGCCAGGGCGCCTGCCAGGCGATCGAGGACGCCGTCGTCCTGGCGGCGACGGCGCCCGATCTGGAGGCCTACACGCGGGCCAGGCTGGAGCGCACCGCGATGATCGTGGCCAGGTCGGCGGCGATCAACCGGACGGTCTCCCTGACCAATCCGCTGGCCGTACGCCTGAGGAATCTGGGTGTACGGCTCGGCGGGAAGCTCAGTCCAGATCTGCTGCTGCGGTCGCAGGCACAGGTGCTGGGATGGGAGCCGCCGGAGGCTTCTTGGAGTGGTCGGGAGCCAGGCGCCCGAGTGTGATCGTGCCGGCGATGGTCAGCGCCGCGGCGGCGATCGCGGGGATGGCGGTGCCGGGGCTGGTCGGCAGGGGCTCGCCGAGCATGATGGCTCCGGCGAGCACGCTGGTGATCGGGTCAACGACCTGCACACCCGCGTAGGCGATGCCGAAGTAGCCGACGGCGTAGGAGTGCTGCAGCAGCATCACGGCGCAGATGAGCAGCACCGGGATGGCCAGCGTGAACCAGTGCAGCAGCTTGCCGAAGTCGCCGTCCATGCCGCCGCCGACGACGCGGACGAAGGTGGAGACGCTGGCCGTCGTGGCGCCCGCGCCGATCGACAGCAGGAGCGCCTTCGCCGGGCCGCTGGCCCGTCTGGAGGCCAGGTGGGTGATCAGCACGATGGTGCCGATCACGCCGACGAACACGAGTGCGGCGGGGGTCGACAGGCTCGGTTTCACGTTGTGCTCGGGCACCAGCAGCATGAGCCAGAGCAGGCCGACGGCCACGGCGATGGATCCGAAGATCTCCGCCTTGTACGGCTTGCGGCCGTACATGAAGGCGGCCAGGGGGACGGCGAACACCAGCGTGGCCACGCTGATGGGCTGCACCGCGACCAGCGGTGCGAAGCTGAGCGCCACCGCGTGCAGGCACGCGCCGGTGAAGCCGATGATGCCGCCGATCCACCAGCGCGGGCGCTTCATCAGCGAGAACGAAGCGCCCTCCGCCACGGCTTCGTACTGTTGCAATGCCGCGCCGAGCGCGTATCCGAGGGCCCCGAGCAGGGCGATCACCAGGCCTACCCAGGTCATGGGCGCCCGCAGAGGTCCAAGAGCATTGATACAGACTATTCGCCCAGCAAGGTCGTTAGATCAGACTTTAGGCTGATCTCTCGGGGCAGACGCAGAAAAGGTGGCCCTGCGGGTCCTGCATCACGACCCATTTTCCCTCACCGGGCTGGAAGTCGGGCCTGGTAGCGCCCAGATCGATGTATTCCTGGACCGCCCGCTCCACGTCCGGCACGCGGAGATCGATGTGGAACTGCTTGTCCGGACTCGGCCACTCGACAGGCTTCCGGTCGGCCACCCGCCCGAAGTAGATGCTGGTCTTCCCGTCGCCGATGGCCGCGTACTCCTCCTCGGCGTAGGTCACCTCCCAGCCGAGGACCTTGGCGTAGAAGTCGGCGAGCTTGGCGGGCTCGGAGCAGTCGATGGTGAAGGCGATGAGCGTTGCTGTCATGGATGTCATCGTGCCGGGCATACCTGTCATCCGATGTCAGGTACGTTTCCTCGCTATTCTGAGCCGGTGCCGTCGTATTACCTGATCTCTCCTCCGCCCGCCGCCTAGCGGGCGCCCCTCGTAGCGGACCGCGGGTCCGTGAGTGGTTGCCGCCTGCCCTCGTTCAGGCCCTTCCTCCAACCACTCTTCCGGAGAGATCTCCTTGTCATCCCTTACCGCGCGCCGTGGCGCGCTCTACATCTGCGTCGCCGCTGCCGCCTGGGGCACCGGCGGCGCCGCGGGAAAGCTGCTGTTCGAGCACGGCGGCCTCGACGCCGTCGGCGCCTCGTTCTGGCGTTACCTGCTGGGCGCGGGCTTCCTGCTCCTGGCCACCCGCCTCCTCGCGACCGGCGCGGGCGCTGCCGTAAGAAGCGGCACGACCGGCGCCGCAAGAAGCGGAACGACCGTCGCCGTAAGAAGCGGCACGGCCGGCGCTCGGTCAGGCCGCACGCTCCGCCACACGCTCGTCGTCGGCGCCGGAATGGCGATCTACCAGACCGCTTACTTCGGCGCGATCGCCGAGTCGGGCGTCGCCGTCGCCACCGTCGTCACCATGGGCGCGACCACGTTGTTCGCCGCCGCGGGCAGCCGCGTGTTCCTCGGCGAGCGCCTCGGCGGGCCGGGGCTGATCGCCCTGCCCGCCGCCCTGTCGGGGCTGGTCATGCTGACGGCCGAGCAGACCGGGACGAGCACCCCGCTGGGCATCGCCCTGGCGTTGTTGTCGGCGGCCGGGTACGCGGCGGTGACGCTGTACACGAAGTCCGCGGGGCAACACAACGATCCGGCCACAACCACCGCGGGCGCCTTCGCGGTCGGGGCGTTGTGCCTGGCGCCGTTCGCGACCCTGCCCCACTTCACCCCGGAGACGGTCGCGTTGCTGCTCTACCTGGGCGCGGTGCCGACGGCTCTCGCCTACGCGTTGTTCTTCAGGGCGCTGACCACCGTCAAGGCGTCGACCGCCGCGATCTTGTCCCTGGGCGAGGCGGTGGGCGCGGCCGCGCTGGGAACGCTCCTGCTGGGCGAGCCGCTGACGCTCCTGTCCGCGATGGGAGGTGCCGTGCTGCTCGCCTCCGTCGTGGTGTTGACCGTGCAGGGTCAAAGGTGAGCTAGTGTCCGGTACGGCGGCGCCTGCCGTACCGGACCTATGCCGGTCCCACGAGGAACAGGCCCGGCGTTCTTGTCGTTGGAGGGACTGTGACCGGCAACAGGGCCAGGATTTCCGGGCTTTTCCGCAATCTCTTGGATCGTCCGGGAGGAGTGAACCTCTCCGCGTACAAGAAGGTCGTTCATGCGGCCGACAAGCGCGAGGTCTCACCGGACGACAAGCCCGACATGTCAGACCTGGCGGGCTTTTGTGCCATCGCTCGGGAGGCCGCCGACCGCACCCTCGGCCTCAGGCCGTACGACGTGCAGCTGATCGGCACCCTGGCCCTGCTCGAAGGCCATGTCGCCGAGATGGTCACCGGCGAGGGCAAGACCCTGTCCGGCGCCATGGCCGCCGCCGGCTACGCCCTGCAGGGCAGGCGTGTCCACGTGATCTCGGTCAACGACTACCTGGCCAAGCGCGACGCCGAGTGGATGGCCCCGCTGTACGAAGCCCTCGGCGTCACGGTCGGCTACATCGACCAGAACACCCCGCACGACGAGCGCAGGTCGGCCTACGCCTGCGACGTGCTCTACGGCTCGGTCAGCGAGATCGGCTTCGACGTCCTGCGCGACCGCCTGGCCACCTCCCCGGCGCAGATCATCGTCCCCGCGCCCGAGGTCGCGCTCGTCGACGAGGCCGACTCCGTGCTCGTCGACGAGGCCCGCGTGCCGCTCGTGCTCGCCGGCGCCGCCGACCCCGGCAGCACCATCCCCGAGCTCGCCGCCCTGGTCCGCACCCTCGTGCGCGGCTACCACTACGAGATCGACGAGCAGGGCCGCAACGCCTACCTGACCACCAAGGGCGCCGCCAGCGTCGAGAACATCCTCGGCATCGACCTCTACGACGAGAACGAGCCGGGCACCCTGATCGAGGTCAACCTCGCCCTGCACGCCCACGCCCTGCTCACCCGCGACGTCGACTACATCGTGCGCGACGGCAGGGTCCAGCTGATCAACCCCTCGCGCGGCCGGGTCGCCCTGCTGCAGCGCTGGCCCGACGGGCTCCAGGCCGCGGTCGAGGCCAAGGAGGCGCTCGACCCCACCGAGAAGGGCGAGATCCTCGACCAGATCAGCGTCCAAGGGCTGATCAAGCGTTACCCGCAGGTCTGCGGCATGACGGGTACGGCTGTCGCGGTCAGCGAGCAGCTCGGCGAGTTCTACGGCCTCAAGGTCGCCGTCATCCCGCCCAACCGCCCCTGCGTCCGCGACGACTTCGCCGACCGCATCTACCCGACCGTGCCCGACAAGATCGCCGCGCTGGTCGAGGAGATCCAGGAGGTGCACGAGAGCGGCCGCCCGATCCTCATCGGCACCCTCGACGTCGCCGAGTCCGAGCACCTGGCCCACCTGCTGCAGCGCCGCAAGCTCGAACCGGTCGTCCTCAACGCCAAGAACGACGCCGAAGAGGCCTCGATCATCGCCAGGGCAGGCGAGCGCGGCGCCATCACCGTCTCGACGCAGATGGCCGGCCGCGGCACCGACATCCGCCTCGGCGACGGCGTCGCCGAGCTCGGCGGCCTCTACGTGATCGGTTCGGGACGCCACTCATCCAGCCGCCTCGACGACCAGCTCCGCGGCCGCGCCGGCCGTCAGGGCGACCCCGGCGGCTCGGTCTTCTTCGTCAGCATGGAGGACGAGCTGCTCACCCAGTTCGTCCCCGACGAGCGTCCGCCCGCCGCCGACCCCGACGGTCTCGTACGGCACCGCCGCGGCGCCTACCTCGTCGGCCACGCCCAGCGGGTCGCCGAGGGCGTCAACCTCGAGATCCACCGCAACACCTGGCGCTACACCAGGCTGCTGGAGCACCAGCGCGAGCTGGTCATGGAGTGGCGCGACAAGGCCCTGCACGGCGACTCGGCCTCCGTGGCCCTGTCCGAGGCCGACCCTGAGCGCTGGGCGGCCCTGCCCGAGGCCACCCGCGACGAGACGGCCAGGCAGATCGTGCTCTACCACCTCGACCGGTGCTGGACCGAGCACCTGGCCTTCCTCACCGACCTGCGCGAGGGCATCCACCTGCGGGCTCTGGGGCGCATGAGTCCGCTGGACGAGTTCCACCGCGAGGCGGTCGCGGAGTACAAGCAGCTGATGGCGGAGATCGAGCGCCGGTCGCTCGACTCCTTCGAGGCGCCGGCGCCGGAGCTCAAGCGGCCCAGCGCGACGTGGACCTACATGATCAACGACAACCCCTTCGGCACGGAGTGGGAGCGGGCGCTCAAGCGGGTCACCTCGACCAGCAAGCGGTAGCCCTCAGCTCAGGGGGAACCGCGCGGCGACCGCGAAGCCGCCGTGGGCGTCCGGCCGAGCGGTGAGGGATCCGCGCAGCCGTTCCACCCGGTCGGCCAGATGCGTGAGGCCGCGCTGGCCGGATGGCAGCGCGATCGGCGCGCGGCTGGGGCGGTCGTTGACCACCGCCACCGTGAGCCGCTCCGCCGTGCCGTCCAGGCTGACGGTCACGGGGGCGCCGGGGGCGTACTTCACGGCGTTGGTGAGGCTCTCCTGGATGACCCGGTAGGCGAGCCGTCCCACCTCCGGCGGCAGCACGACCTCCGGATCCACCCGGTCGTCGAGGCGGACCGTGGTGCCGGTGGTGTCCTCGACCCGCGCGATCAGCGCCGGCAGCGTCCGGAGGCTGAACAGCTCCCCCGCCTGCCCCGACGCCTTGTCGCCGAGGATCGCGACGATCTGCCGGAGCTCGGCCAGACCGTTGCGGGCCAGCGAGGCGATCTGGTCGGCCGTGCGCTGGTCGCCGCCGGTCAGCGGCAGCGTCGCCGCCAGGACCGCGATGAGGCTCAGCTCGTGCCCGATCGCGTCGTGCAGTTCCTCCGACAGCCGGGCCCGGTCCTCCACGCGGGCGCGGGCCTCGCGTTCCCTGTGCTCGCGCACCATCAGGCGCTTGCGTGACCGCATCGCCCGCTGCAGGAAGCCGAACGAGCAGACCGCCGCCGCCAGCATCACGCAATACAGCGTGCGGTACACCGGATCAACGGCGTACCACTCCAGGTCCCACGGCTGGGCGTAGCTGATCACCACCGTCGCCAGGGTCACCCACAACAGCGGGCCGAACCTCTGGCGCGAGGTCAGCGCCGGCACCACGAACAGGTAGGCGACGGTCTGCGCGGCCAGCGGGTCGCCCACCTGGGTGTAGAGCAGGGTGAAGCTCAGGAGGAACGCGGCGAACACCGGGTTGACCCACCGCACCGCGACCGCCGCCACGCACAGGAGGTTGACGAGCCTGATCTGCCAGGTGACGTCGCCCGGCAGGAGCACGGTCCAGATCGTCAACGACACAACCAGCGCGACCTCGAAGCCCCGCCTCAGCCGTCGGCTGCCGGCCGGCCGGCCGCTCAGCGCTCCTGTCCTCACCCTGACCATGATCAGCCCGGTGACCGCGCAGACCCCGCCCGCCACGCCCGCGTAACCGCCTCCGCGGCCTCGCGAGATGATCCCCTCATGACGGACGTGATCTTCTTCGATCTTGACGGCACCCTCGTCGACCATCGCGGCGCGGTCTGGGAGACGATCGCCCAGATCATCCGGGCCGCGCCCGGCCCCACGGCCGCCCCCGACGAACTGGCGGCGGCGTGGTGGGCGCTGGAGGCGCGTCACATGCGGGAATACCTGGCCGGCGAGTGCTCCTTCGCCGAGCACCACCGGCGCAGGGCGCGTTCCTTCCTGCCGATGCTCGGCGAGCCGGTTCCCGGGGATCCCGAACTGCTCGACGCGTGGGTCGCCGAGCGCTACCTGACCGCGTTCGAGCGGGCCTGGCAGTGCTATCCCGACGTGCGGCCCTGCCTCGAAGATCTGAAGGACCGAGGGGTACGGCTGGCCGTCCTCACCAACGGCGACCCCGGGCAGCAACGCGCCAAGCTCGCCCGCTTCGACCTGCTCGGCTTCTTCGAGGCCGTCCTGACCCCGACCGAGCTGGGCGCCGCCAAGCCCGCCGCGTACGCGGCCGCCTGCCGCCGGATGGGGACCGACCCCTCGCGGGCGGTCAACGTGGGCGACATGCTGGAAAGCGATGTGAACGCGGCCGCCCGCGCCGGGCTCACGGGCGTCTGGCTGGACCGCGGCATCGACTTCGTCACCGGCGGCCCCTCCCCTACTGCGGACGACACGGTGATCCGCATCGAACGCCTCACCGACCTGCCCGGCCGCTTGGATTCCGGCCTCGGCGGAAGGAACGGCCAAGCACGCGTCAGCCGTACCTGAGCAGTTCAGGAACCCGCGCCGCGAGCACTACCAGGGCGGCGACCAGCACCAGGCCGGCGCTCAGCGTCGTGATCCCCACGCCCACCGCGTGCGCGGCGGCGCCGAGGGCGACGGCGGCGAGCGGCATGACGCCGATCGCGAGTTCCTGCGCCCCCAGCGCCCGCCCGTGCAGGGCGGGTTCGGTGGTCATGAGCAGCAGCGTCGTCTGCAGCACGCCGAAGCACGCGCTCGCCAGGCCGATCACGACCATGAGCACGTACGCGACCGTGGTGGTGTGGGTGAGCGAGAACGCCGCCCACAGCGCCCCGAGCGCGGCGGTGCCGCCGACGAACAGGGCGCCCTTGAAGCGGAAGTCGCCCAGCCCCGCGATGATCAGCGAGCCGACGAGGCCGCCGGCTCCGCAGCACGTCAGCAGGATGCCCAGGCCGGCCGCGTCGAGGCCGAGCGACTCCCTGGCGAAGACCGGCATGAACGACTGGTAGATGGGCCAGATCAGGATGTTGGCCGCGAGCGTGACGAGGAGGACGGCGACCGCCAGGCGGTTGCGCCCGATGGCGCGGAAGCCACTGGCGATCATCGCGAACACCGGTTCCGTGGCCGAGCGCACGACCGTGCCCTGGCCGCGCAGCGGCAGCAGCAGGAACAGCGAGAAGGCGAACCAGCTGGTCGAGATCCAGAGCGCGGCGGGCGCGCCGACGGCGGCGATCATGGCGCCTCCTGCGGCGGGGCCGACCACCTGGGTCACGTTCATGGCCATGGAGTTGAGGGCGTTGGCGTTGCTGAGGTTCTCGCGGCCGACGAGGTCGAGCACCATCGAGGCGCGGGCGGGCTGCGCGGGCGACTGGGCGAGCCCCAGCGCGAACCCTCCCGCCACGATCGCCCAGTACGGCAGCAGCCCGACGGCGGCGAGCACGGCGACCGCGGCGGTGACGGCGAACGCCCAGGTCGAGGCGAGGATGAGGAGCCTGGAGCGGTCGTAGCGGTCGGCGATGGCCCCGGCGATCGGCCCGAACAGGAGCGGGGACAGGCGGATCGCCGTGTAGGCGGCGACGAGGAACTCCGACCGTGTCGTCTCGTAGACCAGCCAGCCCATGACGAGGGTCTGGTTCCAGACGCCGCCGAAGAAGAACAGGTTCGAGAGCCAGAGCAGGGCGAAGCGGCGGTTCCTGAGCGAGGCCAGCGCCGCACCCGGGCCGCGTCGGGGTGGTTTCTGACGCAGCACCAGGGCTCCTTCGGGGGTACGGACGGCGTTCGCCGTACCGGTATACCACTAATCGCGGATGACCTGCGCCTCGTCAGCGGGCGGAGGCGGAGATCGCCGCGGCCGCGGCGCACAGGATCGCGGTCCAGGCCAGGGTGGCCTCGGTCGTGGTGCCGTCGGCCAGGACGCCCGCCAGCCGCGGGCCCGCGGTCTGGCCCGCGGCGAACAGCACGGTGAACGCGGACAGGGTGGCGGTCCAGGCCTCCGGCGGCGTGGTGGTCTTGATCAGGGTGGTGACGGCGGCGGGGACGCCCATGAACGTCGCCCCGTAGAGGACCGCGGAGGCGAGGATGATCGGCGGGCTGGGGGCGAGCAGGGCCAGGGCGGCGCCGGCGGAGAGGGTGACGAGCAGCGCGGTCAGGGCGCGGGTGCCGGGCCAGCGGGCGGTGGGGCCGTTCCAGAGGAGAGGGGCCGCGATGACGGCCAGACCCAGAGCCGTCCAGGTGAGAATGACCTGGGCGAGGGGGGCGCGCTGGTCGGCGAGGTAGGCGGACAGGAACGTGATGTAGGTGATGTAGCCGGTGGCGAAGAGCAGGTAGGCGACGGCGATGCCGGCCAGCGGACGCAGACGGGCCCGGCCGCCGACGGCGGGCCGGGCCTCCCGGGCGATGGTCTCCCGGGCGGCGGTCCAGCTGGCCGCGGCGGAGGCGGCGGCGGCCAGGCCGAGGGCGGCCCAGGCCAGGCGCCAGTGCTCGGCCATCGCCGGAAGGGTCGCGCCCGCGGCGGCGATGCCCAGGCCGGCGCCGGCGAAGTACACCGTGATGGGCGCACCGGAGCCGGCGCGGGCGGCGATGCGCGAGGCGATCACCCCGCCCGCGATGAACACGGCCGCCCCGGCAGCCCCGGCCATCGCCCGTAAGGCCAGCAGGACCGGATAGTCGCCCGTCGCCGCCGTGGCCGCCAGGGCAGCGGCCACCAGGACCATGCCCCCGCGAAACGTCGCCGTGGCGCTCACCCGGCGCGTGACGACGGCGGTGGCCAGCGCCCCGAGCAGGTAGCCGAGCCCGTTGGCGGTGTTCATGGCCCCGGCCTCGGCCAGGTTCCAGTGGAGGTCGTCACGCATGGCGGGCAGGAGCAGCCCGTAGGCGAAGCGCGCCAGGCCGAGGGCCGAGGCGGTGCCGAGCGCCAGCCGTACAGCCTGCCGGTGGGCCGGATCGAGCACGACACCTCCTGAGATAGAACTGATCGGTACGATCTCGGATGCTAGCAGCGACACGAACCGATCAGTACTATCCCTCCGTGGACTGGCTGGCCGAGTGGTGCCGCGAGCAGCTGGGCGCCGCCCCGGCCGACGTGCTGTTCCGGCTCCAGCAGATCTCGACCGTGATCGGGCTCCGCCTGGCCGACGGGCGCGAGGTCGTGGTCAAGGCACGCGAGGACGACGGCAGGGCGGCGTCATGCGTCGCGGCCCAGGCCCACCTGGCCGAGCGCGGTTTCCCGTGCGCCCGCCCCCTCACCCCGGCGACCACCGTCGACGGCGCCGATCACGCTCCGCTCGCCGTCCACGCCGAGGAGCTCCGCGCGGGCGGCGAGGTGATGCACGGAGGCTCCCCCGGGGTGGCCGTGCGCTACGCGCGGGTGTTCGCCCGCCTCATGGCGGAGCTGGCCGGCGTGACCGTGCCGCCCCCGCTGCCCAACCCCCGGTGGGCGCGCTGGGACCATACGGACCCCGGCCCGTGGCCCGCGATCGACGTCCTCGACGACCTCGACCAGGCCGCCGTCCCCTCCCACCTCGCCGGCCTCGCCTCCCGGGTCCGCGAGCGCATCCTCGCCGCCGGGCTTCCCAGCGTGCTCGGCCACGCGGACTTCGAGGCCCAGAACCTGCGATGGCACGGCAGCCGGATCTGGGCGGTGCACGACTGGGACAGCCTGGCCTGGCAGCCGGAAGCCACCCTGGCCGGAGCGGCCGGCGCGGCCTTCTCCAGCTCCGGGCAGCCGACGCTGGCGCCGATCGAGAGCACGGAGGCCTTCCTGTCGACCTACCAGGAGCTGCGAGGGCGCCCGTTCACAACCGGCGAGCGGGAGGTCGCCTGGGCGGCCAGCCTCTGGACCGCGGTGCACAACGCGCGCTGGGAGGCGCTGCACGGCGACCCTCCGGTCTCCGGCGCCCAGCTCGAAGCCCAGGCGGCCGAGCGCCTGCGCCGGGCCGGGGCGTAGATAACCCGTCGCCGGCCGACGCGCCGATCTCCTAGGGTGCCGGGTATGACGGACAGCCCCGGCCAGGGCCGATGCGACTGCGGCGCGCCCGCGGGCGAGCTCGGCACGTGCGCGGACTACTACCACGCCATCCTCGCCGAGGAGCAGTCCGATCCGGAGATGTACCGGTGGCACGCGGTCGTGGTCATGGCCTACCTGCTGCAACATCCGTCGAGAGGCCACGCCACGTACCTCGACGGCCAGTTCCGCATGCTGCAGTTCTCCGTGGATCAAGGGCTCGACGCTCTGGCCCGGCTGACGGCCGGCCAGGTGGCGCGCAACAACCACCGGGCGCGGCGGGCTTTCGAGCCGGATCTCCTGACCGCCTACCCACCACTCCCCCAGGACGGGCCGCCCGCGCGCTTCACCGCCGCCTTCAGCTCGCTGCCGGTCCGGGAGGGGAGCTTCGTGTTCGACGGGCCCGTGCCGTACGGCGAGCGCATCAGGGCCATCGCCGTGGCGACGGTCGAGGGCTGGAGAGCCGTGCAGCGCTGAGGTGACGTCCACCCGCTGGACATCCGCCCACGTCCGGGCTAATGTACAACCAAATGGTTGTACATGAAGAGGCCGTGGACCAGCTGTTCCACGCCCTGGCCGACGGAACACGCCGCGACATCCTTCGCCGCTGCGGAAGGGGCGAGCTGTCGGTGTCGCGCCTGGCCGAGGCCTACCCGATGAGCTTCGCCGCCGTGCAGAAGCACGTGGCGGTACTCGAACGCGCCGGCCTGGTCAGCAAGGAGCGTCGCGGAAGGGAGCAGCTCGTGCGAACCGATCCCGACGCCGTGAGCAGGGCCCGCGCCGCCCTCGACGAGCTCGAGGCGACCTGGCGCGGACGGGTGGACCGCATGGCTCACCTGCTCGCCCTGGATCCCGGCCCAGAAACCGACAACCCGACGAGAGGACCAGCCCGATGAGCGTCACGAGCATCGACAAGGACTTCGAGAACCTGACCCTGACCCTGATCGCCGACTTCGACGCGCCGGTCGAGCGGGTGTGGCAGCTGTGGGCCGACCCGCGGCAGCTGGAGCGCTGGTGGGGCCCGCCGACCTATCCGGCGACGGTCGAGGAGCACGACCTGACGCCCGGGGGGAGCGTCACCTACTTCATGACCAGCCCCGAGGGCGAGAGGTACCGCGGCTGGTGGCGGGTCTCGGCGGTCAGCCCGCCCAAGTCGCTGGAGTTCATCGACGGTTTCGCCGACCAGGACGGCACGCCCTCGGACATGCCGACCACGACGTCTCACATGCAGTTGCTCACGCACGACGGCGGCACCCGGATGGAGCTGCGCTCGGTCTTCGACTCGCGTGAGCAGATGGAGCAGCTCGCGGAGATGGGCATGATCGAGGGGCTCAGGCTGGCGATCGGGCAGATGGACGCGTTGCTCACCGACTGACCGCGAACGGCTGACCGCGACCGACTGACCGCGAACGGCTGGGCCGGAACGACTGGCGGAACGACCAGGTCTGAACGACCGCGGCACGGCACCGGACACGGGTGAGACACCGGGTCCGGTGCCTTCACGTGTGCGCCCGGCTCACGGCTTGCGCGCGACTCCCCCCAGGAGCACCTCTTCCCACGTCGCCAGCCCCCCGTGCCGGTGCTCGTCGGGCCGCCACTCGGCCAGGTTCACCACGCCTGGCTCCACGAGCTCGAACCCCTCGAAGTATCGTTCCACCGCCGCCCGCGACCGGAAGAAGCCGGTCCCCATGGTGGCGTGCAGCATCGCCTCCAGCGCCTTGGCCTGCGGGTGCTGGGCCGTGTGGAAGTTGGTCGCCGCCAGGTAGCTCCCTCGCGGCACCGCCCCCATGTAGTCGGTGACCAGCCGCCACGGATCCTCGCTGTCGGGGAACAGGTGCAGCAACCCGACCATCATGATCGCCACTGGCCGGGAGAAGTCGATGTGCCGCAGCAGCTCGGGATGGCCGAGCACGGCGTCGACGTCCCGCGCGTCGGCGGTGATCGCGGTCGCCCTGCCGTTCTCGCGGAGGATGGAGAGCGCGTGCGGCTCCACCATGGGGTCGTTGTCGACGTAGACGACCCGAACCGCCGGGTCGGCGAACTGCGCGACCTCGTGGGTGTTCTCGATCGTCGGCAGCCCCGCCCCCACGTCGATGATCTGGGTGACCCCGGCCTCGCGCACCAGGAAGTCGGTGACGCGCCCGATGAAGGAGCGGTTGCACCAGACCAGGTCCACGACCTCCGGCACGGCGGTTTTCAGCTTGGTGGCGACCGCGCGGTCGACGGCGAAGTTCTCCGTTCCGCCGAGGAGCGCGTCGTGCACCCTGGCGACGCTGGGCGCTGACGCGTCGACACCGGGAGGCGACCACTCGCGACCTGCTTCGAGCGCCATGGCCACTCCGTAACTGCCGAATGAGGGGACGAGTGGCTGGATCGTATCCCCGTAGGGGACGGTACGTCAGTAAGTCATGCTGCAGGTCGGAGACACCCCAGCGTTATTGAAACGTTCTTCATTGACGTACAAGCCCAGGACCTGCGGAAAGTTCCAAACCCGCAACGAGGCCTTGTGCAACCTGGAGAAGAACGTTTTAATCCCCCGTAACACCGATGTAGCGAAGTGTTTCGACGAGAGGAGACTGGGCGTGCTTGCCTACGGCGGCGACTGGAACCCCGAGCAGTGGCCCGAGGAGATCTGGTCGCAGGACGTCCGGCTGATGCGCGAGGCCGGCGTCAACCGTGTCAGCCTGGGCATCTTCGCCTGGTCGAAGCTGGAGCCTGCCGAGGGCGTCTACGACTTCGCCTGGCTCGACCGCTGCATGGACCTGCTCGCCGAGAACGGCATCCGGGCCAACCTGGCCACGCCGACGGCCGCTCCCCCGCCGTGGTTCGCCGCGACCTACCCGCAGGCGCTGCCGGTCGACGCCGACGGCAGGGTGCTCACCCACGGCAGCCGCCAGTCGTTCTGCCCCAGCTCGCCGATCTACCGCGAGAAGGCGCTGGCCATCGCGGAGAAGGTCGCCACGCGGTATGCCGGGCACGAGGCGCTCGCGCTCTGGCACATCCACAACGAATACGGCTGCCACAACTCCCGGTGTTTCTGTGACACTTCCGCGGAAGCGTTCCGTAGTTGGCTCTGTGAACGTTACCAGAGCGTTGACCAGGTGAATCAGGCCTGGGGATCGGCTTTCTGGTCACAGCTTTACAGCGACTGGAGCCAGATCCTGCCGCCCCGCGCCACCCCCACCTTCACCAACCCCGCGCAGCAGCTCGACTTCCGCCGTTTCAGCTCCGACGCGCTGATCGAGCTCTACCGCGCCGAGCGCGACCTGCTGGCGGGCATCACCCCGGGTGTCCCGTTCAGCACCAACCTGATGCCCGGCATGCACTGGGAGATGGACCAGTTCGCGTTCGCCAGGGAGCTCGACGTCGTCTCCGCCGACCACTACCTGGTCGGCACCGACCCCGAGCCGCACATCCACCTGGCCTTCTCCGCCGACCTGGCCCGTTCGCTGAACGGCGGCCGCCCGTGGCTGCTGATGGAGCACTCCACCAGCGGCGTGAACTGGCAGGGCCACAACCGCGCCAAGCAGCCCGGCGAGATGATCCGCAACTCCGCGCAGCACCTGGCGCGCGGCGCCGACGGCATCATGTTCTTCCAGTGGCGAGCCTCGGCCGCCGGCGCCGAGAAGTGGCACTCGGCGATGGTGCCGCACGCCGGCACCGAGACCAAGATCTGGCGCGAGGTGGTCGAGCTCGGCGCCCTGCTCCACGACAACGCCGCCGTCGAGGGCAGCACGGTCGCCGCCGACGTCGCGATCCTCATGGACTACTCCAGCATCTGGGCGCAGGAGCACCCCGCGCAGCCCACGACCAAGCACAAGCCGATCGACGTGATCCGCGAGTGGTACGGCCAGCTGTGGAAGCTGGGCGTCACCGCCGACGTCGTGCACCCTTCGGCCGATCTCACGGGCTACCAGGCCGTCATCGTCCCAGCTCTGTACTCTGTGAACGATCACAGTCAGGCCAACCTGGAGCGCTTCGTCGAGCAGGGCGGTGTCACGCTCGTCGGGCCGTACTCCGGGATCGTCGACGAGCACGACCGCGTGCGCCTCGGCGGCTACCCGGGGGCCTGGCGCGAGCTGCTGGGCATCACGGTCGAGGAGTTCTTCCCGCTCGACGACGACATCCGGCTCACGAGCGGCGCCACCGGCACGGTCTGGTCGCAGCTCACCCACGCGAGGGGCGCCAAGGTCCTCGACAGCTACGTCACCGGCGAGCCCGCGTGGACCCGCAACGTGTACGGCGAGGGCGTCGCGCACAGCCTCACCACGCTGCTCACGGGCGACGACCTCAAGCACGTGATCGCCGAGGTGTGCGCCGACGCGGGCGTCGCGACGAGCGACCACCCGGGCGTGGAGATCGTCCGGCGCGGCCACCCGGACGGCAGCGTCCACGTCTTCGCGATCAACCACACGGCCGAGGACGTCACCGTCCAGGGGGTGGGCACGGTCCCCGCCGGGCGCGTTGTCATCGCCCATCAGGCAAGCGCTTTCCCCCAGGAGGTGGCGCCATGAGCACGGAGACGGGCCACAGCGTGACCACCGAGCCACGCGGCACGATCGCGGGCGGCGTGCCGTACGTCAACCCGCTGGCCTCCCCCGACGACATCAGGGGCTTCCGCCTGGAGGGCGACGGCGCGGTCACCTTCCCCCGCGGCCGCATGCGCCTGGAGAGCCTGCGCCCGCCCGAGGACGGCCAGGACGCCAACATCGTGCTCTGGTCCCCCCACGACTTCCCCGCCGACGTGACGATCGAGTGGAACTTCTGGCCGGTCAACGAGCCCGGCCTGGCGATCCTGTTCTTCCACGCCCGCGGCAGGAACGGCGAGGACCTGTTCGACCTGGCCCCCCGCACCGGCCCCTACGAGCAGTACCACCACGGCGACCTGGACGCCTACCACGTGTCCTACTACCGCCGCATGTGGCCGTCCGAGCGCAGGCTGCACACCTGCAACCTGCGCAAGAGCCACGGCTTCCACCTCGTCGCCCAGGGTCCCGACCCGCTCCCCGCGGCGCTGGACGCGCAGGGCCCCTACGCGATGCGCCTGACCGTCAAGGACGGCGAGGTCGCCTTCTCCGTCGACGGCCTGGAGAGCTTCCGCTGGAAGGACGACCGCCCCCTGCAAGGCGGGAAGATCGGCCTGCGCCAGATGGCTCCCCTGATCGGCGAGTACGCGGATCTGCGGGTGACGCCATGCTGAAGCTCTACCGGGCCTTCGACGAGGTCTTCTGGACCGCCCGCCTGAACCTGCTGTGGCTGGCCTTCACCCTCATGGGCGGGATCGTGCTGGGCATCGGCCCGGCCACGGTCGCCGCCTACGGCCTGGCCAGGCGGCACAGCCAGGGCAAGTCGACCACGGTCGGCGACTTCGCCGGCCTGTTCCGCAAGGAGTTCAGGTCCGGCTCCGTGCTGGTCCTGCCGATCGTCGCGGTCGTCACGCTGCTGATCGGTTACTACGAGTACTTCACCGGCCCGATGCGAACGCTCACAGGCGTCGGGCTGATCCTGGTGGCCGCCACGGCGTCCTACCTGTTGCCCATGTACGTCCACTACGACCTGAGGCCACGCGCCTACGTTCCCACGGCATCGCTGTTCGCGCTCACAAGGCCCGCGGCCACGATCCTGCTGCTGTTCATCCTCACGGCGGTGGTCTTCGCGACCGCATCGCTCCCCCTCCTGGCACCCCTGTTCACCGTGGGCGCCTGGATTCACCTCAACACCTGGCTCTGCCTGCGCTTCTTCGCCGAGAACGAAGCGCGCCTGCTTGCGAAAGGCATCTGATGAACCACTCCCCCCGCCGGCTGCTGGCCGGAATGTTGGCGCTCACAACCGTGCTCACCGCCGCCGCCTGTGGCAGCGAGGGCGAGGGCGGCGGCGAGGCCGCGAGCAACTCGCTGACCATGATGGTCCCCCTGTTCGGCACCGCGCCGAGCCCGCAGGGCGAGATCCACCAGGCGGTCGAGAAGCTCACCGGCAAGAAGCTCCAGATCACCTGGGTGCCGAACGCCGAGTACCCGGACAAGACCAACGTCACGCTGGCGTCGGGCAACATCCCTGACGTCATGGTCATCCAGGACAACAAGGGCGCCCAGTTCGTCAAGACGGCCGAGGCAGGCGCCTTCTGGGACCTGACCGACAAGCTGGACAAGTACCCGAACCTGAAGCCCAAGACCGAGCAGGGCCGGATCAACTCCCAGACCAACGGCAAGAACTACGGCGTCTACCGCGTGCGCCCGCTGCTGCGCTCCGCCGTCATGATCCGCAAGGACTGGCTGGAGAAGCTCGGCCTGCAGCTGCCGAAGACCACCGAGGACCTGTACACCATCGCCAAGGCCTTCACCGAGAAGGACCCCGACGGCAACGGCAAGAAGGACACCTACGGCCTGATCCTGCCCAAGTGGCCCTCCCCCAGCTTCTCCGCCTCCAGCCCGTACAACGCGATCGACGTCTGGTTCGGCGCCCCGAACAACTACGGCATGCGTGACGGCAAGCTGATCACCGAGTTCGACGCCCCCGAGTTCTGGGAGGCGCAGAAGTACATCAAGCGCTTCATCGACGAGGGTCTGGTCAACCCGGACTGGGCGACCCTCGACACGGCCAAGTGGAACGACCCGTTCGTGCAGGGCAAGGGCGGCATCTCGATCGACGTGAACGTCCGCACCGGCCAGCTCTACGACCTGTTCAAGGAGGTCGACCCGACGGGCTACCAGAACAAGGTCACCATGGTGGGCAACCTGGCCCGTCCCGACGGCCAGAAGACCTCCCTGCCCTTCACCGGCTTCAACGGCATCATCACCGTCTCCAAGTCGCGCATCAAGACCGAGCAGCAGCTCGACGACGTCCTGAAGTTCCTGGACAAGCTCGCCTCCAAGGAGGGCTCCGTCCTGCTGACCAACGGCATCGAGGGTCGCAACTTCAAGGTCGAGAACGGCTTCGCGGTCAAGATCGACGACCAGAAGCCCGAGATGAAGACCATCAAGAACGACGTCGAGTCGGCCTTCATCCAGCTCGGCATGACCTCCAGCGTCGGTGTCGCGGGCGGCGCCTACGAGTGGATGCGTCCCACCCCCGAGGAGCAGGCCTGGCAGAAGGAGCGCGACCTGATCGCCGAGGAGGACCTGAAGACCGCGGTGCACGACCCGTCGCTGCCGCACATCTCCAAGACCGCCGTGGAGAAGGGCGCCACGCTCAACCCGATCCCGACCGACGCCCGGATCAAGCACCTCGCCGGCCAGCTCACCGACGAGCAGCTCAAGGCCGAGTTCCAGCGCTGGCACACCTCCGGCGGCGACCAGATCATCGCCGAGCTCACCGAACTGATCGGCAAGACCAGCTGACGTTCCCGACGTGAGGGGGCCCGGACGGGTTCCGGGCCCCTCCCCCGAAAGGAGGCCGCTATGGCCACCGACCTGGCGCCGCCTCCGACCGAGGCGTCACGCAAGGCCAAGAAGCAGAAGGCGCCCAGGGTGCCGCTGGGAGCGGCGATCCTCCGCTACCGCTGGCTCTACCTGATGCTGCTGCCCGGCCTGGCGTACTTCGTCATCTTCAAGTACCTGCCGATGTACGGGCTCACCATCGCCTTCCAGGACTTCGTGCCGTTCCTGGGCTACTCCGGCAGCGAGTGGGTGGGGTTCAAGCACTTCGAGACGCTGTTCGCCGGCGGCGACTTCGGCATGCTGTTCAGCAACACGATGATCCTGGCGATGCTGATCTTCCTGATCGCCTTCCCCATGCCGATCATCGTCGCTCTCATGCTCAACGAGCTGCGCATCAACGTCGTCAAACGTTCGGTCCAGTCGCTGATCTACATCCCGCACTTCCTGAGCTGGACCATCGTCGCCGGGCTCACCTACATCCTGTTCTCGGTCGACTTCGGCGTGATCGCCAACTGGATCCACTCGATCGTCGGCGGCGGCAAGGTCGACTACGTCGCCCAGGCGGACTGGTTCCGGCCGATCATCATCCTGCAGACGGTCTGGAAGGGCACCGGCTGGGGCACGATCATCTACCTGGCCGCGCTGGCCAGCGTCAACACCGAGCTGTACGAGGCCGCCCGCATGGACGGCGCGGGCCGCTGGCGGCAGTTCTGGCACGTCACGCTGCCGGCCATCCGCCCGACGATCGTGCTGATGGCGATCCTGCACTCCGGCCACCTGCTGGACCAGAGCTTCGAGCAGCTGTGGCTGCTGACCAACTCGCTCAACCGCGAGGTCGCCAACGTCTTCGACACCTACACGTACTACGTCGGCATCACCCAGGGCGGCTACAGCTACGCCACCGCGGTCGGCCTCTTCAAGGGCACCGTCGGCGTGCTTCTGATCTTCGGATGCAACTGGCTGGCCAAGCGCCTCGGGCAGAGAGGGCTCTTCTAGCCATGAAGCAAACGTTCGGCAGCCGCGTCTTCGACGTCGTCAACACGGCCCTGCTCGTCGGCATGGGCCTCATCACCGTGCTGCCCCTGCTCTACGTGCTGGCGGGCTCCTTCGCCACCGAGTCGGAGATCGCGACCCGGCCCTTCTTCCTGTGGCCGGAGCGGTTCACCACCGGGGTCTACGAGTACATCTTCGCCACGCCCACCTTCGTCAGGGCGCTGATCACGACCATCTTCGTGACCGCGATCGGCACGCTGGTGCAGCTGGCGCTCACGCTGGTCATGGCCTACCCGCTGGCCAAGAAGGGCCTGCCCGGCCGGGGTGTCGTGCTGAACATGATCATCTTCGCGATGGTCTTCAGCGGCGGCATGATCCCCACCTACCTGGTGGTGCGCGACCTGGGCCTGCTGGACAGCTACTGGGCGCTGATCCTGCCGCTCGCGATCAACCCGTTCTACCTGATCATCGTCAAGAGCTTCTTCCAGGAGCTCCCCGAGGCGCTGGAGGAGGCCGCGCGCATCGACGGCGCCAGCGAGCTCATGGTCTTCTGGCGGATCGTGCTCCCGCTGTCGAAGCCGGTCATCGCGACCTTCGCGCTGTTCTACGCGGTGGCCATCTGGAACGACTACATGTCGCCATTGCTCTACATCACCGACAACACCAAGTGGACCCTGCAGGTCCTGGTCCGCCAGCTGACCAGCCCGGAGGCGGCCAACGCCCTGGCCACGGTGGACTCGGCCAACTTCTTCCCCGTCGAGGGCATCAAGTTCGCGGTCGTCGTGATCGCCACCGTGCCCATCCTGTGCTTCTACCCGTTCCTCCAGAAGCACTTCGCCAAGGGCGTCATGATCGGGTCGGTGAAGGAGTAGTGACCGTCCTTCACTGGCTGGACGGCTCGCGGGGCCAGGGCACCTCCTGGGGTGTGCCCTGGCCGCGCGGTGCCCACCACCCCGGCACCCCGTTCTCCCTCGGCGAGGTCCCCCTGCAGAGCTGGGTCACCGCGACCTGGCCAGACGGGTCGATCAAGTGGTCGGGCCACGCCATCGGCCCGCAGGACCGGCCGGCCGAGACCTACACGCTCGCGGCCGGCGAGCCCGCCCGCCCCGAGCACCCGGTCACCGTCGACGGCCTGACCGTTCGCAGCGGCCCGGTCACCTGGCAGCTGTCCCGCGACACGCTGATCGAGTCGATCACGTACGGCTCCCGCGAGATCGTCCGTGACGTGCGCCTGGTCAGCGTCAAGGACGAGGAGACGGTCGCCACGGTCGAGCGGGTGACGGTCGAGCAGGACGGCCCGGTCCGCGCCGTGGTCAGGGTCGAGGGGCGGCACGGCGACTGGTTGCCGTTCTCCGTACGGCTGTACTTCTACGCCGGCGCCCGCGACGTGCGCATCGTGCACACCTTCGTCTGGGACGGCGACCCCGAGCGCGACTTCCTCAGGGGCCTGGGCCTCAAGGCCGACGTGGTGATGCGCGACGAGCTGCATGACCGCCACATCCGCCTGGCCGGTCCGTCGGGTTTCCTCACCGAGTCCGTGCGCGGCCTCACGGGCCTGCGCCGCGACCCCGGTCAGGCCGTACGGCAGGCGCAGCTGACCGGCCGCCCGGTCGGCGAGATCCCCAACCCCGAGGTGGCCGGCAGGCTGCACCTGATCCCCGCCTGGAACGACTACACCCTCGACCAGAACAGCGCCGACGGCTTCGTGCTGCGCAAGCGCACCAAGCGGGGCCGCGGCTGGGTGACGATCCCGGCCGGCACCCGCTCCCAGGGCTACGGCTACGTCGGCGGTGTCAGCGGCGGCCTCGGCTTCGGCCTGCGCGACTTCTGGAAGCTGCATCCCACCAGGCTCGACATCCGCAACGCGGCAACCGAGCTGGCGACGGCGGCGGTCTGGCTGCACTCGCCCAGCGCCCCGCCGCTCGACGTGCGGTTCTGGCACGACGGCATGGGCCAGGACACGCATGCCGAGCAGCTCGAAGGCCTGGAGATCACCTACGAGGACCACGAGCCGGGCTTCGGCGACGCCCACGGCGTCGCCCGCACCCACGAGCTGTCCTTGCGGGTCTTCGAGAGCACGCCGCAGGAGCTCCCGCTGGAGCTCGCCCCGAGCCTGCTGGTCTGCACGCCCGAGCGCTACCACGAGGCGGGCGTCTTCGGCTCGTGGGCGCCGAGGGGCGACGACCCGGCGGAGGAGCGTCTCGACTTCCTCTTCGACTTCTACCGCGACCAGCAGGAACAGCGCCGCTGGTACGGGTTCTGGGACTACGGCGACGTCATGCACGCCTACGACGCCGACCGGCACACGTGGCGCTACGACGTCGGCGGCTACGCCTGGGACAACTCGGAGCTGTCCCCGGACTTGTGGTTGTGGTACCAGTTTTTGCGTACCGGCCGGGAAAGCGTTTTCCGCTTCGCGGAGGCGATGACCCGCCACACCGGCGAGGTCGACGTCTACCACCTGGGCCCGTGGAAGGGACTGGGCTCCCGGCACAACGTGCAGCACTGGGGCTGCTCCTGCAAGCAGCTGCGCATCTCCAGCGCGATCTACCGGCGCTTCTACTACTACCTGACCACCGACGAGCGCACCGGCGACCTGATGGACGAGCTGAGCGAGAACGCGGTGGCCGCCCTCGACCCTCTCCGCAAGTATCGCGACATCGACGAGCCCAGGATCGGCCTGGGCACCGACTGGGGCGCGCTGGCGGCCATGTGGCTGACCCGATGGGAGCGCCACGGCGACACCGAGGCCCGCGACAAGCTGCTCGGCACGATGGCCGACATCGCCGGCATCGGCTTCCTGGTCGGCGAGGCCGCCCTGAGGGAGGGCCGCCTCCACCAGACCACGGCCGAGATCTCCGTCTCGCACCTGTCGGCGGTCTTCGGCCTGCCCGAGGTCTGCGCCGAGCTGATCGACCTGGAGCTCGGCGTGCCCGGCTTCGAGCAGGCCTGGCTCGACTACTGCCGCCTCTACCTGACCGCCGGGTTCGAGACCGTCTCGCTGATCCAGGCCCACAGCCGCCTGGCCGCCTACTACGCCCACCGCACCGGCGACCAGGCGCTGGCCGACGTGGCCTGGCGCGCCTTCGAGGTCGGCGACGGCGACCGGCTCAACACCAACCCGCTCCAGGCCGAAGCCGACTGGAAACGCACGCGCGTCGACGGCGCGAACGTGCTCATGCCCGTCGACGAGGCCCCCTACATCTCCACCAACGACGCCGCCCAGTACTCCCTGGCGGCGATCCAACTCCTCGCCCTCATCCCCCGGAGGCCTTGATGGAAGTTTCCCGCCGCCAGGTGTTAGCCGGTATGGCAGCGACGCCGCTGATCTCGGTGGTCGGCAACACGCAGTCCGCGCAGGCGGCTGCCGTACCGGAAGTGAACCTGACCTGGCTGGAGGGCAAGCCGGGCACGGCGGCCGTCTCCACCTGGGGCACGCCGTGGCCCAGGGCCACGGTCACCAAGGAGCAGACCTTCGCCCTGTCCGACGGCACGCCGGTGCAGAGCTGGCCGATCGCCTACTGGCCCGACGGCTCGGTGAAGTGGACCGCGCACGCGATCGCGCCCACCACGCCCGCCGAGTCCTACACCCTGGTCGCCGGCGCGGCGGCGGCGCCGGCGACACCGGTGACGGTCAAGGACGAGAAGAACCACGTCGACGTCGACACCGGCGTCATCCGGGCCCGCATCCGCAAGTCCGGCTCCGAGCTGGTCAGCCAGGTCTGGCGCGGCGACGTGGAGATCGCCCGCAAGGGCCAGCTGGTCAACATCAAGCAGAACAAGATCGAGCACGACAGCGTCGAGCGCGACGAGTTCCTGAGCAACATCCAGAAGGTCGTGGTCGAGCAGTCGGGCCCGATCCGCGCCGTCGTCCGCATCGAGGGCAAGCACCAGGACAAGAAGGGCAAGTCCTGGCTGCCCTTCACGGTCCGGCTGTACTTCTACGCGGGCGCGGAGAACTTCCGCATGGCGCACACCTTCGTCTACGACCGCGACGGGCAGGAGGACTTCATCGCCGGGCTCGGCGTGCGCTTCCGCGTGCCGATGCGCGACGCCTCCTACGACCGCCACGTGCGCTTCGTCGGCGACGGCCACGGCATGCTCTCCGAGGCGGTCAAGGGCATCACCGGCCTGCGCCGCGACCCCGGCGCCGCCGTACGGGCCGCCCAGATCGCCGGGCAGAAGCTGCCCGACCCCGCCACCTGGGACCAGCGCGTCACCACCCGCCTGCAGTACATCCCCGAGTGGGGCGACTACACCCTCAGCCAGCTCTCCTCCGAGGGCTTCACGATCAAGAAGCGCACCAAGAAGGGCCAGGGCTGGATCTCGGTCGACCAGGGCAAGCGCGCCTCCGGCTTCGGCTACGTCGGCGGCGTCACCGGCGGCCTCGGCTTCGGGCTCAACGACTTCTGGCAGCGCCACCCGGCCCAGCTCGACGTCAAGAACGCGCACACCGAGGAGGCCGAGGTCACCGTCTGGTTGTGGTCGCCCGAGGCCCAGCCGATGGACCTGCGCTTCTACCACGACGGCATGGGCCAGGACACCTACGAGGAGCAGTACAAGGGCGGCCTGGAGATCACCTACGAGGACTACGAGCCGGGCTTCGGCACGCCGTACGGCATCGCCAGGACCAACGACCTGACCTTCTGGGCGCTGGCGGCCACGCCGACGGCGCAGGTGCTGGGGGCGATGGCCGACCAGGTCCGCACCCGCCCGCAGGTGATCAACTCGGTGGAGCACCTGGTGTCGGCGAAGGTCTTCGGCGGGCTGTTCTCGCCGGTCGACCGCGCCCACCCGGTCAAGAAGGTCATCGAGGACCACCTGGACTTCCAGTTCGACTTCTACCGCAAGCAGGTGGAGGAGCGGCACTGGTACGGGTTCTGGGACTACGGCGACATCATGCACACCTTCGACGAGGACCGTAAGGTCTGGCGCTACGACATCGGCGGCTACGCCTGGGACAACTCCGAGCTCTCCCCCGACCTGTGGCTCTGGTACGCCTTCCTGCGCAGCGGCAGGGCCGACATCTTCCGCTTCGCCGAGGCCATGACCCGCCACACCGGCGAGGTCGACGTCTACCACCTCGGTCCGTGGGCGGGCCTGGGCACCCGGCACGGCGTGCAGCACTGGGCCGACAGCGCCAAGCAGCAGCGCATCTCCACCGCGAGCTACCGGCGTTTCTACTACTTCCTCACCGCCGACGAGCGCACCGGCGACCTGCTGTCGGAGCTGGCGGAGTCGGAGAAGACCTTCCTGGTGCTCGACCCGATCCGCAAGATCCGCACCGAACCGTACACGCCGAACCCGAACGCGCTGTCGATCGGCTTCGGCACCGACTGGTCCGGCCTTGCCGCCGCCTGGCTGGCCGAGTGGGAACGCCAGGGCCCCAAGGCCGAGGCCTGCCACACCAAGCTGCGCGGCACCATGGAGACCATCGGCGCCCAGCCGAACGGTTTCGTCCAGGGCAGCGGCCTGTACGACATGGACACCGGCAAGTTCGCGGTCGCCGCGGCTCCCGTCGTGAGCGTCTCGCACCTGTCGGCCATGTTCGGCCTGGTGGAGATGTGCGCCGAGCTCATCGACCTGATCGAGGTGCCCGCGTTCAAGTCGGCCTGGCTCGACTACTGCAAGTACTACAACGGCACCAGGGCCGAGCAGACCGCCAGGTACGGCGCGCACTTCGGCAACGTCAGCCTCAAGCAGGGCCACGCCAGGCTCGACGCCTACGCGGCCGTCCACCTCAAGGACGACGCCCTGGCCGCGCGTGCCTGGCAGAAGTTCATGACCGTCGACAACGTCTGGGAGTACGCCCACAACGGCAACTGGACGACCACGAAGGTCGACAGCACCCTCAACCCGTCCACGGCGGCGCCGTGGATCTCCACCAACTCCACCGCGCTGTTCGGCCTGTCGGCCATCCAGAACCTGGCCCTCGTCGGGGACAAGCTCCCCAGCGCATGATCACCCGCTCGTTCGACCTGCCGCCCGGCCACTACGACGTCACCGTACGGCTGGGCGGCGGGTCGGCCGTCTTCGCCCAGGCCCGCCGCCTCATGGTCGCCCCCTGCCCTGAGGCGGGCACGCACGGGTTCACGGTGAACGTGCGCCACCCGGAGGGCCAGCAGAACGCCTTCCACGGGCACGGCAGGCACGGGTTGCACCTGGCCTTCACCGGCTCCTTCTCGGAGCTCGAGGTCGCTCCCGCCGCCGGGCACGTGCGGCTGTTCCTGGCCGGTGACTCCACCGTCACCGACCAGGAGCACGCGCCCTTCACCGGCTGGGGCCAGCGCCTGACCCGCCACTTCGGCCGGGGCGTGTCGGTGGTCAACCACTCCGGCTCCGGCGAGAGCGCGGCGAGCTTCCTGGCCAAGCCCGAGTTGTGGGCGGCGATGGAGCCGCAGGTGCGGCCGGGCGACGTCGTGCTGGTGCAGTTCGGCCACAACGACAAGCGGACGACGGCCCGAAGTTTCCGCGCGAGCCTCACCGAGATCGTGCGGAACGTCCAGGACCGCGGCGCCACCCCGGTGCTGGTCACCCCGATGGTCCGCCGCGGCCTGGGCCCCGCCGGCCTGCACGTCAACGAGGCCGGCGCCGACCTGCCCGCGGTCATGCGGGAGCTCGCCGAACGCCTGATCGACCTCACCCGGCTCAGCCGCGAGCTGGTCGAGGAGCTCGGGCCGGACGCGTCACAGGACCTGTATCTCACCCGGGAGGAGGCAGACGACACCCACACCTCCGACTACGGCGCGACGGTCTTCGCGGACCTGGTCGCGGCCGAGTTGCGCTCGCTCGACCTGATGGCAACCCCCCACTGGAAGGTCTCGCCTTGCGATTAGCAGCAGCTCTCATCCTGACCCTGGCCCTGGTGGCCGCCCCCGCCTCCGCGGCCACCACCCGATACGAAGCCGAGCAGGCCGCCTGCGACGGCACCATCGACTCCAACCACGCGGGCTTCTCCGGCACCGGCTTCTGCAACGCCGCCAACGCCGTCGGCTCAGGCGTGACGTTCACCGTGAACGCCGCCTCGGCGGGCACCGCCACCCTCACCTTCCGCCACGCCAACGGCGGCACCACCGGCCGCCCGGCCGACATCGTCGTCAACGGCTCCACCACGCAGGCGGCCAGCGCCTTCGACCCCACCGGCGCCTGGACCACCTGGGTCTCCAAGACGGTGACCGCCAACCTCAACGCGGGCTCCAACACCGTCAGGCTCAGCCCCACCACCGCCAACGGCCTGGCCAACATCGACCACCTGGAGGTCACCGACGGCGCGGTGCAGACCGGCCGCCAGGCGGAGGACCTCAACCGGGGCCTGGTCAGCGTGCGCTCCGGCAGCGCCAACCTGCTCTCCTGGCGCCTGCTCGGCACCGACCCGGTGGGCGTCACCTTCAACCTCTACCGGGGCTCCACCTTCGTCGCGGGCGTCTCGGGCTCGACCAACTACCTGGACTCGGGCGCCGCGTCGGACGCCTCCTACACCGTGCGCCCGGTGGTCAACGGGTCGGAACAGGCCGCCTCCGAGGCGTCGCTGCGCTTCACCGGCGGCTCCTACCTGGACGTGCCGATCCAGGTGCCGTCCGGGGGAACCACCCCTGACGGCGTCGCCTACACCTACAGCGCCAACGACGCCAGCGTCGGCGACCTCGACGGCGACGGCCAGCTGGAGATCGTGCTGAAGTGGGATCCGTCCAACGCCAAGGACAACTCCCAGTCCGGCTACACCGGCAACGTCTACGTCGACGCCTACCGGCTCAACGGTCAGCGGCTGTGGCGCATCGACCTGGGACGCAACATCCGGGCGGGCGCGCACTACACCCAGTTCCAGGTCTACGACTACGACGGCGACGGCCGCGCCGAGGTGGCCATGAAGACCGCCGACGCCACCGTCTCCGGCACCGGCCAGGTCATCGGCAGCTCGTCGGCCGACCACCGCAACTCCTCCGGCTACATCCTGGCCGGGCCCGAGTACCTGACCATGTTCAACGGCCTGACCGGCGCGGTCCTGTCCACGGTGAACTACGACCCGCCGCGCGGCACCGTCTCCTCGTGGGGCGACAACTACGGCAACCGCGTGGACCGCTTCCTGGCGGGAACCGCCTACCTCGACGGCGAGCGCCCGTCGCTGATCATGTCCCGCGGCTACTACACCCGCACCGTCATCGCCGCCTGGGACTTCCGCAACGGAACGCTGACCAAGCGCTGGACCTTCGACTCCAACTCCGCGGGCAGCGCCTACACCGGGCAGGGCGCCCACTCCCTGTCCATCGCCGACCTCGACCAGGACGGCAGGGACGAGATCGCCTTCGGCGCCATGGCCGTCAACGACAACGGCTCGGCGCTGTGGAACACCGGCAACGGCCACGGCGACGCCCTCCACGTCGGCGACTTCAACCCCGGTCGCTCCGGCCTGGAGTACTTCATGACGTCGGAGAACACCTCCGGCGTCGACTCCTGGATGGCCGACGCCCGCACCGGCTCGATCCTGTGGTCGGTCAGCGGCTGCGGCTGCGACAACGGCCGGGGCGTGGCGGGCGACGTCTGGGCGGGCAGCGCGGGCGGCGAGGCCTGGTCGGCGTCCGACACGGTGCTGCGCAGCGCCACCGGCGGCTCGCTCGGGCGCGAACCCTCCTCGATAAACTTCCTCGCCTGGTGGGACGGCGACCCGGTGCGCGAGCTCGTCGACCAGACCAGGATCGACAAGTACGGCACCGGCTCGGACGCCAGGCTGCTGACCGCCTCGGGGGTGCACTCCAACAACGGCACCAAGGCGACGCCGTCGTTGTCGGGCGACATCCTGGGCGACTGGCGCGAGGAGGTCGTGTGGCCGCTGAGCGACAACACCGCGTTGCGGATCTACGCGACGACGAACACCACCAACCGCGCCATCCACACCCTGCTCCACGACACCCAGTACCGGGTCGCCCTGGCCTGGCAGAACACCGCCTACAACCAGCCGCCGCACCCGAGCTTCTTCCTGGGTGACGGCATGTCGACCCCGCCGAGGCCCGCGATCTACGTGCGCTAGAGCTCCTTGGCGGCCAGGCGGATCTCGTCGAGCAGGATGGCGAGGTCCGCCTCGGTCGTCTCCGGGTGCAGGATGCACGCCCGCAGGGCCGCCATGCCGCCGAGGTGGGTACCGGTGATGAACGCCCGGCCCCTGCGCTGCACGGCGGCGGGCAGCCCCGGCAGGTCGGCCGGGGTGTAGCGGAAGGCGACGATGGAGGTCGTCACGGGCGCCATCAGCTCGAAGTCGCCGGACTCCTCGACCATCGTGGCCAGGGTCCTGGCCAGGCCGGTGGTGCGGCGTACGAGCTCGACCACGCCCGCGCGTCCGCGGTGGGCGATCGTCGCCCACACGCGCAGAGCCCTGAAGGGGCGGGTCTGCTCGATGCCGTACTCAGAGAACCAGCCCAGCGGGTCGCCCTCGTCGTCGCGAAGGTAGGGCGGGACGAGGCTGAAGGTGTCGCGCACCAGGGCGGGGTCGCGGAAGAGCACGCAGCCGCAGTCGACCGGGACGCCGAGCCACTTGTGCGGGTCGAGGGCCAGGGAGTCGGCCTCGGCCATGCCCTCGAAGACCGGGTCGCCGGTCACGGCCGCCAGCGCCCCGTAGGCGCCGTCGACGTGGAACCACAGGCCGTGCTCGCGAGCGACGGCGGCGATCTCGGCGAGGGGGTCGACGGCGCCGGTGTTGACGGTGCCGGCGCTGGCGGCCACCAGGAAGGGACGCGCTCCCTCGGCCAGGTCGCGTTCGATCCGGGCGCGCAGGGCGGCCGGGTCCATGCGGTAGGCGTCGTCGACGGGCACCACGTGGAGGTTGGCGCTTCCCAGGCCCAGCAGCTCGGCGGCCTTGCGCAGGCAGCTGTGGCCCTCTTCCGACAGGTACATGACCAGGGGCGCCCGGCCGTACAGCCCGTTCTCGCGCACGTCCGGCAGGGCGCGGCGGCGGGCGGCGGACAGCGCGACGATGGTCGCCATGGACGCGCCGCTGGTCAGCAGCCCCCCGCCGGGCGGGTGCGGGAAGCCGACGAGCTCGGCCAGCCAGCGTACGGCGGTGCGTTCCAGCAGCACGCCCGCCTGGTCGCCACCGGCGGTGCTGGGGTTGAAGGCGGCCGCGAGGGGGGCGACGGCGACCCCGGCCTGGGAGGGCGGGGAGTTGACCCAGCCGAAGAAGCGCGGATGGCCGTTGCCCATGGGGTGCGGCAGCACGAACTCGCCGATGTCGTCGAGCAGGCGGGCCAGCGGCCGGCCGCGGTCGGGCATCTGCTGCTCGGTCAGCCAGGCGCGGTCGGGCACGGGCCGCCAGACCGGCCGGTCGGGCACCCGCTCCAGGTAGGTCGAGGCCATGCGGGCCGCGCGCTCGAACTCATCCATCGTGTCGCACTCCCAGTTCCATGGCCAGGTAGAAGACGCAGTCGCCGGTCTCCAGGTCGTTGGCGAAGGCGTGCAGCCGGTCGCCGGGGAAGTAGGCGGCATCGCCTTCCTCCAGCACGTGGGGGCGGGCGTCGAGGGTCAGGCGCAGCCGGCCCTGCTCGACGGCGACGTACTCCCGCGAGCCCGGGGCGTGCGGGTCGAACATCCCGGCGTCCACGCCCGGTCCGAGCGTGGTGCGCATGAACTCGAACTCGACGCCGGGCAGCACGGGCGACAGGATGCGCCGCTCCCAGCCCGAGGGGTCGCGCACCACCCGCTGGCTCTCGCGGGTGAGCAGGACCACCTCGGGACGGGCGGGGTCGTCCAGCAGCCTGGCGATGGAGGTGCCGAGGGCGGTGGCCAGGCGGTCGAGCACGAGGACGCTCGGCGTCTTGGCTCCGCGCTCGATGTCGGAGACCATGCTCCGGCTGACTCCGCTCAGCTCGGCGAGCCGTTCGAGCGCCAGGCCGCGGGCCCGGCGCTCGGCACGGACCCGCGCTCCCAGCTCGGCCATCGACAGGCCGCTGGACAGGACGTTTTCCACAAAAGTCCACTATAGCGGCGCTGATTCCGCTATAGCGTCACCGGGCGTGCGTCGTGGCCGGCCCCGCGCCAGACGTCTTCTAGGACAGGTGCAGGACGTTCCAGGACAGCGGGGGCAGCACGGCGGTCAGCCTGCCGCCGTCGATCGCCGCGCCGGTCACCGCGTAGGGACGGACACGGTCGGGGTGCTCGCGGGTGTTGGTGGCGAACCGGTCGGCGTCGGCCAGCACCTCGTGGCCCACGACGCGCGTGGCCTCGATGCCGCGCACGTCGATCCGGAGCTCCATCGGCTCGGTGAGCGAGCGGTTGACGGCGAACACGGTGGTGCGCTCGTCGTCGCGCACGGCGGTGGCGTGGAGCAGCGCGGCCTCGCCGTACCCCTTGGTCTCCGAGACAGGGCTGACCGGCTCCACGCGCAGCACCTCGCCGCGGCCGTACCTGGCGGCCTGGGCGAAGGGGTGGAAGATGGTCTGGCGCCAGGCCGGGCCGCCCGGCTCGGTGAAGATCGGGGCGATCACGTTGACGAGCTGCGCCAGGCTGGCGGCGCGCACCCGGTCGCTCTGGCGCAGCAGGCCGATGAGCATGCTGCCGACGGCCACCGCGTCGGTGAGGTTGTAGACGTTCTCCAGGATGCGCGGGGCCTGCTCCCAGGTGTCGTTGCCGGGGCCGGCGTACCAGACGTTCCACTCGTCGAACGACAACATGATCCGCTTGCGGGCCTTGCGCTTGGCGCGCACGTGATCGCAGGTGGCGACCACGTCCTGGATGAAGTCCTCCATCGCGCTGCCGGCGGCCAGGAAGGTCGCCGGGTCGCCGTCCTCCTCGCGGTAGTAGGCGTGCAGCGAGATGTAGTCGACCTCGTCGTAGGCCGCCTCCAGCACGGTCGACTCCCAGGCCGCGAACGTCGGCATCTCGTGGTTGGAGCTGCCGCACAGGACGAGTTCGAGGTTCGGGTCGATCATGCGCATCGCGTGCGCGGTCTGCTGGGCCAGCGAGCCGTACTCCGCCGCGCTCTTGTGGCCGGTCTGCCACGGGCCGTCCATCTCGTTGCCCAGGCACCACATGCGGATGCCGTACGGCTCGGCGTCGCCGTGCTCGATCCGCAGGTCGCTCAGGGCGGTGCCGCCGGGGTGGTTGGCGTACTCCAGCAGGTCGCACGCCTCCTGGACCCCGCGGGTGCCGAGGTTGACGGCCATCATCGGCTCGACGCCCGCCTCCCTGGCCCAGGCGGCGAACTCGCCCAGGCCGAAGGCGTTGGTCTCGATGGAGCGCCAGGCGGGGTCCAGGCGGGTCGGCCGGCGCGGGCCCACCCCGTCCTCCCAGCGGTAACCGGAGACGAAGTTGCCGCCGGGGTAGCGGACCGTCGTCACCCCCAGCTCGCGGGTCAGCTCCAGGACGTCGGTCCTGAAGCCGCGCGCGTCGGCGCGCGGGTGACCCGGCTCATAGATCCCCGAGTAGACGCACCTGCCCAGGTGCTCCACGAACGAGCCGAACAGGCGGCGGTCGAGCTGTCCGATGGAGAAGGCGGGATCGAGGGTGAACGAGGCGCGCAGCATGCGGATGATTAAAACGTGTCAATCCGGGGTTTCGCTAGACCCATGTTTGCACCGCGTGGGGTTGTTAAAACGATTTGTAGATTTTCTTCCCGAGCACGAGGCCGCGACAGGGCGCGCTTGAGGCGGGAGGCGAGGGGCTTCTCGACGAACCGGTGCATGCCGTACGCCGCGACCAGCATGAGCGTGGTGATCCCGGCGAGCAGGACGTAGGCGTTGACGTGGGCGTCGAACAGGTTGAACAGGATGAAGCCGATGTGCGCGTGCAGCAGGTAGAGCGGGTAGGTCAGCGCGCCCGCCGTCACCATGCCCGGGCGGCCCAGCGGCTTGGTCACCCGGGTCGCGACCAGCAGCATGACCACGAAGATCAGCACCACGACGGCCACGATCACCGCGTCAGAGTAGCCGACCTGGTAGCGGCGGCCCACGGCCTCGGCGAAACCCACGGCGCGGAAGACCGCATTGCCCAGGCAGATCGGGATGATCAGCGCGATCTGCAGGCTCATACCGAACCGGTAGAGCATGAACATGGCCATGCCGGCGATGAAGTAGTGCGAGAACTCCGACTGCACCAGCAGGTCCAGCACCCGCGGCGCCAGGCCCGCCTGCACGGCGAAGGTCAGCGCCAGCCAGCCCCACAGCACCGCCATCATGCGGTTCTTCGTCATGCCCACCAGGGTCAGGGCGAAGATGACGGCGTAGAACCGCATCTCCGTCCACAACGTCCAGTAGACGACGTCCACGTTGGGGATGTCCGCGACCGACTGGAACATGGACAGGTTGGCCAGGAACTGCACCGGCGTCACCTCGAACACGCCCGCGCCGAGGGTGGCGACGACCACGGCCGTCACCACGACGCCGACCCAGTACGCCGGATACAGCCGCACGAAGCGCGAGACCGCGAAGTCGCGCGGCGACCTGCCCCAGGCGCTCATCAGCACCACGAAGCCGCTGATCAGGAAGAAGAGATCGACGCCGAGGTAGCCGTACTTGCTGACCACGCTCTCGGCGGCGAAGACCACCGCGGTCTCCCCCTTGGCCCAGCCGGAGAAGGTGTAGTGGAAGAGCACCACGCACAACGCCGCGATCAGCCGCAACGCGTCCATCTCGTACAGTCTGTCTCTCTCCATGTCTGGAGGGTGAACCCGACCTCTTGACGGGCGGTTGCCACATACCTGGCATCGACCAGCCATCCGCTTGAATCCGCGTTTAGGTGATTCTGTCCGGGTAGCCGGGGGTCTACCGAGAAAGTCGGACGAAAGGAGCACTCCCGATGGAGCTCTGGGAGTATCGCGCTGACGTCTACGATCGAGGCAAGAGTCTCGACCTGGTCGGATACCACGTCCAGGCCACCGACGGCAAGATCGGTTCGGTGGACGAGGCCACCTACGAGGTCGGCGAGAGCTACATCATCGTCGACACCGGCCCGTGGATCTTCGGCAAGAAGGTCCTGCTTCCTGCTTCGGTCATCACGCAAATCGACCCGCAGGAACGCAACGTCTACGTCTCCCGCACCAAGGCGGAGATCAAGGCCGCGCCGGAATTCGACGAGGCGACCTTCAAGGAGCCCGAGTACCGCAACCGGGTCGGCGACTACTACCGCCAGTTCCCGAGCGGTCCCGGTGCGGGCACCACGTTCTGACCCAATCGGGAACACAGGGGCCGCGTCCTTTCGGGGACGCGGCCCCACCCGCGTTCTAGGGCCACCCGTGTTCTATGGCCACTTCGAGTCGCCGTCGGCGTTCACCGGGTGGGAGATCACCCCCAGCCGCTCCAGCAGGGTCAGGAACGTGAACGCGTACGGCGAGTCCTGCGTGACGGCCGCCACCCGATCCCAGTCGACCTGCTCCCGCAGCGCCCTGACCTGCGGCAGCATGCTCCCGTAGTCGCAGGCGTGCTCCGACATCGGGATCAGCCACGAGATGACCAGATCGGTCGCCTCCAGCACCGGCAGCCGCACCGCGGAAGCGGTCAGCGGCTCCGCCCGATCCAGCAGCGCCTCGGTGACGTCGTGGTCGGCGATCCTGAAGATCAGATCAACCAGCCTGTCCTCGTCGAACGCCTTCACCAGCCACCCCTCCGGCGGCGTCACCGTGCGGAAGCCCAGCTCCCGCAAGGCCTCCAGGGCGGCAGGAGCGTCCTTCTCCGTGAGCACGAAATCCACGTCGTGCAGGGACGGCGCCGCCCCTCTGGCATAGGCCGCACACCCTCCCGCCAGCGCGAACTTCAGGCCCGCATCCTTCAACGCATAACTCGCGCGCTTGAGCGTCTCAAGAATCGCGTCCGTAACCTCATGACTGTGACTCCCCATGGAGTGACGGCTACCCTCACGATCGACGACTAGACGCGCTGAACAGGGGTAGCGCCCAGGGATGCTCGAGGAAACCGAACGCGAATACCAACACGGCCCGCTCGCCCCCTACCTGCGGATCCTGGCGGTGTACGGCGGAGCGGTCGCGGCCACCGCGGCCATCGCGGCCCTGACCCGGCGTCGCCCGCCCGACCGCCTCGGCCTCCTCGACCTGGCCGTCATGGGCGTGTGCACCCACAAGATCTCCCGCCTGATCGCCAAGGACCCCGTCACCAGCCCCCTGCGCGCCCCCTTCACCCGCTTCAAGGGCGTCAGCGGCCCCGCCGAGCTGAAGGAAGAACCGCGCAACCCCGTCGGCGAACTGCTGGCCTGCCCGTTCTGCCTGGCCCAGTGGACAGCCACCGGCTACGCGGCCGGGCTCATCTTCGCCCCCCGCTTCACCCGCCTGGTCGGCTCCACCATGACCGCCGTGGCCATGTCCGACTGGCTGCAGCTGGCCTATGCCAAGCTGATGAAGGAGGCTTCGTGACCACCGGCTCCGGACCCGCCGAAAGGGGCCGCGTGACGACCGACTCCCGAGTCGGTGAACAGGACCCTGTCACGACCGACTCCGGAGACGGCGAGAGAGACCTTGCGACCACCGAATCCAGAGCTGCAGAAGGAGGCCGCGTGACGACCGAATCCCGAGCGGTCCGCGAGCCCGGCGAGCCGGGCGAGAGCCACAAGGAACGCGTCGACCGCGAACTGCAAGAGCTGCTCCAAGGCCTGCGCGTGGCGGTCACCGGCGTCCAGGTACTCTTCGCCTTCCTGCTCACCGTGCCCTTCCAGCAGGGATTCACCAAGATCGACCAGCTCGGGTTGTGGCTGTTCTTCATCTCGCTGCTGGGATCGGCGCTGGCCTCCATCTGCTTCATCACGCCCGCGGCCCAGCACCGGCTCATCTTCCGCACCGGCCTGAAGGAACGCATGATCCACCGCGCCAACCGGCTGGGGATCGCGGGGGCGATCTTCCTGCTCATCGCGATGACGTCGGCGGTGGCACTGGTGGCGGAGGTCGTGCTCAACAACTGGCCGGCGGCCATCTTCGGCGGAGTCGTGGCACTCACCGGCACCTGGTTCTGGCTGCTCGAGCCGATCGTGGACCTGCGCCGCGAACGGTGACGATCGCGGGTGCGCGCCGCTAACGCTGACGATCGCCGACGCGCGCCCCGCGACCGCCAACGACCTTGGATGTGCGCCGCGAGCGCAGACGATCGCCGACGTACGCCGCGAACGCAGGCAGTCGTGAACGCCCCCCGCGACCGCAGACAATCGTGAACGCGCACGCCGCGGCCGCAGACGCTCGTCGACGTGCCTGTGCCGCGAACACTGCCCCCTCGTCATGGGGCACTAAAGTCGCCCCATGACGAGATGCGCGATCCTGGACGACTACCAGGGCGTCGCCCTGGACCTGGCCGACTGGTCCGGGATCGACGCCCACCCCTTCCACGAGCCCTTCGCCTCGACCGACGACCTCGTCGCCGCCCTCGCCGACTACGAGATCGTCGTCATCATGCGGGAACGCACCCCCTTCCCCGCCTCCCTCTTCGCCCGCCTGCCCAAGCTGCGCCTGCTCGTCACCACCGGCATGCGCAACGCCTCCATCGACCTGGCCGCCGCAGCCGCCCACGGCGTCACCGTCTGCGGCACCGGCAGCCGCTCCACCCCGCCCGCCGAACTCACCTGGGCCCTCATCCTCGGTCTCACCCGCCACCTCCTCACCGAGGCCACCAGCCTCCGCACCGGAGGCCCCTGGCAGTCCACCCTCGGCCTCGACCTCCACGGAGCCACCCTCGGCCTCCTCGGCCTCGGCAAGATCGGCACCCAGGTCGCCCGGGTCGCCCAAGCCTTCGGCATGAACGTGGTGGCATGGTCACAGAACCTCACCCATGAGCGCGCCACTGAGGCGGGCGCCACCCTCGCCCCGTCACTGGACACGCTGCTCGAACAGTCGGACATCGTCTCCGTCCACCTCGTCCTCAGCGCCCGCACCCGCCACCTCATCGGCGCCCGAGAGCTCGCCCTGCTCCGCCCGACGGCATACGTGATCAACACGTCGCGAGCCGCCATCATCGACCAGGAGGCGCTGGTGAAGACTCTGAGCGCAGGGTCCATCGCAGGCGCCGGCCTCGACGTCTTCGACGAGGAGCCGCTCCCCGGGGACCATCCGTTGCGCACCTTGCCGAACGTTCTCGCAACGCCTCACCTGGGGTATGTGACGTCGGGCAACTATCGCACGTACTTCGCCGAGGCGGTGGAGGACATTCACGCCTTCCTCGCGGGCTCCCCTCTCCGCCGCCTGCAGTAACCTCACCGGCCACGCCCCTTCGGAGAGGCCTCGCCGACCACGCATCTCCGGACGGGCCTCGCCGGTCGTGCACCTTCGGCATGGGCCTCGCCGGTCCGAGCGCCTTCGGCGCGAGGCGGGCTCGGGCTTCCCTCATTGGACCGAGCCCCCCAAGACCCCCCCTGCCGGGGCCTTCCGGCCCCGGACCCCCGGCCGTTGCCGTTGGCGAAGCGGGAATGGGTTTCGATGCCTGCTCTCAAGGGGGTGGATTCTGTCGGGTGCCCCGAGATCCGTCCCACGCATTGGCGAGCCGAGATCCAGGTGGGAGGGCTACGGCGCGCAGTCATGAGCGAAGGGGCCCCGTCGGCCTTCTATCAAGCTGATGACTTTCAAGCGCGCCTCGGCTGTCCAAGCTGCGAAACCAGCTGCGTGTTCGGTTTCGATGACGGCTTCGACGATCACCATGGTTCCAAGTATCCGATGGTGGGCTCGACGTCCAGACGGCCGTGCTGGACGTCGAGGTTCCGGGGTTGGCGTCGTGGTCGGCTCAGGCGGTCATCGGTGTGGGTGGCGGGGGTGGCGAGCTGCGACAAGCAGCGAAGCGTTCATGGCTGTGACGCTCGGACGTGGGCTGTGCGCCCGCGGTTGGCGTCACGGCGCTCAACCGCGGTCAAGCCCCTGGAAGAAGGCGCTGATGTCCGCTGCCAGTGGGGCGGGGCCGGCCATGGCCAGCATGTGGCTGGGGTGGTGGAGGTCGTTCCAGTGGACGATGCGGTTCTTGCGCTCGGCGATGCGGCGGAAGGCGGCGGGGCCGCCGTGGGAGACGCCGGTGGGCACGCGGTCCTGGTCGATGGGCATGCCGGCGGCGCCCTCGTAGTACGTCCATGACGAGGAGCTGCCGGTGTCGGTCAGCCAGTAGAGGCTGGCGTTGGTGAGGATGAGGTCGCGCGAGATCGGCTCGGTGCCGGAACCCCAGCCGTCGAACTCCTTGAAGCGCTCGACCAGGTAGGCGAGCTGCGCCACGGGCGAGTCGGACCAGCCGTAGCTGAGCGTCTGGGGGCGGGCGGCGAGGTAGGGGGCGTATGCGCTGCCGCCGGCTCCGCTGAGCATCTCGGTGACCCAGGAGATGCTTGCGCGCTCCTCCTCGGACAGGTCCGCCATGTCCTCGGGGCCGGTGGGGATGCCGAGGCCGCCGGTGATGTGCACGCCGACCACGTGCTCGGGGAACAGGGCGCCGAGTTGCGGGGAGACGAGCGCTCCGGCGTCGTTGCCGTGCGCGCCGTACCGCTCGTAGCCGAGGCGGCTCATCAGCTCGGCCCAGGTGCGCGCGACGCGTTCGATGCTCCACGGTCGCTCGTCGGCCGGGTTGAACGGCGAGAAGCCGAAGCCGGGTAGTGACGGTGCGACGACGTGGAAGTCCTCGGCGAGGGGGCCGAGCAGGTCGGTGAATTCGGCGATCGAGTTGGGCCAGCTGTGGGTGATGATCAGCGGCAGCGCGTCCGGGTTGGTGGAGCGCACGTGGAAGAAGTGGATGGGCTGGCCGTCGATCTCGGTGACGAACTGCGGGAAAGTGTTGATCTTCGCTTCCCAGGCGCGCCAGTCGTAGTCGTCGCCCCAGTAGGCGGCAAGGTCGCGCAGGTAGTCGACCGGGACGCCGCGGCTCCACCCGGCTCCGGGGAGCCTGGCGGGCCAGCGGGTGCGAGCCAGGCGCTCGCGGAGGTCGTCGAGGTCGGCCTGCGGGACGTCAATGGCGAAGGGCTTCATCATGTTTTTACGGTAGGACGTAATGCGGAAGATTTCGTTCCGCATTACGTCGGGTTCATGGATTGGCGGGGCCTGGCACCACCAGGAATGTGCCCTGGGTGCGGGTGCTGTCGGGGAGGTCCCAGGCGCCGGTCACGTGTCCGAGCGCCTTCGAGGGGGGTGAGGACTGGGGCCTGAGGACGCGCTGCAGGTGGACCGTCGTTTTCTCCGGGGTGGTGAGCTTCGTTCCTGCTCCGTCGTCCGTCGCGGTTGCCGTCGAGGACAACGCTTCGCCTGTGTACGAGCGCGTCACTTCGAGGTCGGGGGCGTCGCTGACGCTCTGCTGCTGGGCTTGCGCCCGGCCCGCGATCAGGGCGAGCAGTTGCTCGACCAGCACCGGGTCGTGGCATCCGTCGTAGGCCCAGCGGCGGCCCAGCACGCCGTGCTCCATCGTGCCGATGAGGGCGTGGTCGGCGCCTTCGAGGGCGGCGCCTCGGTAGGTGAGCGGGGTCAGGTACGAGACGGGGGCGGGGCCTGAGGTGTCGGTGACGACCATGAACTCGATGCCCACCTCGCCCGCGGGGTCGTCCAGGCGGAAGCCGCCTGCCTTGGTCAGACGGGGTACGGCCGAGCCGCCTGCGTACCAGGGGCGGGTGGGGAGCCAGGTGGTGAGGAGTTCCAGCTTGGTCGGCTTGAGGGTGGTGTTGTGGACGACGGCCATGCTGCGGGCTCGCTCTCTACGCGAAACGGGGGGCGCGGGGGTGACCTTGGCCATCGTGCCAAAAGCCAGCGGGCCGGGGTGCGCCGGGAGGGCTGGCTGTGTTGACCTCAAGGCTGGTTGAGGTTGCAGCATGGGTGGCTCGACGTGGGCATCGGCGGGAGTGGTGGTTATGCGAGTGATTCAGATGGCGCAGTTCGGGGGGCCTGAGGTGCTGGTGCCCGGGGAGGCGCCGGATCCGGTGGCCGGGGCGGGGCAGGTGGTGGTCGAGGTGGCGGTCGCGGGCATCACGTTCGTCGAGACGCGGATCCGGCGCGGGGTCGACGAATGGCATGCCAGACCGGCGCTTCCCCACGTGCCGGGTGGGCTGGTGGCGGGGCGGGTGGGTGCGGTCGGCGCCGGGGTGGATCCAGCTTGGGCGGGGCGGCGGGTCGTGGCCGATCTCGGGGAGAGCGGCGGGTTCGCCGAGCTGGCGGTTGCCGATGTGGAGAGGTTGTTCTCCGTGCCGGACGGGCTGGGGCTGCCGGAGGCGGTCGCCCTGCACAGCGACGGCAGTACGGCTCAGGGCCTGATGGAGACGGTGAAGGTGGGCCCTGATGATCATGTTCTGGTCGAGGCGGCCGCTGGTGGGGTGGGCAGTCTGCTGGTGCAGCTCGCTCTGGCGGCCGGTGCGCGGGTCGTGGGGGCGGCTCGTGGGGCGCGCAAGCTCGGTGTGATCCGGGAGCTTGGTGCGGACGCGGCGGTCGACTATTCCGAGGTGGGGTGGACCGAGCGGGTGCTGGAGGCCACCGGCGGGGTGGGGCCGACCGTGGTGTTCGACGGCGTGGGCGGGCGGATCGGGCGGGAGGCGTTCGAGGTGACGGCTCGCGGGGGGCGGTTCTCGGTGCACGGTGCGTCCAGCGGGGAGGTCACCGCCATCGAGCCCGGTCACGCCCGCGCCAGGGATGTGGAGGTGATCGGGATCGAGCAGCTTTTCGGGTTCGGGCCGCATCTGGCGAGGTGGGCGGAGCAGGTGATGTCCCTGGCGGCGGACGGGCGGGTCCGGCCGGTGATCGGGCAGACGTTTCCGCTGGAGCGCGCCGCGGACGCGCACGCGGCGATCGAGAACCGCACGGCCGTGGGGAAGACGCTGCTGCTGGTCGGAAGCACACCCCCTCCACCGGCCGGACTCTAGGCCGACGCACCAGGCCACCCTCCAGGCCGCGCGGTTCGCGCCAGGCCACGCGACAGGCCCTCGCTTCACGCCTCCTCCACCTAGGCCAGAGCCATGGCCACGACCACGGGAGCCAGGTAGAGCAGCGGGAACGGGATGTGCTTGTACGACCGGGCGCGCAGCACCGTCACCACGGCGCCGGTGAAGTAGACCACCAGCCCGATCCCTGCCGCGAGCCCGATGGCCGGGATGAACAGGCCGACCACCAGGCCAACGGCGCCCGCCGCCTTGGCGGTGCCCAGCCAGGGCCACAACGTCCGCGGGACGCCGTACTCGGCGAGGGGTTCGACGACCCACGCGGCACGAGTGAGGACCGATACGGCCGAGAAGGCCACCCAGGCGGCGGCGAGGACGGTGACGACAACGTGTGCGGTGAACATCTGAACTCTCCTGTCATGGATCTTGCTGACGGAGTTCAGCTTGCTGGGAGGGGTTGATAGGTCCGCGATGCGGCGGCGATGCGAACCTCTTGCGGTGATCTGTCATCCAATGAGCGACGGAAAAGGATCTCCTCGGGAGGATCGATGAAGAAGACTCTCGCCATGCTCGTCGCCGGCGGCGCGGTCGCCACCATGTCGCTCGTGGCGGCCCCCGCCGCTCAGGCCGCCGCGCCGCCGCAGTGCCAGGCGCCCAAGGTGGCCGACCGGGACAAGGGCCGGGCCACGATGCGCGGCACGTTCAACCTCAAGGCCGGGCCGTACGCCGGGCCGCGGTGTTCGACCGTCGGGAAGGCCAGGAAGGGGCAGGTGCTGGAGTTCTTCTGCTGGGTGACCAACGACTACGGCACCCACTGGGTGTTCGCGCACGTCAGGGGGACGAAGAAGTACGGCTGGATGTCGATCGACAACCTGAGGACGTTCCGTGACACCAACAACGTCCGGGAAGGGTGCTGACCCCGGCCACCCCCGGCGTCGCTAAGATCCACTGCGCGATGGGAGTCCACTGCGCGATTCGGAGTTGACCGCTATGAACATGCCGGAAACAGCCGTCCGGATCGGCGCCCTGGTGCCGTTGTCCCGCCCTGGATGGGTCGAGGCGGGCCGGCATCTGCTCGCCGGGCTGGAGCTGGCCGTAGGCGAGGTCAACGACGCGGGCGGGATCGGCGGTAGGCCGCTTGAGCTGGTCGTCAGGGACACCGCGGCGGATCCGCTGAAGGCCGCCGCGGCCGTGGACGAGCTGGCGGAGCTGGGGGTCTCGGCGCTGGCGGGTGAGTATCACAGCGTCGTGGCCCGGGCCGTGGCCGCGCGGGCCGTCGCCCTCGGCCTGCCGTACCTCTGCTCGTCGGCGGTGCTCGACGCGCTCACGGAGGAGCCGACCGACCGGGTGGCGCGCATCGCTCCCGCGCAGTCGCACGGGTGGCGGATCTATGCGGACTTCCTGCTCGGCGCGGGGCACGAGCGGGTCGTGGTGGCCGCGCAGGCGAGCGTGTACTGGGCGTCCGGGATCCGGATCCTGCGGGAGGCGCTGGAGGCGCGTGGCGGGTCGGTCATCGAGGTCGACATGGGGACGGTCGATCCCGCGGGGCTCTGCGACGAGATCGTCGGCTATCAGGCGACGGCTCTGCTGCTGCTCGTCGGGCATCCGGAGCCGGCGCTGCCCATCGTCGGGGCGGTGCGGGGTGATCGGCGGCTGGCCGGGGTCATGATCGGTGCTCCGGCCGGGCAGCCGGAGTTCGCCGAGTGGGCGGCGTTGCCGGGCGGGGAGGGGGCGGGCATCCCGTTCCTGCGGTATCTGCCCGAGCGGCTCGGCCCGCTGGGTGAGCGGGTCGAGGGGGCCTTGCGGGAGCGGCTGGGGGCTCCGCCCTCGTTCGTGGCGTTCGAGGGGTATGACACGGTCGCCGTGCTGGCCGAGGTGCTGCGGTCGTCGGTCCTGGACTGGGCGGGGGTGTCGGTGGAGGGAACCCGGGGGGTGATCAGGTTCTCGCGGGCGCCGGAGATCGGGGTGTGGCAGTGGGTGTGGGCGCCGGTTCAGGTGGCGGAGCGGGATCCGGCCAGGCCTGACCGGATCCGCGTCCTGCACACGGGCTGAAGGTCGGCCCGGCAGACGAAGGTCCCGCACACGGGCTGAAACCTGAACGGGTCACCTCAGGCGGGGCAGGACCTCGCGTCCGTAGAAGTCGAAGAACGCGTCCTGCTCCGTCCCGATCTGGCTGATGAACACCTCGTCGAACCCGGCCTCGACGTACTTCCCCACCGCCTCCACGTGCACCTCGGGGTCGGGCCCGCAGGCGCTCTTGCCCGACGCCTCCTCCTCCGACACCATCTCCGCGAGCTGCTCGAAGTGCCGGGGCAGGGGAAGCAGCTGCGATGCCTCCCCCTTGATCCCCTGCGTCGGCCACAGCCGGTGCACGGTCTTGCGTGCCTCGCCCTCGTCGGCGGCGTAGCAGACCTTGATGCCGCCCTGGGTGCGCTTGCCCTCCTTGGTGAACATCTGGACCTTCTCGGCGTCGGGTCCCGTCGAGATGAAGCCGTCGGCGATGCGCAGGGCCAGCTCGACCGACTTGTCCCCGAAGGCGGACATGTACACGGGGGGCGGCTCGTCGGGCAGGGTGTAGAGCCGCGCGGTGTCCACGGTGTAGTGCTTGCCCCGGTGGGTGACGAGCTCGCCGGACCACAGGGCGCGCATGACCTCGATCGCCTCCTCCAGCATCTCCAGCCGTTCGGCGGCCGGGGGCCAGCGCGAGTCGAGGATGTGCTCGTTGAGCGCCTCCCCGGTTCCGACGCCGAGCTGGAACTTGCCGCCCGTGAGCACGGCGCTGGTGGCCGCCGCCTGGGCGATGATCGCCGGGTGGATGCGGACGAGAGGGCAGGTGACCGCGGTCGTGATGGGGAGCGAGGTCGCCTGCGCGATGGCTCCGATGGTCGACCAGACGAAGGGGCTCTGGCCCTGCTCGTCGAGCCACGGGTGGAAGTGATCGGAGATCCACAACGCCTCGAAGCCGGCGCGCTCGGCCAGGACGGCCTGCCGTACCAGCTCGTCGGGACGGTGTTCTTCGCTGCTCAGGAAGTATCCGAAGGTAGCCATGCGACTCACCTGCCCAGATGAAGAAACGAAATGTGTTAAGTCGTCTCGTCTGGGGGCAGTGGCAGTCCCATGGCTACCTTGCTCTGGATCATCGCAGTAATCCTCGTCATCGCTGGGATCTACGTGATCCTGGCTCGTCGGGACATCCTCTGGGGGATCGTCCTCATCGTCCTCGGATTCCTGGTCGGACCGGGTGGCGTCAGTATTTTTAATGTATAGCGCGGGTCATGGCGGCTTGCCAGGTCTGTAGATAGGCCTCGGCTCCTGCCGCCATGTCCTGCATGAACCCGTCGCCGGCGATCGCCCGCATGTCCTCGATCCAGTCCGGAACGAGGCCGACGTGGGCGACGCCGTCGACGTTGTAGTCCCACGTGCGCTGGCCCGTGCTCGCGCGGTCCTGGCCTGTCGGAAGCGGATAGGTCACGGCACTGCCCGAGCGCGGCGCCGGTAGCACGTGCAGTCCGTAGGCGTCGAGCCCATAGCCGTATCCCGTCTTGCCCAGCTCGTCGCGCAGCGTCTTGGACGAGCGCCAGCTGTCGACGAAGTCGTCGGCGTCGTGGCTGATCGAGGTGATCATGCCGCCGAGCTGGTAGATGCGGCGGAAGTAGTTGGGGTCGGTCCAGCTGTGCGAGGAGATCACGCCCGCGTACCCGCGTGATTCCAGCAGGTCGAGGGTCTGGTCCGCGGCCTTGACGCTCATGTGGTCGATCTCGACCATCATGCCGCGGGAGATCATGCCCTCCAGCATGTAACGGCCCAGTGAGGTCAGGCCCTTGGTGTTGCAGTGCGGCGCCGGCGGGTAGACCGGCAGCCCCACGCCGGGCGGCAGCAGGTCGTTGAGCACCGGCGGGAGCACGCCGTCCGGCGAGATGGTGTTGTCGCGCTCCGGCCCCGTGCAGCGTTCGACGCGCCAGAAACTGCCCGAAGAGAGCAGGTTGCCCAGGTTGACGATCGCGCCCTGGGCTCCGGAGTCGAAGCGCACGCCACACAGCGCGTTGTCGTACTTGTGGCACAGGAACATGCTTCGCACGCCGAGCGCGTGCATCTCGTTGAGCCCGCGGTCGATCTGCGCCCTGGTGCAGTGCGGGATGCCCAGCGTGGTGCGGCACCCGAACGGCTCCGAGGTCTCGATGCCCAGCACGACGGCGAGCTTGCCCGCCGCGATGACCTGGCGGGCCTCGTCGGGGCTCTTGACGATGCGGAAGAAGCCGGTGCCGGGGCCACCCGACTTGGCGTCGATGTGATTCTGCAGGTCGTAGGTGCGCTGGGCTTCCAGCCTGATGGCCGTCATCTCGTCGCAGGAGCGGTTCTTCAGCGGGTAGATCTCGCAGAGCTGCCGGTTGGTCACCAGGTCGTTGACCATGATGCGCAGGCCGCCGCGCCAGGCTCGCTCGATCCACTCGTAGTAGTTCTGCTGGTGGGTCATCGAGTCGTTGGCGGGCCAGTCCCTGAAGGTCGGGTAGCCGACCGGGTCGTGGGTGCCCAGGGGCGAGCCGGTCCTGGTGAAGTTCTCGAACCAGGCGGCCTCGCCGTTGGGGTGGTGGTCGAGGCAGTCGACCAACGCTCTGGCGATGCCGTCGGGGTGGAAGGTCTTGCCGCAGAACAGGGCCCCGCCGAAGCCCTCGTTCGACATCAGGTGGTTGTGGGTGTCGACGTAGCCGGTGACCGGCTGGGCGGTGCGGGAGGCGGCCGGGGCGGCGGCCACGGCGATCCACACGACGGCGAGCAGGATGACAAGACGTCTGACCATGGGCACCTCGGGAGGTTACTGGCGCGGGTGCCCCCAGCGTGTGGGCTTGGTCACATGTCGTCAAGGCCTAATGTGAGCCCTACTCATCAAGGCAGTAGACCCCGAAGGCCCGCCCCAGCACGGGAAGCGCGACGTTGCGCACCCTGATCCCGCCGGGCGTCATGCCCTTCTCCGAACCCTTGTGCGCGTGGCCGTGCAGGATCAGGTCCGCCCCGACGCTGTCGACGGCCTCGGCCAGCAGGTAGCTGCCCAGGAACGGGAAGATCTCCGGCGGCTCGCCCTCCAGGGTCTCCTTGACGGGCGAGTAGTGCGAGAGCACCACGACGCGGTCCGCCTCGACCTCCTTGAGCGCCAGGGTCCACGCCTCGGCGATGTGGCGGGTGTGGGCGACGAAGTTCTTCATCTCCCGCTCGCCGAACTCGCTGGCGCACTTGCCCGCGAAGCCTCCGCCGAAGCCCTTGCCGCCGACCACGCCCAGGCGGGCCGGGCCGCACTCGAGCACGTGGCTGTCGTCGTCGAGCACGACGATGCCGTGGTCGCGCAGCTCGGCGGCGATCTCGTACTGCTGGTCGGAGTGGTAGTCGTGGTTGCCCAGCACAGCGACGACCGGGACCGGCAGGTCGCGGAACTCCTGCGCCACCAGCCTGCCTTCCTCCGCCGTGCCGTGCCTGGTCAGGTCTCCGGCGAGCATGAGCACGTCGGCGCACTCCTCGATGCCCCCGAGGCGCGCACGATACTTGCCCTTGACGTCCTCCCCCAGGTGGACGTCGCCGACCGCGGCGATCCTGATCTCAGTCAAGGTGTTCAGCCTCCCCCGGCTCCGTCATTTCGACCACGTTGATCTCGTTGTGGACCGTCATGGTGGGCGCGGCCTCCTGCGCCACCACCCCGATCTTCCTGCGGTGCTCCTCCCCGGAGACCTGGCCGCGCAGGAAGAGCTGGTCGCCTCTGACGTCGACGCGAATGCCCAGCTCGTGGGTCCGGTCGTCCTCGGCGAGCTGCTGCTGCACCCTCGCCGCCACGTACTGCGGAGCCTCCATCGTGTCCTCCTCGCTCAGAAGGCCCGCATTCCCTACTGCTCCCGGATCAAACGGATGACCTCCTGCTCGGCCGCGCCGTGGGTGGCCGGGGTGCCGAGGTCGGCGTCCGCTCCGAGCCCGGCGACCGAGATCGTACGGCCGGCCTCGAAGGCCTCGACCACCCGCGGATCCACGTACGAAGCCCTGGCCACGGCCGGGGTGTTGCCGAGGTACTCGGCGACCTCCTTCATCACCCTGGCCACCGCCCGGCGGGTGCCCGAGGGCGAGATGGCCAGGCCCACGGCGGCCAGCACCGTGGCGTGCCAGGTGCGGAAGTCCTTGGCGGTGACCTCGCAGTCCAGGAGCTCGCGCAGGTAGTCGTTGATCTCGTGGCTGCGCACGTCGCACCAGCCGTCGTCGGTGCGGTAGCGCAGCAGCTCCCCCTCCGTGCCCAGCGCCTTCAGCGACCGGATCACCGCGCAGGCGCCGGGGTCGGTGACCAGCACCTCGCGCGGGATGTCGCCCTTGCTCTGGTAGGAGCAGGTGACGGCGCCGTTGGAGCAGGTCACGTGCTCCATGCGCAGGGTGGCCAGGCCGAAGGTGTCGTAGCTCTCCGTGCCGATGCGGAAGAAGCCGACGTCGAGCAGCCTGGCGGCCGTCGCGAGCACGCGCTGCCTGGTCAGGCCCTTGCCGGCCAGGTGCTCGTCGATCTGGGCGCGGAAGGCGGGCAGGCGCTCGGCCACCTCCAGGACGTGGTCGAACTTGACCTCGTCCTGCTGCTCGCGCCACTGGTCGTGGTAGCGGTACTGCCTGCGTCCCGCCGCGTCGGTGCCGACGGCCTGCAGGTGGCCGTGCGGCGACGGGCAGATCCACACGTCGGTCCAGGCCGGCGGGATGGCCAGATCCTTGATGCGGCGCAGCGTCGCGGCGGAACGCACGGGCTTGCCGTCCCGGTGGTAGGAGAACCCCCGCCCCCTGCGGCGCCGTACGATCCCCGGCTCGTTCTGGTCACTGGGGTGCAGTTCTGGCACGTCGCCACCGCTACCCGGCACGTTAACCGGCAAACGGCCAGGGTAGCTGGTCAGACATGACTCAACACGAACGCCCGGAGGACATCCGGCACGAGGAGTTCGACGAGCGGGGCAAGCCCATGGTGCCCGCCACGCCGCGTGACGTGGTGCACATCCGGGTGGGCTCGTTCGTCCTGATTTTCTGCTTCGCGATCGGGGTGCTCGGCATCATCGCGCACGCGCCGGTCATCACCTGGATCGCCGGAATCGCGGCGGTCATCACGGTGGTCGACATCGTGCTCGCCGCCCGCAGGCAGAAGACCCGAGGCGCGGGAGAGGCGGGCTGATGGCGGCGAACGACGCCACCGCAGGAAACCACAACTCGCTCAGGGACAAGGTCGTCGTCGTGACCGGCGCCAGCGGCGGCGTGGGCCGCGCCGTGGTGCGCGAGCTCGGCGCGCAGGGCGCCAAGGTGGCGCTGGTCGCCCGCGGGACGACCGGCCTCGGCGCCGCGGCCGTCGACGTGGGCGCCGCCGGAGGGCAGGCGCGCGTGTTCGAGGCCGATCTGGCCCACTACGAGGAGGTACGGCAGGCGGGCGAGCGCATCGAGGCGGAGATGGGTCCGATCGATGTCTGGATCAACGTCGCTTTTTCTTCAGTTTTCGCCAAATTTCAGGACATCGAGCCTGAAGAGTTCGAGCGCACCACCAAGGTCACCTACCTCGGCTACGTCTGGGGCACCAAGGTCGCCCTGGACCTCATGCGCTCCCGCAACCGCGGCACGATCGTCCAGGCCGGCTCGGCCCTGTCCTACCGCTCCATCCCGCTCCAGTCCGCCTACTGCGGCGCCAAGCACGCCGTCAAGGGTTTCACCGAGTCGGTGCGGGTCGAGCTGATGTCGGAGGGCAGCGGCATCGACATCACCACCGTCCAGCTGCCCGCGGTCAACACCCCGCAGTTCGACTGGGTGCGCTCCAAGCTGCGCGGGCGCCCGCAGCCCGTGCCGCCGATCTACCAGCCCGAGGTGGCCGCGCGCGCGATCGTGTTCGCGGCGGCGCACCCGGAGCGCAAGGAGTACTGGGTGGGCATCACCACCGCGCTGAGCATCCTGGCCAACCGCGTGGCGCCTGCCGTACTGGATCGGTACCTGGCCAGGACCGGGGTGAAGTCGCAGCAGGTCGAGGAGGGCAAGCAGCCCGACACCGTCGACCGGGGCTCGGGCAACCTGTGGGAGCCGAAGGACGAGTGGAACGACTACGGCGCGCACGGGGCCTTCGACGATCGTGCGCACGGTCGCAGCCCGCAGGTCTGGCTCTCGCAGCACCGCAGGCAGGCGTTACTGGCCGGAGCGGGGGTCGCGGCCACCGCCGTGCTGGCCCGCACGCTACGCCGCCGGTCCAGGTGACCGGGTCGAGCCGAGGCGGCCGGAGATGCGTCCGGCGGCCGCGGCCACCACGGGTCCCAGCTCCCGCACGCGCGCGGGCGTGAGCCTGGAGGCCAGCCCCGACACCGAGATGGCCGACGCGACGACCTCCTGGTGGTTGAAGATGGGCGCCGCCACGCACCGCACCTCCGGCTCGTTCTCCCGGTCGTCGACGGCGAAGCCGCGCCTGCGCACCCGCGCCAGCTCCGCGCGCAGCCGTACGGGGTCGGTGATCGTGTGCCGCGTCACCGCGGCCAGCCCGCCCTGGATCGCCTCCTCGACGCCCGCCTCGGGCTGCCAGGCGAGGATGGCCTTGCCGACCGCCGTGGAGTGCACGGGCCCGCGGCTGCCGATGCGTGAGGCCATGCGCACCGTGGCCTGGTTCTCGACCTTGTCGACGTACACGACATGCGGCGGCTCGTAGACCACCAGGTGCACGGTCTCCCTGGCCTGCGTCATCAGCCGGTGCGACTCCTCCGCCGCGACCGTGCGCAGGTCGAGCGTGGCCAGGTAGGCCTGGCCGAGCCGGAGCGAGCCGGATCCCAGCCGGAAGGCCCCGCTCTTGCGGTCGCGCTCCAGCAGCCGCTCCTCCAGCATGGGCGCGGCCAGGCGCAGCACGGTGCTCTTCGACAGGCTCGTCAGCTCCGCGAGCTGGGTGAGTGTCAGCCCCGGCCGCTCGCGCACGTGATCGAGCACGGCCAGGGCGCGCCGTAACGACGAGGAGTTGTTGCGCACCACGCCATTGTGCATTGCACAACAACCCCGCACAGGGTCTTCCCGCCCGCGATCCGTTTTCCTACGGTGCCGAGCAGGAGGCAATAGTGAAGTTTCTTTCCTATACAGCCGCGTTACTCGCGGCCGCCCTGGTCACGGCCTGCGCGCCGAGCACCGCCCCCGCGACGGGCGGCGGCGACGAGCGCACCGGCACCCTCCAGGTCTGGCTCTACGACGAACCCAACCGCGCGCCCAAGGAGAAGGTGGTCGGCGAGGCGATCGCCGAGTTCACCGCCAAGCACCCGGACGTCAAGATCCAGGTGACCTACGTCCCGACCACCCCCGCCCGGCACGAGAAGTTCAAGGGCGCCTTCAACGACCCGGCCAGCTCCCCCGACGTGGCGGAGTACGGCAACACCGACCTGGCGGAGTACGCCGCCGCGGGCGGCTTCGCCGAGCTCGACCTGGCGGGCCTGGACCTCTCCCCCGACCTGGTGAAGTCGGCCACCGTCGACGGCAAGGCATACGGCCTGCCCTGGTTCATCGGCATCCGCGCCCTGTTCTACCGCACCGACGTCTTCACCGAGCTGGGACTCGAGCCGCCGGCGTCGCTGGAGGAACTCGCGACCACCGCGCGCACGATCCGCCAGAAGAAGCCCGACCTGTACGGCATAGCGGTCGGCGGCGAGTACACCTTCGGCGCCCTGCCCTTCGTCTGGGCGCACGGCGGCGACATCACCTCGCTCGACTCCGAGGGCGCGCGCAAGGGCGTGACCGCCTACACCGGCCTGCTCACCGACGAGGTCTGCCCGCCCCAGGCCTGCGCCTCGCTCACCGGCGGCAAGACCGTGGAGCTGTTCGCCAGCGGCAAGGCCGCCATGGGCATCCTGGGCAACTTCAGCCGCTCGGCCGTCGACGCGGGCGCCGCGGCCGGAAAGTACGCGGTGGTGCCGCTGCCCGGCGTCTCGCCCGGCTCGATCGCCCCCGCCTTCTCCGGCGGCAACAACCTGGGCGTGCTGAAGAACGCCAAGCACTCCAGCCTGGCCAAGGAGTTCGTCCAGCTCCTGGGCGGCAAGCCGTACCAGATCAAGATGTTCGAGGCGATGGGCAACCTGCCGACGCTCACCTCCGCCCGCGACGAGCTGGCGGCCAAGGAGCCCTTCCTCAAGCCGTTCCTGGAGACGGTGACGTCGGGCACGAGGTTCGTCCCGATCGACCCGGCCTGGGTGAAGATCGACAACCAGAAGGTCATCCCGACCCTGCTGCAGAAGGTCGCCACCGGGCAGGCGACGGTCGAGGTGGCCACAACAGAGGCGGCCGCGGCGGTCAAGGGAGCCTTCGGCACTTCATGAGGCCCTGGCTGTATCTGCTGCCCGCGGCGGCGGTGCTGCTGCCGCTGTTCGGCTATCCGATGTACATGCTGGGCCTGCTGTCGGTCTTCGACTACCGGCAGGCCCAGGTCAGCGGCGGTCAGCCGACGACCTTCGTGGGCCTGGGCAACTACGCCAGGCTCCTGTCCGACGAGCGGTTCTGGCAGGTGCTCGCGCAGACCGTGGGCTTCGCGGCGGCGCTGGTCGTCGCGACGCTCGCGGTGGGCGCCTTCCTCGCCGTGGTGATGTCCAGGGCCGGCCGCCTGCCGCGCCTGCTGCTGGGCCTGGCCGCGACGGCGGCGTGGGCCGCCCCGGCCATGACCGGCTCGACGGTGTGGATGTTCCTGTTCGACACCGACCTGGGCCTGGTCAACCAGGTGCTCGGCGTCGAGGGCTTCAACTGGTTCTACGACCGGTGGGTGACCTTCGGCGTGGTCGGCGCCACGGTGGTGTGGCACTCCTTCCCGTTCGTCATGGTGACCCTGTACGCGGGCATGCAGGCGATCCCCCGCGAGATCTTCGAGGCGGCGGCGCTCGACGGCGCGGGCCAGTGGAGCACCTTCCGCCGCGTCGTGCTGCCGATGTTGCGGCCGCTGGTCACCATCGTCGTCATCCAGTCGATCATCTGGGACTTCAAGATCTTCACCCAGATCTACGTGATGACGAACGGCGGCGGCATCGCCGGGCAGAACACCGTGCTCAACGTCTACGCCTACCAGAGCGCCTTCGGCTCCTCCGAATACGGCCTGGGCTCGGCGATCGGCGTGGTGATGACGTTCATCCTGCTCGTCGTCACCCTCTTCTACATCCGGGCGCTGTACCGATCGGGGGAACGACTGTGAGGCCCTCCCGCGCGGCGAGCACCATCGCGGTGGTCGTGGCCGTGCTGACCGCCTTCCCCATCTACTGGATGGTCCTGTCGGCGCTCAAGCCCGACGGCGAGATCCAGTCGCTGGAGGTGCGCCCGTGGACGCTCCACCCCACCCTCGAGAACTTCGCCAGGGTGCTGACCGGCGAGAACTTCGGCCGCTACTTCCTCAACAGCGTGCTCGTCGCGGGCTCGGTGGTGATCCTCTCCGGGCTCGTGGCGTTCCTGGCCGCTGTCGCCGTCACCCGCTTCACCTTCCGGCTGCGGACCACGATCCTGATCATGTTCCTGGTCGCCCAGATGGTGCCCATCGAGGCGCTGACCATCCCGATGTTCTTCGTCGTGCGCGATCTGGGCCTGCTCAACACGCTGGCCTCGCTGGTGCTGGTGCACCTGGCCTTCACGCTGCCGTTCGCGATCTGGATGATGCGCGGCTTCGTCGCCGCGGTGCCCGAGTCGCTGGAGGAGGCCGCGATGATCGACGGCGCGAGCCGGGCGACGGTGTTGTGGCGCATCCTGTTCCCGCTGGTGGCGCCGGGGCTGGTGGCCACCAGCGTGTTCTCCTTCATCACCGCCTGGAACGACTTCGTCTTCGCCCGCACCTTCATCATCTCGGCCAAGGACAGCCAGACCCTGCCCGCGGCCCTGCTGGTCTTCTTCAAACCCGACGAGAACGACTGGGGCGGCATCATGGCGGCCTCGACCCTGATGACGCTGCCGGTGCTCGTCTTCTTCGTGGCCGTGCAGCGCCGGCTGGTGTCCGGGCTGGGCGGGGCGGTTAAGGGCTGAGCTGGGGGTAGGCCTCCGATGAGGCGTTAGGAGGCCCCATGCCAGAACGAGACATCCAGTTCCTCTGCGACCTGGCCGCCCAGTTGCGGGTGGACTCGATCCGCTGCTCCACGGCGGCCGGTTCGGGCCACCCGACGTCGTCGATGTCTGCCGCCGACCTGATGGCGGTGTTGTTCGCGCGTCACCTGAAATACGACTTCGACCACCCGGACGCGCCGCTCAACGACCACCTGATCTTCTCCAAGGGGCACGCGTCGCCGCTGCTGTACTCCCTCTACAAGGCCGCAGGCGCGATCTCGGACGAAGAGCTGCTCACCTTCCGCAAGCGCGGCAGCAGGATGGAGGGACATCCGACGCCCCGCCTGCCATGGGTGGACGTGGCGACCGGCTCGCTCGGGCAGGGGCTGCCCGTGGGCGTCGGGGTGGCGCTGGCCGGGCGGCTGGAACGCCTGCCGTACCGGGTTTGGGTCCTGTGCGGTGACAGCGAGCTGGCGGAGGGCTCTATCTGGGAGGCGGTCGAGCACGCGGGCCAGGAGGGGCTGGCGAACGTGACGCTGATCGTCGACGTCAACCGGCTCGGGCAGCGCGGCCCGACCCGGCACGGCTGGGACACCGGCGCCTACGCCCGCAGGTTCGGGGCGTTCGGCTGGCACACCATCGAGATCGACGGCCACGACCCCGGCGAGATCGACTTCGCCTACTCCGACGCCGGCAACACCCGGCGCAGGCCCACCGTCATCCTGGCCAGGACCCGCAAGGGCGAGGGCGTCAACGAGGTGGAGAACCGCGAGGGCGCGCACGGCAAGCCGGTCAAGAACCCGGAACGGGCCATCTCCGAGCTCGGCGGCCCGAGGGACGTCACGGTGACGGTGGCCAAGCCGGGCGACGGGCGCGGACCGCGCAGCTTCGAGGGCGGCTCGCTGAAGCTGCCCGAGTTCGAGCTGGGCGGCCAGGCGGCGACCAGGAGCGCGTACGGCGAGGCGCTCACGGCCGTCGGCGCGGCCATGGGCCAGGTCGTCGCCCTCGACGGCGAGGTGGCCGACTCGACCAAGGCCGAGGAGTTCGCCAAGGCCTTCCCCGAGCGCTTCTTCGAGTGCTACATCGCCGAGCAGCAGATGGTGGCGGCGGCGATGGGGTTGCAGACCCGCGGCTGGGCGCCGTTCGCCGCGACGTTCGCCGCCTTCCTGACCAGGGCGCACGACTTCATCCGCATGGCCGGGGTGAGCGGCAGCGACATCCGGCTGGTGGGCTCGCACGCGGGCGTCGCGATCGGCGAGGACGGGCCGTCACAGATGGGGCTGGAGGACCTGGCCATGATGCGCGCCGTGTACGGCAGCACGGTGCTCTACCCGTGCGACGCCAACCAGACGGCCGCGCTCGTCGCGGAGCTGGCCTCCGCCAAGGGCGTGTGCTACCTGCGCACCACGCGCGGCGACACCCCGGTGATCTACCCGCCGGGCGAGAACTTCGCCGTCGGCGGATCGCGGGTGCTGCGGCGCTCGCCCGAGGACCGCGCCACGATCGTCGCCGCCGGGGTGACCGTCCACGAGGCGCTGGCGGCGGCCGACCGGCTCGCCGACGAGGGCGTCGCGGTCGGCGTCATCGACCTGTACTCCGTCAAGCCCGTGGACGAGGCCGCCCTGCGCGAGGCGGCGGCCACCACCGGCACGCTCGTCACCGTCGAGGACCACCGCCCCGAGGGCGGGCTGGGCGACGCCGTCCAGGAAGCCGTCAGCGACCTGGGGCCCAGGGTGGTTCGGCTGGCCGTACGGAACCTGCCGGGCTCGGCCGAGCCCGCCGAACAGCTCGCCGACGCGGGGATCGACCGCGACGCCATCGTCGCGGCCGTCAAGGCGCTGTAGCCGTTGGGACCCCGTACAAGGAAAGGCCCCCCGGGGGAGGGGGCCTTTCGTTACGTCACACCTCGGGGTCGACGTAGCGGCGTTCCTCGTAGACCGTCTCGCGAGCGCGCTCGGGGCTGGCCGGGTGCACGATCTCCCGGGTCACCCTTACGCGGTACAGTCCGAAGAGCAACATCGCGATCCCGCCGATCATGAGAATGACGCCGACGATGTTGATGTCAAGACCGGCCAGATCGAACTCGACGGCCCAAGTGAGGATCGCGCCGAGCATGATGAGGACGATACTTCCGGCGATCGTCATCGGATTACCTCCTTAGCACCGAGGAACTTCTATCCCCATGTCGAAAAACAAACCCGTCGTTGTGATCGGCCTGATGGGCTCGGGCAAGACCACCGTCGCCCTGCTCCTGGCCCAGGCACTCGACCTGCCCATGAGCGACAGTGATCCGTGGCTGCGCGAGCACTGCGGCGCCAGCGCGGCCGAGATCGCCGCGCAGGACGTCGGGAACCTGCACGCCCTCGAGGCCCGGCACGTGCTCGAGGCGCTGCGCACCCCCCAGGTGATCGCCGCCGCCGCCAGCGTGGTGGAGAACCCCGAGGTACGGCAGGCGCTCAAGGGCGCCCTGGTCGTCTGGCTCGACGCCCCCGACGAGGTGCTCAAGGCCAGGATGAAGAGCGGCACCCACCGCCCCCACTTCGACCCCGCGGCGATGCGGGCCAGGCGGGAGCCGTACTTCCGCGAGATCGCCGACGTGCGGGTCGACGTCGCGGAGAACAAACCGGAGGAGGTGGTGGCGCGGATCCTGGCACTCTAGACGGCATGTTCGCGAAGAAACCCACCCTCATCGGCGAGCTCGTGACGCTCGTCCCCGTCGGTCCCGAGCACGCCGACGGTCTGGCGGAACTGGTGCACGACCCCGAGGTCAAGCGCCTGACCGGCTCCCACGGTCAGGTCCCCGACGCCGAGGCCGGGCTGCGGTGGTATTCGACGCGCAAGGACCACGCCGACCGGCTGGACCTGGCGGTCATGGCCGGCGGGAGGTACGAGGGCGAGATCGTCCTCAACGAGCTCGACGACGACAACCTGTCGTGCAACCTGCGCATCGCCCTCATCCGGCCGGGCAAGGGCTACGGCAGCGAGGCGATCCGCCTGGTCCTCGACCATGTCTTCGCCACCACCCCGCTGCATCGGGTCAGCCTGGGCGTCTACGCCTTCAACGAGCGCGCGGTCCACGTCTACGAGAAGTGCGGCTTCCGGCGGGAGGGCGTCTCGCGCGACGCCCTGCTGTGGGAGGGAAGCTTCCACGACGAGATCAGGATGGCCGTCCTGCGGCCGGATCACGGGGCCTGACCGGCGAACCGGACAGAACCAATCCGGTTCGCCGGGCATCTAAGCTGCAGTGACGATGCGCTTGCTACCCGGCGACCCGGAGCGTCTTGACGGCTACTGGCCGGCGAGACGGCTCGGCACGGGCGGGCAGGGCATCGTCTACGAGGCCTACGACGAGCAGGGCGCGCGCTACGCGATCAAGGTACTCCACACCGGCGTGCCCGAGCAGGTCGCCAAGGAGGTCAGGGCCACCCGCCAGGTGGCCTCCTTCTGCACCGCACGCGTGGTCGACGTGCGGCTCGACGGCCCGCAGCCCTACCTGGTCAGCGAGTTCGTCGACGGCCCCGACCTGCGCCAGGCCGTCGAGCGCGACGGGCCCTACCGGGGCGACGCGCTCACCCGCCTGGCGGCGGCGCTGGCGACCGCCCTCACCGCGGTCCACCGGGCGGGCGTGGTGCACCGCGACTTCAAGCCCGAGAACGTGCTGCTCGGCCCCGACGGTCCCCGGGTGATCGACTTCGGCGTGGCGGGCACGGGGCAGACCTCCTCCACCGGCTTCGTGGCGGGCACCCCGACCTACATGGCGCCCGAGGTCTTCACCGGCGCCAGGGCCACCGCCAAGGCCGACGTCTTCGCCTGGGGCGGCGTGGTCCTGTACGCCGCCACCGGCTGCGACCCCTTCCAGGCCGAGAGCCTGGGTGGGGTGATGCACCGGGTGCTCACCCTCGACCCCGACCTGAGCGCGCTCGACGAGCCGGTGCGCGGGCTGGTCGCCCGTGCCCTGTCGAAGGAGCCGTCGCAGCGGCCGGAGGCGGCCGAGCTCCTGCTCGGACTCCTCGACGGCGCTCCGGCCGGCGAACAGACCCCCGATGGGGTCGCCTCCGAGGACTTCGCCGACCTGGCGGGACCGCCCGGCGGCAAGTCGCTGGGCCAGATCGCCGAGGAGCTCTACCAGAGCCTGCCGCCGGGCCGCCAGGAGGCGCTGCCCGGGCTCCTGCTGCGCATGCTCGACGGCCCCGTCCCGATCGCCGAGGTCGACGACCCCGACCTGGTCTCCCGCCTGTCGAGCGCCGGGCTGGTCGTCCGGCGCAGCATCCCGGTGCCTCCCGTCGACACCGAGACCGGCCGCCTGGTCGCCGTCAGCGACGACTCGGTGGCCCCGGCCGCTGCCGCCCTGTTCCACGCCTGGCCCAGGCTGCGCGCCTGGATCGACGACGACAGGGCGGGCCTCGACACGCACCGCACCCTGCGCGCCGCCGCCCGCCGATGGGAGGCGCGCTCCCGGCGCAGGGGCGACCTGCTGCACGGCTCCGCCCTGGACGAGGCCCTCGCCTGGGCCGCCACCGGGCGCCGCCACCTGGCGCCCAACCGGCTGGAGAGCGACTTCCTGCGCGCCGCCTCCGGCCAGGCCAGACGGCGGCGGCGGGCGCGCGGCCTGGTGACCTCCGCCCTGGCCGTGCTGCTGGCCGTCTCGGTGGGCGCCTCGGTCGTGGCCGTCCAGCAGCGCGACCAGATCAACGACCGGCTGACCGAGGCCAACGCCCGCGCGGTGGCCGCGCGCGCCGACGGGCTGCGCGGCACCGACCCGCGGGCCGCGATGCGGCTGAGCGTCGCCGCGTGGAAGATGTCGCCGGTCTTCGAGGCCCGCAGCGCCCTGCAGCGCTCGCTGGCCCAGCCCGAACTGTCGGTCTTCACCGTCCCCGAGGCGGGCTCGTCCAGGCACCGGCTGTCGTCCGACGGCGAGAGCCTGCTGAAGTGGAGCGGCGACCAGATCACCCGCTGGGACGTGCGCACAGGCCGTCGCACCGGCGCCTCCACCGTCCCCGCCGGGCTGGCGGTCACCTCCGAGCTGAGCGACGACGGCGCCCGCCTGGCCGGGGTGCGCGACCGCAGCACCCGCGTCTTCGACCTGGCCGACGGCCGGCAGGTCAGCGCCGACCTGCCGCCGGGCACCAACGTCACCCTGTACGGCGGCGGCACGCTGGCCGGGGTCTGGGAGCTGAACAGGCTGCGCCTCTACTCGATCGACGGCCGCGAACTGCTCGACCTGACCGACCGCGAGCTGACCGTCTCCCGAGACGGCCGCTGGGCGTGCGTCGCCGACCACGCGGGACGCGTGGAGTTGTGGCAGCTGCCCGGACTCAAGAAGGTCTTCTCCGGCAAGGTCGACCCGCCCGTCACCGAGGACGCGGGCGCTCCCCCCGCCGTCTTCAGCGCGGACGGGAGCAAGCTCGCCCTGGTCGGCAGCCAGGGCACCACGCTGGTCGACACCGCCTCCGGCAAGGCCTCCTACGAGGCGATCCCGGCGACGGCCCTCGTGGCCCCCGCCTTCAGCCCCGACGCCAGGTTCCTGGCGATCGACGGGCGCGAGGGCGTCGACCTGTGGCGGCTGTCCGACGGCCACCTGCTGGCGACCTACCCGGCGGAGGCGCCGGAAGGGCTCACCTTCTCGGCCGACGGCCGCGAACTGCGCTACCTGCGCGCCGACGGCGGGGTGGTCTCGCTCGACGTCTCCGGCTCGGTCGACCGGCCCGACCCCAAGACCCCCGTCCACGACAGCAACGTCGCCACGCTCTCGGCCGACGGCACCGTGGCCGCCGCCGAGACCGGCACCGCCGTCGAGCTGACCGACGTCGAGCAGCGCACCTCGCTGGGGCGCATCGAGGTCAGGGGCGCCCCGGCGGTCGACGCCGACGGCGGCGTCATGGCGATCTCCGGCGACCCCGTCACCGTGTGGCAGGTCTCCACCCGCACCAGGATCGCCTCGCTGAAGGCCGGGGCCGACCGCCAGGCCATCGCGTTGTCGCCCGACGGCCGGCTGCTGGCCGCGGGAGGCGCGAAGGACGTGCAGGTGTGGGACGTGCGCACCGGCGAGCGCACCCGGTCGGTCGGCGACGTCGAGGCGCTGGTGCTGGCCTTCTCCCCCGACGGGCGCACGCTCGCGGCGGGCGCCGACCTGATCGACCTGGCCACCGGCAGGATCAGCCGCGACGAGGCCGGGGTGCGGCGGTTGTCGCCGAGCTCGATCGCCTTCTCCCCCGACGGGCGCTCGCTCGCCTACGCCCTCGACGACGGCAGCATCCGGCTGTGGGACCTGAACAGGCGCAAGAAGCTGGGCACGGTCGCCGTCGGGCAGGCGGGCATGGGCACGGTGCGCTACTCCCCCGACGGGTCGCTGCTGGCGGTCAACGGCGCGAACGTGCGCCTGTGGGAGGTGGCCACCCTGCGCGAGCTGGGCCGGGTGCCCCTCGGGCAGAACTCCAGGGAGCTGGCCTTCAGCCCCGACGGCAAACGCCTGCGGGGGCTGCTGCCCGACGGCACCGTCCAGGAGGCGCCGGTCGACCCGGGGCTGGCCGTACGGGCCGTGTGCGCGCGGGCCGGTGGAGCGCTCAGCCCCACCGAGTGGCGCCAGTGGATCCCGGAGGCGGATTACATCTCCGACCAGTGTGCGTAAGGTGCTCGCCATGGACATCCGCGCCCTCAACCGCGCCACCCTCGAGCGTCAGCACCTCGTCCGCCGCTCCACCCTCTCCGCGCTCGAGATGGTCGAGCACCTGGCCGGGCTGCAGGCTCAGACCCCCCACACCTGGTACACGGGCCTGTGGAACCGCATCGAGGGCTTCCGCGCCGAGGAGGCCGCGCACCTGCTGGAGCAGCGGCAGGTCGTCCGCATCGCGTTGCAGCGCAGCACCATCCACCTGGTCACCGCCGACGACTGCCTGGCGATGCGGCCGCTGCTCGAGCCGCCGACCGGGCGCATGACGCGCAGCACCTTCGGCAAGAGGGTCGCCGGCGTCGACCTGACCGAGCTGGAGGCGGTGGGCAGGGCCCTGGTGGAGGAACGCCCGATGACCTTCGCCGAGCTGGGCAGGGCGCTGGCCGAACACTGGCCCTCCGCCGACCCGCACGCCCTGGGCCAGCACGTGCGCTGGCTGGTGCCGCTGGTCCAGGTGCCGCCGCGCGGCGTGTGGGGCAAGAGCGGCCCGATCGCGCACACCAGCGCCGAGTCGTGGATCGGGCGCGAGGTGGAGCCCATGACCCCCGCCGAGCTGATCCGCCGCTACCTGGCCGCCTTCGGCCCCGCGACGGTCAAGGACGTGCAGACGTGGTCGGGGCTGACCCGGCTGCGCGAGGTCGTCGCCACGATGGACCTCAAGCGCCACGGCGACCTCTACGACCTGCCCGACGCGCCGCTGCCCGACCCGGAGACGCCGGTGCCGGTCCGGCTCATGTACGACTTCGACAACCTGTTCCTCTCCCATGCCGACCGCACACGCTTCATCACGCCCAAGGCCCTGGAGGTCTCGGGCGCGTTCGTGAAGGCCAACGTGATGTGGCGGCTGATCCTTGTCGACGGGTTCACCGCGGGCGACTGGACCCTCGACAAGGGCACGCTCACCATCCATCAGTGGGAACCGTTCGCGGACGACGATCTCGAGGCCGCTATCGTCGAGGCCCGTAAGCTCCTGGCGTTCCTCGCGCCGGGCGACGAGCACGAGATCGTCACCACCCTCGGACCCTCAAAGGCTTGATGATGCTCCTTACCTTCGGCGAGACCATGGCGCTGTTCGTCGCCCGCCGCACCGGCCCCCTGCGCTTCGCCCGCGACTTCGACCTGGGGGTGGGCGGCGCCGAGTCGAACGTGGCCATCGGCGTGACCCGGCTGGGCGGCCGGGCGACCTGGATCGGGCGCGTCGGCGCCGACGAGTTCGGCGACCTGGTCAGGACCACGCTGCTCGGCGAGGGCGTCGAGACGGTCGCGATCCCCGACGAGGACGCGCCCACCGGGCTGATGATCAAGGGCCGCCGCACCGCCGACCTCATCGACGTGCGCTACTACCGCTCCGGCAGCGCGGGCTCGCGGATCGGGCCCGGCGACCTCGACGCCGAACTCATCCGCTCCGCGAAGGTGCTGCACGTCTCGGCGATCACCCCGGCGCTGTCGCCGAGCGCGCGCGAAGCCGTACGGCACGCCGTCACGCTCGCCCGGTCGGCCGGCGTGCTGGTCTCGCTCGACGTGAACTACCGGCGCCGGTTGTGGTCGCCAGAGGACGCGGGGGCGTGGCTGCGCGGGATCGTCGACCAGGTCGACGTGATCTTCGCCACCGAGGAGGAGGCCGCGCTGATCACCGACGAGCCGGAGAAGCTGCCGGTGCCGCACGTGGTGCTGAAGTTCGGCGCCAAGGGCGCGCTGGAGCGCTCCGAGGGCGTCACCCGCTTCGCCGAGCCGTACAGGGTGACCGAGGTCGACCCGGTCGGCGCGGGCGACGCCTTCGCGGCGGGCTGGCTGGCCGAGTGGATGGCCGGCGGCGACGCCGACCGGCGGCTGCGTACGGCATGCGCCGCCGGGGCGTTCGCGGTCACCTCGCAGGGCGACTGGGAGAGCCTGCCGCGCCGCGCCGACCTGGCCCTGCTTGAGCCCGGCGGGGGCGACGTCAGCCGATGACCTCGCGGTAGAGCTTCTCGTAGCCGCGGGCCATCGCCGGGACGCTGAACAGGCTCTCCACGCGTTCCCTGCACGCCCGCGGGTCGAGCCCGCCCGCCGCCTCCACGGCCTCGGCCAGGCCCTCCTCCGACTCCAGCACGAACCCGGTCACCCCGTCCTCCACGACCTCGGGCGCCGCGCCCCTCCGCAGCGTCACCACGGGCGTGCCGCAGGCCATCGCCTCCACCATGACCAGGCCGAACGGCTCCTCCCACTGGATCGGGAAGAGCAGGCAGCGGGCGCGGGCCAGCAGGTCACGCTTACGTTCGGCGTCGGCCTCGCCGATGTACTCGGCACCGTCGCCCAGCAGCGGCTCGACCTCCCGCTCGAAGTAGTCGCGCTCGAACTGCTCCGTGAGCTTCCCTGCCAGCACGATCTTCCTACCGGCTCTCCTGGCCGCCTCGACCGCCTGGTGGGCGCCCTTCTCCGGGCTGAAGCGGCCCAGCCAGAGCACCCAGTCCTCCTTCTTGTCCGCCAGCGGGAAGCTGTCGACGTGGATGCCGTTGTGGACGACTCCCGCCCAGTTCAGCTCCGGCATGCGGGCACGCTGGGCGTGGGAGATGGCCGCCAGGCTGACGCTCTGGCCCAGGCCGCGGTAGTACTCGCCCAGCTCGCCCTCGGTCGGTCCGTGCACGGTCAGCAGGGTCGGCGCGTCGCGGCCCTCCGCGGTGAGCGGCCCCGCGAGGGTGTTGTCGTGGACGATGTCGGGCCGCAGTTCGGCGATCTCCTGCGCGGCGGTGGCGGCGTGCAGCACCTCGGGCATCGGCTCGCCGATCCGTTCCGAGGGCGCCTCCGGATAGGTCGCCACGAAGCGGGCGGGCGTGTCGGCCTCGCCTGCGCCGATCAGGGTGACGCGGTGGCCGAGCCGTACGAGCTCACCCGCCAGGTCGGTGACCATGGCCTCGATGCCGCCGTAGCCGTCGGGGGGCAGCTCGTACCAGGGAGGCGCGAGTATCGCCACACGGAGCGGGGGTAGTGATTGCATTTCCGCCCACTACCCGAGGGAGCTCGAAAAGTGTCTACGTTCGTGACGTTGGTGGAAGGGGACTCCTTCGCGGTCTCGGAACGCAACGGCGACATCGTTCCCGGCGCCGCCCAGGGCGTCTTCCACGCCGACACGAGGCTGATCTCCCGGTGGGAGCTGCGCGTCGACGACGGGCCGGTGGAGCCGCTGCGGGTCGTCGAGCACGCGCCGTTCCACGCCAGCTTCCTGGGGCGCGCCCGCCCGCGTCCCGGGCAGCCGGAGAGCACGCTGCTGGTGGTGCGCGACAGGTACGTGGGAGGCGGGCTGCGCGAGGACCTGACGTTGCGCAACCTGTCGGACGAGCCCGTCGGCTGCCTGGTCAGCGTGCACGTCGGCTCCGACATGGCCGACCTGTTCGAGGTCAAGGGCGCCGGGCCGGTCACGCACGTGGCCGACGTGGAGACCGTGGTGACCTCCGACGGGCTGCTCATCTCCGCCGGCAGCCGCGGGCGCGGCACCCGGGTCGTGGCGGGCGAGTCCGTCGTGGCCGCGCAGGGGCGGCTGACCTTCCGTGTGGCCATACCCGCGCGGACCAGCTGGGAGGTCGTGCTCCAGGTCAACCCGATCGTCGGCGGCGAGGAGACGAGCGCCTGGTTCGCCGCCCACCAGCCGGTCGAGCAGGCACAGCCGTCCGTGCGCCGGGCCGACTGGGCCAGGCTCAGCCCCGTCGTCGAGACCCCGCACCGGGTCCTGGCCCGCACCCTGCAACGTTCGCGCGACGACCTCGGCTCGCTGCGGCTGCTCGACGGCGCCGTCGCGGCCGGCGCACCGTGGTTCATGACGTTGTTCGGCCGCGACTCGCTGCTGACCGCGTGGATGGCGCTGCCGCTCGACCAGTCGCTCGCGGTCGGGACGCTGCGCCGCCTGGCCGAGCTGCAGGGCGTCGAGGACGACCCGCTCACCGAGGAGGAACCGGGCAAGATCCTGCACGAGCTGCGGCACGGCGTGTTGTCGCTGGGCGGCAACGCCGGCGCTTACTACGGCTCGGTCGACGCCACGCCGCTGTTCGTCATGCTCGTCGGCGAGCTGGCCCGCTGGGACGTGCCGGTCGAGGAGTTCCTGCCCGCCGCCGACCGGGCGCTGGAGTGGATCGTCAAGCACGCCGACCCGTTCCTGTCGTACCGGCGCCGCACCGACCAGGGGCTGGCCAACCAGGGCTGGAAGGACTCCTTCGACGGGGTGAACTTCGCCGACGGCACGCTCGCCCGGCCGCCCATCGCCCTGGCCGAGGTCCAGGGTTACGTCTACGCCGCCTACCGGGCGCGCGCCAGGTTCGGCGACGCCTCGGAGTGGAACGAGCGCGCGGAACGGATCCGCGCGGCCTTCGAGGAGCGGTTCTGGCTGCCCGACCGCGGCTACTACGCCGTGGCCCTGGACGGCTCCGGCCGCCCGGTCGACGGCCTGGCCTCCAACATGGGCCACTGCCTGTGGAGCGGGATCGTGTCCGAGGAGCGGGCCGAGCTCGTCGCCGAGCGCCTGCTCTCGCGCGAGATGTTCAGCGGCTACGGGGTGCGCACCCTGGCCTCGGGCATGGGCGCCTACAACCCGATGAGCTACCACAACGGCTCGATCTGGCCGCACGACAACGCCCTGGTCGCGGCCGGTCTCATGAGGTACGGCTTCGCGGCGGAGGCCCAGCGCGTGGCGCTCGGGCTGCTGGAGGCGGCCGAGGCCTTCGACGGCCGGCTGCCCGAGCTGTTCTGCGGCTTCGACCGCGAGGAGTTCGGCGTGCCCGTGCCCTATCCCACCTCGTGCTCGCCCCAGGCGTGGGCGGCCGCCGCACCGATCCAGCTGCTCAGGACGCTCCTGCGCCTGGAGCCCGCGCCCGCGGGCATCGAGGTCGACCCGGCGCTGCCCGAAGGGTTCGCGCCGCTGCGGATGACAGGATTGCCGGTCGGGACTTACCGCGCCGACGTCGATGTCCCCGATAATTAGGGCATGGCGGAGATCACCGGCACGGACGGCACGTGGACCTTCAACGGGGAGATCCTGCGGATCGTGCCGGGGAGCGACGCCAAGGTGCACGAGATCCGCAAGGCGCTCGGCGACCGGTCGATCCCCCTGGAGGCGATCGCGGGCGCGGCCTTCGAGGCGGGGCGCAAGGGCGGCCACCTGCGGCTGCGGCTGCGCAAGGGCGCCGATCCCGTCTACGACGCCGCCGCCGGAGGGCTGACCGCTCCCGCCGACCCGTACCGGCTGTCGGTGCCCAAGGACCGCGTCGGCGCGGCGGAGTACTTCGCCGACGAGCTGCGCGACCTGCTGCAGGTCTACCAGGTGCCGTCCGGGCCGTGCGAGAGCTGGCTGCTGCCCGCGCCCGACGTGCCCGTCTCCGCGACCGCGGGCGACGCCGCGGTCAGCTTCGACGGCGAGCGGGTCAGGCTGGAATGGACGTGGCTGGCCGCCTCCGGCAAGGAGGCGGCGGGCAACCAGGAGTTCCGCCTGGCCGACGTCGTCGGCGTCGAGTGGAAGCCGCTGTCCGGCGTGGGCTACGGCAGCCTGCGTTTCCGCCTGAAGGACGAGGGCCCGCCCAAGCGGCCCGACAAGGACCTGCACTGCGTCTCGTGGGGCGTGCAGCGCTTCGGCGGCACGACCGTGCTGGTGGCGGCTGCGGTGCTGCCCATGCTGAGCCGTCCGGCGGCCGAGCTGCCCGCGGCGCCGTCGGAGGCCGACCAGGACGCCCTGCTGCGCCGTCTGGCCGAGCTGGGCGAGCTCCACAAGGCGGGCGTGCTCACCGAGGAGGAGTTCTCGGCGGCCAAGCAGGCCCTCTTGAGACGCCTCTGACCTGCTTTGGGAAGCCTTTCCTTCGTTGCGGATCATGCTTTAATCGACATAGTGTCATAAAACTATGAGCGAATGGCATCACCACCATCGAGACGTGACCGGCGGCTGGCTCCGCCCCGCCGTGTTCGGCGCCATGGACGGCCTCGTCTCCAACTTCGCCCTCATCAGCGGCGTCGTCGGAGGCGGAGCGTCGTCGACCGTGGTGATCGTCACAGGCCTGGCCGGACTGGTCGCCGGCGCCTGCTCGATGGCCGTCGGCGAATACACCTCCGTCGCCTCCCAGACCGAGCTGACCCGCGCCGAGATCGAGGTGGAGAAGGCCGAGCTGATCCGCAACCCCGAGGGCGAACTGGCCGAGCTGACCGCGCTCTACCGCACCCGCGGCGTCGACGCGGAGACCTCCGAGAAGGTCGCCAGGCAGATCACCGCCCAACCCGAACTGGCGTGGCGGGTGCACGTCCGCGAGGAACTCGGCGTCGACCCCGACGACCTGCCCTCGCCGTACGTGGCCGCCCTGTCGTCGTTCGCCGCCTTCTCCGTCGGCGCCGCCGTACCCGTCCTGCCGTTCCTGCTCGGCGCCTCCGGCCTCATCGCGGCGGCGGTGGTCAGCGTGCTCGGGCTGCTCGTCCTGGGCGGCGTGGTCGCCAGGCTCACCGCGCGGCCCTGGTGGACCGGAGCCCTGCGCCAGCTCGCCCTCGGGGCGTTCGCGGCGGCCGTCACCTTCGGCATCGGCAGCCTCGTGGGAAGCACTTTGACGTGACGCGATGAGTTTGGCGCTCCGGCCCGGTCTGTACCTGAGTACGGCCATCGCCAACTCTTCAGTGAGGAACCATGAGCGCCAACGCACTCCCGCCCGTCGTCGACGCCGGCACCTGGAAGCGCGAACTCGACGCCCTGCGCGTCCGCGAGAAGGCCGCGACCAGGGAGCTGGACGCCATCGCCGCCCAGCGCCGCCGCCTGCCGATGGTGCGGATGCCCGACTACGTCCTCGAAGGCGAGCAGGGGCCGGTCAAGCTGGCCGACATCTTCGAGGGCAAGCGGCAGCTGATCGTCTACAACCACATGTGGTTCCCGGGCAAGGAGTGGCAGTGCCCGGGATGCACCGGATTCACCTCGCAGTACACGCGGCTGGAGTTCCTCGACAACTACGACGCGCGGTTCGTCATCGTCACCCAGGGGCCCATCGACGAGGCGCTCGCCTACAAGCGGCGGGTGGGGAACCGCATGACCTGGTACTCGACGGCCGGCAGCCCCTTCGGCGCCGACGTCGACGCCCCGCCGGACGCCGGGTTCGCGGTCAACGTGTTCCTGCGGGACGGGGACGACGTCTACCGGACGTGGCACACGAACGGGAGGGGGACCGAGCAGCTCAGCCACTCGTTCCCGCTGATCGACCTGCTGCCCTACGGGCGGCAGGAGGAGTGGCAGGACTCCCCGGAGGGCTGGCCCAAGTCGCCGACGTACAGCGGGTGGGCGGGGTCGAAGGACATCGCCGCGCTGTACGGCGAGGACGCCGGCTAGCCGCCCCGGCCTCGCCGCCACGCGTTCGCCACCTGCCGCCCCGGCCGCCCGCCTCCCGGGCAGCCCGGGCCTCGCGTCCACCCCCGCCCACCCGGGCGCCCTTCGTCCCCGGGTGGGCCGTTAGAGTCGCCCTGAGGGAAGAAACGGGGAGGCGACGTGGACGTTGACGTGATTGTGATCGGCGCGGGCCCGGCGGGCGAGAACGTCGCCGGCCGGGTCGTGCGAGGCGGCCTCACCTGCGCGGTCGTCGAAGACCACCTGGCGGGAGGCGAGTGCTCCTACTACGCCTGCATCCCCAGCAAGGCCCTGCTGCGCCCGATGGAGCTGGCCGACGAGGTCAGCCGGGTGCCCGGCCTGCCCGCGACCGAGCCCGTCGACGTGGCCGCCGTCCTGGCGCGCCGCGACGAGGCGGTCTCCAACCTCGACGACTCCGGCCAGGTCGAGTGGATCACCAAGCTGCCCGCCGAGTTCGTCCGCGGCCGCGGCACGGTCGTCGAGCCCAAGGTCGTGGAGGTGACGGGCCCGGACGGCGAGGTCACCAGGCTCACCGCCCGCCACGCCGTCGTCGTGGCGACCGGCAGCGTCCCCGTCGTCCCGCCGGTGCCCGGCCTGGCCGAGGCGCGCCCCTGGGGCAGCCGCGAGGCGACCACCGTCAAGCAGGTCCCGCGCCGCCTCGTCGTGATCGGCGGCGGCGTGGTCGCCTGCGAGATGGCGCAGGCGCTGCACTTCCTGGGCGCCGGCGAGGTCACCATGCTGGTGCGCGACGACCGGCTGCTGGGCCGCGTCGAGCCGTTCGCGGGCGAGCTCCTCGCCGAGTCGCTGCGCTCGGCCGGCATCGACGTGCGATTCGGCGCCTCCGCCGAACGCGTCGAGCGTACGGCGGAGCAGGTCGTGGTGCACCTGGCCGGCGGCGGCACGATCGAGGCCGACGAGATCCTCGTCGCCACCGGCCGTCACCCCGCGCTCGACGGCCTGGGCGTCGACAGCGCCGACGTCGACGACAGCATGCGGGTCAAGGGCAGCGACTGGCTGTACGCCGTGGGCGACGTCAACGGCCGCAGCCTGCTCACCCACATGGGCAAGTACCAGGCCAGGGTCTGCGGCGACGTCATCGTCGCCCGCGCGAAGGGCGAGCCCGACGACGGACCGGCGCTGCGGGCCACCGCCCCGGTCCCGCAGGTGGTCTTCACCGATCCGCAGATCTGCTCGGTCGGCCGCACCGAGGAGGCCGCGCGAGCCGACGGCTTCGACATCCGCGTGGTGGAGTACGACCTGGGTGACGTGTCCGGCGCCTACCTGCTGGGCGACGGCTACAAGGGCAGGGCCAAGGCGATCGTCGACGAGCGGCGCAAGGTGCTGCTCGGCGTCACGTTCGCCGGTCCCGGCGTGGCCGAGCTGCTGCACGCCGCCACGATCGCGGTGACCGCCGAGGTGCCGCTCGAGGTGCTCTGGCACGCCGTCCCCGCCTTCCCCACGGTGAGCGAGGTGTGGCTGCGGCTGCTGGAGGAGTACGGGCTCTAGAAGAAGTCCTGCAGCTCGCGGGCGGCCAGCGCCATGTCGCCCGCGACGCCGCAGTCGAGGAGGCGCACGAACAGGTCCTCCCCTGTGGCGGCGCGCTGGCGGATGATCTCCGCCCTGGCCAGCATGCGGGCGCGCACCTCCTGCACGATCGCCTCCGGCCGGCCGCGGTAGCCGTACTCTCGCAGGAACATGTGCAGGCGGCGGGGCCGTCCCGCGAAGTCGTCGAAGCCCTCGCCCGCGGCCACGTGCCTGGCGTGCATGGGCACCCAGCACATGGCGGTCCAGGCCAGATCGGAGAAGACGGTGGCGGGTCCGGCGAAGTCCCAGTCGAAGAAGCCGGTCAGGCGTCCTTCGTCCCAGGCGGCGTTGTAGGGGCTCGCGTCGTTGTGGCCGATGATCAGCCCGGGAGACCACTGGTCGCCGCAGCGCCAGACGGCGTCGCCCGGCGGCACGAAGTCGCGCACCGCGACGTGGTAGTCGCGCAGCCACCACGCCACCTGGCGCAGGATGTCGTCGGTGCGGGTCCAGCCCGGCCACACCTGCCGGCTGCCCATGGTCTCGCCGTCGAGGAAGGTGAGCTGCTCGCGGCCCTCGCCGTCGAAGCCCAGCACGCGCGGCGCTCCGGGGAACCGTTTGCGCTCCAGGTGCCGCAACAACGCGTGGACCGCCGGGGTCCACGGTCCGGGTCTGCGCACGACCGCCGTGCCCACGCGCATCGCGCCCCGATCGTTGCCGCCGTCCAGGAGGATCCCCACGCCGTTGCTCACTCACGCCAGCATGAGATCGGGTAAGCGTAATGTCCAGAGACAGTGATGTGGCCCCTGGGCCTGGTCTTGCACACACGCCAACACTAGAACTACGTTCGGTCTCATGGAGTCAGCACGACAGGCCTGGCGACGCCTCGAACCAGTGCACGGCATGATCTACTTCGTCCCCGAAGCCGGGCTGCGATGGTCCGAACTCGGGCTGAAGGGCATGGCCGGCTACTTCGCCTCGCGCGGCGCCGCCTTCGGCCGCGCCTCCGCCGACCTGGTCATCGCCACCTTCTACAACTTCTGCCCCGACCTGGTACGGCAGGCGCTGCCGCAGGCCTGGGAGGTGGTCACCCCCGAGCGGATGCTGGCCGCCCGGGTCGAGGCCGCGGGCGCCGCACTGCGTCGGGCGGGACTCCACGAGCTGCCGGGACTCGACGAAACCCTGGAACTGGCCAGGCGGGCGGCACTCGCGGCCTGCGAACACCCGCAGGGACGGCCCCTGTTCGCCGCCCACGCCGCGCTGCCCTGGCCCGACGAGCCGATCGAACGGCTGTGGCACGCGCAGACCCTGCTGAGGGAGTTCCGCGGCGACGGGCACGTGGCCATGCTGCTGGCCGAGGGCGTCGGCGGGCTGGAGGCGCTGGTGCTCCACGCGGCGAGCGGCGACGTGCCGGTCGCCTTCCTCAAGATCAGCCGGGCATGGCCCGAGGAGGAGTGGGCGGCCGCCGAGGAGCGACTGCGCTCGCGGGGCCTGCTCGACGGCGACGGACTGAGCGCCGAGGGCGCGGCCCTGCGGCAGCACATCGAGGCCCGCACGGACGCGCTGGCACTGCCCGCCTACGCGGCGCTCGGCGAGGACGGGTGCGCGCGCCTGGCCGAACTCGCCCGCCCCTTCGGCCGCGGCGTGGTCAACGCGGGTCTCCTCAGCCTGGGCTGATCAACTGGCCGCCCGCCCCTCTTCAACCGCCCCCCGTCCTGCCGTATGTTCGGGTCCCGTGACTGCCATCCGCCGCCTCGACCCGTCCGAGCTCCCCGCCTGCAAGCGCCTCGAAGAGGACCGCGGGTGGGACACCGACCCCGCCAAGTGGCGGCTGATGTTCGCCCACGGCGAGGTCCATGCCATCGACGCCGACGACGGTGACGGTTTGGCGGGCTGCGTGGTCCTCACCCACTACGGCGACGATCTGACCGCCGTCGGCATGATGCTGGTCGCCGACCGCTACGGCAGGCGGGGCCTGGGCAGCACCCTGATGCGCCACGCCCTGGAGCAGACGGGCAAGCGGTCGGTGGAGCTGACCGCCACCCGCTTCGGCCGCCCCGTCTACGAGCGCCTCGGTTTCCGCCCCACCGGCACGCTCACGATCCACCACGGCTCCCTGCCCGACCTGCCCACACCGTCGGCTCGCCCGGCTACCCCCGGCGACCACGAGCGCATCCTGCGCCTCGACCACCGCACCGCCGGCGCCGACCGGAGCGCCGTCCTCACCCACCTGCTGACGGTCGCCGAGCAGACGGTGGTGGCAGACGACGGTTTCGCGATCGCCTGGAACGCCGGAAGCCATCGCGTGATCGGTCCGGTGGTCGCGCCCTCGGAGGAGGTGGCGCGTGACCTGGTCGTGGCCGCCGCCCGCGGCGCCGACCGCCCGCTGCGTCTCGATGTGCTGAGCGGCTTTCCTGACCTGCGCGCTTGGATCGTCGACAACGGCATGGCGGGTGGCGAGAACGAGCTGCCGACGATGATCCACGGCGCCGACGCGGTCGGGGGCGACAGGGCACGCTATGTCGCCCCTATCCTGATCTCCATGGGGTAGCCGGGGCGGCTCCCTAGACTTCCTATCGGGGAACAGGAGTACGTTGACCCACCCCCTTTCGCGGCGCACGTTCCTCGGTGCGTCCGGCGGTCTGGCGACCGCGCTCGCGACACCCGCCTCGGTGTCCGCTTCAGCTTCCCCGCCTGCGTCCGCGTCCCGGTTACGCAAGCCGAACATCGTGGTCATCCTGGCCGACGACCTCGGTCACGGCCAGCTCGGCGGCTACGGCCAGCGGACGATCCGTACCCCCTCCCTCGACCGGCTGGCCGCCGAGGGTGTGCGCTTCACCGGCGCCTACGGCGGTGCGCCCGTCTGCGCGCCCTCGCGGGCGGCGATGCTGACCGGCAGGCACACCGGCCACGGCATGGTCCGCGAGAACCCGGCGCCCGGCCTGCCGCAGTCGTCGCTCACCGACCTCACGTTCGCGGAGCTGGCCCGATCGGCCGGTTACCGCACGGCCTGCATCGGCAAGTGGGGCTTCGGCCCCGACACACCGGGGCAGGAGTCGCACCCCCTCCAGCGCGGTTTCGACCGGTTCGAGGGTTATCTGACCCACCGCAAGGCGCACCGCTACCGGCCAACCCAGTTGTGGAGCGGCACCCGCCGTGTGCCGATGAAGCGGGTCTACGCGCCCGACCTGTTCGCCGAGCAGGCGGTGGAGTTCATCAGGTCGGCGAGACACTCGCCCTTCCTCCTCTACTTCGCCACCAACCTGCCGCACGCCCCCAGCACCGTGCCCGACCTGGGCCGATATCGCGATCACCCGTGGAGCGAGGCCAATCGCGGCCACGCCGCGCAGATCACCCGGCTCGACCGCCACGTCAAGGCGATCATGGCGGCGCTGCACGAGAGCGGCGTGGCCGACCACACGCTGGTGCTGTTCGCCTCCGACAACGGCGCCCACGAGGAGAAGGGCGTCGACCCCGAGCTCTTCCGCGCCGGTGGCGGGCTGCGGGGATACAAGCGCAACCTGTACGAAGGCGGCATCCGGGTGCCGCTGATCGCCTGGTCGCCGTCGATCGTCGCCCGCCCAGGCACGACGGTGAGCGAGCCGGTCGCGCTCTGGGACCTGCCCGCGACCGTCGCCGACCTGACGGGCTCGACGCTGCCCGCCGGCACCGACAGCCGGTCGCTGCTGCCCGCCCTCACCGGTTCTGGCAAGGTCGGGCACGACTTCCTCTACTGGTACAGGCGGGAGTGGTACACCACCCGCCGTGCCAACGCCGCCGAGTACGGCCGCGGCAAGCGGGTCGCCGAGGCCGTACGGCGGGGCAGGTGGAAGGCGGTGCGGTTCGCTCCCGGCGTCGACCGTGAGGCGCCAGACTCCGAGTGGGAGGTCGAGCTCTACAACCTGGCCACCGACCCGGGCGAGCGGCGCGACCTGGCCTACGAGCGCTCCGATCTCGCGGACGAGCTGGTCGGCCTGATGCGGGATTCGTGGATGTCCCACCCGTCCGTTTAGCCGCTCACCCGAGACGACGGTGGCGGACCGCTGGGCTCACATCAGCGCGGTCAGCTGTGCCGTCTGCTGCGCCACCAGCACGGCCAGGAGCACCAGCACTCCGGCCAGCCCCGCCGCATGCTGCCTGCGCGGCAGGTACGCCAGGGCGGCCGCGACCGCGCCTCCGGTCAGCAGGCCGCCCAGGTGCCCCTGCCAGGAGGTGAAACCGGCGGAGATGACCATCCAGATCACGAAGAACATGAGCAGCCGGGTCGCGTCGTAGCCCAGCCGCCTGGCGAAGACGAAGTAGGCGGCGGCCAGGCCGAAGACCGCACCCGAGGCGCCGACCGCCGGCTGCTCCGGGTCGACGAGGTAGCCCAGGACCGAGCCGCCGATCGCCGACAGCAGGTAGAGGGCGGTGTAGCGCCAGGCGCCCAGGGCCTGCTCCACCACGCGCCCGAGCGTCCAGATCCAGTAGACGTTGAGCACCATGTGCAGCAGGGACTGGGCGGCGCCCTGGCTGAGCGGCAGGTGCAGGAAGGCCGAGGTCACCAGCCGTTCGTACTGGCCGGCGGCGATGCCCACCGCATCCATGTCCTGGTCGGGGTCGTACTGGTAGGACTGGCCGTCCACGTCGAGCATGCCGATGCCGAGGCTGTCGAACCTGTCGTTCAGCCACGGCCACAGCAGGTCGGCGACGTAGACGGCCACGATGATCCCGATGAGGACGTAGGTGACCACCGGCTGTGCTCCGGCCCTGCCGCCGAAGACCGTCCGGGCCTGCCGTACCGTCTTGTTGCCCTCGCGCACGCACTCGACGCACTGGTGGCCGACGGCCGCGTCGCGCATGCAGTCCGGGCAGATGTGGCGGTCACAACGAGTGCACCTGACGTAGGTCTCGGTCTTGGGATGCCGGTAGCAAGCCGGGGTCACCTGCTCATTCACTGGGGCACCTTATTGAGTGATTTATCTCCCTTGCAACGCCTTCACGTTGTCGCCGAAGGTCCAGTTCTTCGAACCGTCCCAGTTGATCGACCACGTCATCAGGCCCTTGAGCTGCCCTCCGAAGGAGTTCCACGCCTGGCTGACCAGCGACGGCGACATGTGGCCGCCACCCGCTCCCGGCTGGGCGGGCAGGCCGGGGACCTGCTTGTCGTACGGCACGCGGATCGTGGTGCCCTGGATGACCAGCCCGGTGTTGAGGCAGGTGGTCTGCGCCACGAAGCCCTGGACGGTGCCCGCCGAGTAGGAGTCACCGCTGCAGCCGTACATCGAGCCGTTGTAGTACTGCATGTTCAGCCACCACAGCCGCCCGTTGTCGGCGTACTTCTTGATGATCGGCAGGTAGGCGCCCCAGATCGAGCCGTAGACGACGCTGCCGCCGGTGACGTAGGCGGTCTCGGGCGCCATGGTGAGGCCGAAGTTCGACGGCATCTGCGCCAGCACGCCGTCGATGATGCGGATCAGGTTCGCCTGCGACGCCGACAGCGTGTTGATGTTGCCGCTGCCGGTGAGCCCGGTCTCGATGTCGATGTCGATGCCGTCGAAGTTGTAGCGCTTGAGGATCGGCACGACGGTGGCGATGAAGCGGTCGGCGACGGTGCTGGAGCTCAGGTCGATGCCCGCAGTGGCGCCGCCGATCGACATGAGGATGGTGGCGCCCGCCGCCTTGGCCGCGCACATCTCGGCCGGGGTGGAGACCTTGACGGTGGCGTCCATGCCGTCCTCCCACAGCACGGTGCCGTCGGAGCGGATGACGGGGAAGGCGGCGTTGATCACGTTGTAGCCGTGCTGCTGGATGCGGGCGTCGGTGATCGGGGTCCAGCCGAACGGCGGGTGCACGCCGTTGATGGCGCCGTCCCAGTTCTCCCAGTAGCCCTGCAGGACCTTGCCCGCGGGCTTGCTCTTGACGGCGCAGGTGTCGGGGCCGGTCGGGGTGATGGTGGGCGTGGGGCTGACGGTGGGGCTGATCGTGGGGCTGGCCGTCGGGCTGGCGGTCACGGTGGGGCTGGCGGTCGGGCTGGAGGTGACCGTGGGGCTCGGGCTGGGGCCGCCGGGGCCGTCGAGGCTGACGTCGTCGGCGTGGTAGGTGCCCTGGCCGTACCAGCCGTGCAGGTAGACCTCGGCGGTGTTCTGGCTCGCGCCGGTGGTGAAGGTGAAGCTGAGCTGGCTGTAGGAGGCCGAGCTGGTCCAGCGGGAGGTGGCGCCGGTGACGCCCAGGTAGACGTAGTTGCCGCGCACCCAGGCCGACACCGTGTAGGTGGTGCTGGGGCGCACGCTGACGGTCTGGGCGCACCGGGCGTTGTCGGAGCCGCTGGCCGCCCCGGCCAGGGCCCCGGTGCCCGAGCGCACCGGGGTGGTGACGACCGAGCCGAGGCCGCAGGACCAGGGCGAGAGGCTTCCGGTTTCGAAGCCGGGGTTGGACAGGAGGTTCGCGGCCTGGGCGGAGTTCTGGGCCAGGACCACGGCGGTCAGGGCCAGTAACACCGAGATGGCCAGGGCCAGCGGACGGAATGGTCGTTTCATGGGGGGTGGACCCTTCCTTGTTTATTTACAAGAAAGTTTCCTAACCATTCCGCCGTTTGTCCATGGCTCAGAAGTACGTGGGATACAGGTCCTTGGTGGGCCAGCTCGTCACCTTGCGGTAGGCCTCCCAGAGCACCGGGTCGATGACGTCGAAGTCGGGCGAGCCCTCCTCCTCGCGCCGGTTGAACAACACGCACCACGTGACGCCCGCCGACTGGCGCACCAGCAGCGTGAAGGTGCCCGGCATGGAACCGTCGTGCCAGGTGTTGAGCCCCGTGCCCGCCGGGCGCACCGACCAGCCGCAGCCGAACCAGGAGCCGTAGGAGTTGACCCCGGTCTCCGGCTTGGCGAACGCCCGGGTGCGCGAGGTCGCGTTGAGCACCGGGCTGGTGGAGTCGAAGGCGCTCGCCCAGCGCACCATGTCGACGGCCGAGGCGATCCAGCCGCCGTTGGCGTCGTGGTTGGCCATGTTGAACCCGCCGTGCGGATAGGGCACGGTGGCCCCCGAGCCGTTGAGCACCGTCTTGGCGGTCAGCGCCGACTTGTAGACGACCTCGGTCCTGGGCATCTCCTCCCGGAGCGTGGCGCCCAGGCGCATGCGGGTGATGCCGAGCGGCTCCAGCAGCGTCGACCGCACGTACGACTCGTAGCTCTGCCCCGTGACCTTCTCGATGATCCGGCCGAGCAGAAGGTAGCCGTAGTTGGCGTAGGCGACCTTGGTGCCGGGGTCGAAGTCGAGCGGGCGGGCGGTGACGTACTTGATGATGTCGGCGTGGCTGACCGGCAGCCCGGTGCCGAGCGAGGCGGCGACGGTGTGGTCGTTCCACACCGGATCGCGGGTGACCGTGCGGTCCCAGCCGCCGGTGTGCTGCATGAGCCGCCACAACGTCACCTTCTCCAGGCGCGGGTCGGCGGCGGACGAGAGGCCCAGCAAGGTCGTCACGGGGGCGGTGAGGCTGAGCTTGCCGTCCTGGGCCAGGCGCAGGATCGCGGCGGCGGTGATGCTCTTGGACAGGCTGGCGACGCGGAACAGGGAGGTGGGCTGCACGCGGGCGTACCACCGGTAAGGGCGGGTGAAGGAGTACATGCCGTACCCCCTGGCGAGCAGGAGCTTGCCGTTCTTGGCGACGGCCAGCTGCCCGCAGCTGATGGCGCGCTCGCTCATGTAGTTCTGGACTGCCTGGTCGAAGGGGGCGAGCTGGGAGGGAAGGGTCCCGGTCGCCGGTAGAGCGGCGGCTGTGGCGGGACGGGCGCCGAGCGCGACGGCGGGGACCGCCGCCGCGCCGGCCATCAGCAGGCTCCTGCGACTCACGTTGATCATGACCGTGAATCTTACGGACTTTTACCGGCTGACGGGATTTTGCTCGCGTTCGTCCTCTTCGACCAGGAATCCACCGGACTGGTGGTGCCACAACCGCGCGTACGAGCCGTCCGCCTCCAGCAGCTCGGCGTGCGTGCCCTGCTCCACGATGCGCCCCTGGTCGAGCACGACCAGCCGGTCCATGCTGACCACCGTGCTCAGCCGGTGTGCCACCACGAGCGCGGTCCTGTCGCGCATCAGCCGCCACAGGGCCTCCTGCACGAGGATCTCGCTCTCGGAGTCGAGCGCGCTCGTCGCCTCGTCGAGCAGCAGGATCGGGGCGTCACGCAGGATGGCGCGGGCCAGGGCGACCCGCTGGCGCTGGCCGCCGGAGAGCTTGACGCCGCGCTCGCCGACCAGGGTGTCGAAGCCGTCGGGCAGCGCCTCGGCGAACTCGGTGACGTGCGCCGCCTGCGCCGCCTGCCGTACCTCGGCGTCGGTGGCGCCCGGCCGGGCGAAGGCGATGTTCTCGCGCAGCGTGCGGTGGAACATCGCCGGGTCCTGCGGCACGTAGGCGATCAGGCTGCGCAGGTCGGCCTGGCGCAGCCGGGCGATGTCCTGGCCGCCGACGAGGATCCGGCCGCCGTCGACGTCCATCAGCCGCAGCAGCAGCCGCGTCAGCGTGCTCTTGCCGCCGCCGGACCGGCCCACCAGCCCGATCCTGGTCCCGCCCGGGATGTCGAGGTCCAGCGCCTCGAACAGGGGCTCGTTGCCCTGATGCGCGAAGGTCACGCGCTCGAATCGCACCCCGCTGCCGGCCGGGCGCAGCGGCGCCGGGCTGGGCGGGTCCACCACGACGGGCGGGACCAGCAGCAGCTCGGTGAACTGGGCGCCCTCGGTGAGCACGCTCTCCAGCCGGCGGTAGATCTGGTTGAACTCGAACATGATGCCGGTCGCGTTCATGTAGTACGTGAACGTGACCACGATCGCCTCGATGCCCAGCCCGCCGCGCAGCATCGCCGCGAGCAGCAGGCCGATCGTGCTGGTCAGCACGGACAGCGGGGCGACGGCCATGTCGACCCGCAGGTTGCTGTAGTCCCACGAGCGCAGCGTCAGCTTCTGCTGCTCGGCCAGGCGCACCCGGTGCTCGGCCAGCTCGCGCCGCTCGGCAGCGAAGGCCCGCACGGTGTCCATGTTGGACAGCACGTCGGCCACGTGGCCCGACACCCGCACCTTGGCCGCCTCCCGCGCGTCGACCAGCGCCTGGCGGCGGCGGATCAGCGGAGCGGCGACGAGGGCGGTGAAGGCGATCAGCCCGAGCAGCACGAAGACGAGGATCGGGTCGTACTGCCACAACACCACCGAGGCGAAGGCCAGCGGCACCACCTTGGCGATGATCTGGAAGGCGAGCAGGTCGCCGAACTCCTCGAACCCGGAGGAGAAGTTCAGCACCCGCTTGGTCAGCGACCCGGCGAAGTTGTCGTGGAAGAACGCCGCGTCCTTGGCGAGCAGTTCGTCCATGCCCTGCGCGCCGAGCCGCTCGATGCCCCGGGAGTCGAGGCGGTTGAGGAAGTGCAGCCCGACCCGCCACAACGCCTCACCGGCGAGCATCAGCCCGCCGAAGGCCAGGACGTACGGCAGGAGCGCGCCGACGGTGCTCTCACCGTTTCCGGCGACGTGCCCCACGAGCGCGGCCACGGCCAGCGGCGGCAGGTAGAACAGGCAGATGTTGCCCAGCGCGGGCGAGACCAGCGCGGCCGCTCCCACGCGCCACTGCCTGCGCAGTTCCTGACTGTAGTAGCGGAGCGTCAGAAGGACGGCGGATCTTCGGTTCTCCATCCCACCCCCTTGGATCGGCGAAACCAACCTCGCCATGGTGACCTCGGGGGTACGGCAGGAGCGAACGGTTTTCCGTCCAGCGGTATCCGGCGCTCAGCCGCTCTGGCAGCGCGGGCACCAGAACAGGTTGCGCGTGGCGAGCACGGCCGTGCGGATCTCGGTGCCGCACACGTGACACGGCTGCCCGGCCCGGCGGTAGACGTACACCTCGCCGCCGTGGTCGTCGACCCGCGGCGGGCGCCCCATCGCCTCGGGGGTGTGCTCGGGCCGCACGGTGTCGATGCGGTTGAGCCGCACGCCCTCGGCCATCAGCTCGACCAGGTCACGCCAGATCGACTCCCACTCGGCGGGCGAGACCCGCTCCCCCGGCTTGTCAGGGTCGATGCCGTGGCGGAACAGCACCTCGGCGCGGTAGACGTTGCCCACGCCCGCGATCACCTTCTGGTCCATGAGCAGCGCCGCGATGGGCAGCCTGCTGCGCCGTACGCGGCGGAAGGCGAGCCAGGGTTCGGCGTCGTCGCGCAGTGGATCAGGCCCGAGCCTGGCCAGCAGCGGGGCGCGGTCGTCGAGCAGCTCGCACGCCGTCGCCCCGCGCAGGTCGGCGATCCTGGTGCGGTGCGTGATGCGCAGGCGCACGGTGTCGTCGTTGGGCGCCCGCGTGAAGTCGAGCCTGCCGAACAGGCCGAGGTGCACGTGGATGTAGCGCGGGCCGAAGTGCAGGAACAGGTGCTTGCCGTAGGCGTCGGCGTCGGTCATCACCGAGCGGTCGAGCAGGGCGGCGCCGTCGCTGAACTTGCCCTGCGGGCTGCTGACCCGCACGCCCCTGCCGACGAACCGGGCACGGAACTCGGCCGCCAGCCGGTGGATCGTGTGCCCCTCTGGCAAAGGCCTCTCCCAACTCCGCGCTGTCTCCTCTCGGTTATAGCCGATGGCGGCGGCACTTTCGTCCCGGTGCCGCCGCCGTCGGAGCGGGCTCAGTAACCGTGCCCGCGCAGCCACCGCAGGCAGTCGTCGGTCCAGTGCAGCCCGGTGCCGCGGGCCAGGCCGAGCGCGTGCGGTCCCTCCTGGTAGAGGTGGAGCTCGTAGGGAAGGCCGTGCTCGTGGAGCACCCGCGCGTAGGCGAGCGTGTTGCCCGCCGACACCTCGGGGTCGTCGAGCGTGTGCCACAGGAAGCACGGCGGCGTCGAGTCGTCGACCAGCAGCTCGCCCGAGAACCTGGCCTGCAGGTCCTTGTCGTCGGCCTGCGCGCCGAGGAAGTTGCCCCTGGTCTCGTGGTGGGCGAGCGGATCGCTCAGGGAGATGACCGGATAGCAGAGCACGCCGAGTCCCGGCCGGGTCTCGCGCCGCTCGTCGCCGGGGCCGGTGACGCCCGCGAGCATCATCGCGGCCAGGTGCCCGCCCGCCGAGGTGCCGATCACGCCGATGCGCGTGGGGTCGATCCCCCAGCCGCCGGCGTGGCGGAGGGCCAGGTCCAGGGCGCGCCAGGCGTCGGCCAGGACGGCGGGGTGGCGGTAGCCCGCCGAGCCCAGCCGGAAGTGCACGACGATGCCGGCGATGCCGGCGTCGGCGAGCCACTCCGCGTACTGGATGCCGGACTTGTCGGACAGGAAGGTGTAGGCCCCGCCCGGCAGCAACAACATGGCCGCGCCGCCCGCGCGCTCGGGCGCCGGCAGATGCACGTCGAGGAAGGGGATGTCGTCGGCCCCGTCCCCGTGCGCGTGCGGCGGGCGGCCCAGCCACAGGTTCACCTTCATTCCGCTTGCCCCCTCACGTGCACGGCCTGGCCGCGCTCGACGTCGATCACGAACTCGCCCTCGCCCCAGACGGCCGCCGGGTCGACGGCCGGCGGCCGCTCCCGCAGGGCGTTCCTGGTACGTTCCAGGCCGTCCAGGAGCCAGTCGTACCGGTCGGCGTGCACACCCTGGCGGGTGAGGAAGTCGGCGAGCGTACGGCGGTAGCAGCCCATGATCTCCTCGTGGTGCTCCGCGATCAGCTCCTCCGCCAGCCGTTCCGCCAGGTCGAGCCGCTCGTCGTGTCCGGCACGGCGGATGCGCACCACCGCGGCCTCCGAGAACCACCTGGCCTCCACCTGCGCGGCCCTGCCGGGGAAGAACACCTCCAGCAGCCCTTCGCGGACGAGCAGGCGCGCCCTCGGGTCCTCGTGGGCGTAGAAGCGCAGGGCGTTCTGGAAGATCCAGCGCAGGGGGAACAGCAGGCGCTCGGGGAAGATCGTCCGTTCGAAGGCGGCGTCGTCGTAGCCGCGCACCTCGGCCTCGATGTCGGTCTGGATGCGCGTCATGTGCACGTACAGGCCGCTGGCGCGCTCGATGGCCGAGTCGCGGGTCTGGCCGTAGAACACCGGCTGACCCTTCATCAGGTTCCTGGCCATCTTGATCAGCCGGTCGATCTCCGTCTCCGCGTAGGCGCTCGCGGGGCCGAGCCGTACGGTGCAGCCGGTGGCCTGCAGGACGCGGCCGGTCTGGTAGTCGCTGCCGGTCACGATGCGCAGGCCCGGCCTGCGCAACTGGTGCTGGCCCCCGATGGCGAACGCCCAGGTCCTGATGGCCTTGAGCGCGTCGCTGGTGTCGGGGTAGACCATCGCCTCCGGCACGCCCATGCCGTCGAACAACCAGGTCAGGAAGATGTCGTGGCCCACGACGGCGTGCCAGCGCCACTTCTCGTCGCGGCGCACGCCGCCGTTCTCGAGGAAGACCAGCGCGGCGTCCCATCCGGAGACGGGCGCCTCCGCCAGCACGATCGTGCGGTCGTCGAGAACGTGGGCGAGCCGGCCCGCCGGGTCGCGCACCGTGCCGAAGCGGCGGCCGTGCTTGTCGGTCGCGGGCATCGGCACCCGCACCACCGCGCCGGCTGCGGTGGTCAGCTCCATCTCGTCGCCCACGGCCCTGCGCCGCCACCGCGGCAGCCGGTCGAAGGCCAGCAGGCCGGACAGGTCGACGTCGATCTCCGTGATCGTGCTCCTGTCGGCCAGGCAGGCCAGTTCGTCGGGAGAGGCGGCCTGGTAGCCGTCGAACAGGCGCAGCGCCGCCGTCGCCTTGTAGGCGAGGAACGGCATGACGGCGTCCACGTCCTGGTCGTCGTGGAAGACGCGCAGCACCTCGCGCAGCACGTGCGGGTGGTAGACCGTGTCGCCGTCGGACAGCGCGATCACGGCGTCCTGCAGCCGGCTCCAGTCTCCGTCGGTCTCGCACATGCGCAGCACGGTCGCGATGGAGGTGTCGACGCCGAGCCTGGCGGCGTGACCGGCGCCGGGACGGGTCTGGTTCAGGTAGACGACGCGGGCCGGTCCCCTGTTGTGGTCGATGATGGCCTTGACGATCTGGTCGGAGCCGTCGGTGGAGTTGTTGTCGACGGCGACGATCACCACCCTTCCCAGGTCCACGCCCTGCTGGTTGAGCAGCGAGCGGAAGGTGTCGGCGATGTGCGGCGCCTCGTCCATGAACTTGACCACGACGAACACGTCGCGGCCTTCGCGGGCCAGGATCTCCGCGTCGGGGAGCGGACCGCACTCGTCCGCGCCGAAGTGGGCCTCCCGGCCGTCGAGGAAGCCCTCGACGACGCGGCGCTGGAGGTCGAAGACCTTGTCGCCCTCCTCGCGGGCGCGCAGGACCTCCCGGGCGAGCAGGATCTGCTCGGCACGCAGATCGTCCACGTCCGAGCTCATGTGCAGAGCCAGCAGAGGACTGCCCAGGGTGACCTCCGCCGGCTCGGATCTCCTGCGGTGGGTCCACTCGTGGTGGAACAGCGTCGATCGTGCATCTGGGGTCACGGATTCTCCCAACGGCGGTGCGGGGCGGTCTGCCGCTCACACACGGGGTCGAAGGAACGCTGCGAGCCGTCGGCATCCCTCGGTCAGGGTCGGCTCGTCGTAGTGCACGAAACACAGCCGCATGCAGTGGGCCGAGCCACCGCCGGTGGAGAAGAGGCTGCCCGGCCGGTAGGCCAGGCCCGCCTTCTCGGCCTCGGGAAGCAGTGCGGCGCAATCGAGGTGCTCGGGAAGCGGCAGCCAGATGTAGTAGCCGCCGTCGGGCGGGACGAAGCGCAGGCTCGGGGGAAGCGTGTCGGACAGCGCCTGGATCATGTGCCTGCGAAGCGCGTGGTAGTGGTCGCTGAGCTCGTCGAGGAAGCGGTCCTGCAGGCCCAGCGCCAGGGCGCTCTCCATGATCGCTCCGGTGACCGGGGAGGCGCCGCCCGCGCTGTGCAGCTCGCCGTCCTGCAGCAGCCGCGTCAGGAGGCGGGGATCGGCGTGCACCCAGCCGAGCCGTACCCCGGGGGCGAAGATCTTGGAGAAGGAGCCGAGGGAGAGCACCCTGTCGCCGCCGGCCGCGCGCAGCGGGGGCGTCACGTCGCCGAGCAGCTGGTAGACCTCGTCGGCGACGATCAGGAAGTCGTGACGTTCCGCGAGCTCGACCAGCCGCCGCCGGCGTTGCGGCGCCAGCGTCGTCCCCATCGGGTTGTTGAAGACCGGGACGGAGTACAGCAGCCGGGGGTGCTCGGTGGCCAGCAACGACTCCAGCGCCCCGACGTCGAGCCCGCCGCCGTCCATCGGGACGGGCAGCACGCGCACGCCCCGGTCGCGGATGATGTCCAGGGCGAAGAAGTACGTCGGGTCCTCGACGACGATCGTGTCGCCCGGCCTGGTGAAGCGGCTGAGGATCAGGTCGAGCCCGTGCGAGGCGCCGGAGGTCACGAGCAGCTCCCCCGGATCGACGTCGAGGCCGGAGCGGGCGGTCAGGAACCGCGCCATCTCGGCGCGCAGCGACTCCCAGCCCTGCTCGGGCGCGTATCCGAAGGCGCTGCGGTCCGGCAAGGCCAGACGGTGCTCCGCGGCCTTGCGGAAGTACTCCAGGGGCAGCACCGAGTTCTGCGGCTCGCCCTTGCCCAGATCGATGAGGCGGGTGGTGGTCACGTGTCCCCTTCCGCGGGCGCGAGCGTGTCCAGGCCGAGCCGCGCGAGGCTCGGCCGGCCTGACAGGGCCATGGCCAGATCGAGCTCGTCCTTCAGCAGGCGCAGGACCTCGCGTGCCCCGTGCTCTCCGGCGACGGCCAGCCCCCACAACACCGGGCGGCCGGTGAGGACCAGCCGGGCGCCGAGCGCGACCGCCTTGAGCACGTCGAGGCCGCGGCGCACGCCTCCGTCGAGGTAGACCTCGACGTCGCCGGCGGCGCCGTCGCACACCTCGGCGAGGGCGTCGAGCGTGGCGGGCGCGCCGTCGAGCTGGCGCCCGCCGTGGTTCGACACGATCACCGCGGCGGCGCCGGCCCCGCGGGCCAGCACGGCGTCCTCGGCGGTCATCACGCCCTTGATGACCAGCGGCAACCGGCTCGACTCCGCCAGCCGCCCGACCGCGTCCCACGTCAGGGCCGGGTCGAGCAGGTCACGCGTGGCGGCCGCGAGGTCGCGCCCACCACCGGGGAGGCCGCGCAGGTTCGCCGGTTCGACGTCGTCGGGCAGGACGAAGCCGTGCCGGATGTCGCGCTCGCGCCGCCCCATGAGCGGGGCGTCGCCGGTCAGGACCAGGGCCGTGCATCCGGCCGCCTCGGCCCGTGAGACGAGCTCGGCGGTCAGGCCCCGGTCGCGGAAGCAGTACAGCTGGAACCACACCCTGCCGGGCGCGGCCGCCGCGATCTCCTCGACGGTCTGGCTGGCGAACGTGCTCGCCACGGTGAGCAGGCCTTCGGCCGCCGCCGCGCGTGCCGTGCCGCTCTCGCCGTCGGGGTGGACGAGGCGGTGGTAGGCCATCGGGGCGACGGCGAGGGGAGCGGCCAGGTCGGTGCCGAGCACGCGGGTGCGGGTGTCGCGGTGGGCGACGTCCACGAGCACGCGGGGCCGTACGGCACGGCGGCGGAAGGCCGCGAGGTTGGCGGCCAGGGTCAGCTCGTCGCCCGCGCCGCCGTTGACGTAGTCCCAGACGTCGGGAGGCAGGGCGGCGCGGGCCGCGGCGGCGTAGTCGGCGGCGCAGGCGAGCGGGCGAGCGGTGGCCGCGATCCCGCGGCCCTGCTCGCGCAGCACGTCAGAACCTGCCGTAACGCTTGGGGAAGTAATCCTGCAGTTCGCCTTCCCTGTGGATGTCGACGGTCGAGCAGTGCAGCCCTCCGCCGAACGGCGCGACGTCCCAGAACGGCACGGGGATGACCTCGAAGCCCAGGCTGTCGAGCAGCTCCATCTGGGCCGTCTCGCCCGCCTCCACGCAGACCGTGTCGGGCGCCAGGCTGAGCACGTTCATCGACAGCCAGGGGCTGCAGAAGCAGAGCTTGGGCAGGTCGTCCCAGGTCTTGGCGGGCCGTGCGGCCGACACGATCTCCCAGTCGTTGATCTTGAAGTACTGGACCAGGTCCTCCTCCGCCTCCCGCTCCGCGCAGTGCAGGACGAGGCCGGGGCGTAACGGCACCCACGTCGCGTCGATGTGCACCGGGTGGGTGTTGCCGAAGGTCACGGGGTGCACCCGGTGCTCGGGGAAGTGCCGCCGCAGCCAGTCGACGCCGCTGCGGTTGGTCACCATCGACAGCTGGACGAACAGGTCCTTGCCGCACCTGGCGATGTCGGCCGCGTCGAACAGGGGCTCGATCTCGGTGAGGGCCAGGTCGTTCTCGCGCACCCTGGCGATCTGCTCGTCGAAGCCGAGCGCTTCGTACTCGGGCCAGAATCCCGGTTTGTAGGCGTCGTCGGTGAGCCGCGGCTTGGGCGCGGCCTCCCAGCGCATGCCGGGGTCGTCGCGGAAGTAGGAGTCGAGCAGCGGCCGGTAGCAGAGGTACTCGAACCATCTGCTGCGATAGCTCATCGTGGCCTCGAGGATCTCGCTGCCGACGGTGACGAGCACGTCTCTGGGCGGCATGCAGCCGAACATGGAGTCCTGCTCCCAGTCGGGCGTCGACACCGGGCGGCCGAAGTCGATGACGTCGGGCCTGTCGACCCTGATGCCCCGGCTCCGCAGCAGGTCGGCGAAGGCGTCGAGCTGGGCGTTGGCGGCCTGGACCATGTCGTCGGGCAGCGGCCCGTAGGCGCCGGCCGGGAAGCCGTCCTCCGGCCAGTCCCTGACCACGGTCGGCTCGGGCGCCTGCACCATGGTGCCGTCGGCGCGGCCGACGATGACGTGCGTGAGCGGATCCCAGCCATTCCAAGAATTGACTCTCACTGAGCGTCCCCCATTAACGATGGGTGAAAGTGCGATTGACGGAGGAGCCGAAATCACCGGGCTCCCAGAGATCACGTCCTCGGCAAAGCTAAATTGGGGCTCCGGCTCTGTCAACAGCACAGAAGCACATGAAAACCCTCTTGCTAACGGATGAAGAGTCATCTATCGCACGCGCGATCCGTGCCTTTGTCCGGCCCGGATAATTGGCGACGCAGAAGATCCAAAATCAGCTTTCTGACATCGCCGAAAACGGAGGAGAATAATCTCCTGTAAATGTTGGGGGCGCGCCGGGCGCTCGCACCCCACCGAGGGCGCTCTTTATTGCACAGTCCATAAAAATTCACCGCTGGGCCCTTGCAGCGCCACCCGGAGACCGCGATGATCTCGGTAGAAGAGGCCTCACAGGGAGAAACTTCCTCTGGAGTGTATCGATAGTGAGCACCCATCCCCCGACCCCCAAGGAACGCCCATGCGCCGCTTGATCCCACCCCTGGCCGCCGCCGTGGCCCTGACCGGAGTCCTCGCCGCGACCAACTCCACCGCCGCCACCGCCGACCCGGCGAACAAGCCGACCTACCGGCTCGAGTGCGACGGCACCGGCGGTCCCGGCAGCACCTGCACGGTGGTCGCCACCGGCAAGGCGCGCAACCACCGCGTCGAGGAGTTCGTCACCACGGTCAGGACCGGCGAGCAGGTCTGGGCTCGCGACACCATGTACACCCGTGACGGCAAGGTCCGCAGCCGTCCCTTCACGCACCCCGACGGTCAGGTGACGGTCGACGTCTCCCTCACCTCCCTGCCGGAGAAGCACGTGGGCACGCAGCTGCGGCTGATGGCCTTCAACCTCTTCGTGGGCGGCACGTTCGACCGCAAGGAGACCACCGGCGAGAACCTCACCCACATGATCGACTACATCAACGAGGTCAACCCCGACGTCTTCTTCGTGGTCGAGGGCTACGGCTCAGGCGAGAAGATCCTCGACGGCCTCAACGTCGGGCGGGCGGAGGGCGACCGGTACACCGGCGTCCGGCTCACCCACCCGGAGGACAACAGCCACAACGGCGACAACCTGTGGCTGTACACCAAGCTCGAGGTCCAGAAGGTCTACCCGCGCTACGCCGACGCCGACATCGACTCCTTCAACATCGGCGGCGCCCGCCTCGGCCTGCCCAACGGCCAGCACGTCCACGCCTTCAGCCTGTGGACCTGGCACGACGGCTGGGCCTACGGCGACACGCACAACGCGGCGGTGGAGAACACCCACGGCCTGCCCCGCTCCAAGACCGACGCCCAGATCCTGGAGGGCGACTACCTGCGCCGCATGGCCATGGGCAAGGCCATCCTGGAGAAGGCCATCCCGCAGTTCACCGGGAACGACGGCGCCCCCGTGCTCATGGGCGGCGACCTCAACGCCCAGTCGCACCTGGACTGGAGCGAGCAGTTCGCCAACTCGCCCGGCCACGGCGGGCTGGTGCTGCCCTGGCCGTACACCAAGCAGTACACCGACCACGGCTTCATGGACACCTTCCGCTACGCCAACGCCGACGCGGGGCTGTACCCGGGCCGCACGTGGAGCCCCTTCCACGGCATGGGCGCCATCCCCGGCCGCATCGACTACGTCTTCGCCCGCGGCGAGGACGTGCGCGTCCTGGGCTCGCGCGCCGACGTCCGGCGCCTGCCCCGCCACCAGCAGACGCCGCTCGACCCGCAGTACCCCTGGTACTCCGACCACGGCTCCGTGGTCACCGACATCCTGATCCGCGGCAAGGGCACCGGACCCAACCGCGAGATCGTCTTCGAGGAGCCCGGCAAGGGACGCCACATCTGGCCGCCCGCGCCCGCCGGCCGCCGCATCCCGCCCGCCGAGCTCAAGGCCACGGCCAGCACGTTCAAGCCGGGCATCGGCGATCCCAAGCGGGCCGTCGACGGCGACCTGACCACGGACTTCCACTCCGACTACCCGGTGGTCGCGCCGCAGCCGCACACCATCACCGTCGACCTCGGCAGGGTCAGGGAACTGTCCGCAGTGCGGTTCCAGCCCAAGCTGCGCACCAACATGAACGGCACGATCCTCAAGGGCATGGTCCAGGTCAGCGACGACGGCGTCACGTTCAGGGACGTCGTGCCGGTCGAGTGGGCCCGCATGACCGCGGCCAACGACGTCAGCCTCCAGGGCGTCTCGGCCCGCTACCTGAGGCTGCGTTCCGACTACGGCATCGGCGGCGCGTCCGCCCTCGCCGAGATCGTCCCCTACGAGAAGGCCTGACCGCCTCCGTCGCCCCTCAGCCGAGCCGCTGGGGGGCGACGGGGCTGGCCAGGCTTCCCTCGGAGGAGAAGAACCGCTCGGCGACCTGGTCCAGCGCCAGGCAGGCGCCGCCCAGGGCGACGCACTCCTCGCCGAGGGTCGAGGGCCGGATGTCGGGCACGCGCAGGCAGTGGGGCTCAAGGGCCCGCTGGAGCGCCGGCAGCAGCACGTCGGCCGAGCGGGAGAACCCGCCGCCGAGGATGACCAGCTCGGGGTCGAGCGTGAGCACCATGGCGGCGGTGCCGAGCGCCAGGCGGCGGGCGTAGACGTCGACGGCCTCCCTGGCCACGGCGTCTCCGGCGCGGGCGGCGCCGAAGACGAGCCGGGCGGCCTCCTCCGGCGGCGCGCCGTCGGCCACGGGGCAGCCCTCCAGCTCGACCGCCATGGTGCGCCAGCCGGTGATGTTCATCAGGCCGACCTCGCCGGTGGCGCCGCTGAAGCCGTGGTGGAGGCGGCCGCTGAGGATGAGCGCCGCTCCTGGCCTACGTCCGACGTGCAGGTAGACGAGGTCCTGGACGCCCGCGGCGACGCCGAGCCGCTGCTCGGCCAGGGCGGCGAGCTTGCTGTCGTTCTCGATGGTGATCGGGCAGGACAGGCGCTCGCCCAGGTGGCCCGCGAGGTCGACCCCCGCCCAGTCGGGCAGGGCCTCGACCCGGGTGACCGACCCTTCCCGGCTGACGACGCCGACGCTCCCGGCGGTGACGCCCCACAGGTCGGCCGCGGCCAGCCCCGAGGCGACCAGGGCGGCCTCGACCGCCCGCCACACGGCATCCAGGCGCTCGGGCCTGGTGGTGCTCCTGTCGACGGCGACGCGTCCGCTGGCCACGATGCGGCCCGTGAGGTCGGTGACGACGGCCAGGACCTTGTGCACTCCTATGTCGATGCCGAGCACGTGCCCGGCGTCGGCGCGGAAGCGGTAGCGCTTGGCGGGCCGGCCCATCGTGCCGGGCGTGGGCTCGACCTCGGTGATCCAGCCGCGCTGGTGGAGGTCGGTGACCACGTCGCCGACCGAGGCCCGCGAGAGCCCTGTCTGGGCCGACAGCTCGGTGAGCGTCAGTGGTGCGCGCGACTCGCGCAGGGCGCGGATGCTGCTGAGGGAGTTCAGCTGACGCAGGCGCTGAAGATCCCCACCACTGACCTGCACAGGGTTGCTCCTCGTCATCAATGGTCTCCGGGCATTAATGAGATCATCCGGCAAAGCGGGTCTTGACTGCAAGGCGGGTTCCATGACTATTTATGGAGTCCGCAATAAAAGGGGTCCGCGAATGACAGTGACTATAGCCGTAGCCGGGGCGGGAGCCCGCGGCATGATCTACGCCCGGGCGGCGGCCGCCGACGGCCGGGCGCGGATCGTGGCCGTGGCCGACCCGGATCCGGCCAGGCGGGCCGCGATGGCCGCCGAACACGGCGTTCCCGAGGAAGCGCGCTTCGAGGGATGGGCCGAGCTGGCCGCCGCGCCGAAGCTGGCCGACGCCGTGATCATCGCGACCCAGGACACGATGCACGCCGACCCGGCCGTCGCCTTCGCCGACCTGGGCTACGCGATCCTGCTGGAGAAGCCGCTGGCCCCCACCGAGCCGGAGGCCCGCCGCATCGTCGAGGCCGTCGAGCGCAACGGCGTCGTCTTCGCCGTCTGCCACGTGCTCCGCTACACCGCCTACACCAGGGCGTTCAAGCAGCTCCTGGGCAGCGGCCGGTTAGGGCCGATCTCCAGCGTGCAGCACCTGGAACCGGTGGGCTGGTGGCACATGGCCCACTCGTTCGTGCGCGGCCACTGGCGCAACGCGGCCGCATCGGGGCCGATGTTGCTGACCAAGTCGTGCCACGACATCGACTGGCTGCTCCACGTCGTCGACGAGAAGCCCGTCGCCGTGTCGTCCTTCGGCTCGCTGACCCACTTCCGTCCGGAGAACCGGCCGGAAGGCGCGGGCACCCGCTGCGTCAGCTGCCCGGTCGAGCCGACCTGCCCGTACTCGGCCTCCCGCCTCTACCTGGGCTGCCTCGGCGACCCGGTCCGCGAGTTCTGGCCGCTCGGCGCGGTGACCTCGGACGCCAGTACGGCAGGCGTCATGCACGCGCTGGAGACCGGCCCCTACGGCCGGTGCGTCTACGACTGCGACAACGACGTGGTCGACCAGCAGGTCGTCACGATGGAGTTCGAACGAGGGACCACCGTGTCATTCACGATGACGGCGTTCACGCCGCTGGAGCACCGCAAGACGCGCGTCTTCGGCAGCCGCGGCTTCGCCGAGGGAGACGGTCACACCATCAGGGTCGTCGACTTCGTGACCGGCGCCGAGGAGACGATCGACACCGGGACGAGCGCGGGCGCGTCGTTGTCCGACGGCCACGGCGGCGGTGACACCGGGCTCATCAGGGCGTTCGTCGACGCCGTCGAGGCGGGCGACCAGGCTCCCCTCGGCGCCGGTCCCGACGACGCCCTGGCGGGACACCTCGTCGTGTGGGCCGCCGAGCGTGCCCGCGAGAACCGTACGGTGGAGGCGCTGTGACCATGATCCCGGCGCCTTCCCGCCACAGCCTCGGTGCGGGCCGCTTCACCTTCACCGCCTCCACCCCGCTGACCGCCGACCCAGCGCTGGCCAGGGCCGCCGAGTGGCTGCGCCGGTCCCTCGCCCCCGCCACCGGCCTGCCGCTGCCGGAAGGGCGGGGCGGAGTCGAGATCCGGCTCGTCGAGGGCCTCGGCCCCGAGGAGTACCGGCTCAGCGCCACGACACGATCCGTCGTGATCGAGGCCACCGGGCAGGCCGGGGCGTTCTACGGCGCGCAGACCCTGCGCCAGCTGCTCGACCCTGCAGCCTTCCGCGCCGGCCGTACGGCGGACAGGACCTGGAGCATCCCCGAGATCACCGTCTCCGACGCCCCCAGGTACGGCTGGCGCGGCTGCCTCATCGACGTGGCCCGCCACTTCCTGCCCAAGAACGACCTCCTGCGCTACATCGACCTGCTGGCCGCCCACAAGCTCAACGTCCTGCACCTGCACCTGACCGACGACCAGGGCTGGCGGCTGGAGATCAGGAAGTATCCGAGACTCACCGAGGTCGGCTCGTGGCGGCGCGAGTCGCCCCGGGGCGCCAGGCAGCACCGCCTGTTCGACGGCCGCCCGCACGGCGGCTACTACACCCAGGACGACATCAGGGAGATCGTCTCCTACGCGGCCGACCGGTTCGTCACGGTCGTCCCGGAGATCGACCTGCCCGGCCACACCCAGGCCGCCATCGCCGCCTACCCGGAGCTGGGCAACCTCAATGTCCCCCTGGACGTGCGCACCGAATGGGGCGTCGGCGAGAACGTGCTCAACGTCGCCGACGAGACGATCGCCTTCTTCACCGACGTCCTCGACGAGGTCATCGAGCTCTTCCCCGGCCAGTACGTCTGCGTCGGCGGCGACGAGACGCCCAAGACCCAGTGGAACGCGAGCGTCCCCGCCAAGGAACGCATCCGCGAACTGGGCCTGCGCGACGCCGACGAGCTGCAGACCTGGCTCATGCGGCACTTCACCGACTACCTGCTGGCCCGCGGGCGCAAGCCGGTCGGCTGGGACGAGCTCCTGGAGGGCGGCCTGCCCCCGGGCGTCACCGTCGGCGCCTGGCGCGGCCCCAAGTGCGCGGCGATGGCGGCCAGGGCCGGCCACGACGTGGTCGTCTCCCCCTTCGCCGAGACCTACCTGGACTTCCGCCAGGCGGAGGGCGAGCAGGAGCCGGTGCCGATCGGCAGCGTGACCTCGCTGCGCTCCATCCACGCGTTCGACCCGGTCCCACCAGGACTGGCCGAACGGGACCGGATCCTCGGCGCGCAGGCGGCGCTGTGGACCGAGCACATCGACTCGCCCCGGCTCCTCGACTACATGGCCTTCCCGCGCCTGGCAGCCTTCGCCGAGGCGATGTGGAGCGACGAACACGACTTCGACGACTTCCTCGTACGGCTGGCCGTACACGAGAAGCGGCTCGACGCGCTGGGCGTGGAATACCGCCCGGCCGGCGGCCCGCACCCCTGGCAGCAACGTCCCGACGCCCCCGGACACCCCCGGACCAGGGCCGAGATCGACCGTCAGCTCGTCAACTGGACCTCCAACCTCCACCCCTGACCCCCCATGGAGACAACCATGCGTTTCCGTCTGACCCTCGCGGTCCTCACCGCGTTGACGGCCGCCTGCGGCTCGTCGGGCACCTCCGGCTCGTCCGGCGACCCGTCGGGCTCGGGCAAGGCCACGATCAGCTACGCCATCTGGGACAAGAACGACCAGGCGAGCGCGGAGAAGATCATCGCGGCCTTCCAGCAGGCCAATCCGAACGTCACGGTGAAGCTCGAGATCACCCCGTGGGACCAGTACTGGACCAAGCTCCAGACGGCCGCCTCGGGCGGCGCCGCCCCCGACGTGTTCTGGATGAACAGCCTCAACGTCCGCATGTACGCCAAGGGCGGCATCCTCGCCCCGCTCGACGAGTCCAAGGCCCAGGGGCTCACCCCCGCGGTCGTCGACGGCTACCGCTACGACGGCAAGCTGTACGGCCTGCCGCACAACGTCGGCATCCCGGCGCTCTGGTACGACAAGAAGATCTTCGACGACGCCGGCGTGGCCTACCCGACCGCCGACTGGACCTGGGACGACGTCAAGGCCGCCGCCAAGAAGCTCACCGACCCGGCCAAGAAGCAGTTCGGCATCCTGGCCCACATGTGGGACCAGGGCGCCTTCTACCCGACGATGTACCAGGCCGGCGGCGAGGTGATCTCCGCCGACGGCAAGAAGAGCGGCTTCGACAACCCCGCCTCGATCCAGGGCCTGGAGTTCTGGACCAGCATGATCCAGGAGAAGGTCGCCCCGGTCGCCGAGGTCTACGCCGACACCGACTCCATCACGCTCTTCCAGTCGGGCAAGTACGGCATGTTCTACGGCGGCGCCTGGCTCGCCGCCACGTTCGCGGCCAACCCCGAGGTCGCCGAGCGGATCGACCTGGTCGCGCTGCCCAAGGGCCCGGCCAAGGAGGCCGTCATCCTGCTGGGCCTGGCCAACGCGGTCTCGGCCAAGACCGAGCACCCGAAGGAGGCCGCGGCCTTCGCCGAGTTCGTCGCCTCCGAGCCGGCCCAGAAGATCCTCGCCGACGCCGGCGGCGGCGCCCTGTCGCTGCGCGAGGGCACGCAGGACGGCTGGTTCAAGGCCTTCCCGAACTTCCACCTCAAGGAGACCTACGACGCGTCGCTGCCGCACGGCGTGCCGTACCCGGTGTCGCTCAACACCGCGCAGTGGCAGGACGTGCAGAACAAGCTGCTGGCCGAGGCCTGGGCGGGCAAGCGGCCGGTGGCCGACGTCGCCAAGGAGATCGCGACGCAGATGAACGAGATCCTGGCCAAGGAGTAATCGATGCACTCCAAGCGCGAGTGGGCGTGGGGCTACCTCCTCATCGCCCCGATGGCGCTGGGATTGGCCGTCTTCTACCTGTGGCCGATCGCCCAGACCCTGTACCTCAGCATGACCGAGTCGGGCGTCTTCGGCGGTTACACCTGGGTGGGGACGGCCAACTTCGCCGAGCTCTTCGGCGACGAGGAGATGTACGGCACGCTCGGCAACACCCTGCTCTACTCGGTGCTGGTGCTGGCGGGCGTGCCGCTGTCCATCGTCGTCGCGTCGCTGCTCAACGTCCCGGGCCTGCGCGGCCTGAGCGTCTACCGCACGCTGTACTTCCTTCCCGTGGTGACGATGCCGGCGGCCATCGGCCTGACCTGGAGCTACCTGTTCAACGGCGAGTTCGGCGCGATCAACCACCTGCTGGCGGCCATCGGGATCGACGGGCCGTACTGGCTCGGCGACGAGAGATTCGCGATCTACGCCATCGCGATCGTCGGCATCTGGAGCTCGATCGGCTACAACGCCGTGCTGTTCCTGGCCGGGCTGCAGGGGATCCCGCGTCACTTCTACGAGGCGGCCGAGATCGACGGCGCCGGGCGGATGCGGCAGTTCTTCAGCATCACCCTGCCGTTGCTCACGCCGACCACGTTCTTCGTCATCGTCATCACGATGATCAACGCGTTGCAGGTGTTCGACCTGGTCTACCTCATGGTCGACGCGGAAAGCCCCGCCCTGGCGGGCAGCCGGACGATCGTCTACCTCTTCTACCAGACCGGCTTCGTGCAGAACCAGCGCGGCATGGCCGCGGCGATCGCCGTCATCCTGCTCGCGCTGATCCTGGTCCTGACCGCGATCCAGTTCAGGCTCCAGAAGAAGTGGGTGCACTATGAGTAAGCCGCGGACCTGGCCCGCGCACGTCATCCTGGCGGCGGGCGCCCTGGTGATGCTCGCGCCGTTCGCCTGGCAGCTCATCGTCTCGCTGCAGACGCTGCCCGACTCGCTGCGCGTGCCGCCGAAGTTCACCCCGTCGTGGCAGTGGTCCAACTTCGTCGACGTCTTCCGCTCGGTTCCCCTGGGCAGGCAGTTCCTCAACACCGTCGTGGTGACGGCGGCGGTGACGGCGGGCCAGCTCCTGCTGTGCTCGCTGGCCGCCTTCGCCTTCGCCCGGCTGCGTTTCCCCGGGCGCGGCATCCTGTTCATGGCCTTCCTGGCCGTGCTGATGGTGCCGGGCGAGCTGTTCCTCATCCCCCGCTACGAGATCATGATGGGGCTGGGCTGGCTCAACACGCTGCAGGCCCTGATCGCCCCCGGCGTCTTCGGCGCGTTCGGCACGTTCCTGCTGCGGCAGTTCTTCATGTCGCTGCCGAAGGAGCTCGACGAGGCGGCCTCGATCGACGGGGCCAACCCGTGGCAGATCTACTGGCACATCCTGCTGCCGCTGGTCAGGCCGGGGCTGCTGGCGCTGGGGCTGCTGACGGTGATGTGGTCGTGGAGCAGCCTGCTGTGGCCGCTGGTGGTCAACACCGACCCGGAGATGATGACGCTCTCGGCCGGGCTGGCCTCGCTGCGCGGGCAGTTCCTGACGAACTACCCGATCCTGTTCGCGGGGTCGCTCGTGGCGTCGCTGCCGGTGATCGTGCTCTTCGTGGTCATGCAACGCCAGCTGATCGCGGGGATCGCGTTCACGGGGTCGAAGGGGTGACCTCCGCCGGAGCCTCGTCGTCGTGGGCGATGTGCATGAGCTGCCGCCACAGCGCCACCACGAAGACGGCCGAGCCGGCGAAGGCGAACCAGAAGGGAGCCGTCACGCCGTAGTGCGAGGCGAGGGCGCCGCCGATCAGCGAGCCGACGACCATGCCGCCGAAGACGCCGATGGTGTTCACGCTGCCCACCCGGCCCTGCAGCTCGGTGGGTACGGCACGCTGGCGCACGGTGACCGAGGTGGCGCCCCAGATGAACGCGTGCGCGCCGAACACCAGGAAGATCGGGAAGGCCACCCAGGCGGAGGTCGCCAGAGCCAGGCCCAGATGGGTGAGGGTCTCGATGATCAGGCCGGCGCGCATGACGACGCCGAGGCTGAACCGGCGGGTGATCGCCCCGTACAACGCGGTGCCGATCAGCCCGCCGACCGCCATGATCGTGGTGAGCAGGCCGAAGCCGACCGAGCCGAGGCCGAGCCGCTCCAGGCTGTAGAGCACCAGCACCGACCAGGCGGCGCCGAAGGTGACGTTGAAAATCAGGATGGTGAGCACCAGGGTGCGCACGGCGGCGTGCCGTACCGTCCAGAGGAAACCCTCGCGCAGGTCGTGCAGGACGCTCTTGCCCGTCGAGCCGTTCTCGCGGCCGTGCGCCGGGAGCACGATGCGGGAGATCATGACGAGCCCGGCCGCGGCCAGCAGGAACTGACCGGCGAACGGCCACGCCGCTCCCGCGGTGAACAACAGCGCGCCGAGCGGCGGCCCGGCGAGCTGGTTGAGCGTGAGGAAGCCGGTCTGCAGCCGCGAGTTGGCCAGCGCCAGGTCGTCGCGGGGCACGAGCATCGGGGCCAGGGTCGAGGCGGTGTTGTCGGCGAACACCTCGGCGACGCCCATCAGCGCCAGCGCGACCAGCGCGGAGGCCACCGTGATCGTCCCGGTGGCGATCATCGTGACCAGTCCTGCCAAGACGACCAGCCGGGCCGCGTTGGCCACGAGCATGATCCGCCGCCGGTTGAGCCGGTCCGACAACACCCCGGCGTACAGGCTGAACACCATCGGCGGTGCCCAGCTGATCAGCGCACCCAGCGAGATCAGGAAGGGATTCCTGGTCAGCGAGGCGATGAGCAGGGGCGCGGCCGCCATGGCGACGCCGTCGCCGAAGTTGGTCGACCAGCTCGATCCCAGGAGCCAACGAAACGATGAACCCCACCGTTTGGGCACAAAACGCCCCATAATCCCGCGCACAAATCACCAACCCTACGGGCCGCTGTGAGCGGCGGCAACGCAATTACCACCCGCCCGTATCCTGGGCACAACGCTCGTCCGAGGAGAGAAGCATGCAGGGGGCCGCCGAACACGCCCGCGAACTGATCGGCAGGGCGATCGGCCTGCTCCACCACGACGACCAGGCCGGATTCGACACCTGCGTCGCCGTCCTGGCCGACGGCGACGGACCGGCCGTGCGATCCGGAGGCCCTGCCTCCCGCGCCGCCACGCCGGCCGACGGCGACGGCCCGGCGCCCGGCTGGAGCCGTACCGTCGACCGCGAGCTGAACGCCACCATCGCGCGGTCCATCGGGGCCCTGTGGCGCAACGGGTGGCAGCCCGCCGACGTGATCCGCGTCGCCGGCCGCCGCCTCGGCACCCCGCACGCCGACCTGGCGGCCGAGCAGATCGCGTCGGAGCTGCGGAACTACCCCAACGACACGGTCCCGGAGCGCTGGCCGGCCCAGGTGCCCGCCGTCACCGGCCGCAAGGAGCCGCGCCTGGTCGCCCTCGGCCACGCCCTCGAACTGCTCCAGGTCCTGACCACCCTGCCCCGCCTCGAACAGCTCGGCCCCATCCCCGGCCAGGCCCGCCGCACCTCGCCCGCGCGCCAGAGCACCGCCGACGACAAGACGCTCACCAGGGTGCGCGCCCTGCTCGCCAAGGCCGAGTCGACCTCCTTCGAGGCCGAGGCGCAGACCTTCACCGCCGCGGCGCAGCGGCTGATGGCCAAGCACAGCATCGACGTCGCCATGCTGGAGGCCGGGCCCCACGCCGGCCCCTCCGGCATCAGGGTGGGCATCGACGCGCCCTACGAGCAGGCCAAGGCGTCGCTGCTGTCCGTCGTGGCCGACGCCAACCGGTGCCGCGCCATCTGGAGCGACGACCTCGGGTTCTCCACCGTGCTGGGGTTCGAGGCCGACCTCGACGCCGTCGAGCTGCTGTTCACCTCGCTGCTGGTGCAGGCGACGACCTCGATCGTCCAGGCGGGCACCAAGAAGCATGGGTCAGGACGGTCGCGCAGCCGCTCCTTCCGCGAGTCGTTCCTGCAGGCGTTCACCGTGAGGGTCGGCGAACGGCTCGACGAGGCCACCGCCGAGACCGTGCGGGAGGAGGGCCAGGCCCGCGGCACCGACCTCGTCCCGCTGCTCGCGGCCCGCACGGCCGAGGTGGAGTCGGTGGTGGAGGCGATGTTCCCGACGCTGACGCGGTCACGGGTGCGCGGCGCCTACGACCACGAGGGATGGACGGCGGGACGCGCGGCGGCCGACCAGGCCCGGCTGGGGGTGCGAGGACAGGTCGGCTCGTGAACCGCCTCGTCCGGGGAGGCAGTCAGTCGACGCGCACCTGATCTCGTCCTGGGCGCGGTCAGTCGTCGAGGCGCACCTGGTCACTGTCACCATCGGACAGGAAGCGCGCCAGCGCCCGCCCCTCCTCGGCGACGGCGTCACGATCGGCCGGCGACAGGCGCCCCAGCGGCGTGACGACCACGCCCGCGCCCGTGGCCGCCTCGACGGTCCACGTCGCGGCGACCCTGCCGTCGACCAGCACCACCCGCGCCCCCGCCACCGACAACCCCCGGTGCTCATCGTCGATGATCCGGCTCCGGTCGTCGAACCCGAGAATCACGTTGTCGAACGCCGGCAGGAAACGCACCGGCGCGGGCGTGTCCGCGTCCGGGCGCGGCGCATCGGGCAGATCCAGCAACTCCCGCCCCCGCTCGTCCCGGAACGACACGAGCTCTGGCCGTACCGCCTTCACCGCCACCGGCAGCCCGGCCAGACCGCACCAGGCCCGCAGGTCGGCGGAGGCCGCCGGGCCGTACGCGGCCAGATAGCGCCGCACCAGCGCCTCCCCCGCCGCATCCGGCCCGTCGGCGGCGAGCGGATCGGCCTCGCGCCCGAGCCACGACGACAACAGCGCGTTCCGCACCCCCGCCTTCGTGCGCCACACCCCGCGGGGCGGCATCTGGACCATCGGGATGAGGGCCGCGACGACCATCTCCCCCAGCACCCGGGCCCCCGCCGCCGGCCACCGGTCGACCAGCGCCCGGCCGATCTCCCCCATCGACCGCGGCTCGCCGTCGGCCATCAGCTCCCGGCCCGCATCGAGCAACTCGTCGAGATCCACCCCGGCGAGCTCAGCGCGATAGACCCCGAGCATGCGCTGGCGCAGCATCGCATCGTGACGGGCGCGCCACGCCAGCGTGTCCTCCGCGGTCAGCAGGTGGACGGTGCGCCGCATCAGGATGGTCCGCACCACCCTCCGCTCCACGAGCAGCTCCGAGAGCTCCTTCGGATCGAAGTCGTGCAACCGCGACCACAACCCCACAAAGGGCTCCTGCGGTTCCTGCGCCTGCAACCCGCCCAGATGCGCGACGGCGTCATACACCGGGCGATCGGCGCGCTCGAGCAGGAACTGCCTGGCCAGCGTCGCGCGGTTGAGCGTGCGATTGTCGAGCACGGTCGTCATGCGATCATCATCCCGCAACGCTCACATCGATCACCCAGGTGACGCCGAACCGGTCGGTCAGCATGCCGTACACCGGCGCCCACGCCGACGGCCCCAGCGGCTGGTGGATGCGCGCGCCGTCGGAGAGCCCGTCCCAGAAGGGGACGACCTCCTCCGCCGTCTCCCCGCGCACGGAGACGAAGAACGCGTTCTCCCCCGGGCTGTACGGCATGCCGGACGGCACGTCGTACGCCATGACGCGGAACCCGTTCGCGGCGGCCACCTGCCCCCACATCACCAGGCTCTCGTCATCCGCATGCGGCACCGAGACCAGCTCCCCGCCGAACACGGACTGGTAGAACGCCAGCGCCTCACGGGCGGCTCCGCGAAAGTTCAGATGGGTCACCGAGGACACGGCCATGACATCTCTCCTTTGTTCGAGTGCCCTCAACTTCGCATCAGAAGCGGACAGATTCTGGCCGCTACTCTGATCGGGTGCAGAAAACCTCGGCCCGGCTCCTGGCCCTGCTGTCGCTGCTCCAGGCACGACGCGACTGGCCGGGGGCGCTGCTGGCCGAACGCCTCGACGTCAGCCCCCGCACCGTGCGCCGAGACGTCGACCGTCTCCGCGACCTCGGCTACCCCATCGCCGCCATCAAGGGCCCCGACGGCGGCTACCGCCTGGACGCCGGCGCCCAGCTGCCGCCCCTCCTCTTCGACGACGACCAGGCCGTCGCCCTCGCCATAGCCCTCCAGGCGGCCCCCACGACGGGCGCCGCCATCGACGAGGCCGCCGCCCGAGCGCTGGCCACCGTCCGGCAGGTCATGCCCGCCCGCCTGCGCCACCGCATCGACGCCCTCCACCTCACCGCCGTCGCCGACCCCCAGATGCCCGGCGACGTCCTGCTCTCCCTCGGCACCACCGTCCGGGCGCGGGAGGTGCTCCGCTTCGACTACACCGGCCACGACCTGCCGCGCCGGGCCGAACCCCACCACCTCGTCACCTGGGCGGGCCGCTGGTACCTCGTCGCGTGGGACCTCGACCGCGACGACTGGCGCATCTTCCGCGCCGACCGCATCACCCCGCGCGTCCCCACCGGCCCCCGCTTCACCCCCCGCGAACTGCCCGGCGGCGACGTGGCCACCTTCGTCGCCGCCCGCTTCCGCGGCTCCTCCCCCGGCGCCTCCGGCGACTGGCCGTGCCGCGGCGAGGTCATCCTCGCCCTCCCAGCCGCCGCCGTCTCGCCCTACATCCGCGACGGCGTCGTGGAAGAGCTCGCCCCAGACCGGTGCCGGCTCGTCACGGGCTCCTGGTCATGGATCGCCCTGGCCGCCGACCTCGGCCGCTTCGACGCCGACCTGGAGATCGTCGGGCCAGAGGAGCTCAAGGCGGCCGTCACCCGCCTGGCCAGGCGATACGCGCACGCGACCGCCCCCTCGTGAACACTGGTCCCGTGACCATCACCAGACTCAACCCCTCAGACCTGCACGCCACCCCCGGCTACAGCCACATCACCATCGCCGAGGCCGGCCGGCTGGCCTTCCTCGCCGGCCAGTGCCCCCTCGACCCCACCGGCACCCTGGTCGGCGCCGGAGACCTCGACGCGCAGGTGGACCAGATCGTCGCCAACGCCCTCACCGCCCTCGCCGCAGTCTCCGCCCGACCGGAACACGTCGTGCGTTCCGTCATCTACGTGGTCAGCCACGACTCGCCCGCGCTCGGCACGGTCTGGCGGCGGCTCCTCGCCTCACCACTGGCCCCGGCCTTCACCTCCGCCAGCACGCTGCTCGGCGTCGCACAGCTCGGGTTCGCGGGCCAACTCGTCGAACTCGACCTCACCGCCGCGCTCCCTCCTGGGGAGCCTGGATGAGGTCGGCCAGGAAGTCCTGGGTCTCCTCGTCGACGGCATGGACGACCACGCCCCGGAGCCCGCGGGTGAGCAGGACCTTGTAGATGTTGCGGACCAGCCGGCCGAACTGCTCGTGCGTGACTGCGGACCTGGTCAGTTCCCTGTCCTTGCTGTACTCCTGGCGCGGCACGAAGCGGCCGTTCCGCGCCACGAGGTCGGGGCCGATGATGACCCCGGCCCAGTCGAACTCCAGCCCCTGGGCCGTATAGACGCAGCCGACCTGCCCGAAACCGCCCTCCGTGGTGGCCCACAGGGTGCTGGGCGGGATGCCGTTCATGGGCTTGTCCTGCTTGAGGTTCCACGGGCGTGCCCACTCGCCGATCGTGACGTCGGGCACCAGGGGCTGACCGGCGACGGGCTTGCTCCAGGGCCAGCAGTACCCGGCCATGATGCGCGCGCTCTGTCCTTGGCTCAGCTTCTCGTGCAGGAAACCCTCCAGTTCGGCGGGCGAGCCGGCGAGGTGGACCTGGAAGGCGGGATCTCCCGGCCAGCGTTCCGGCTCGGCTCCGCCGTTCCACTCCCCGTCCGAGGCGCCGAGCCCCAGCAGCCGCAGGACCCACGTGTCGTAGATGGCGCTGCCGCCGCAACGCCACTGGGCGTCCAGCCTGACGTGGTCGTAGGCGAGGTCCATGGCCTGCGCCTGCGCGACGATGGCGGCGACGGTGCCGACCTCGTCCGGCTTGACGACCTGGTGCTCGTCAAGGAGGAAGACGGGGACCCTGCTGGCGTTGATCATGCTCTCGATCTGCGGCCGATCGCTGCGCCACTGCTTTCTGTAGAGGTCGAAGGAGTTCTTTCTGACCCGATGCGCCTCGTCCGCGATGAGCAGGTCGAGCTCGTTCCGGCTCGCGTTGGCGAACTCCATGTAGTAGCGGAACAATCCGTGCAGCGCGCGGTCCCTTCCCGCCACGTGCTTGCGGAGGGTCTTGGTGACCGTGCTCGACCCCGTGGCGTAGGCGATGCGTGGATTGCCCTCCTCGATGTACGACTGGAGGAGCGAGAGCGCTATCGCCGACTTCCCGCTGCCAGGCCCACCGGTGATGATCACCACCCGCTTGGTGTTCGCCTCGTTCGCTTCCCTGACCCTGGCCCGGACGATGGCGAAGGCGTCGAGCTGCTGGTCCAGCAGATCGAACTGGCCGAACCCGCGGATGACTTCGGCGGACTTGCGCAGGAAGTTCTGGCTCGGATGAATCCGGCTACCGAGCAGCCGATCGGCGGCCAGGCGGCCGGGGCTGTTCGCCAGCAGCCCCAGCAGATGCTCGATCAGGCTGCCGCGGCTGGCTCTGGTGAACACCGGCACGCCCTCGCAGGCGGCGCCCATGCTCAGATCGGAGACATCCTGTGGATCGGCGTTGTGCAGGTAGACCAGAGCGGTGACGGCGTCCGCACGCCCGTCCAGGACCGCCAAGCCGCCGACGATCTGGCTGCGGTACCCCTTGGCCTGAAGTGACGGATGGCTCTTCTGACCCAGATTCGGCACTTCGAAGAGTTGCTTGTCCTCGTCCACCGCGCGGGCCTCGCTCCACTGCTTGAGCTCGACCACGACGTAGGTGTCCCGGCCGGTCTCGGGGTGCACGCCGGCGAGGACCACGTCGGCGCTGCTGCGCCGGTTGTGCGGCATGGGGAACTCGACCAGGACCTCGACCTCTCCCAGACCGGCGTCGTCGAGGACGCAGGCGAGGTCGGAGAGGCTCTCCCTCCACGCGGTCTTCTCCGACTGCACCGGTCTGCGGCCCGTCTCACGCTGCACCCGCTCCGACAGGGTCTTGATCAGCCTGGTCTCGATGACGGACCTGGGGTGAAGAAGGTCGGAGCGCAGCGCTCGGGCTGAGGACCGGTGGGCGGGTACCACAGACGTCTCCCAGACAGCACGAAGGATCGTGCGGAATGGGGGCGTATCCACGATCTGCGGAAGCCCGTCGGCCGCTCAGGTTGCGCTCTCGATGGTAGCGGGGAGATCGACTGAGCGCCGTGACCTTTCCCTGACCCACCGCTACCCTCTTGATGACCATGTGATGCGGCCCGACGGGCTTCCGCGTTCGTACGGCTGACGCCGGAGCGGATAGGCCCCCACCCGCACGAGTCTTCTCGTGCTGCCTGGGGGAAGTCCGTGACGGCGCTGCGGCTGTCTGTCGAGAACCTGCTCGCCTCGCCGAACGAGGCCGCGCTGGTGGAGGTGATCGCTGAGCACGTGCGCAGGACGACAGGGCGCGGTGTCTCGCCGGCCGAGACCAACTCGTGGCGCAGGAGCCTGCCCGTGCTGGCGCGGGACCTGGCCGACGCGGGGCTCGGGCAGGTCGAGATGCTCGTCGAGTACCGGCTGCCGCTGACCAGCAAGCGCGCCGACGTGGTGCTGGCCGGGGTCCATCCGCGGACCGGCCGGGACTCCTACGTCGTGGTCGAGCTCAAGCAGTGGAGCAGGGCCGAGCCGTCCGAGCTGGGCGAGCGCCTGGTGCTGGTGGACGGCATGGGTGGCGCGGAGCGGCTGAACCCGGCCGAGCAGGTGCGGCGCTACTGCGAATACATGGGCGACTTTCTGGGCGTCTTCGCCGGGAACCCGGACGGGCTGCACGGCGCCGCCTACCTGCACAACGCCATGGACCTGGACGTCGACGGCCTGGCCGACCAGGTCGGCGAGGAGCGCGGCCGTCTGTTCACCAAGCAGCGCCGTGGCGAGTTCCTGCGCTACCTGGGCGAGCGGCTGGCCGACCGGTCCGGCGCGGAGGCGGCCGACCGGCTGCTGGGCAGCCCGGTGGCGCCGAGCAAGCAGCTGATGACCTACGCGGCCAGGGAGATCCGCGAGCGGGAGCAGTTCGTCCTGCTCGACGAGCAGCAGGTCGCCTACGAGCTGGTGATGCGCGCCGTCGACAGGGCGAGGCGGTCCGATCACAAGCAGGTCGTCCTGGTGACCGGCGGGCCGGGCAGCGGCAAGAGCGTCATCGCGCTGTCGCTGCTGGGTGAGCTGTTCCGGCAGGGCCGTTCCGCGCTGCACGCCACGGGCTCGCAGTCGTTCACCCAGACCATGCGCCGTTATCCCGGCCGGGGAAGCACGCGGATCAAGAGCCTCTTCGCCTACTTCAACAGCTTTATCGGAGCCGAGCCCAACGCCCTGGACGTCCTGATCTGCGATGAGGCGCATCGTATCCGTGAGACCTCCACCAACCGGTTCACCCCCGCTGCCAGGCGGACGGGCCGCAGCCAGCTCGACGAGCTGTTGTCGGCCGCGCGGGTCCCGGTCTTCCTGCTCGACCAGCACCAGGTGGTACGGCCCGGCGAGTTGGGCACCGTCGACGGCATCGAGCGCTACGCCGATGCCAAGGGCTTCGACGTGCACCGGGTCGACCTGGACGAGCAGTTCAGGTGCGGCGGCAGCCGTGCTTACGAGCAGTGGGTGCTGCGCCTGCTCGGCCTGGCCGGAGGCGGCCCCGTCGCGTGGGAGGGTGACGAGGACTTCGAGGTGCGCCTCGTCGGCAGCCCGCAGGAACTGGAGGCCGCGCTCCGGGCGCGACCAGGTACGGCCCGCATGACGGCGGGGTTCTGCTGGCCGTGGAGCGAGCCGCGGCCCGACGACACCCTGGTGGACGACGTGGTCATCGGCGAGTGGGCACGGCCGTGGAACGTCAAGAAGGACCGTGCGGTCGGCGACGCCCCGCCCAGCATGTTGTGGGCCAGCGAACCCACCGGGTTCGGGCAGGTCGGCTGCGTGTACACGGCGCAGGGCTTCGAGTACGACTGGAACGGCGTCATCCTCGGCCCTGACCTGTCGGTCCGCGACGGTCGGCTGGTGACCGTCCGCAAGGAGAATCGGGACCCGGCCTTCAGGAGCCACAAGACCGTCCCCGACGCCGAGTTCGACAGGCTGGTGCGCAACGTCTACAAGGTGCTGCTCACCAGGGGGATGCGCGGGACCGTGATCTATGCTGTGGAGCCGGCTCTCCGCGATCTGCTGGCCCAGCTCGTCCGGCGCTGACACGGAGACAGGGAAAAGGTCCGCTATCGCCTGGAGACACCGTCTTGTCGCTCCGACCCCCGATCGGCCCCGCGCTGGCCCGGCGGCTGGTGGACAGCCAGTTCCCGCAGTGGTCCCGGCTCCCGCTCACCCTCGTCGAGCCCGGCGGATCCGACCACATGATCTTCCGCCTCGGCGGCGAGCTGGCCGTACGGCTGCCGCGTCACGCGGGCGCGATCGAGCAGGCGGCCAAGGAGCTGGAGTGGTTGCCCCGGATCGCCCCGCACCTGCCGCTGGCCGTCCCCGTGCCGGTCGCCGTCGGGGAGCCTGATTACGGCTACCCGTGGAGGTGGGCGGTGTCACGCTGGCTGGAGGGCGAGGTGGCGACGGTCGAGATGCTGGGCGACTCCGCCGAGGCGGCCGTCGCGCTGGCCGCCTTCCTGAAGGCGCTCCAGGAGCTGCCGCCGGGCAACAAGGAGCTGGTCGACGCGCCGTTGGCCCTGCGCGACCAAGCGACGCGGGCGGCGATCGCGCAGGTGGACGGCGTCTTCGACGGCACGGCCATGACCGCGTTGTGGGAGGCCTCGCTGGAGGCGCCGGAGTGGGACCGTGCGCCGGTGTGGTTCCACGGCGACTTCCACACCGGCAACCTGCTGACCACCGGCGGGGTGCTGAGCGCGGTCATCGACTTCGGCGGCCTCGGGGTCGGCGACCCCGCCTGCGACATGATCATCGCCTACACGCTGATGTCGGCGCGCAGCCGTACAACCTTCCGCGGGCGGCTGGAGGTGGACGAGGCGACGTGGCTGCGCGGGCGCGGCTGGGCGCTTGCGACCGGGCTGAACGCCTACACCGCCTACGCCGCCGAGAATCCGCGCGTCGCCGAGCAGACCACCCGGCAGATCAGGCAGGCGCTCGCCCAGGAGTGAGGCGATGCGCGCTCTTCAGTGGTGGAATCCCGTCCGTGAGGCGTCGGCCGTCCCCTTGGTGAGCCGCTCCACGGAGCGTCGGATGTCGCCTGCCAGCAGGGCGAGCTCGTCCCTGCCGACGCCGTGCCGTACCAGCACCCGCTGGATCACGGTCTCCTGCCGGTCGGCGGGCAGCGGGTAGGACGGCACCTGCCAGCCGCGCACGCGCAACTGCTCGGTCAGGTCGTACAGGGACCAGCCGGTGACGTCGTCCTTGAGCTTGTAGGAGACGGCGGGCAACGCGGTCGTGCCGTCGTAGAGCAGCTCGAACGGCCCCATCTGGCTGATTTCCCGTCCCAGGAACCGTGCCGAGTCCATGCAGGCCTGCTGGATCTTGCGGTAGCCCTCGCGGCCCAGCCTGATCAGGTTGTAGTACTGGGCGACGACCTCGCCGCCGGGGCGGGAGAAGTTGAGGGCGAACGTGGGCATGTCGCCGCCGAGGTAGTCGACCCGGAAGATCAGCTCCTCGGGCAGCAGCGAGGCGTCCCGCCACACCACCCAGCCGACGCCCAGCGGCGCCAGGCCGTACTTGTGCCCCGAGGTGTTGATCGACGCCACGCGCTCCAGGCGGAAGTCCCACACGACGTCGGGCTGGACGAAGGGCGCCACGAACCCGCCGCTGGCGGCGTCGACGTGCAGGGGGATGTCGAGCCCCGTGTCCGCCTGGATGGCATCGAGCTCGGCGGCCAGCTCGGCGATGTTCTCGTAGTCGCAGGTGAAGGTGACGCCCAGGATTCCGACGACGCCGATCGTGTTCTCGTCGACGTGGTCGCGCAGCTGGTGGGCCCGCAGGCCGGTGGCGCCCTCCTCGATCGGGACCTGGCGCAGCTCGACGTCGAAGTAGCGGGCGAACTTGTCCCAGCAGATCTGGACGGGCCCGGCGACGATGTTCGGCTTGTCGGCGGCCTTGCCAGCGGCCTCACGCGCCTTGCGCCATCGCCACTTCATGGCCAGCCCGCCCAGCATCGCGGCCTCGCTGGAGCCGGTCGTCGAGCACCCCATCGTGGTCTGCCCGTCGGGCGCGTTCCACAGGTCGGCCAGGATGTGCACGCAGCGGTTCTCGATCTCGGCGGTCTGGGGGTACTCGTCCTTGTCGATCATGTTCTTGCCGAGGCAGTCGTCCATCAGCTTGTGGACTTCCTGCTCGGACCAGGTCGTGCAGAACGTGGCGAGGTTCTGGGAGGCGTTGCCGTCCAGGAGCAGCTCGGAGTGGATGAGCTGGTAGACGGTGCGCGGGTCGGATTCCGCGGCGGGCAGCCGGTACTTGGGCAGGACCTGTTCGCTCAGCGGTGACGCGAAGACGTCGTCGAAATCGGCCGATACGGCATGCAACGCCATGGAACTCCCCCGTTTTGTGGGCCGGGCACGGGGGATACGGCCACCATACAAAACTCCTCGGCGTTCCTGTGTGACATGAGATGGAACGTCATGCCACGCCCGGGAGGCATGCGTTCCTTATTTCTCAGGTCACTAGTGGCCGTGGCGCTGATCGGCGCGTTCGTGGGCGTTCCTGCCCCGGCGCAGGCCGCGTCTCCCATCGATACCGAGATCTCCGTGCTCAAGGAAGAGCTGAATCGGGTGATCGAGGCGCAGCGACAGGGCCCTGCTCCCATGGATGATCAGGCCGCCACCTCCATGAAGGAGAGCGTGGAGAAGGCCCAGTCCCCGGAACCGTGCGAGTCGGCCGACGGGCTGCTGTCTTTTGCACGGCTCGCACGTGAGCAGGTGCGAGTCCTGCAAGAGGCGATCGACAAGGGCGGCTGGAATGCCGATCAGCTCGCCCAGCTCAACGCCACCCGCAACGGCCTGGACAAGCTCGGAAGGCAGGCGGGGGCCATCCGCGCGCGCGTCTTCGCCGAGCTGAAGGAGTGCGAGGGCCCGCTCGACTTCTACGTCGATCCCGACCGCGCCAAGCCTCCGATGGACAAGCTCCCCGATGATCGTCCTCTGGCCAGCCTCACCGGCTCTGACGGCACCCCGATGGACTTCGTCGCCGACGAACTGGTCGTCACCACGTCGAATCAGTCCGAGCTGGACGCCGTCGTCGCCAGGTGGAACGGCAAGGTCGTGAACAAGGTGGAACAGGGCGACCTCAACCACTACCTGGTCAAGATCGAAACTGGTGCCGCTCAGCCCGGCCAGCTGAGTGACGCGCTGAAGGCGCTCAATCCGGACAAGAACCAGGCCGATTCCGTGGCGGTGTCCAGCCGCGAGGGCCTGGAACTGCTCGCGGCCGCCGCCACGACGGAGAAGGCCGCCGTCAACTGGGTGAGCAAGGACGACGACATCCCCAGCGGCATCACGCCGGAGGCTCAGCAGGGGCCGTCCGGCCACAGCTCGACGGGTTACGACCGGAACTCCTTCAGCTGGCGATACCTCAAGGAAGGCAGCACGCAGGACATCGGGGTGCCCGCCGCGTGGCAACTGCTCGACTCGGTCGGCAAGCTGAACAACAAGGTCAAGATGGCCGTGCTCGACCGCGCCTTCACCACCAGCGTCGATCATCCGTCCTCGACCACATTCACCACCTCGGTGCCCGGAGTGAGCCCGAGCTCTCAATTCCCCGGGTCGACACCGTGGCACGGCGTCAAGATCCTGGACTCGATGGCCGCCGTTCCAGGCAACTCCGTCGGTACGGCAGGCACGGCGGGCCCGGTGGCCCGGCCGACCGGCATATGGACGACCGGCGACTTCTTCTACATGATGGTCGCGCTCGGTCAGGCGGCCGCCGGCGGCAACAAGATCGTCAGCATCAGCCAGCGGACCGAGGTGCCGTGGTACCTGTCGTGGAGCGTGCTGCCCTTCGACCGCTTCACCGCGTGGGTCAGGAACATCAACAACATCCTGATCTTCGCGTCGGCGGGCAACGAGGGAAACGACGTCGACGCCACCACCGGCTTGATCGTCAAGTGGGAGAAGACCTGGCACACCCCGTGCGAGAACGCCGGAGTGATCTGCGTCGGCGGCCTCGGCCACAACTCGCTGAACCGTCACGCACAATCCAACTACGGAAGCGAGGACGTCAACATCTACGCTCCGTACACCGTGCTGGCCGGCCCGAACCCGGACAATCCCAACCCGAATGTCGCGACCGAGATCCACGGGACCAGCTACTCCACGCCGTACACCGCCGGGGTCGCAGCGCTCCTCATCTCGGCCAATCCCGGCCAGAACACCGACACGATCGAGAACATCCTGCTCGACCACATGCGCCTGAGCCCCGACGGCAAGGTCAAGAGGAAGGTCGTCCACGCGCTGGGCGCGGTCCAGGACGCTCTACCGCCCACGGTCAAGATCGATACTCCGCTGAACGGTGAGACGGTGTCAGCGCACCTTCCCACCTCGTTCAAGGCGTCCGTGTTCGACGACGGCAACGGGCAACCCGCGATCGTCTGGCGGCGAGGCGGTGTGGTCATCGGCACGGGCCCGCAGATCCAGGCCACGGTTCCGGCCGGAACCCACACGATCACCGCGACGGGCACCTTCGGCAACGGGGTCTCGGCCGTGGACCAGGTCACGGTGACCTCGGTGGATCACGTGCCGGATGTGAAGGTCACCGGACCCAAGTCGCCGACCACGACACCCACCTTCGACCGGTCCGAGCTGATCCCGTTCCACTCCACCAGCCTCGACGACCTGGGGCCGCTGGCCGACAGCTCGATGAAGTGGTATCTCGACAACGCCACCACTCCCTTCGCGACGGGACACAACCCGACCGTCAACACCGGCGCCGCCGTGGGCAACCACACGGTGACCCTCAAGGGCTGCGACCCGGTCAACCAGTGCGATCAGGAGACCATCCCCATCGCCATCCAGCCGGACGGCGCCAACAAACCACCGGTGGTCAAGGTGACCAACCCGGCCAACGGCGCGCTGCTCTGGGTCAACGGAAGTGACGCCACCGGCTGGTACCACCAGATAACACTCAACGGCACCGCCACCGACCCCGAGGGCAACCCGGTCACCGTGAAGTGGTTCGACAACGGTGTCCAGATCGCCGACACGCTCCAGCCCACCGTCAGGCTCAAGGGCGGCTGTGGCAACTCCACCCGCAACCTCACCCTGCAGGCGACCGACAACGCGGGCCTCACCCGCCAGGACCAGGTGACCGTCACGGTCTCCCTGATCTGCTGACACCCGGCCCTCGCATGATCACCGAGGCAGATAGGAGCAGCGGACACCCGTTCGCACGGTGGCGCGCAGCTCCGCGCCGATCACCTCGTCTGCCTCGGCGATATGCGTCAACGCCCGCCGGATGGCCTTGGCCACCGCCACCCTGGCCCGTTCGTGGTCATCGGTGAAGTTCCGAGCCCGGCCGCCCAGACCGGTGCTCGCCGTCAGCTCCGAGATCAGCCAGTCGCGCTCGGAGCGCAGCACCGCGGCGCGCTCCAGGTCGTGGGCGGCCTCCAGCTCACCGATCTCCTCTTCGAGCTCGGCCATCCGCGCCACGTAGGTGCGTTCCGCGTACTCGTCCAGAAGTGGCTGAGCGGAGTGGGCCGGGGTGTCCTCCCCGCCGGCCACGAGATCGATGGAGCGGATCTCCCGTCTGGGATTGGCGATCAGGACGGCGAGGTGGCGCATGCCCACACTCGACTTGACCAGCGCGGTGCGGCCGGCCAGCTCGACCCGCCACCAGCGCCCGCCGTTCGAGCACACCGCCACCGACGGCCCCGCCGCCCGTGCCTGCGTGCCCCGCACCTCGGGAAGCGCCATGCCCAGCTCTGCGGCCTCCTTCTCCGCCATCATCAGCTCGTCGCGTGGCCCGCCGAGCCGTACGAGCACATGGCCCAGGCGCCAGCGGCTCAGGGCCGCCGCGGGCCAGTGGCCGAGCGCGCGGTTGGCCCGCAAGGCCTCGCCGAAGTGCTCGGCGGCCCGCTCGACCTGCCCCATCGTCAGAGCGGCCAACCCGAGAGACTGGTGGGCGGAGCCGAAACAGGCCACCCCGCGGCTGGCGATCATCGGCAGCCGGGCGTAAGGCTGGAGCAGATCGTAGGCCCGCGCGGCCATCGCCTCGTCGTCCAGCAGGTGAGCGGCCTCCACCAGCCCGTACATCGCCGCCAGCCAGTTCTTCGCCGGCGGGAGCGTGATGTCGCGCAGCCGGGCCATCATCGTCTCGGCCAGGCGCCGGTCGCCGGCTTCGGCGGCGGCCACCGCCAGCGCGGGGAAGTAGGCGTAGTCCGCGTGGCACAACGCCGAGGAGTTCACCAGGTCCGACAACAAGGGGAGCAGCTCCGCGACACGTCCCTGATACCAGCGGATCGTCACCAGCTGCGCGCCGTACCAGCCGACGGCGTTGACGTCACCCGCGGCCGTGCCGCGCTCGGCGCAGGCCGCCGCCGCCCGCTCGGCCTGCTCGAACCGGCCCGCCCTGATGAGCAGCATGACCTCGATGGCGTCGATGACGAACCCGATCGCCGGGTGGTCTCGGGCGGCGAGCCGCTCGCATAACTCGCGCAGAGAACGCTCGGCATGCGGATCGGCGGCCAGGAACAGGTCGACCGTCCACCACAGCAGCCCCATCAGCAGGTCGCCGCGGCGACGAGTACGGCTGGCCACCCCGACCAGCTCCTGCGCCAGCTCGAACCTGAGGTCCTGGTGCTCGGGGCTCATCAGGCAGTGATGGGCCAGGCTCAGCGCCTCGGCCAGAGTCACCGGGTCGCCGGCGGTCCTGGCGTGGGCCAGCGCGCGCATGACCGTGGCGTGCTCCCCCGTGCGGTTGTCCCGCTCGGCGGCCAACCGCACGCACAGCCGTACGGCGAGCGCGGAGTCGGGCCTGATGCCGGCCAGGGCATGCTCCTGGCGAGTGTTGATCATCACCGACTCGGCGGTGGTGCGGTGCTCGTTCAGCCAGATCCCGCCCAGCCCCAGCGCCGCACGAGCCAGCGCCCCGGAGTCGCCCGAGCGCTCGGCCTCCTGGTACGCCGCCTCGAACCAGCGGCGGCTGTCATGCAGGTTGCCCTCCTCATGGAGGGCATGATCAGCCCGGTGAAGGTAGTCGTCAGCCGTGCTCCGCTGTTCCCCGTCACGCACAGATGCCCCCTGGACATTGCGAACGCGGCCCCCGCGCCGAATCGTATGAAGGCGTGGGTGGTCTGTCCAGGGTGCACAACGGGGGCAGACAGAAAGAAACCCCAGTTCGGTATACCGAACTGGGGTTTCGCGCCGTGCGCCGCCAGGGACTCGAACCCCGGACCCGCTGATTAAGAGTCAGCTGCTCTAACCAACTGAGCTAGCGGCGCTTGCGACAGAAGAAACTCTACCAGCCCCCAAGCACCGCTCGCACACATCACCCAAGCCTCTCCCCCAACCGCCCATAAGCCCCGAGCAACACCTCCCAGAACCCCGGCACATCGAAGGACGTGGCCACCCGGGCGTTGGGCGCGTCGGAGCGGAAGTCCGTCACCGTCATCCCCGTCGTGAACCTCCCGACCGTCTCCACCTCCACCCGCGCGTCGGCGAACCCCATCAGCCCGGGCGAGATCGCGTAGGCCACGGCGCAGGCGTCGTGGAGCGCCGGCCCGCCGTCCGTCGTCACCTGCCCGTAGAAGGAGGCGGCCGGGACGACCAGGGAGGACAGCCGGCCCAGGGCGCCCATCTTCTCCAGGAGCGCGGTGTTGACCTGGGCGGTGAGGGTGACGTCGAGGCCGATCTGCGTGACGGTCCATCCCGCCCCGAACACGATGGCCGCCGCCTCCGGGTCGGTGAGGATGTTGAACTCCGCCGCCGGGTTGGAGTTCCCCCGCGTGTACGACCCGCCCATGACGACCATCTCCTTGACGGCCTGCACGATGCGGGGCTCCCGGCGGACGGCGAGGGCGATGTTGGTGAGCGGTCCGACGGCGACGAGGGTGATCTCGCCGGGCCGGTCGAGGATGGTGGAGATGATGAAGTCGACGGCGTGCCCGTCGGTGGCGCCCAGGACGGGGGCGGGCAGGACGGCGTCGCCCAGGCCGGAGGTGCCGTGCACGTGGGCCGCGTGGATCTGGTCGCGGACGAGGGCGCGGCCGGCGCCGGCGTGGACGGGCAGTTCGCCCAGCTGCAGGAACTCGCGGAGCGCCAGCGCGTTCAGGGTGGTCAGGGACAGGCCCACGTTGCCCGCGACGGTGGTGATGCCGACGAGGTCGATGTCGGTGGAGCCGGCCGCGAGGGCGATGGCGAGGGCGTCGTCGATGCCCGGGTCGCAGTCCAGGAGAACAGGTTTCACCCGTCAACGGTTTCACACCGGAGAGAAGGCGGATCCACTGGGCATAAGAGGAGGCCGGGTGGTCTCCCCCAAGAACCACCCGGCCTCCGTTTGCGGTCCAGGCCGGCTCTTTCCCCCAAAGAACCGGCGGTCCCGCATAGCAGACAGCGGTCCCCCTCCGCGTCCGCATCGGCAAAAGTCTGCAAGTCAGTCGCAGCACCCTTGACCTGCTTCGACACTACCGAGCCGAACACCACGGAGAAGTCATAACGCGGTCGAAATCGGACAACAAGCCCTCTACGGAAGTTCCAACTCCACCTTGGTTCCCTCTTGGAGTGTGCGGCTGACGGTGCAGTACTTGTCGTGCACGCGCTGCGCCACGGCCCGGTAGACCTCGTCGGCCGCCTCGGAGGGAAGCTCCACGTCGTAGGTGACGGTGATCGGCCCCAGGAGGTTCGGTTCGGCCTTCTCGGCGGTGATCTCCATCGCCAGCCGTACGAGCTTGTGCCCGCGCTTGGCGGTCAGGGGTTCGACGGTCACGATGTTGCATCCGCCCACGGCCGCCAGCAGGAGCTCGACGGGGGTGAAGACCCCCTCGTCGTCGCTGCTGCCCATGCGCACCTCGGCGCCGCGGGCGTTCACGGCGCGGAAGCCGCCGTCGTCAGTACGTTCGACTCGAACATTAGCCATGCCCATAGAAACTACTCAGTTCCCTCTCATCTTCCTGGAACACCTTGGAGACATGACGAGCCCTGTACTGATCGCCGCCGACATCGATACGGCCCGGCTGGAGCGGCTGCTGGCGCGTTTGCCGCAGGGCGCTCCGACCGTCGTGCGCACACAGCGCGTCACAGCCGAGCTCCGCGAGATCCAGCGCCGGCGCGGCCTGGTGCTGGTGGTCGGCGACGAGCACGATCCGCGGGTCAAGGAGCAGGTCAGCGCCTCGGGCCTGAGCCGGCTGCTGCCCGACATCGGCGAGCGTGAGGTACGGCTGGCGGGGCCCCGGCCGTTCCGTAAATACGTGCGGGGAGCGCTCAAGCGGATCAGGACGCAAAGCGCTTAGGCCGGCCTTACGGCTGTTATGAAAGCGTGACCTCTGGAGGTGGCAGAATGACGTTCCCCGGATCGGCCCGTATGGAAGTTGTCATGGGCATCCCGGTCATGGTTGACATCCGCACCGCGTTGCCGCAGCGCGAGCTGACGCCGCTGCTCGACGACGCCTTCGGCTGGCTGACGTGGGTCGGCGAGACCCTCGCTCCCGAGATGGAGCGCTTCTCCGGTGGGCAGACCATCGAGCAGATCCCGGAACTCATCGAGATCCAGCACCGCTGCAACGAACTCTTCGAGAGCACGGGCGGCTGGTTCGACCGCGGCGACCACGACGCGTACATAAGAGGGTGGGCGGTCGAGCGTCTGTCGCGTGCCCTGACGAACGCAGGGGCGGTCGACCATCGGATCGACGCGGGGGGCGACGTCCGGGTGCGGGGCAGCGCGGCTCCCGGGCGCCAGTGGCGCATCGGCGTGCGCGATCCGCAGCAGGGCACGATGCGCACCGTTCTGATCGCCCGCGATCTCGCGGTCGCGACGGTGGGCCATGTCACGGTCTCCGGCGCCGACCTGGGCGTCGCCGGAGCCTACGCGTCCGCCATGCATCGCATGGACCTGGCCAGGGCCAGGCGTTTCGCCGACCGCCTGCCGTACCGGACGGTGATCGTCACGCCGGACGGCACGCAGGAGTACGGCGGCGCGCTGCAACTGGCCGTCTGATCGAAGCGTCACAGCGCGCCGCCTGACCGGCGTGCCACGGCCCACCATCTGACCGGCGCGCCGCAGCGCGCCGGATAAATACGGATAAATCAGGCGTCGGGGTGCTTGGCGAGGTAATCGACGTACACCGGTTTCAACGCCTCGCCGAGCTCGCCCTCCCCAGCCGCCATCGCATCGCTGAGCAGCGCCGACACCCGGCTGAGGTCGTTGGCGCTCTCGTTCGAGTGCCCGCTGGCGGCCTCGGCGGCGGGGATCACCTTCAGCAACTCCCACAGGAATCCGAAGTCGCCATGCCGTACGGCATAGCGGACAGCGCGGTCGTGCAGCTCGCTCGCGGGCAGGGTTTCCAGCTCCTCGACGTCCATGCTTCCGCTTTTCCCGTGATTCGCTCTCCATAACGACTACGCGGTGTAATGGATGGGCACATAGCGTGCATGTCCAGTCTCGACATGACCGGCGTGCTGGTCATCTCGCTCGCCGCTGTGGCCGCCCCCATCGCGGCGGCGAGCGTGGCCCGCGTGGCGCGGGTGCCCAACGTGGTGCTCGAGATCCTGCTGGGCGTGCTGGTCGGCCCGGTGGTCCTGGGCTGGGTGCAGGTCGACGAGCTGGTGAACGCGGTCTCCGAGTTCGGTCTGGCGATGCTGATGTTCATGGCCGGCTTCGAGATCGACTTCCAGCGGGTCAAGGGCCGCCCGATCAGGATGGCCGCCCTCGGCTGGTTCGTCTCCTTCGGCGTCGGCATGGCCATCGGGCTGGCGCTCTTCGGCTTCACGACGCTCGCCCAGGTGGTGGGCCTGTGCATGACCACCACCGCGCTCGGCACGATCCTGCCGATGCTGCGCGACTCCGGCGCGCTGGCCACGCCGTTCGGCAACCGGGTGCTGGCCATCGGGGCGCTGGGAGAGTTCGGCCCGATCGTGGCGATGGCCTTCATCTTCTCCGAGGACGAGAAGTGGCACACGGTCGTGGTGATCGCCCTGTTCACGCTGATCGCCCTCACCGCGGCCACGATGGCCGCCCGGCCCCGGCATCCGCGCCTGGCGCATCTGGTCACCGCCACCATGACCACCAGCGGGCAGCTGGGTGTCCGCATCGTCATGTTCGTGCTGATGCTGATGTTGTGGCTGGCCGCTTCGTTCCGGCTCGACGTGCTCCTGGGCGCCTTCACCGCCGGGATCGTGATCCGCCTGGCGGTCAAGTCGGGTCCTGAGGAGGAGCAGGAGCTGGTCACCTCCAAGCTCGACGCCATCGGCTTCGGCTTCCTCATCCCGTTCTTCTTCGTGGTCAGCGGCGTCAAGCTCGACCTGAAGGCGATGTTCGCCGATCCGGGCTCCCTGCTGCTGATCCCGCTGTTCCTGCTGCTCTTCCTCCTGGTCCGCGGCCTGCCCAGCCTCCTGCTGGCCCGCCGCGATCCCGACGTGCGTCCCGGCGAGGACCGGGCGGTGGCGCTGTTCACCGCCGCCGCCCTGCCGCTGATCGTCGTCATCACGAACACGGGCGTGGGGGCCGGGGTCATGTCCACGGCCACCGCGGCCGCGATCGTCACCGCGGGCGTGTTCAGCGTGATGATCTATCCACTGGTGGCGCTGCGCCTCTATCGCGCGGCGGAGCAGAAATGCGAGGATCTTCCAGCGTGAGATTCATTCTGAACATCCTGGCGGTGATGGTCGCCTTCTGGGTGACGACGAAGTTCGTCGACGGCGTCACCGTCCAAGGTGATCCCAGCACCGCCAAGTACTGGGGAACACTGCTGGTGGTGGCGCTGATCTTCGGTGTCATCAACGCCATCGTCAAGCCCATCGTCCAGGCGCTCGGGTGCGCGCTGATCGTGCTCACGCTGGGCCTGTTCCTGATCGTCATCAACGCCGGCATGCTCATGCTGACGAGCTGGATCGCCGCCCAGCTCGACATCCCCTTCCACGTCGACGGATTCTGGCCGGCCGCGGTGGTCGGATCCATCGTGATCAGCGTCGTCACCTGGATCATCGGGCTCGTCATCCCCGACTAGGGCATGGAGTTCACCGGATCGGGCCTGACCTGCGCGCGGGTCCACACGATCGCGTACGGCGGAGCCGAGGTCACCCTCGGCTCCCTCGACGCGGCCTGGCGTTCCTACGAGATCGCGCAGGAACTGACGGGCCCCGTGTACGGCCAGACCACGGGGGTCGGCGCCAACAAGGCCGTCGACGTCGCCGGGGGCGGCCTCGACCTGCTGCGCAGCCACGCCACGGGTGCCGGGCCGCTCGTCGCCCCCGAGCGCACGCGCGCGATGCTGGCCGTACGGCTCAACCAGTTGCTCGCCGGAGGCTCCGGCATCGATCCCCGGCTGCTGCCGGTCCTCGCCGAGGCGATCAACGCGGGCGCCGCTCCCCCGGTCCGGACCTACGGCGCCATCGGCACCGGCGATCTGACCGCGTTGTCGGTCACCGCGTTGTGCCTGCTCGGCGAGCTCGCCTGGGACGGGCCGCGGTTCCCTCTCGCCTCCTCCGACGCCCTGCCCTTCATCAGTTCCGGCGCCGCCACCCTGGCCGACGCCGCCCTCGCCTGCCACCGGCTCGCCGCTCTGCTCGACGCCGCCGTCGAGGTGGCGGCGCGGTCCTTCCAGGCCGTGAACGCCTCGGCGGAGCCGCTGGCGCTGGCCGTCCAGCGGGCGCGCCGCCAGCCGGGGCAGGCGGCCACGGCCGCGCGCCTGCGCGACATGCTCGCCACCGAGCCGGTGCGGATCCAGGACCCGTACGGCTTCCGCGCGTTCGCCCAGGTACACGGCACCGCCGTCGCCGTCGCCTCGCACGCGTCCAGGACCGTGGAGATCGACCTCGACTCCGCCACCGAGAACCCGCTCGTCGCCGACGACCTGGCCTGGCACAACGGCAACTTCCACGCCGCCGCCGTGGCCCACGCCCTCGATGGCCTGCGTACGGCTGTGGCCACCGCCGCCCAGCTGAGCACCGCCAGGCTGGCGGCGATGATGGATCCGGCGCTCACCGGCAGGCTGCCGTTCCTGGCCGCGGAGCCGGGCGGCAACGGGGCGCTGATCCTGGAGTACGTCGCCCAGGACGCCCTGGCCGAGCTGCGGCACCTGGCGGCGCCGGTCAGCGTCGGCACCGCGGTGATCTCGCGCGGGACCGAGGACCACGCGTCGTTCGCCACCCAGGCGGCCCGGCTGGCGCTGCGGTGCGTGGAGCCGCTGGAGGTCGTCTTCGCCGTCGAGTCGGTCGCCGCGAGCCTCGCGCTCGGTGAGCCGGGGCCCGACCGCCCCCTCGACGCCGAGCTCGACGCCGCTCGCGAACGCCTGCGCGCCGCGTTCTAGCGAGCGCGGACGGAACCCCGTTCGACGAGCGTCGGCTGCTGCAGCACCCGCCTGCGTCGTGTGGCGCCGTCGGCGGCGGCCACGCCGAGGCGGACCGAGGCGCGCACGATGCCGTCGATGTCCCAGTCGACGGTGGTGAGCCCGGGGCTCAGCAGCGACGACACCGGATGGTTGTCGTATCCCATGACGGAGATGTCGCCCGGGATCGACAGCCCCAGCGACTCGGCCGCCGCGTACACCCCGTAGGCGATGGAGTCGGCGAAGCAGAACACCGCCGTGACCGCGCCGTCGGCGAGCACCTCGCGCGCGGCCTCGGTGGCCCCGGCCAGGTCGTGGGGCGCGGTCGACACCGAGATCGACAATCCCAGCCGCTCCCCCTCGGCCAGCACGTGCACGTCGGCCGGGCGGTCGGGGGTGCTGGGCATGGTCGAGGTGAGCAGCGCGATGGCGTGGTGTCCCTGCGAGCGCAGGTGCTCCAGCGCCAGCGTGACGCCGCGCCGGTTGTCGAAGACGACCTCGCCGATGGTGCCGGGCAGGGAGTCGCCGATGGCCACCACGGGCACCGATTCGGCCAGTTGCGCCCAGAACGGCGCCGCCGGGTCGACCGGCTGCACGATCATCGCGTCGACCCGCTGGTCGCGCAGCTGCTGGGCGAGCGAGCGCTGGCGCTCCGGGTCGCCCGCGGCGTCGAGGATGAGGGCGTAGCGGTCCTGGCCGAGCAGGCCCCGCCCGATGCCGACCGCGAGGGCCTGCTGCCACAGGTCTTCGAGCGAGGCGGACAACATCCCGATGGTGCCGGTCTTCCCGCTGGCCAGGGCTCTGGCGATGGGGTCGGCTTCGTAGCCGAGCTCGGCGGCGGCGGCCTTGACGCGTTCCATGGTCTCCTCGGAGACCTGCATACCGCGCAGCGCGTAGGACACGGCTGCCGGTGACAGACCCGTCGCCTGCGCCACCTCACGGATCGTCGCTCGTTTCCGCGGCATCCCGCAAGCCTAGCCCCCCATTGACACGAAACGGGGTGAAGCGGTTCACTGAACCGTATCACTGAATCGCTTCACAGAGACGTCTTCCCAGACTGAGACGTTTGCCTATAAAGTCAGTAGGAAATACATGGGATGGAGGTGGCCCGATGGACGTACATCAGCACGTGTGGACCCCCGCGTTCGTCGCGGCCCTGCGCGCCCGCACGCGCCCGCCCTATCTCGACGGGTGGACGCTCATCCTCGACGGCGAACCGCCGTACGAGGTCGACCCGGCCGATCATGACCCGGCCAAGCGCGAGACCCCGGCGATCCTGTCGTTGTCGAGCCCGCTCGGCATCGAGACGCTGCCGCCCGAGGAGGCCTGGCCGCTCATCGACGCCTACCACGCCGACGTGCCGTACGGCTTCGAGCAGTGGGCCTCCACGTGCGTCAGCGAGCCCGACCCCGGCCGCCTGGCCGCCGACCTCGGCGGCAAGGCCGGCCTGCAGCTCCCCGCGACGACGCTCCCCGACGACGCTCTGCTCGACGTGCTCACCGCCCAGGACAAGCCGCTCTTCGTGCACCCCGGTCCCGCCTCCGGCCACGCGCCGACGCCCTGGTGGCCCGCGCTGGTGCCGTACGTCCAGCAGATGCACGCGTCGTGGCACTACTTCCACGCCGTCGTGCGCCCCCGCCACCCCCGCCTGCGCGTCTGCTTCGCCCTGCTGGCGGGGCTGGCGCCCCTGCACTCAGAACGGCTGATCACCCGCGGCGGCCCGTCACGGGGCCGCCTGGACCGCGACTTCTTCGTGGAGACCTCCAGCTACGGCCCCAAGGCGATCGACGCGATCGTCCGCGAGCTGGGCGTCGACGTCGTCGTCAACGGCTCAGACGCGCCGTACGCGAGCGCCCCGGAAACGGGACTCGGCGCCGCGGCCGACCACGCCATCCGAGAGACCAACCCCCTGCGATTGATGAGAGGAGACAGGTAAGTGAACACGCTGCCCGAGCGCAACCTCGACCGGAGGGAGCTGCGGAACCTGGTCGACGAGCTGGCAGCCGACCCGGCGCAGTGGCAGGACCAGGTGGAGTTCCCCGAAGGCGGCGGCAGGCACTACGCCTCGCTCTACCGCGACGCCTACGTGGACGTGTGGCTGCTGTGCTGGCGCCCGGAAGACGACACGGGCTGGCACGATCACGACATCTCCTCGGGCGCCGTGACCGTCGTGCAGGGGGCGCTGCTGGAGTGCAACCCGCGCATCGGCGGCGAGCACCTGGAGACGGTGGTGTCCGAAGGCCAGTCGTTCTCCTTCGGACCCGATCACATCCACCGCCTGACCGGCGCGATCGACAAGAGCATCTCGATCCACGCCTACTCGCCGCCGTTGTGGCGCCTGGGTCAGTACTCCATCGACGACACCGGCCTGATGCGCCGGGTGTCGGTGAGTTACGCCGACGAGCTGCGGCCTATCGACGCCGTTGCGTGACCACCGCCCTGCCCATCGACGGGTCGTCGCAGAACGCTCCGTCGATGCCGAGGTCGAGCAGCTTACCGAGCCAGCCCATCACGTCTCCGGTGGCGCGGGGGTAGACGGGGCTGGCCGGGTTGCCGAGCCGGTGGTCGGCGGGTAGCTGGGAGTTCTCGTTGCGGACGGTCCACACGTGCACGTCGAGCCGTCGCCGGTGAGCGTCCTGGACCAGCGTGGTGGGAGGCAGCAGCCGGCCGTCGGCCCCGACGGGGATCACCCGGCGGGTGTCGACACCGATGCCGTCGGCGTAGGAGGCGACCTCGCGCAGCCCGTCGGGGGTGACGAGGTCGTCGTAGCCGCGAGGGTCCCCCGAGACCACCCAGTCGTACGGCTTGCCGCCGAAGGTCATGAGCTGGATGAGCGGGTATCGCGTCCTGCCGTGCAGGTCGCGCAGGTTGGCGGTCTCGAAGGACTGGATGAAGGCCTTGCGCACCCGGTGGCGGCCGAGCACGTCGAGCAGCGGCTCCTCCAGCGACAGGTTGATCGAGTCGAAGTAGGTCGGGTGCTTGGTCTCGGGGTAGACGCCGACGCCGTGACGCTCGGCGAGCTGCACGACCTCCTCGAAGGTCGGGATCTCGGCCAGGCCGTCGAAGGCGGTGTTGTCGGGCCGCAGGTCCGGCACCCGCTCCTTGGCCCGCAGGGTCTTCAGCTCGGCGAGGGTGAAGTCCTCGGTGAACCAGCCGGTGACGGGGCGGCCGTCGATCGTCTTGGTGGTGCGGCGGGCGGCGAACTCGGTGCGCGCGGCCACGTCCGTGGTGCCCGAGATCTCGTTCTCGTGCCTGGCGACCAGGATGTGGTCCTTGGTCGAGACGAGGTCGGGCTCGATGTAGTCGGCGCCCATGGCGATGGCCGCCTCGTACGCCAGCAGTGTGTGCTCCGGACGGTGGGCGCTGGCGCCCCGGTGCGCGATGACGATGGGATCGCCGCTGCGGCGATCGGCGACGGCGGGCTCGGGTTGGATCAGCACGACCGCGACGGTAACACCGGCGATCAACCTGCGCAGGATCATGCGCGGGAGGCTAGATCGGCTCAGTTACGGCTGAGCACACAGCAGGTGGAGCAGGGTTCAACATCCGGCAGCGTGACCCACAGGCAGCAGGTGCGGCGCAGGTAGCGGCTGCCGTCGCTCTGGATCAGCCCGTCGACGGGCGGCCCGATCCGCTCCAGCAGGCTCATGTAGTCGCCCGGCACCTGGTCGCGCAGCGGGTGGGCGAAGGCCTCGGCGGTGGAGCCCCACAGGGTGCGCTCCCCCACCCTGGCCAGCGTGGAGATGCGCTTGATCAGCGGCTGCTGCGCCTCCAAAAGCGCTGGCCTGATGCCGTCGACGTCGGTCCAGGTGACGGCGGTGGCGCCGACGGTGACGCCCGCGGGCGAGACCTTGAACCAGGTGTCGTCGAAGCGCATGACCGGGACCTGGCCGTCGAGGGCCCAGCCGACGGCCATGGGCATGGTGTGCCAGTAGGAGTAGGTCTTCCAGAACAGCGCCGCCCCGACGTGGCGCGGCGCGCCCCAGCGGTCGGCGGTCTCCTGGATCAGGTCGTCGAGGGGCATCCGCGAGACCGGGGTCCAGGTCTCGTCGGGTTCGATGACGAGGCTCGGCACGATGCCGAGCACACCTTGGCGGGCCTCCGCGAACTTCTCGAGCACACCGGTGAGCATGCAGCCATGGTAAGCCTTACCTAAGCTCGTGCGGCCAGCCACCCCACCACTGCCTGCACGCCGCAGAAGACCAGGCCGGTCAGCAGCGGCACCGTCCAGGCCCCGCTCGACTCGCGCAGCGCTCCGACCAGCACCGGGCCGATGGCCGCGAGCACGTAGCCCACCGACTGCGCCACGGCCGACAACGCGGTGACCGAGGTGGGGTCGGAACCCCGGTTGGTGATGATGAGCAGGGCCAGCGCGAGCGTCGCCCCCTGCCCGATCCCGAGCACGATCATCCACAACCACGGCAGGGTCGTGGGCGCGAGGAGCACGCCCAGGTAGCCCGTGGCGGTGAGCGCGGTCGCGCCCAGCACGTGCGGCACCTGCGAGGCCCGGCCGCCGGCGTGCATGGGCGCGCCGAAGGTGCCGACGACCTGCGCCAGCGCCGACAGGCTGAGCAGGTATCCGGCGTGCTCGGGGGTGACACCCGACTCCAGGAAGATGGTGGGCAGCCAGGCGAGCGTGACGTAGAAGGTCAGCGACTGCACGCCCATGAAGGCGGTGATGTACCAGGTGGTGCGGTTGCGCAGGATGGCACGGAAGGGCCGGGTCGCGACCTGCGGGTCGGGGCGCCTGCGCAGCGCCTGCGGCAGCCACAGCAGCGCGCCGAGCAGCGCGGGCACCGCCGCGAGCGCCGAGACGCCGCGCCAGTCGAGCCCCGTCCAGCGTTCCATGGGGATCGCCAGCCCGCTGGCGATGGCCGCGCCGAGCACGAGGGCCGAGACGTAGACACTGGTGAACAGGCCGACGCGGTCGGGGAAGTGCTGCTTGACGACGGCGGGCATGACCACGTTCATGATCGCGATGGCGGTGCCCGCCACGGCGGCTCCGCCGTAGAGGAGCACGGGGCCGTCGAGGCTGCGCACGACCACCCCGGCGGCCAGGAGCAGCAGGCCGAACAGCAGGGTGCGGTCCACGCCGAGGCGGCGGGCCAGCACCGGCGTGGCCACGCCGCACACGCCGAGGCAGACCACCATGACCGTGGTGATCGCGCCGCCGCCCGCGGGAGTGAGGCCGACGTCGGTCATGATCTCGTCGAGCAGGGGGGAGATGCCCGCCAGCGCGGGCCGCAGGTTGAGCGCGGCCAGGACCAGCCCGGCCACCAGAAGCACGAATCTCACAATGGCGGTTATTGTTTCGTGCGCTGGATCTGCGCGTAGACGTGCCCCCTCAGTTCGGCGAACCTCGGCAGCGAGCGGGTGGTCAGCTGGTCGCGCTCGGCGGGCAGGTCGATCTTGAGGTCCTCCAGCACCGTGGTGGGCGAGGCCGACAGCACGATCACGCGACGGCCCAGGTAGACCGCCTCGTCGATGTCGTGGGTGATGAACAGCACGGTCACCTCCAGGCGCTGCCAGAGGCGCAGGATCAGGTCCTCGAGGTCGGCGCGGGTCTGGGCGTCGACGGCGGCGAACGGCTCGTCCATGAGCAGCAGGCTCGGCTCGTAGGCGACGGCGCGGGCGATCGCCACCCGCTGCTGCATGCCTCCCGACAGCTGCCAGGGGTGCGCGTCGTGCGCGCCGGCGAGCCCGACGGCCTCCAGCGACTCCGTCACCAGTTCGGTGCGCTTGGCCCGGTCGAGGCCCTTCTCCTTGAGCGGCAGCTCGACGTTCTGGCGCACGGTGAGCCAGGGGAACAGGCTCCTGCCGTACTCCTGGAAGACGACCGCGGTGTGCTCGGGCGGCCCGGTCACCGGCCGTCCGGCGACCCTGACCTCTCCTTCGTACGGCAGCAGCCCGGCGACGCAGCGCAGCAGCGTGGTCTTGCCGCAGCCCGAGGGCCCGACGACGCAGACCAGCTCGCCCGCGTCGACCTGGAGCGAGAGGTGGTCCAGCGCCGTGACGGTGCGCCCGCGGCCCTGGTAGGTCTTGGTCAGATCGATGAGCTCAAGCACGGTGATACCAAGCCAGGACTCGCTTTTCGACCATACGGAACACCAGCGACAACCCCCATCCGATGAGGCCCAGCAGCACGATTCCACTCCACATCTCGGCGATCTGGAAGCCCCGCTGGAACAGCACGATCGTGAAGCCCAGGCCGCTGCTGCTGGCGAACATCTCGCTGATCACCATGAGGATGATCCCGATCGACAACGCCTGCCGCAGGCCTGTCATGATCTGCGGGCTGGCCGAGCGCAGCACCAGGTGGCGCAGGCGCACGCCGTACAGCTTGCAGGTGTCGGCCAGCACCTCGTCGATGGCCCTGACGCCCTCGACGGTGTTGAGCAGGATCGGCCAGACGCATCCCGAGATGATCACCGCGACCTTCATCGCGTTGTCGATGCCCGCGAACAGCATGATCAGCGGCACCAGCACCGGCGGCGGGATCGCGCGGAAGAACTCCAGCACCGGCTCGGCCGCCGCGCGCAGCCCGCTCGACAGGCCGATCGCCACGCCGAGACCGACGCCGATGACACCGGCCAGCGTGTAACCCACCGCCAGCCTGGCCAGGCTCGGCAGCACATCGGTGAGGATCCGCTCGGAGAACCACGTCTCGGCGAAGGCCGCGGCCACCCGTCCGGGGCTCGGCAGGTAGAACGAACCGCCGCTGACCAGCCACCACAGGCCCACGAGCAGCAGCGGCACCGCGAGGGCGTTGACCAGCCTCATGCCGCCGCCTCCCGGCGCACCGACTGGTGCCACGACAGCACCCGCCGCTCCAGCGCCCGCACGCCCACGTTGACCGCGATGCCGATCAGCCCCGCCAGCACGATCAGCGCGTAGACCTGCGCCACCGCCCCGCTGGACTGGGCGATCTGGATCTCGAGCCCGAGCCCCGGGCTGCCGATGACCAGCTCGGCGGTGATCGCCAGGATGAACGCCACCGCCGCGGCCAGCCGCAGCCCCGTCATGACGTACGGCAGAGCGGACGGCCACACCAGCCGCCGCATCCGCGTCCACGAGGAGAAGCCGTAGGAACGCGCCGTGTCCACCGCCACCGGATCGACGGCCGCCACGCCGTACAGCACCTGGATGAGCACCTGCCAGAAGGAGGCGTACACCACGAGCAGCAGCGTGGACCCCAGCGATGCGCCGAACAGGAGCGTGGCGAGCGGGATGAGCGCCACCGACGGGATCGGCCGCAGGAACTCGACGGTGCTGTTGGTGGCCGCGCGCAGCCCCGGCACGGTGCCGATGACCAGGCCGGCGGCCACGGCGGCGCAGAAGGCGATGCCCAGGCCGAGCGCCCAGCCGAGCATGGTCTCGCCGAGCGCCGCCCACAGCCCGGCGGTGACCAGCTGCCCGCCCAGGGTGGCGAGGATCTCCGTGGCGGGCGGCAGGAACCGCTCGTCGACGAGCCCGAGCCGGGGCACGGCCTCCATCAGGAGCAGGAGGCCGGCCACCCCATACAGGGATCTCATTCCAGCAGGCTCGGGACGCTCTTGAGCACGCCGTCGTTCTTGGCCATCTCGGCGATCGCGGTGACCGACTCCTTGTTGATCTCGGCGGGCCACTTGGGGAGCTTGATCTTGGCGATGACGTCCGGCGCGATCTTGGTGTAGGTCTTCAGCGTCTCGCGCACCTCGTCCGGATGCTCTGCGGCGTAGGCGAGCGACTCGTTGATGGCCTTGGCGAAGCGGTCGGACAGGTCGGCGTCGGCCTTGCCGGTGGTGAAGTACATGGCGACCGTGAGGTTGGGCGTGGCCTCGGCGAAGTTCCACGCCACCGCGCGGGCGCCCTGCGAGAGCGCCTGGCTGACGAAGGGCTCGACCACCCAGATGGCGTCCACGCTGCCGTTCTGCAGGGCCGCGGGGGCGTCGGGGAAGGGCAGCTCGACGAACTGGATGCCGGCCGGGTCGCCGCCCGCCTTGCGGACGGTGGCGCGGATGGTGGTGTCGCCGATGTTCTTGAGCTGGTTGACGGAGATCTTCTTGCCCGCCAGGTCGGCGGCCGACTGGATGGGGCTGTCGGCCTTGACCAGCACGGCGCTGAAGTCCTCGCCAGGCGTGCCGGTCGAGGAGACGCCGTTGGCCACGACCTTCACGTCCAGGCCCTGCTCCTTGGCGGCCAGCAGGGAGGTCACGTTGGCGAAGGCGAACTGGAACTGGTTGCTCACCACTCCCGAGATGGCGGCGGCGCCGCCCTGGACCGGGGTGATCGTGAGGTCGATGTTGTGCTTGTCGAAGAAGCCCTTGGCCTTGCCGAGGTGGATGGGCGCGGTGTCGACGATCGCGATCACGCCCGCGTTGACCTTGGCCTTGCCCCCGGAGGTGTCTGTCGAGCCGCAGGCCGTCAGGGCGGCCAGTAAGAAGACGGCTAAGACACGGCGCATCTCGCCTCCAGATTGTGTTCGCGATACGCACAGCCTGCCCGGTTGACGCCGTAATTGTCCACCGCTTAGCGTCACATTTGCGACCAGGAGTTCGGTAGACGAACAAGGAGCCTCCCATGCACCTCCTCGACCCCAAGCTCTGGACGGGATCGGTGTTCAGCGGCGGATGGACTTCCGCGCGGGAGGACGCGCCGGTCGTGGAACCGGCCACCGGCGAGGAGCTCGGCCGGGCGGGCGTGGCGGGGCCCGAGGAGATCGCGCGTGCCTGCGCCGCGGCGGCCGCCGCCCAGCGCGAGTGGGCAGCCACGAGCTTCGAGGAGCGGGCTGCGGTGCTGCGCCGCGCCGGGCGGCTGTTCGAGGAGCACGGCGCCGAGATCCAGGAGTGGATCGTGCGCGAGGCCGGCTCCATCCCGCCCAAGGCGGGCTTCGAGGTGCACGTGGCCGCCCAGGAGTGTTACGAGGCGGCCATGCTGACCTCCCAGCCGCTCGGCGACATCCTGCCCACCGCCAAGCGACGCCTCAGCCTGGCCCGCCGGGTCCCTGCCGGGGTGGTCGGCGTCATCGCGCCCTTCAACTTCCCGCTCATCCTCGGCATCCGCTCCGTCGCCCCCGCCCTGGCCCTGGGCAACGCGGTCGTCTTCAAGCCCGACCCGCGCACCGCCGTCTGCGGCGGCATGTCGATCGCACGGGTGATGGAGGAGGCGGGGCTCCCAGAAGGCGTGCTGCACGTGCTGCCCGGCGGCGCCGAGGCGGGCGCCGCCCTGGTCGCCGACCCGCACGTGCGGGTGATCTCGTTCACCGGCTCCACCGCCGCGGGACGCAAGGTCGGCGAGGTGGCCGCGTGCCATCTCAAGCGCGCCCACCTGGAGCTGGGCGGCAACTCGGCGCTGATCGTGCTGGAGGACGCCGACCTGGAAGCGGCGGTCTCGGCGGCGGCCTGGGGCTCCTTCCTGCACCAGGGCCAGATCTGCATGACCACAGGCAGGCACCTCGTGCACGCCTCGCTCGCCGAGGAGTACGCCGCGCTGCTGTCGGCCAAGGCCGAGGCGATGCCGGTCGGCAACCCGCTGACCGAACAGGTCGCGCTCGGCCCGATCATCGACGCCGGGCAGCTGGCGAAGGTGCACGCGCTGGTCACCGCCAGCGTCGACGCGGGCGCCAGGCTCGACGCCGGAGGCACCTACCAGGACCTGTTCTACCGTCCCACCGTGTTGTCGCGGGTGCCCACCGCCGCGCCCGCCTTCGCCCAGGAGGTCTTCGGACCGGTCGCGCCCATCGTCTCCTTCAGGGACGACCCCGAGGCCGCCGCGCTGGCCGCCGCCTCGGAGTACGGCCTGTCGCTCGGCATCCTCACCGCCGACCCGATGCGCGGCATGGAGCTGGCCGAGCACATCCCCACCGGCATCGTGCACATCAACGACCAGACGGTCGACGACGAGGCGGTGGCCCCGTTCGGCGGGGTCGGCGCGTCCGGCACGGGTGCTCGCTTCGGCGGTGCCGCCGCTAACATCGAGGCATTCACGGAGACGCGCTGGATAACGATGCAGAGCGGGATAGAGCGCTATCCGTTCTAGGTGGGGGTGACCGGATGGCGGAGTCGGCTGAGCACGTGCAATCGCTGGCACGCGGCCTGGCGGTGATCCGCGCCTTCGGCTCCGACAGCCCGGAGCTCACGCTCAGCGACGTGGCCAAGTCCACCGGCCTGACCAGGGCCGCCGCCAGGCGTTTCCTGCTCACCCTGGTCGACCTCGGCTACGTGCGCACCGACGGCAAGTTGTTCGCGCTCACCCCTCGGGTGCTGGAGCTCGGCTACTCCTACCTGTCCAGCCTGAGCCTGCCCGAGGTCGCCGACCCGCATCTCGAGCGGCTGGTCGCCGAGGTGCACGAGTCCGCCTCCGTCGCGGTGCTCGACGGCCCCGACGTCGTCTACGTGGCCCGCGTGGCCACCTCGCGCATCATGCGGGTGTCGATCAACATCGGCACCCGCTTCCCGGCCTACTGCACCTCGATGGGCCGCGTGCTGCTGGCCGGGCTCGACGACGAGGCACTCGGCACCTACCTGTCGGGCACCGAGCTGCGGGCACTCACCCCGCGCACGATCACCTCGCCGATGGTGTTGCGCGCCGAGCTCGACAAGGTGCGCAGGCAGGGATGGGCCCTGGTCGACCAGGAGCTGGAGGAGGGGCTGCGCTCGCTGGCGGCGCCGATCCGCGACCGCGGCGGGCGCACGATCGCGGCGATCAACATCTCCTCGCACGCCAGCCGCACCACCGCCCAGTCGGTGCGCCGCGACCTCCTGCCGCCGCTGCTGGCGACCGCGGCCAGGATCGAGGCCGATCTGGAGGCCACGCGCACGGGTCTGCGGGCCTGATTATCTGCGGGCCTGACCATCTGCGGGTCTGACCACGAGGTCGACCGCCTGACAACGTTGTCGGTGACGCCAGGCTGAGCGATGATTCGGTCGTGAGACCGACGATGAACGATGTCGCCCGCGCGGCCGGAGTGGCGCTCAAGACCGTCTCCCGCGTCGTGAACGGCGAGCCGGGCGTCAACGAGTCCACCGCGGCGCGGGTGCGCGAGGCGATCCAGCAGCTCGGCTACAGCCGCAACGAGGGCGCCCGCATGCTGCGCCGTGGCCGCACCGCCACCATCGGCCTGGTCATCGAGGACGTGGGCGACCCCTTCTACGCCGGGCTCAGCCGCGCGGTCGAGGAGAGCGTGATCCGCCAGGGATACCTGCTGCTCACGGGCTCCTCGGGCGAGGATCCGGGGCGCGAGCGCGAGCTGGTGCGGGCCTTCTGCGACCGCCGGGTCGACGGCCTGATCGTCATCCCGGCCGGGAACGACCACACCTACCTGCGCCCAGAGCTCGACGCCGGCACGCCCGCCGTCTTCGTGGACCGGCCGCCGGGTCCCGGCATCGACGCCGACACGGTGGTGTGCGACAACGCGGGAGGCGCGGCTCTGGCCGTCGGCCACCTGCTCAGGCACGGCCACCGGCGCATCGCCTTCCTCGGCGACAGCCCGTCGATCTTCACCGCCACCGAGCGCCTGCGCGGCTACCGCGAAACCCTGGGCGAGCTGTACGACGAGCGGCTGGTCACGATGCGCCCCGCCACGCTGGAGGGCGTGCGCGCCGACCTCGACCGCATGTTCGCCCTCGACGACCCGCCGACGGCGCTGTTCACCGGCAACGGCCGCTTCACGATGACGGCGCTGCGTGCCCTGGCTGGCAGGTGGCTGCCGCTGGTCGGGTTCGACGACTTCGAGCTGGCCGACCTGCTCTCCCCCGGCGTCACCGTGGTCGCCCAGGACCCCGCCGGGCTCGGCAGGGTCGCGGCCGAGCTGCTGCTGCGCAGGATCGGCGGCGACGACGGGCCCTCCGAGCACCTGCGGCTGCCGGTCAGGCTCATCGTGCGCGGCTCGGTCGAACGCTGAGCAGCGCCACGACCATGCCCACCGCTCCCGCCAGGGCGATCGCCAGGTGCGGCGCGGTCACCTCGCCGACGCCGCCCACCAGCGCCGCGCCCACGGCCTGGCCGGTCATCAGCCCGGTGTTCTGCAGGCCGAACGCCTGACCGCGCACCTGCTCGGGCACGGCGTCGAGGAAGGCGCGCTGCAGCCCGAGCGTGTAGGCCAGGCAGGCCGCCGCCAATCCCGCGCACACGGCGGCCACCACGATGCCCGGCTGCGCCGCGAAGACCAGCCACGGCAACCCCATGAGGACCGCCAGCGGCCGTGACAGGCGCTCGCGGGTCGGCGGCGCGAGGAACCTGCCCACGACGAACTCCCCCACGGCCATGCCGCCCGCGGCGATGCCCAGCACCAGGCCCGCCTTCGAGCCCAGGTACGGCACCAGCATCGCCTCGGCCCCGGCCAGGAACATCACCGGCAGCCACTGCGCCAGCAGCAGCCCGCGCACCTTCCGGTCGGCGAACAGCCGCTTGTTGACGGCCAGCGAGCCGCCCGCGCCGCCACGGGCCGGACGGTACGGCAGGCCGAGGCGCAGCAGCAGCGCCGAGAGCAGGGCCATGGCCGCGGTGACGACGAGCGCGTTCTCCGGCCCGGTCAGCGCGATGAAGGCCCCGCCCACCGCCATGCCCGCGATCTGGGAGCCGGCCGAGGTCACGCCCAGCACCGAGCGCCCCAGCACGAAGGCGTCGCCCGGCAGCACCTCGGGCATCATCGCCGACCTGGCGGCCATGAAGACCGGGGTGAACACGCCGCTCACCAGCACCAGGGCCAGCAGCGCCCAGATCGGCAGGCCCGCGAAGGCGATCAGCAGGCAGACCACGACCCGCACCAGCTCACCCACGATCATGAGCAGCCGGGGCGGGATCCGGTCGGCCAGGTTGAGCAGGAACAGGCCGCCGAAGACGTAGGGCAGCCATCCGGCCATGTAGGCCGCCGCCGAGAGGCCCGGCGATCCCGTCTGGGCGTAGACCAGCACCGACAGGGCCAGCATCTTGACCGAGTCGCCCGTCACCAGGAGGGCGAAGCTGCCGAACAGCACCCGGAACTCGCGGACGGCGAAGACCTGACCGAAGGTGGCGGCCTGCTCCCGGCTCTGGGTCGTCATCCTGGCTCCTTCGTGTCGGATCGCCCCGGCGGCCGAGGGAGGAGGGCCGCCGGGGCGAGGTACGTCACGATCGTCACGGCTCACCGCACCCCGTGGCGAAAGATTCGGATATAACCGAAAGATGTACCGCCTGGAGGTCACGCCGCAGGACATCGTCGCCAGCCGCTTCGCGATCTCACCGCTGATGGAGACGATGCACTGCCAGTTCGTCCTCGACGGCCAGCACCCCGCCGGGCCCCACCGGCAGTGGCTGGCCCGGTGGCGCGAGCCCTACCGGCGGCTGCGCGAGCGCCATCTCGGACTGCGGCTGGCGCCCCTGATCACCGGCCTGCGCGGGCCGAACAACGTCGACTTCCTCGCCCCGCCGCCCAGCGGCGTCGCTGTCGGCTTCGACGAGGAGATCGCCGCCATGCGCCAGGTGCCGCTGGAGCAGGCGCACCGCGAGATCGTGGAAGCGCTCGCCCCGCGGCACGGGATCGACCCCGCGCTGCGGCGCGTCCTGCTCGGGCCGGACGTCGTCGAACTGCTCGCCCAGGCCATGGAGGCGCTGTGGCGGGAGGTCCTCAGCACGACCTGGCCGAGGTTCCAGGCCACCCTCCAGCGCGACATCGTGCACCGGGCCGGGCAACTGGCCGCCTACGGCTGGGCGGCGGCGCTCGGCGACCTGAGCGAGCACGTCCGGTGGGTGCCGCCAGGGCGGATCGAGATCGACATGCGCAGCGACGGCGACATCAGGCTCGACGGGCGCGGCCTGCTGCTCGTCCCGACCGTCTTCGGGTTCGACGTGGGCGCCTACCTGGAGGAGGCCTGGCCGTACGCGCTGGTCTACCCGGCCAGGGGCGTGGCCGCCGACCTGCCCGCCCACCACGACCTGACCGGGCTGATCGGGCGCAGCCGTACGCGCATCCTGCTCGAACTCGCCGGACCGGCGACCACCACGCAGCTCGCGGTCCTGCTGGAGCAGAGCCCGGGCACCGTCGGCGAGCACCTCGCCGCCCTGCGCAAGGCCGGGCTGATCACCGGGGCCCGCTCGGGGCGGCACGTGCTCTACAGCCGCACGCTCCTGGGCGAGGCGCTGGTCAGCCCTTCAACGCTCCAGCCATGAGCCCGCGCATGAAGAAGCGACCCAGGAAGACGTAGATCAGCATCGTCGGGATGGAGCTCAGGATCGCCGCGGCCATCTGCTGGCTGTACGGCGTCGCCTGCGCGCCGGCGATGTTGTTGAGCATCACGGTGGTCGGCCAGTTCTGCGGGCTGGCCAGGAAGACCGCGAACAGGAAGTCGTTCCACAGCGACGTGAACTGCCAGATGATCACCACGGCGATCGCCGGGCCGCTCACCGGGAGCACGACCGACCAGTAGGTGCGCAGCATGCCCGCGCCGTCGACGCGGCTGGCCTCGATGAGCTCCGTCGGGATCGTCACGTAGTAGTTGCGGAAGATCAGCGTGCAGATCGGGATCCCGTAGACGACGTGCGCCAGGACCAGGCCGGGGATGCCGCCGTAGAAGAAGCCGCTCGTGCCCACCGCCTCGTCGAGGTTGATCAGCAGCTGGACCAGCGGGATCATCACGCCCTGGTACGGGATGAACATGCCGAACAGGAAGAGCGTGAACAGCACGTCGGCGCCGGGGAAGCGCCACTTGGACAGCACGTATCCGTTCATCGAGCCGAGCGCGCAGGCCAGGATCGAGCCGGGCACGGCCAGCAGGATCGAGTTCCAGATGCCCGGGCGAAGCTTCTCCCAGGCCACGCCCCACGCCTCGAAGGTCCAGGTCTGAGGCAGGTTCCAGGCCTGGCTCGGATCCGCCTCTGTCAGCGGCTTGAAGCTGGTGGCCAGCAGCACGTAGACGGGGATCAGGAAGATCAGCACGAAGGCCAGGAGCAGGATGAAGCGGACGGCCCTCAACGGTCCCTCTCCTTACGCACCGACCAGACCAGGTAGGGGATGACGAAGATCGCCACGGCCAGCACGATGTAGGCGGCGATCGTCGCGCCCTTGGCCGGATCGTCGGAGTCGAAGACGGTCACCCACATGAACACCGCGGGCACGTCGGTCACGATCTGCTTGCCCGACACCGCCATGATCAGGTCGAAGACCTTCAGCGAGATGTGGCCCAGGATGATCAGCGCCGACAGGGTCACAGGACGCAGGAGCGGCAGCACCACGTGCCGGTAGACGCCCCACTCCGTGCAGCCGTCGACCCGCGCCGCCTCCCTCAGCTCCTCCGGCACCCCGCGGAATCCCGCCAGGAACAGCGCCATGATGTAGCCCGACATCTGCCAGACCGCCGGGATCGCCATCGCGGCCATGCCCCAGTCCTGGTCGCGGAACCACGCCCACTGCGGCAGCCCGACCGCGTCGAACAGCCGGTTCAGGCCGACCGCCCGCTCGTCCACGCCCGAGTTCATCAGCCAGCGCCACACGATGCCGGTGGCGATGAACGAGACGGCCATCGGGAACAGGTAGATGGTGCGGAAGGTGCCCTCGCCCCTGATGCCCTTCTCCATGAGGAAGGCCAGGAACCAGCCGAGGACCAGCGCCCCGACCACGAAGACGACCGTGAACTTGATCGCGTGCTCGACCGACAGGTGCCATCGGGGCTGGTCCCAGATGGCGATGAAGTTCTCCAGCCCGACGAACTGCTCGTCCTGCTGCCTGCTCGTGTGCTTGTCGGTCATCGCCAGGCGGAAGTTCCAGCCCAGCATGCCGTACACGAACACGCCGATCGCCACGATCGAGGGCGCGACCAGGAGCAGTCCGGGCAACCAGGTGCGTGCCCTTCGCAAGATCTCTCCCTCAGTGAGGTGGGCCCCCGCACGGGGGACCCACGCTGCTACTGAATGTTGGCCTTCGCCGCGTCGTCGAGCGCCTTCTGCAGGCCGGCGACGTCCTTGGTGCCCATGAACAGGCCCACCGCCTCGCCGATCGCCGCCAGGTGCGGCTGGCTCACCGAGACGCCGTGCTGGATGGATCCGGCCAGCTTGTTGCTGCCCCAGTCCTTCAGCGCGTCGGCCAGGTAGTCGGTGTACAGCGAGGTGTCGGCGTCCTTGCGGGCGGGGATCGAGCCCTTCTTCGGGTTGAAGGCGTCCTGGCCCTCCTTGCTCGCCGCGACCTTCAGCCAGGCGAGCGCGCCGTCACGGTTCTTGGCGCCCTTGGGGAGGGTGAAGCTGTCGGACAGCCACATGTAGGTGCCCTCGGTGCCGGGCGAGGGCGCCCAGTCGAAGTCGGTCTTGGAAGCCTTGCCCAGGCCGCCGTCCGGAGGGTTGTGGAAGTAGCCGTAGGCCCAGTCGCCCATGATGTTGAAGGCGGCCTGGCCGTCGGCGACCTGCTTGGCCGCGGGCTGCCAGTCGTCCTGCGGGTCGCCCGCGTACTCCATGATCTTGGCGAACTTCTGCAGCGCCGTCGTCACCTCGGGACCGGCCCAGTTGCCGCCCGGCTTGAACAGGGCGTTGTAGGCGTCGGTGCCCATCGAGCCGAGCATGACGTTCTCGAGGAGGTGGGCGACGGTCCACTCAGAACCGATCGACAGCGGGATCTTGCCGGTGGCCTTGACCTTCTCCAGGGCGGCGATGAACTCGTCGATCGACTTCGGCGCGCCCGCGAGGCCGGCTTCCTTGAGGATGGCCGGGTTGAACCACAGGACGTTCGAGCGGTGGATGTTCACCGGGACCGAGTAGATCTGACCGTCGACGCTGATCTGCTCGATCAGCTGGGCGGGGAAGACGTCCTTGAGCTTGAGCTCGTCGTAGAGGCTGTTGAGCGCCTCCAGCTTGCCGTCCTTGATGTAGCCCTGGAGCTCGGCGCCCGCGTGACCCTGGAAGGTGTCGGGGGGCTGGTTGCCGTCGAGCTTCGTCTTCAGCAGGGCCTTGGCCTTGTCACCCGAGCCGCCGGCGACGGCGGCGTCGAAGAAGGTGAATTGCGTGTTCTGCTTTTCGAAGATCTCTCTCATGGCCTTCAGGCCGTCGGCCTCACCCGGGCCCGTCCACCAGGAGAAGACCTCCACCTGTTTCTTGGAATCGCCGCCCGCCGCGCCCGTCGCCTGCGTTCCCGACGGGGTCTGGTTGCCCCCTCCGCAGGCGGCCAGGCCCAGTAAGCCGGCCATCGCGATGGTCGCTAACCACTGTCGTCGCATCGCACACCGTCCCTTTCACAACCCCGAGCGGTCGTCAGGTGACAACGTTGTCAGTAGGGCAATCAACCCACTTCGCGGTCTGTGCCGTCAAGGAGCTGCGGATAACAGGTCCGCATACAAGGGGGAGCGCTCTCTGGGCCTATGCAACGCTTTACTGAGTATGCAGACAGCGATGATCTGGGCGGGCCCGAGCCCTGCGCGACTCGGGCCCGCTGTCGCGCGCCGGCGGCCAGAACCCCCACCCCTCCGAGGAGGCCAAGGCCGCGGGGGACACGCGACGTCCCCGATCGATCGGGCCGCGGCCGCGATCCCTGGCTCGCCCGGGGCACGGGGGCGGGGGTCGCGGGCACGCGGCCGATCACACTGAGAACGCTAGGCCCGCGCAGCCCCGAGCACATGGGCTGACTTCACCATTCGACGGTGTATCCCAAGTTGTGTAGGCACCCGACTCTGTATGCAGGCCATCCGAAGTGTCAGTGCACGAGCGCACACTGAGGGGATGGCCGAAGAACCGTTAGACCTCGGCGAGGTCACCTTCTCCGACTGGCACGCCCACACCGGCACCCTCACCGGGCTGCGCTTCCTCACGATGGCCCGCCGGCTGCCCGCGCTGATCCGCCACGCGATGCGCCTGGCCTGGGAGGCCAGCCCCCGTGACACCACCGTCACGATCTCACTCAACCTGGTCAGCGGCGTCTTCACCGCTTTCGGCCTGCTGGCCACCACCGGCGTGCTCGAAGCCCTCTTCAGCCAGGGTCCCACCCCCGACCGGGTGCGGGCCGCCCTGCCGAGCCTGGCGCTGGTGGCCGCGGCGGCTGCGCTCCGCGCGTCGACGCAGGCGCTGGCCGGGTGGGCGCAGTCTCGCCTGTCGCCGCAGATCTCCCGCCTGGCCGAGGGACGGCTCTACGACCTGACCGCGCAGGTCGAGCTGGTCGCCTTCGACGATCCCGAGTTCCACGACGCCTTGGAGCGTGCCAGGGCCCGCGGGGCCGACAACGCCCACGCGGTGGTCTCCACGGCGATCAACGTGGTCACCGCCCTGGTGAGCCTGACCGCGGTGGCGGGCGTGCTGGGCGTGCTGCATCCGGTGCTGCTGCCGCTGCTGCTGCTCGCCGTGCTGCCCGACGCGTGGGCGGCGGTGCGCACCGCCAAGATGCGCTATGCCGCCAACTTCGCGGTCATCCCCGCCATGCGCCGCAAGTGGATCATCGCCGACCTGATGGGCGGCCGGCATCCGGCGGCCGAGGCCAGGTCGTTCACCATGCGCGGCTTCCTCACCCGGATGTACGACGCGGTGGCGCGGGCCGAGCAGGACGTGATGCTCGACCTGGCCAGGAGGCGCACGGTCGTGCAGCTGATCGGCCAGGCGCTGGGCGGGCTCGGCACCGGCATGGTCTACGCGGCGCTCGGGCTGATGTTGTGGCTGGGCACGATCCCGCTGGCGATCGCGGGCACCGCCGTGCTGGCGATCAGGCAGGGGCAGAACTCCCTGGAGAACCTGATGTACGCCACCAACCGCCTGTATGAGGAGGGGCTGTACTTCACCGACTTCCTCGACTTCTGCGCGGCCGCCGAGAAGCGCCTGCCGCGCAGCAGGTCACAACTCGCGCCGCGCGAGTTCGGCGCCATCGCCGCCGAGGACGTGCACTTCAGCTATCCGGGCAGCGACTCCCCCGCCCTGCGCGGCGTCTCGATCGAGATCAACCGGGGCGAGGTGATCGCCTTCGTCGGGGAGAACGGCTCGGGCAAGACCACGCTCGCCAAGATCCTCTCGGGCCTGTACGAACCCGACGTCGGCCGGGTCACCTGGGACGACGTCGACGTCGCGCAGGTCGAGCCGGAGCAGCTCAGGAGCCACATCGCGGTGATCGCCCAGGACCACACGCGCTGGCCGCTGACCGCCCGCTACAACATCACGATGGGCACCGACAAGGGCCAGGAGCAGCTCGAGGCGGCGGCCAGGGTCGCCGGGGCCGACGAGGTGGTGGCCGACCTGCCGTACGGCTATCGCACGCTGCTCGACCGGCGCTTCAAGGACGGCCAGGAGTTGTCGGGCGGCCAGTGGCAGCGCATCGCCGTGGCACGCGGCTTCCACCGCGACGCCACGCTGCTGATCTGCGACGAGCCGACCGCGGCGCTCGACGCCAGGGCCGAGCACGCCCTGTTCGAGCGCATCCGCACCCATGCCGACGGCCGCACGGTCCTGCTGATCACCCACCGCCTGGCCAGTGTGAGGTACGCCGACCGGATCTATGTACTGGAGCGCGGCAAGGTGGTGGAGCAGGGCTCGCACCGGCACCTGATGGTGCTCGACGGCCTCTACGCCGAGCTGTACAACCTCCAGGCCGCCGCCTACCAGGCGGGTATGTAGTCACGACAGGGCCGCTTCCATGATGGCTCTGGCGATGGGCGCGGCGACGGCGCCACCGCTGCCGGCGTTCTCCACGACCACTCCCACCGCGACCGCAGGCGCGTCGGCGGGGGCGAAGGCGGTGAAGACCGCGTGGTCGGCCGCCCCCGGCACGTTCTCCGAGGTGCCGGTCTTGGCGGCCACGGCCACGCCGGGGATGGCGGCGCCGGTGCCGGTGCCGCCGGGCTGGGTGACCGCGACCATCATGGTGGTCAGCTCGCGCGCCTCCATGACCCCCATGGTGGTGCGGTACTCCGCAGGGTCGGCGCGTGAGATGAGCGTGCGGTCGGGCAGCCTGACCTCGTCGACCAGGTAGGGCGTCATCAGCACGCCGTCGTTGGCGACGGCGGCCGAGAGCATCGCGACCTGGAGCGGGGTGGCCCGGTCGTCGTACTGCCCGATCGCCGCCATGGCCAGCTGGGCCTGGTCGAGCTGCTTGGGGAAGACGCTCTCCGACACCGGCATCGGCACCGACAGGCCCCCGGCGTCGAACCCGAAGCCCTCGGCCTGGTCGCGCAGCACGTCCTGACCGAGTTGCAGGCCGATGGTGGCGAAGGCGGTGTTGCAGGAGATCTGGAAGGCGTAGGTGAGGGTGGGGCGGCCGTCGCCGCACGGCTCGCCGCCCGCGTTGCCCAGGGTGGCCGAGGTTCCCGGCAGCGGCAGGCGCTGGGGCGCGTCGAGCTGCGTGGCGGGTGTGTACTCCCCCGAGGTCAGCGCGGCGGCCGCGGTGACCACCTTGAACGTGGAGCCGGGCGGATAGGTCTGGTTGAGCGCCCGGTTGAGCAGCGGCTCGGCGGAGTCCTCGCGCAACGCGGAGTCGGCCCTGGCCAGCTTGGCGCTGTCGAAGGTGGTGTAGGCGTTGGGGTCGTAGGAGGGCGTCGAGACCAGGGCCAGGATCGCGCCGGTGGCGGGGTCGATCGCGACGGCCGCGCCCCGCCTGCCCGTGGCGCGCAGCGCCTCGTAGGCGGCCTCCTGCACCCGTGCCTCGATGGTCAGGCGCAGGTCGGCTCCGCCGAAGTCGCCGTCCTTGACCACCGAGCGCACCTTGACCTTGGGGTCGCTCCCCGACAGCTGGGCGTTCTCCGCGGATTCCAGGCCGGTGGCGTCGTAGAGGGAGACGTGGCCGGTGACGGCGGCGTAGCGTCCGGCCTGCGGATAGTGGCGCCGGTAGGTGTACTTGGCGTCCTCGGTGCGCACGCTGCGCGCGATGACGGTGCCGTCGGCGGTGAGGATGTCGCCGCGCGGGTTGTCGAAGCGGGCGATGATCCGGCGTTCGTTGCGCGGGTCGGCGTTGAGCGAGTCGGCGCGGAAGGCCTGGATGTAGGTGACGTTGGCCATGAGCAGGAAGAGCATCCCCGCGCACATGAGGGCGACGCGGCGGAGCGGGATGTTGATCCTCTTCGCCCTGGGTCCGGCCATACGACCTGGTCTAACAGCCGGACGACCTCGTTCCGGCTACACGACGCTGCGATAATAGGAAATCTTGGTGCGAATGTAGCGCTGCTGGGCTCGCTGCTGGGCGATCTGCTCCTCCACCCGCCGGTCGTGCTCCTCCAGGAGCTTGATCCGGTCGGCGATGGTGTGGTCGCCGGCGCGGACGAGTTCGGCGAAGCGGAGCATCTCGGCGATCGGCATGCCGGTGTCGCGCAGGCAGCGGATGGTGCCGAGCCAGCTCACATCGTGTTCGGTGAAGCGGCGCTGACCTGCGGCGTTACGCTCGACGCGGTCCAGCAGGCCGATCTTCTCGTAGTAGCGCAGGGTGTCGATCGAGAAGCCGGTCTCTTCGACCACCTCGGCGGGGGTGTAGACGCTCACGCTTCGATTGTCCCACCTGGAGTGAGCTCCAGGTCAACCGGTTGACCTGGAGCTCACTCCAGCTGACACGGTTCTCGCATGACCTTCGCACTGGGCACGATCCCCCTTGGCACCACCGTCTCCCCCGAGGACTCCTTCGCGATCCTCGACCGGTTCATCGAGGCCGGCGGGACGATGCTGGACACCGCCAACAACTACCCGTTCTGGAACGAGGGCTGCACCGGCGACGAGAGCGAGGCGACCATCGGCGCCTGGCTCGCCGCCCGCGGCAACCGCGACCGCGTCTTCCTGAGCACCAAGGGCGGCGCCCGTCCCACGGTGCCGGGCGACCGCACGCTGGCCTCCGCCGAGGGCGTCACCGGCAAGGCGCTGCGCCCGGCGATCGAGGGCAGCCTGAAGCGGCTCGGAGTGGATCACGTCGACCTCTACTGGACCCACGTCGAGGACCGGCAGACGCCGCTGGAGGACACGCTGGAGGCGCTCGACGAGTTCCACCGCACCGGCAAGATCCTCAAGGCGGGGTCGAGCAACATGCCGGCCTGGCGCGTGGAGCAGGCCCGCGGCGTCTCGCGCGCGCACGGCTGGCTGCCCTACACCCACCTGCAGCTGCGCTTCACCTATCTGCAGCCGCGCCCCGGCGCGCTCCTGCGCGAGATGGGGCACAAGCTCGCGACCGCCGAGACCCTCGGCTACGTGCAGCACGCGCCCGACCTGACCCTGTGGGCCTACAACACCCTGATGTTCGGCTCCTACACCAACCCCGCCAAGCCGATCGACCCCGCCTACGACCACGCGGGCACCACGGAGCGCCTCAAGGTGCTGCACGAGGTCGCCGCCGAGCTGGGCGCCACCGTCAACCAGGTGGTCCTGGCCTGGCACCAGCGCCAGGGGATCGTGCCCATCGTGGGCGTGACCCGCATGGAGCAGCTGGAGGAGGCCATCGGCGCCACCCGCATCGAGCTCGACGACGAGCTGTTCGCACGACTGGAGGACCCGGCGTGAAGCCTCACCGCGACAAGCGGCACGGCAGGGTCGTGATCGGCGCCGGGGGCGCGTGGTTCGTCCCCCGTCACGAGCCCGTCAGGCGGTCAGGTGCTCGGCGAGGTAGCGCCTGACCAGGTGCTTGCACTCGGCGATCAGATCGGGATCGCCGTCGGGGTGCACGCGGAAGGCCAGCTTGAGCACCGCGTCGGTGGCCTCGACCGCGACCAGCAGCGCGCGGTCGGCGGCGGTGCCGACCGGGGCTCCGAGCAGGTCGCGCAGCCGGTCGGCGACGACGGCGTTGTTCTCCAGGGCGGCGTCGAGCATGCGGTTGGTGCCGGGGACGGCGGGCCCGCCGGGGGTCGGCAGCACCTCTCCGAAGTCGACCACGGCGAAGCCAGGGGTGCTGCGCTTCATCTCGACGAACTCGTCGATGGCCAGGTCGACCAGGTCGGTCCAGTGTTCGGGAGCACGCTGGGCGATCTGGTCGGCCACGCGGGCCAGGAAGGCCTCCAGGTTGCGCAGGGCCAGAGCGCGCACGAGGCCGCGCTTGTCCTGGAAGAACTGGTAGAAGGTGCCGATCGGAACCTCGGCTCGGCGCGCGACCTCCTTGGTGGTAAGCGCGTCGTAGCCCACCTCCCCGAGCAGCGCGGCACACTCGTCGAGCATGCGCTCGACGCGCTCGACACTGCGTCGCTGGGCTGGACGGCGGCGGAGGGTACTCGTCATGCCCCCATCCTGGCTCATTACCGACCAGTAGGCTTAACATGAGCCATGCACACGTTCCTTTGGGGTACGGCCACGGCCTCGTACCAGATCGAAGGCGCCGCGAACGAGGACGGGCGCGTGCCCTCGATCTGGGACACCTTCTCCCACGAGCCTGGCCGTACCCGTGACGGCCACACCGGCGACGTCGCCTGCGACCACTACCACCGCTGGCCCGAGGACGTGGCGCTGATGAAGGAGCTCGGCGTCAACGCCTACCGCTTCTCCGTCGCCTGGCCCAGGGTCATGGGCGGCCCCGCCGGACTCGACTTCTACGAGCGCCTCGTCGACGCCCTGCTCGACGCCGGGATCACGCCCACACCCACGCTCTTCCACTGGGACCTGCCCCAGGAACTGCAGGACCTCGGCGGCTGGCTGAACCGCGACACCGCGCACCGCTTCGCCGACTACGCCGCCCAGGTCGCGGCCAGGCTCGCCGACCGCGTCTCCACCTGGATCACGCTCAACGAGCCGTTCGCCCACACCATCGAGGGACACGCCCTCGGGGTGCACGCTCCCGGCCAGGCCCTCATGCTCGACTCGCTGCCCGTCGCCCACCACCAGCTGCTCGCGCACGGCCTGGCCGTACCAGCCCTGCGCGCGGCCGGGGCGGAGCAGGTGTGGATCACCCAGAACTGCTCGCCCGCCTGGGCCGCCACCCCGGCCGACCAGGCCGCCGCCGACGCCTACTCCACACTGCACAACTGGCTCTTCAACGACCCGGTGCTGCTGGGCCGCTACCCGGACCTGTCGGCGTTCGGCGTCGAGCCTGACTTCGTGCGCGACGGCGACCTGGAGATCATCTCGGCGCCCATCGACGGCCTGGGCATCAACTACTACAACCCCACGCTGCTCGGCTCGCCGACGGGCGACGGCCTGCCCTTCGACCTGCTGGAGATCACCGGCTACCCGACCACCTCGTTCGGCTGGCCCGTCGTGCCCGACGGGCTGCGCGAGCTGCTGGTCTCCTTCAAGGACAGGTACGGCGCGGCGCTGCCGCCCGTCTACATCACCGAGAACGGCTGCTCCTCCGACGAGCCCCTGGACGACCAGGACCGCGTCGCCTTCCTGGAGGGCCACCTCACGGCTCTGGACCAGGCCAGGGCCGAGGGTGTGGACGTGCGCGGCTACTTCGTCTGGTCGCTGCTGGACAACTTCGAGTGGGCCGAGGGCTACCACCAGCGGTTCGGCCTGGTGCACGTCGACTTCGAGACGCAGCGCCGCACCCCGAAGGCCTCCTACCACTGGTTCAGGAAGTACCTCGCAGATCGATGATGATCTTTCCTACCTGGTGGCCCGCCTCCATGTAGCGGTGCGCCTCGACGATGTCGTCGAGGGCGAAGACCCGGTCCACGTTCGCCTCGAACGCGCCCCCGCGCAGCCCGGCGGAGACGAAGGCGACGGCCCTGCGCAGCCGCTCGGGGTCCGTCGTCGTCTCGTGCACGGTGTAGGTGCGCACGGCCAGCGCAGGCATGCCCAGCTCGAAGCCGGGATAGGGGGTGGGCTGCCCGCTCAGCAGGCCGTACAGCAGGAGCGTGCCTCCGGGGGCGACCACCCTGCCCAGCTCCAGCACGCCGGGACCGGCGACGGCGTCGAAGACGATCTCGGCGCCCCGCCCGCCGGTCAGCTCCAGCACCCGCGGGCCGATCTCCTCGGCCGAGGTCACGATCACCTCGGCCGCCCCCGCCTTCAGCAGTGCCTCCTTCTTGGCGTCCGTGCGGGTGGTGGCGATGGGGATCGCGCCGATGTGGTTGGCGACCCGGATCGCGGCCAGGCCGACGCTGCTGGAGGCGGCGGTGATCACCACCGTGTCGCCTGCCCGCAGCCCGCCCTCCACCAGCGCGCCGTACGCGGTCAGGTAGGGCATCCACACCGCCGCGCCCGCCACCGCGTCGACGCCGTCGGGGCGGTGCAGCACGGCGGAGGCGGGGACGATCGCCTGCTCGGCGTAGACGCCGTAGTCGTTCATGGAGAAGCCGGGCACCACGCTGACCGCCTGGCCGGACTCGAACCCCGGGGCGTTCGACGTCAGCACCACGCCCGCGGCCTCGGCTCCCAGCAGGGAGGGGAACCGCTTGACCGGCACGATGTAGTTCCCGCTGCGGAACAGGGCCTCGGCGCGGTTGAGCCCGATCGCCTGCACCTGGATGAGCAGCTCGCCCGGGCCCGGCTCGCCGACGGGCACGTCGTCGAGCTTCAGCACCTCGGGCCCGCCCAGCTCGTGGAAGCGCACAGTTCTGGTCATCACGAAACTCCATGCATTAGTACGACGGCCATCGAAGTTCGATGACCGTCGTACTATAGCCCGGATCAGAACACCGAGACGTGCACGTGGTCCCAGTGGTTGGCGGTCACGCCGCCGCGGTCGGACATCGGATCCCAGCCGCCGCCCGAGCGGATGTCGTAGTAGCGCTGCTTCCAGATGATGTACATCACGCCGAGCTGCTGCCCGTTGTCGATGAGGTACTGGGCGATCTGGTCACCCCAGTGGGCGGAGTCGCCGCCGGCCATCTGCCCGCCCAGCGTCATCATGAAGTCGCACGCCCGGCCCTTGCCGTGTTCGCCGGGGTCGCCCGCGCGGAAGCAGCCGACGCTCTTGACCGGGAAGTTGGAGGTCACCGCGTTGCGGACGGCGACCATGCGGGCCGTCAGGCCGTCGCCCGAGGTCGGCGGCTGGAAGCCGAACTTGGTGAGCAGCTGCTGCACGTCGCGGCGCTTGCCCTGCATCTTCTTGATCTCGGCCTCGAGCTTGTCGACCTTCTGGGAGGCCGCCGCCCTGGACGCCTTGGCCTCCTTGATCAGCTCCTTGAGCCGTTTGACCTGGTCGGCGCGCTCCTCGGTCAGATAGGACAGGCTCGCCGCGCGCCCCAGGACCTTGTACGGATCACCGGCGCCCAGCAGGCGGGAGGGGTCCATCGGACCGGTGATGTAGCTGGTCTGCGCCATGGCCGTGACGTCGCCCCTGGCGTTGGCCAGCAGCTTCTCCAGCCTGGCCGTCTGCGTGTTGGCGTCCTTGATCTGGACCTTGATCTCTTCGAGGCTCTGGATCTGGCCGCGGTAGAGCTTCTCGAGCTGAGCGGCCTGCTTGGTGAGGCGCTTGACCTTGGCCGGGTCGGGATCGGCGAGGGCAGGCTGGGAGACAGGGCTGGCCAGGAGCATGACAAGGACGGCGAACGACACGGCGATACGGCCGGATCTCACGCTCGTCCTCCCCTCAAGCGACGGGCGAAACTATAGAAGGTGATCTTGATCTCTGCCACCTGAACGGGGGAACTCATGCACCATTAGCGAAGTTTCTACCATTTATCGGGCACCTTGCCGAAAGCGCCAGAACATGCTTCGGTTTGAATCAACAACCAAGCGTCCGGTCATTGGAGGCTCGCGGCATGCGCCAGCACGACAAGCTTTTCATCGGGGGCGAATGGGTGGCCCCAGCGGGCACCGGAACGATTGACGTCATCTCCCCGCACACCGAGGAGATCGTCGGCCGCGTGCCCGACAGCACCCCCGCCGACATGGACCGCGCGGTGGCCGCCGCGCGCGAGGCCTTCGACCACGGCCCCTGGCCGAGGCTGAGCTTCGCCGAGCGCGCCGACGCCATCGCCAGGCTCGCCGAGATCTACGCCGCCAAGCAGGGCGAGATGGCCGAGCTGATCACCGAGGAGATGGGCTCGCCGATCACCTTCTCCCAGCTGGCCCAGGCCCCCCAGCCGCTGGGCATGCTCCAGTTCTACGCGGAGTACGGCAAGACGTTCCAGCAGGAGGAGCAGCGCCCCGGACTGTTCGGCCCGACCACCGTACGGCGCGAGCCGGTCGGCGTGGTGGCCGCCGTGGTGCCCTGGAACGTCCCCCAGTTCGTCACCATGACCAAGGTCGCCCCCGCGCTGCTGGCCGGATGCACGATCGTGCTGAAGCCCGCCCCCGAGACCCCGCTCGACGCCTACCTGCTGGCCGAGATGGTCCAGGAGGCCGGCATCCCCGCGGGCGTGCTCAACATCGTGCCCGCGGGCCGCGAGGCGGGCGAGCACCTGGTCAGCCACCCCGGCATCGACAAGGTCGCCTTCACCGGCTCCACCGCCGCCGGCCGCCGCATCGCCTCGATCTGCGGCGAGCAGCTCAAGCGGGTCAGCCTGGAACTGGGCGGCAAGTCCGCGGCGATCGTCCTCGACGACGCCGACCTGACCTCCAGCATGGGCATGCTGGCCATCGCCAGCCTCATGAACAACGGCCAGGCCTGCGTGGCCCAGACCCGCATCCTGGCCTCGCGCAACCGCTACGACGAGGTCGTCGAGGCCGTCGCCGGCATGGTGGGCGGCCAGCCCGTCGGCGACCCGAGCGACCCCACCACCGGCATCGGCCCGCTGGTCGCCAAGCGCCAGCAGGAGCGGGTGGAGAGCTACATCAAGATCGGCATGGACGAGGGCGCCAAGGTCGTCGTCGGCGGGCTCGACCGGCCCTACGACCGCGGCTGGTACGTCGCCCCCACGGTCTTCTCCGGCGTCAACAACGACATGCGCATCGCGCGCGAGGAGATCTTCGGCCCGGTGCTGGCGGTGATCCCCTACGACGACGAGGCCGACGCGATCCGGATCGCCAACGACAGCGACTACGGCCTGGCCGGAACGGTGTGGACCAGCGACACCGAGCACGGCATGGACATCGCCCGCCAGGTGCGCACCGGCACCTACGGGGTCAACTGCTTCATGCTGGAGGCCAACACGCCGTTCGGCGGCTACAAGGCCAGCGGCGTCGGGCGCGAGCTCGGCCCCGAGGGCCTCAGCGGCTACCTGGAGTACAAGACCATCTCCAGGCTGGGATAGCGGATGGGCCCAGCGCGCCCCCGCGACGCTGGGCAACCACCCGAACACAGGAAGTATGTCTCAAGTCCAACGGTTGACGCTGGACTATCCCCACGACATTTCTCCCAGGGGGTATCTTCCATCCGCCCTAAGTAGACGCTGTTTACTCAGGAAAGGTTCGAAGAGATCCAATTTCCGATGCGATGAATGAGATCGGGCCTGGCAGCCGACTCGGCGTGACCGTAGCCGGGCTCGATCCACAACTCCTTCGGCTCGCGAGCCCCCTCGAAGAGCTGGTGCGCGTGCTCCAGCGGGAAGAAGGTGTCGCTGTCGCCGTGGACCACCAGCAGCGGGGTGGGTGAGATCAGCGCGGCCGCCTCGTGCGGCGGCACCGGCACCGGGTCCCACGGCCCGCGGGCGATCCTGGTGCGCTTGCCCACCGAGGCCGCCCAGCGCCCGACGGGGCGCTCGATCGCCCAGTGCACCGTGCGCATCGGGCGGGTGCCCCGGTAGTACCAGCGGGCGGGGGCGCTCACCGAGACCACCGCGTCCACCCCGCCGTGCAGGCCCGCGTGCCGTACCGACACCGCCGCGCCCATGGAGAAGCCCACCACCGCGATCTTCCGGTAGCCGATCACCCGCAGGTGCCTCACCGCCGCCTCGACGTCCAGGACCTCCAGGTCGCCCACGGTGCTCAGACCGGTCGAGCGGCCGTGCCCGCGGAAGTCGAAGGCGACCACCCCGCCGGTGCGGCTCAGCACGTGCGCGATGCGCCTGGTGTCCTTGCACCGCCACGACCCGGTGAAGCCGTGCGCCAGCACGATGCCGATCTCGGAGCCGGGCCCCGGGGTGTGCACGGCGTCGAGCCTGACCCCGTCCTTGGTGACGAGCATGGCGGGATAGTTGGTGGCAAGAGGCATGCCAGCCAGGTTATGACCTCGCCGGATCGAGCCCGTGGGCGACCGCCGATCAGCCCGCGAGCTCCTGCGGCCCCACCACCACGCGCACGCGCGACTCCTCCGCCAGCTCCGGCCGGTCGCTGATCATCACCCTGGCCGCGGCGCCGCGCACCGCCTCCGGAGAGGGCGGGTAGGCCAGCGGCATCGCCACGGCGCCCAGGGCGATCACCGCGTTGGCCGCCACCAGCAGGTCGGTGCCGGTGGGCAGGCAGATCAGCACCGCGTCGCCCTCGCGCACGCCCCGTTTGCGCAGGCGCAGCACGGCCGCCACCGTCCGGGCGTCGAACTGCGCCTCGGTCAGCGGCAGGCCGGTGCCAGGGTCGACGCACACCACGCGGTCCATACCTGCCACCGTAGAGACGAAGCCAGGCACGAACATGGGGCGGATTATGCAGAAGATTATGCAGACCCCAGGTCGTGCTCGGCGGCCCACACCGCGATCTGCGCGCGGCTGGTGAAACCCAGCTTGTCCATGATGTTGGCGATGTGCCTGGCGACCGTCGCCGGGCTGATCACCAGCTCCTCGCCGATGGCCCGGTTCGACAGCCCGCGCACCAGCAGGCCCGCGATCTCCTGCTCGCGGGCGGTCAGCACGGTGCGCCGGCGCGGAGGCGGCGGATCCACCACGCTGACGTGCTCCTGCTCCAGCACCCTGCCCGCGGCCTCCTCCGGCGACAGCTCGCCGCCCTTGGCCCACATCGCGGCGGCCCTGCCGTCGCCGAGCTTGGCGCGGGCCCTGGACATCAGCTCGTCGGTGCGGACCCGTGAAGCGGGCTGCCCCATCGACTCGCGAAGCCGCTGGACCGCCGCCGCGGTCAGGACGGCGCCCTCCAGGTCGCCCTCCTTCTCGGCCAGGACCGACAGCGCCGACAGGCAGTGGGCGATGGTCAGGCGCTGGCCGGTGCCCTTGGCCAGGGCCAGGCTCCTGGCCAGGTGGCGCCGGGCGGCGGCGAAGTCGCCCAGCTGCCCGGCCACCCTGCCGCTCCTGGACAACACCCTGGCCAGCTCGGCCCGGTTGTCGAGCTCCTCGTTGAGCGGGACCGCGGCGGCCAGGTGCCCCAGCGCCGCCTCCAGGTCGCCACGTGCCTCGGCCAGCACGCCGAGTTGCAGGCTGACCTGGGCGATGATCCACGGGTGCCCGTGCTCGCGCGCCGCCCGCAGGGCCTCCTCGACGTGCCGCCGCGCCTCACGCAGCCGGCCCTCCGCCATCGCCAGGGTGGAACGGTAGAGCAGGGCTGCGGCCAGGGTGAACCGGTCGGCGTGGGCCCTGGCCCGGTCGATCAGCTCCTCCAGCCAGACCCCCGCGGCCTCCCGCTCTCCCAGGCGCAGCAGCACCCTGACCGCGATCGCGTAGACCACGCCGAGCCGGAAGTGGTAGGCGCCGGCCCGCAGCCCCTCCACGCCCTCCAGGGCCAGCTCGCGGGCCTGGAGCAGCTCGTCGCGCGCCTCCAGCCCGTAGGCGATGAACGACCTGGCCATCAGCAGGTCGGAGGCGGCCACCGCCGACACGTCCATCGCCAGCAGGAGGACGAGCCAGTCGGCCGCCTCCGCCTCGTCTCCCGCCACCGCCAGGGGCGCCGCCGCGATCAGGCACAACTCGATGCCCGCGCGGGCGTCACCGGCCCTGATCGCCCAGTCGAGCGCCGTCCGGGAGTCGTCGAGCAGCGCCGACGCGCGCTGGAAGGCCTCCAGCCGGTCGGGGCGCTCCATGCGCTGCTCCTCGAAGGTGACGCGGAGCCCCCTGGCCTGGACGGCGAGCACCTCCCGCAGGTGCCGCCCGGCGAACCGGTCGCCCTCGCCCGCCTCGGCCAGCCGCTCGGCGGCGAACTGCCTGATGGTGGCCAGCAGCCGGAACCGCTCGCCCTCGCCGATGACCAGCGACTTGTCGACCAGCCCCGACAGCAGGTCGAGGATCTCCTCCTGGCGCAGGTGGTCGTCGTGGCAGACCTGCTCGGCGAAGGCCAGGTCGAAGTCTCCGGGGAAGACCGACAGGCGGTGCAGCAGCGCCTTCTCCTTCTCCTCCAGCAGGTCGTGGCTCCACTGCACGGTGGCCAGCAGTGTGCGATGCCTGGCGGGAGCCGTACGGTCACCGGAGGTCAGCAACGTGAAGCGGTCGCCGATGCGGTCGATGATCTGGCGCGGGCTGAGCACCTTGGTGCGCGCGGCGGCCAGCTCCAGGGCCAGCGGCAGCCCGTCGAGCGCCACGCACAGATCGGCCACGTCGGGCAGCACGTCGAGGGAGATGCGGATCCCGGCGGCCGTCGCCCGCTCCATGAACAGCAGCACGGACTCCGCGTCGGGACGGCGCGCGTCGGGCAGGTCGAGCGGCGGGACACGCCAGATGAGCTCCTGCGGGATGCGCAGCGGCTCGCGGCTGGTGACCAGCACGCGCAGGTCGGGGCACGAGGCGACCAGCCGGGCGACCAGCTCGGCGCAGGCCTCGACCAGGTGCTCGCAGTTGTCGAGCACGAGCAGGGTGCGCGCTCCGCGAAGGTTCTCGATCAGCCCGTCGACCAGCGGCCTGGCGCCCTCCTCCCGCACGCCGAGCACCCCGGCCAGCTCCTTGGCCACCAGGTCGGGCCTGGCCAGCCGGGCCAGCTCCACCAGCCTGACCCCGCCGGGGAAGCGGTGCACGAGACGCTCGGCCACGCGTAAGGCCAGGCGGGTCTTGCCGATGCCGCCCACGCCGCACAGGGTCACGACGCGTTCGTCGGCGAACAGCGCGCACAACTCCTCGACATCCCGCGCCCGGCCGATGAAGCGGTTGGGCTCGACGGGAAGGTTGTGGTTGGCCGCCTGCGGGGAGTACACGACTCCCTCAGTGTCGCATCACGGCCGTTGGCTGAACACCATCTCATCCACAACACGTATGCCCCGCTGTCCCGCCAGCCTCCTGCCCAGGTCGGCCGGGCCGACCATCATCGTGGCGCGGTGTTCGGACATCAGCACGCGGCAGCCGATCAGCGTCGGCTCGTAGGCCAGCACCACGTGGGCGCCCGCCGTCAGCGCCAGGCCGAGCAGGCGTAGCGACCGCAGACGGTCGCCGACCGCCGCCAGGACGACGTCGTCCCGGCCGATCATGCCGCCCTTGGCCATACGCCGCAGATCGTCGGTGAGATCGGCCTGACTGAGCACCGTGTCGCCCAGCGCCAGCGCCGGACCGGCGATCGGGCCGAACTCCAGGGAGTCTCCGGTGTACAGCTCGGCGAAGGTGCTCGCCCCGGGGGTCGGCTCGACCGTGAAGACCTGCCTGGTCTCCTCGGGATCGAACCGGTTGTAGGTGACGGCCATGCGGGCCTGCCCGTTGGGATGGGCGAACGAGACGACGCCACCGGCCCACGAGACGGCGTGGACGGCCAGCAGGAGCGCGATGCCGGGAGGCAGGTCGACCGACACCCGGTCCCCTGGTCGCAGGCCCCGGCGGCGCAGGCCTGCGGCCGCCTGGGTGACACGACGCGACAGGGCCGCGTAGGACAACACCTCTCCGGTCCTGACCTCCGTCACCGCCAGGCGATCGCCCCGCTCGGGGGCTGCGCTCAAGACGAGTTCTGTCCAGGTCATGATGTTCAATCTAGGGAGGCGCACGGCCGCTGCCATGCGCAAAACCATGCACGGACCTATGTATGTTCGTGCGGCCCCGGCTTCGCGGTTGCATTCCGGGGACAGGTGGAACCGGCCGACGCCGTGACGCCTGTCGCGCCACGGCGCCGGCCGGGCTCGGTGATCAGCCGGGGCGGACGACGATCATGGTGTGGCCGTGCACCGTCAGGCTGGTGTGGGCGCCCGACAAGACGGGGGCGATGCGCGGCGGCACCGCCGCGAGCGTCACGCCGTACTGCCCGATCAACTCGCGGCAGCGGCTCAGCGACGTGTCGGCGGTGGCGACGATGTGCGCGCCCGCCATCAGCGCCACATCGAAGATCATCGCCTGCTCGCGTGCCTCCGTGGCGGCCACCAGCACGACGTCGCGCTCGCGCAGCCGCAACTCGCGCGAGATCCGGCGCAGTTCGGCCACCATCTCGGCATGGCTGACCACGCGCCGGCCGTCGAAGCTGGCGGCCGACGCCACGGGCACCCGCTCCGGCGCGCCGTCGAGATCGCAGAAGGCCGTCGCGCCGTGCACCTCGCCGAAGGCGAAGATCTGCCTGATCCTGGACTCGCCCACCGCACTCGTCGACCAGCTCGCCAGCTCGGCATCGGTGATCAGGATGCGCGCCCGGCTCGAACACAGCCGCTCGTAGAACAACTCGGTGTCCATGTCGGCTTCGAGCGGCACCACCAGGCCACCGGCCGAGGCCGCCGCGTGCATGGCCAGCGGGTAGTCGGCGCCGGGCGGCAGATGCACCAGCACCGGGTCCCCGGTCGACAGGCCACGCTCGCGCAATCCGGCCGCAGCCCTGTTCAGGCGCTTGGGCAACAACTCATAGGTGAGGATCTCGCCGGTCCCGGCATCGGTCACCGCCGGGCGGCCGTTGCGGCGCCCGGCCTCCCCCAGCACGGCATCAGTCCAGGTAGGCATGGGTTCACCGTAAGAACCGGACGCGCGGCGTACATGCGTACGAATATGCAGCGACCTAACCATTCACGATGCGGTGCTCCAGGGCCCACGCCGCGACCTGGGTGCGGGAGGAGAATCCCAGCTTCAGCATGATGTTGGCGACGTGCCTGGCGACCGTCGCCGGGCTGATCACCAGCTCCTCGGCGATCCTGCGGTTCGACATGCCCTTGACCAGCAGGCCGACCACCTCCCGCTCCCGTTCCGTGAGCAGCGAGGCGGCCTCCATCGAGACCTGCTCCCCCGGCCCCGGCGAGGCCGGTGCCACGGGCTCGGCCGACTGAGCCCTCTGCAGCGCGGCCTCCTCCGACATGGCGCGGCCGTGGGCGTACAGCAGACCGGTCCTGGACTCGCCGATCTCCGCGCGGGCCCTGCCGAGGATCTCCTCCGCCCACGCCACCGACGAACGTTGCCCGATCGCGTCACGCAGCGCCGCCACCGTCCCGCACAGCAGCACCGCGCTCTCGATCTCACCCGACGCCTCGGCCACCCGCGCCAGCGCCGCGAGCCCGCGCGTCACCCCGCGCCGCTGGCCGATCTTGCGGCTCAGCTCGATGCTCTCCACCAGCCGGTCCCTGGCCCTGCCCAGGTCGCCCTGCTGCGTGGCGACCCGGCCGAGCTCCGCCAGCGCCCTGGCGATCTCCGGCTTGGCGTCGAGCGCCTCCAGGTACGGCAGGCTGGCCTCCAGATTGGCCCTGGCGTTCTCGTAGTCCTCCCTGATGCGCCCCAGCACGCCCACGCTGATGAGCGCCCGCCCGATGCCCCACGGCTGGTCGGTCTCGCGGAAGGCGACCAGGGCGTCCTCCGCGTGGCGCTGGGCCTCGCGCAACCTGCCGCCGAGCCCGGCGATCAGGGTCAGGCCGTTGTGCGCCATGCCGATGTTCCACAGGTCCCCCGCCTGAGTGGCGCCCTCCAGCGCCTCCTCGGCGTGCCTGCGCGCCTCCTCGGGGCGGCCCGTGCGCAGGTAGATGATCGCGACGTTGTTCAGCGTCAGGCCCAGCGCGAAGCGGTAGCCAGGCCTGGTGCGCATCAGCTCCAGGCCCCGCAGCGCCGACCTCTCGGCGGTGGCCAGGTCGTCCTGGCCGAAGGCCATGTCGGCCTGGCGCGACCAGGCCTCGCCCACCAGCTCGGGACGCACCCCGCTGGTGTCGAGCGACAACAGCCGTTCGTACCAGGCCCGGTTCTCGATCCAGGTGCCTCGCACCGCCCAGATCGGATACAGGTAGCAGGCCGTCTCCAGGCCCACCTCGGCCTGCCCGGTCTCCACCGCCCAGGCGAGCGCCGCGCGGTGGTCGGCGTTGCGGTCGGCGACCTTGCCGAAGGCCTGCAGCCGCTTGTCGCCCGGCAGCTTCTTGAGCATGTCGACCCAGAAGTCGTCCCTGGCGCGGTCACGCGTCACCCTCAGGTGCCGGTCGCGCAGCTCCTGCTCCTCGCCCGCCTCCTTGAGCTGCTCCCTGGCGAAGTGGGCGATCGTCTCCAGCAGGCGGTACCTGGCCTGGTCGAACTGCACCAGCGACTTGTCGACCAGGCCGGCGAGCAGGTCGAGGATGTCCTCGGCGGGCAGGATGCCGTCGCCGCAGACCAGCTCCACGTACTCCAGGTCGAACTGGGCGGCGAAGACGGCCAGGCGCCGCAGTAGCACCCGCTCGCCCTCCTCCAGGAGGTCGTGGCTCCACTGGACCGTGGCGAGCAGCGTGCGGTGCCGGGCGGGCGCCGTACGCTCGCCGCCCGTCAGGAGCTTGAAGCGGTCCTTGATGCGGTCGGAGATCTGCTCGGGCGAGAGCACCCTCGTCCGGGCCGCGGCCAGCTCCAGGGCGAGCGGCATGCCGTCGAGGGCCCGGCACAGCTGGCCGACGGTACGCATCGTCTCGTCCGCGGGCTCGAGCCTCGACCCCGACGCGTAGGCGCGCTCCAGGAACAGCTGGACCGCCTCGCTCGCCTCGATCGCGCCGTCGTCGGGCAGGTCGAGCGGCGGCACGCGCCACACCAGCTCACCCGCGATCCGGACCGGCTCCCTGCTGGTCGCCAGGACCCTGAGGTTGGCGCAGTTGGCGATCAGCGCGTCGACCACCCGCGCGCACTCCTCGATCACGTGCTCGCAGTTGTCGAGCACCAGCAGGATGCGCTGCCCCGCGATCCGCCCGATGAGCGTGTCGAGCAGGGTCCTGGAGCCTTCCTCGGCCGCCTGCAGCACGTCGGCGAGCATGTGCAGCAGCAGATCGGCCCGGGTGATCTTGGCCAGCTCGACCAGCCACACCCCGTCGGCGAAGTCGTCGACCACCCGCCCGGCCACCTGCAGCGCGAACCTGGTCTTCCCGATGCCGCCCGCTCCGCACAGCGTGACCACCCTGTGCCTGGTCAGCAGCCCGGCGACCTCGGTCAGGTCGCGTTCCCTGCCGATGAATCGGTTGGGCTCAAGAGGGAGGTTGTGGGGCATCGTCGTCCCGTGGGTCGAGGCTCGATCATTTCGGAGTCTCGTCGGAGTGGGGAGACCTTGCAAGCGCGAGTAACTTTTGTCCTGTATCTCACTTAAGCCACGGTGATGGCATCAATCGGTCACCGAGTCTGGCCTTCGATCTCGCGGCGTGGACGAAGCCCAGGACGAGCAGAGCGAGGCCCCACCCCAGGATGTACGGCAGAGCGGCGGGTCCGGTCAGCCACTGCGGAACGACCAGGAAAGCGAAAATCCAGATCGCCGTCCCGCCGACGACGAGCTTTGCGCCGCGGCTGACCCCGAGGATGGCCGCGAAGGGCCGCCACCCCACCTCGAAGAGCGGCACCGCGACCAGCAAGGCGGTCACCGGGAGCACGGCGATCCGCAGCGCGGTCCCGCTCTCATCGATCGCCTGCGTCATCACGGTGAAGAGCGGGACGCCCGCCAGCCATATCGCGAACGGCAGCACGCCGTGCCTGCGCAGGTTGGCCTGGTCCATCGCGTCGAGCTGGGCGCGGGCCCCGGCTCTGTGCCGGTTGACGACGACGCGGACGCCGCCACGACGTCTGGCGCGCACGACCCAGCCGATCACCAGGACCAGCACGACGGCGCCGGCGATCGCCGCCTCCAGGGCGGGGTTGTCCACGAGCACGTTGACGATGATGAGGATCAGAGCGACGGCGCCTAAGAAACCGTTACGACCCATCGATCAACCGGCCTTCCCGCTTCAGCGTGCGGCGCAGCGGCACGGTGTACGGCATGGTCACCAGCCAGCCCGCCACGCCCCAGGCCAGCGCGTAGAGCCACCAGCGCGGCTCGATGGTCACCGCCGCGAGTGCCGTGAAGGCCGCCGCCGCGTTGCCCCATGCCACCGGCCCCGCCTGCCGTACGCGCGGGCCCATGTCCTGCCACAGCCACCACGCCACCAGCGCGCCGACGAGGGGTGGCCAGACGCGCATCACCACCTGGTGCCCGCCGGTGAGGGCGACCATCGGGACCAGGGCGGGCAGGACGGCGAAGCACAGCACCGAGCCGGTCTCGGCCGCCGCGAGGCGCAGGTTGTCGGCGTCGAGCGCGGCCCACCAGGCTCGCTGGCCCTCGCGGCGTTTGCTGAGGGCGGCACGGATCGTCTTGCCCGAGCGCCTGGCCTTGATCAGCTGCCAGCCCAGCACCGTGGCGCCCACCGCCAGCAGGAGCGAGGCGTCGCGGTGCACGGGCAGGTGGAGGGTCCTGACGAGGGCGGCCAGGCCTTCGTCGAGGAGCAGGATGGCGGCGCCGGCGGCCAGGAGTGCGGCGCACCCGGTCGCGGCGTCCCTGACCTCACTGTCGGCCAAGGCGCCCCCACGGCTTGCGCGCCCGGGCCTGGCGTCGCTCGGGCCGGGCCGCGAGCCAGACGACCCATGTGACGAAAATCCCGGCGAGCGCGACGCTCAGGCCGTCGAGGTCCGGGATGTCCACGGGTCCGATGATGCCCCAGAGCCGGCCCACCGTCACGCTCACGGTGGTCAGGGCCAGGAAGGTGACCAGCGGGAAGCCCGCCCGCCTCATCCGGACTCACCTCCGGACCCTGGGAAACGTTCGGTGTCGGACAGGCGACGAGGACGGGTGGCCCGGGGAGACATAGGCTGAAATGTACTGCTTTGCGCAGGGCGCGCCATAGGTGCTAACGGGATCAACTAAAATGGAGTCGCCGCGACTTCGCGCGGACGACCCCACGAGCTACAGAGCGAGACACCACCATGCCTTTGAACCGCCGCGACGACCTGCGCAACATCGCGATCATCGCGCACGTCGACCATGGGAAGACGACGCTGGTCGACGCCATGCTCTGGCAGTCGGGGGCGTTCCGCGCCAATCAGGACGTCGACGACCGCGTGATGGACTCCAACGACCTCGAGCGCGAGAAGGGCATCACCATTCTCGCCAAGAACACCGCGGTCAAGCACGGCGACATGACCATCAACATCATCGACACCCCCGGCCACGCCGACTTCGGCGGTGAGGTCGAGCGCGGCCTGTCGATGGTCGACGGCGTCGTGCTGCTGGTCGACGCCTCCGAGGGCCCGCTGCCGCAGACGCGCTTCGTGCTGCGCAAGGCCCTGTCGGCCAAGATGCCGGTCATCCTGTGCATCAACAAGGTCGACCGACCCGACGCCCGCATCGCCGAGGTCGTCGACGAGGTCTACGCCCTGTTCATGGACCTCGACGCCACCGACGACCAGATCGAGTTCCCGATCGTCTACGCCTCGGCCAAGGCCGGGCGCGCCTCGCTCGCGCGTCCCACCGACGGCGGCATGCCCGACAGCGAAGACCTCGAGCCGCTGTTCGACATCATCAAGTCGACCATCCCGGCCCCCACCTACGACCCGACCGCGCCGCTGCAGGCCCACGTCACCAACCTCGACGCCTCGTCGTACCTGGGCCGCATCGCCCTGTGCCGCATCCACCAGGGCACGATGAAGAAGGGCCAGCAGGTCGCCTGGTGCAAGACCGACGGCACGATCCAGCGGGTGAAGATCACCGAGCTGCTCATGACCGACGCGCTGGAGCGCAAGCCCGCCGAGGAGGCCGGCCCCGGCGACATCATCGCGATCGCGGGCATCCCCGAGATCATGATCGGTGAGACCCTGGCCGACCCCGACGACCCGCGCCCGCTGCCGCTGATCACGGTCGACGAGCCAGCCATCTCGATGACCATCGGCACCAACACCTCGCCGATGGTCGGCCGGGTCAAGGGCTCCAAGGTCACCGCCCGCATGGTCAAGGACCGTCTGGAGAAGGAGCTCGTCGGCAACGTGTCGCTGCGCGTGCTCCCGACCGAGCGTCCCGACGCCTGGGAGGTGCAGGGCCGTGGCGAGCTGGCGCTGGCCATCCTGGTCGAGCAGATGCGCCGCGAGGGCTACGAGCTGACCGTCGGCAAGCCGCAGGTGGTCACCAAGGAGATCGACGGCAAGGTCCACGAGCCGGTCGAGCGCCTGACGGTCGACTGCCCCGAGGAGTACCTCGGCGCGGTCACGCAGCTGCTGGCCGTACGCAAGGGCCGCATGGAGCACATGACCAACCACGGCACCGGCTGGATCCGCATGGAGTTCATCGTGCCGGCCCGTGGCCTCATCGGCTTCCGCACCGAGTTCCTCACCGAGACCCGCGGCACCGGCCTGGTCCACCACGTGTTCGAGGCCTACGAGCCGTGGTTCGGCGAGCTGCGCACCCGCAACAACGGCTCGCTGGTCGCCGACCGCTCCGGCCCCGTCACCGCGTTCGCGATGACGAACCTGCAGGAGCGCGGCACGCTGTTCGTCTCGCCCGGCACCGAGGTGTACGAAGGCATGATCGTCGGCGAGAACTCCCGCTCCGACGACATGGACGTCAACATCACCAAGGAGAAGAAGCTCACCAACATGCGCTCCTCCACGGCCGATGTGACCGAGACGCTCACGCCGCCGCGCGTCCTGTCGCTGGAGCAGGCGCTGGAGTTCATCCGCGACGACGAGTGCGTCGAGATCACTCCCGAGACCGTGCGCATCCGCAAGGTGGTGCTCGACGCCTCCACCCGCGCGCGCACCGCCGCCCGCGCCAAGCGCTCCAACTAGCGCCCGCACCACCCGAAGGCCCGCGCGGACGCGCGGGCCTTCGGCGTTCGCGGGGAGGGTACGGCGCCGCTCTCGTGATGGGACCGTTATCCCTATCGCTAGAACCTTTCCCTCTGTCAATGGATCATCAGTAACCGTGGGTCCGTTACGGGTGGTCATCGGTTATGCGCTGGCCGCGATATCGGCCGGGGCGATCGTCTGGGGCGCCGCGGCCGCCGAACCCGTGCCACGATTCCCCCAACCGCCGTTCGAGACGCAGACCCTGCAGACGGAACCCGATGGCCCGCCGGTCAGCGAGTCGCTGATCCCGCCGGAGATCACGACGAAGGTGACGGTCTCCGACCCCTCGGAAGCCGACCTCTCGCTTGCGCCGCAGGGCCGCATCGACGTGGGACGGCGGCAGGCCAAGCTGACCATCGTCCACACCCTGAGCGTCGACGCGCGCCAGAGCTCCCTGCTCGACGGGATCAGGGCGCACGCGAAGTTCCCCCAGCAGCTGGCGAGCGAGACCAACGAGCTGTTCGGTCCCACGACGGTGCTCAAGGGCGAGGAGCTGGCGTCGACGCGACGCAGCCCGCCGGAGACCACCACGTCCGGCGGGGTCACCAAGGTCTCCTACAGCCTGGTCCTGCTGCGCCAGACCGGCATGGGCGAGCCGCTCACCGTGAAGTTCCAGGTCCCCACGAGACGGCCCTACCTGGTCGACCATCGCAAGATCTCGGTGGAGTCGAAGGAGTGGGTGGTCGTCAGGACCGGCGGCTTCGTCCCCGACAAGGAGACGAAGGAGGGCATCGAGGTCACGATCAACCCCAACGACATCGAGATCACGCTCGCGCACCGCAGCCACAGCCTCGTCGACGCGGCGCAGAACTCCGACGTCTCCTGGTCGGCCGCGCTGGGCGTGCTGACCGCGATCGTGCTCATCGTCTTCCTGATGCGCGCGCTGGGGAGCGAGTGGTGGTATCGCATGCTCAACCGCGAACTGGCCGTCGGCGCCGGGTTGTGCGCCGCCGTCGCCGCGATCGCCATCCCGCTGCAGCAGGCCGAGCGCGAGGCCTCCGAGGCCGCGGCGCAGGCGCTGCACTCCTCGGCGATCGTCGGCTACGTGGCGCTGTTCGTGCTGCTGCCCGCGATCGCGCTGCGCCACGCCGTCAAGCTCGTCCCCGGTCCCGCGCCGTGGAACACCACCGACCTGCTGGTCGTCACCGGCTCCGGCATGCTCATCGGCGTCGGCATGCTCACCTGGTCGGGCATCCACCACCAGCTCGGCATGCCCACGCTGCTGGCCACCGCCACGATCGCCGCCGCGGCCGCCGCGGGCGCCGCCGTGGCGTTCGGCGCCGACCTGGGCGACCGGGCCATGGTCGTACGGCTGGCGCTGATCGCGGTGGGCATCGCCCTGGGCACCCTGGCCCTGGCGTTGTGGATGCGCGCGCTGATGAGCGGCGAGGCCTACCCTCCGGACAGCACCCGCCTGGTGCTGGCCCTGGCCTGGTCGCTGATCCCGATCGCCGGGATCGCCGTGGCCACCCGGCAGTGGTCGCGCGTGGTCGTCGGCATGGGTTTCGTGGCCGGGCTGCTGGTGCAGGGCTGGCCCAGCGAATGGCTCGACGCCAACTCGTGGACCAGGCAGATCGAGGACACCTACCCCGTCTACCCGACGCTCGGCGTCTTCCCGCTCGACGCCCTCTACCGGGGCATGCTCGGCCTGCTGCTGCTCAGCTTCATCTTGATCGTGCTGCGGTTGCGGCGGCTCGGCGACTCGCCCATGGCGCTCAACAGCAGGGCCGTGCAGGGAACGATGATGGCGGCCCTGCTCGTGGTCTACCTGACGCCCCGCGAGGACGCGCTCGACGTCGGCGTGCCGCTGCCGTCGCTGGCGATCACCTCGCTCATCGCCTGGCTGGGCGCGACCTGGCTGATCACCGGGCCTCGCCTGGAGTTCCGCGAGCCGCTCACCCATGCCGAGCACCGCGACATGATCCGCGACGCGCTCCACCAGCGGCTGCTCTTCCAGGCCAAGCAGGAGCTGTATCGGCTCGGCCGCGGCAAGCTCGGCGCCGGGGAGATGACGCTGGAGGACTTCGACAACCAACGCCGTGACCTGAACCACGCCCTGGGCGAGGAGTCACACCGGCCGGAGACCGCCTTCGCCACCTCGGCGGCCTGCTCGCCGTGGCACAACGGGGTGATGGCCTTCACGCTCACGCTGGCGCTGACCCTGCCGTTCGCCGCGCTGTTCGGCTGGCCGTCGGGCACCGACCTGAGCGTCTTCGTCTTCGACGCCCGCGGGCTGCTCGCCCTGCCCGTCTTCGGCTTCCTGTTCGGCTACTTCTACCCGCTCCTGCGCGGCACCCAGCCGATGACCAAGGCGCTCTACCTGATGACGGCCGCCACGGCCACCGAGATCTCCGCCTACGTCACCGCGTTGTTCGAGCCCGACATCGGCGCGATCGACAAGTTCCAGGTGATCGCCATCGTCGTCGGGCAGACGGCGCTGGCGTGCATCGGGCTCGGGCTCTACTGGGAGTGGCGGCTGATGCACCTGGCCGGCGAGCCGTGGGGCAGGGTGCGCAACGTGCGGAGCGTGCGCAGCCTGGCGACCCCGCTGATCGCGGTCGTCATCGCTGCGGGCACCACGGCGGCCACCACCGTGGCGGGCAAGACCGTCGACCGGATCCTGCGCGGCGACTCGATCACGACCGGGCAGGTCCAGAACTCGCAAGGACCGTGAACCCCGCCTTCTCGAAGGTGACCCGGTAGCCGTGGTCGAGGAGGAAGCGCACCCTGGCCTGCTGCTCGCCCACGTCCTTGAAGGGGAAGACCCGGCGTCGGGTGTCGGCGATCACCCAGGGCGCCCACCGGGGAGTACGGTCCCACAGCAGGACCTCGTTGCCCGCCGACAGGGCGGGGGCCAGGTTGTTGGGCGCCTCGACGCGCACGCCTCCTGGCACCGCCGCGACGGCCTCGGCCGCGGCACGCTCGCGCTCGTCTCGCTGGTAGGTCGCGGGGTCGGCGAGCGTGGCCAGGGAGAAGAACGGCACGCTGACCACCGCCACGACGAGCACGGCCACGGGCCATACCCGCCGCACGGCCCGCGCCTGTCCCGCCCGCCGTACGGCACGCAGCCGGCAGGCTCCGTCGACGCCCGCGAAGAAGACCACCGTCACCAGGAACGCGTTGTAGTGGTATTCGGGCACCCACCAGTTGGGGAACGCGCTGGCCAGCATCCGCTCGGCCAGCAGCGGCACCGCGGCGAGCAGCACCGGTGACAGGCACGCCGCCAGCAGCGTCACCCCCAGCAGCAGCCCCAGCGTCACCAGCTTGACCGGAGGGGTGCCGAGCTGGGCCAGCGCCGTCAGCGGCTGGGTGAGCACCGTCGTGGCCGCCTCCGTCATCGTCGAGCCGAGCGCCCCGTAGGCCCAGTAGTAGTCGGGCCGCCCGCCGAAGGCGGGGATGAGCACCTGCGACGCCAGCCAGGTGAACCCGAGCCCTCCCGCCAGGAAGCACCCGCCCATCACCCTCCAGCCGCGCTGCCGCGCCTGGGGCGCGGCGCCGGCCACGTGGGCGCCGTCCAGGGCCCGCCATCCGCGCTGGGTGAGCAGGGTCAGGCCGAAGCCCGCGACCAGCAGGCCCATGTCCTCCTTGACGGCCAGCAGCGCGAGCGCCGCGAGGACGACGTGGACCTTGCGCCCGGCCTGCCAGCGTTCCAGCATGACCGCGGCGGCCAGCGGCGCGAAGGCGACCTCGTGGAAATCGAAGGCGACGGCCTCGACGACGGGCCACGACAGCAGGTAGGCCGCGGCGACCAGGTGGGCCGCCGCGACTCCCATGGCCCGCCGAGTGAACACCCACAGCGGGACCGCCGCCAGCGCCATCAGCACCGCCTGCGCGACCAGCAGGGTCACCGAGGTGTCGGCGACCCAGTAGAGGGGTGCCAGGAGCGCCAGGATCGGCGAGAAGTGGTCGCCGAGGACGGAGAAGGCGGGCCCGAAGTCGTTGTGGACGCCCTTGACGATGGCCACGGGCGGGCCGAAGCGCGAGTAGGAGCGCACGGCCTGGTCGAAGATCACCAGGTCGTAGGCGCTGGCCTGGAAGTTGGCCAGCCGGAGCAGGGAGAGCGCGGAGTAGACGGCCGCCGCGGCGACGGTCATCGCCGCCAGGAGCATGGTGTCGCGACGGGCCCGCGCGGTGGGCGCCTTCACCGGGCCGGCAGCTCGCTGCCCCTCACGTGGTCGGAGAGCCAGTCGACCAGCGGGGCGAAGTCGCGCCAGCTCTCCCGCACCCGCTCGGCGACCTGCGCGGTGTGCACCCACGGCTCGGGCTCGAAGCGCAGCCCGGCGTAGAGGCTCTTGTGGCGCAGCAGCTCCAGCCGCGGGTGTGCCTCGTCGACCCCGCGCGGCCTGGTCTTGAGTCGCTCGCCCTCGACCGCGTAGCCGGCCTCGCGCAGCGAGTCGACGAGCTTCTCCAGCGGCATCCCGGTCAGGTCGTAGTCGACGGCGGCGCGGTAGCGGGCGATCTGGTCGGAGGCGCCGCTGTAGTAGCCGCCGGCGACGTAGAGCCCGTCGGCGCTGATCTGCACGTAGAGGCCGATCCCGGGGCAGCTGTCGACGAAGGCGCCCTGGTGGTCCTTGTAAGGCGACTTGTCCTTGGAGAAACGCACGTCACGGTAGGGCCGGAACAGCGTGGCGACGCCGAACTCCTCCCCCAGCTCCTCGGCCAGCGCCAGCATCGGCGCCCGCACCGCGTCATCGTAGAGATGCTTGTTGCGGGTGAAGTAGGTCTTGGAGTTATCCGCCTCGAGGCCTTCGTAGAACAGGAAGGCCTCGTCGGGGAAACCAGTGAACGCCATGCCGTACAGAGTGCCACGGCGTGCCGACAACTACCGACGTCGCTTGGCCGTGCCGAAAATGGATCGGCTGATCTCGCGTCCCAGCGTGTTCGCGATCGACCGGGTGAAGGAGCGGAAGAACGACGAGCCGAGGATGCCCTCGACCATCGACGGCTCCTGCCGCTGGGGCGGCGGCGCGGTGGGCGCGGTGGGCGCGGGTGCCTGCGGCGCCTGGGCCAGCACCCGGGCGGCGAGCATCTCGTAGGCGGACTCCCTGTCCACCTCCGTTCCGTACCTGGGCATGAGCGGCGACTGGGCGATGAAGCCGCGCATCACCACCGGGTCGATGGGCCCCATCTGCGACTGCGGCGCCCGCAGCCGGGTCCAGGCCACCGGCGTGGGCACGCCCTTGTCGCCCAGCACGGTCACCACGGCCTCGCCGATGCCGAGCTGGGTGAGCACCTCCTCCAGGTCGTATCCGGAGTTGGGGAAGGTGGACACGGTCGCCTTCAGCGCCTTGGCGTCCTGCGGGGTGAAGGCGCGCAGGGCGTGCTGCACCCTGGCTCCGAGCTGGGCGAGCACGTCGGCGGGCACGTCCTTGGGCGTCTGGGTGACGAAGAAGATGCCCACGCCCTTGGAGCGGATCAGCCGCACGGTCTGGGTGATCGACTGCAGGAACGCCTTGGAGGCCCCGGTGAACAGCAGGTGCGCCTCGTCGAAGAAGAAGACGAGCTTGGGCTTGTCGGGATCGCCCACCTCGGGCAGCTCGCCGAACAGGTCGGCCAGCAGCCACATCAGGAAGGTCGAGAACAGCGCGGGCCGGTCCTGGACGGCGGGCAGCTCCAGCATGGAGACGACGCCGCGCCCGTCGGGCAGGACGCGCAGCAGGTCGGCGGTGTCGAAGGCGGGTTCGCCGAAGAACTGCGCGGCGCCCTGGGCCTCGAAGTTGACCAGGGTGCGCAGGATGACCCCTGCGGTCTGCTTGGACAGCCCTCCGACGTCCTTCAGCACCCCGGGATTGTCGATCAGGTACTGGATGACCGAGCGCAGGTCCTTCAGGTCGAGCAGCGGCAGGCCCTGCTGGTCGGCGAAGTGGAAGATCAGTCCGAGCGACGACTCCTGGGTGTCGTTGAGCCCGAGGACCTTGGACAGCAGCGTGGGGCCGAAGTCGGTCATCGTGGCCCGGAGCGGGATGCCGTCGCCGATGCCGCCCAGGGAGTAGAACTCCACGGGGGAGGGCGTGCCCACCCAGTTCTGCCCGATGCCGGCCGTACGGCTGAGCAGTTTGTCGGAGCCGGCGCCCGGCACGGACATGCCGGACAGGTCGCCCTTGACGTCGGCCAGGAAGACCGGCACGCCCTGCGCCGACAGCTGCTCGGCCATGACCTGCAGGGTGACGGTCTTGCCCGTGCCGGTCGCTCCGGCGACCAGGCCGTGCCGGTTGAGCATGCGCAGCGGGATGCGGATCTGGTCGGCCGGGCTCGGCTGACCGTCCACGAGCAGGGCCCCGAGGTCGATCGTGGGGCTGTCGAAGTCGTACTCGATCATCGTTCGGTGTACTTCCTTCCCGGTGCCGGGCGCTTGCCGTACAGCTCGGATACGGTCACGAAGGTGTAGCCGCGGCGGGAGAAGGAGGAGATCAGCGAGGGCACGGCGGCGACCGTGCTGCGGTGGATGTCGTGCAGGAGGACGATCGAGCCCGGGGTGGCGGCGGCGGCGCGGCGGGCCACGACCGACGCGTAGCGGTCGCGCCAGTCGAGGGTGTCGACGTTCCAGAGGATCTGGGCGAGCCCTTCGCGGCGGCTCTCGGCGGCGACCCTGCCGTCGGTCGAGCCGTACGGCGGCCGCATGACCTGCATGGTGACGCCGGTCTTGTCCTTGACGATGGCCTGGGTGCGGGCGAGTTCGGCCTTGATGCCCGAGCTGGACAAGGCGGTGAGCTGGGCGTGGCTCCAGGAGTGGTTGCCGAGCTCGTGCCCGTCTTCGACCATGCGGGGCAGGTTGCCGTCGCGGTCCTCGGCGACCATCTGCCCGACGACGAAGAAGGTGCTCCTGACGTTGCGTTTCTTCAGCAGGTCCAGCAGGTCGGCGGTGTATTCACCGGGACCGTCGTCGAACGTCAGCGCGACACATTTAATTTTGGCGCAGTTTATCGGTATTTTCCGTTTTGGCCATTGCGCCTGCATCCCCTTCAGGCGCTGAGCCAGCACTCCCAGGTCAGCCGCCGGCGAAGGAAAATCTCGTACTGCCATTTCCCTCGTCGACACCTGCGCCTTGCAGCCTGCTACGGCCAGGCCGACAAGAAGCACCCACACCCCCCACCGCATGCTTCCCCCCGAAAGCGCACGCGGAGGTTAGATCACGGATAGTCCTGAGCCGAGTCCCCCCGCAGCTCTCTGCTCAGTTCCTCCCACCATGGTGGAATATCCGCCTGCAACTCTGCATGGCGACGCGCCACACGAATGGCACATCCGACCGGATCTGTACCCAGATGACGTCGTTTAACTGCTCCTTCCTGCCAACGGAAAAAACCATCCCTGAACCGCACGACCAGCCCGATCCACACGGAAAGGGTGGCACCATCGCCAACCTCGTCCGTATCGGTCACACCGAGACCGTTAAGCTCGATCTTGAGCTTCTCGATCGCAGCGCGAGCTTCGCTCACGAGCGCTCCTTTGCCTGGCCCCCCAACTGACGGTTTGTCGCACGCATTTGGTGTACCCAAGATTGACGCCGCGATGGAGCAATCATGACTCAGACATCCAAGACTTCCCGCGGTTCGGCGACCATCATGACAAAACGCACGGTTACCCCGGCGACATTCGCGTAGCGGTGGGGCCGATCGGCCGTGAACAACACGGCGTCGCCGGCCCCGACGGTGTGGCTCCTGCCGTCCACGGTGAGGGTCAGCTCCCCCTCCAGGATGGTCAGCAGCTCGCGCGTGCCCGGAGGGTGCGCGTCGCCGTCGTGGTGGGAGCCGGGGTCCAGCCGCCAGTCCCACAACTCCAGGATCATCGGCGAGTCGGCGCCCACCAGCAGCGTGGCGGCCGAGCCGTCGTGGGCGAAGGTCACCATCTCGCTCCTGTCGACGACCCTGACCACGGGCACGTCCGACACCTCGACCAGCTTGGCCACGGTGGTGCCGAGCGCGGCGGCGACCCGGGTGAGCGTCGACACGCTGGGGTTGGTGCGCGCCTGTTCGATCTGGATGAGCATGCCCCGGCTGACGCCCGAGCGGGCGGCCAGGGCGTCGAGGGTCATGTTCCGCTGGGTACGCAGGCCGCGGACGTTGGTGGCGATGGCCGCGGTCACCGCATCAGTTTCGCGCATTAGAGTGTACTAACTGTGCAATGGAGTGAACTGTGCTTGCTGTGATGTTAGCGACCGCGTGCGCGGTGGTGTACGGGACCGCCGACTTCCTGGGCGGTCTGGCGACGCGCCGGTCGCGAGTACTGGCCGTCGTGGTGCTCTCCCAGGTCGCCGGATTCGCTCTGATCCTCCTGCTGATGCCTCTCCTGCCAGGGCTCTTCTCGACGCCGGCCCTGCTGTGGGGCATGGCGGCGGGCGTGGCCGGAGCGGCCGGGCTCGTCCTGTTCTACCGGGCCCTGGCCACGGGTGTCATGTCCGTCGTCGCCCCGACGACCGCGGTGACCTCGACCGTGCTGCCGGTGGTGTTCGGCCTGGCGACGGGCGAGCGCCCCGAGGTCCTGGCCCTGGCCGGAATCGTGCTGGCCGTGGTCGCGGTGGTCATGGTGGGCCGCAGTCCCTCCCGAGGGCAACGGTCGTCGGCCGCCTCCGTGCTCTCGGCGCTGGCGGCGGGCGCGGGATTCGGCGGCTTCTTCATCCTCCTCGCCCAGGCGCCCGAAGGCTCGGGCCTGTGGCCGCTGGTCGGGGCCAGGATCACCTCCATCGCGGCGGCGGTCCTGCTGGCGCTGGCCACCCGCGCTTCCCTGCGTCCAGGCAAGGGCGCGCTGGGCATCATCGCCGCGGCCGGGGCGCTCGACATGGCGGCCAACGTGCTCTACCTGCTGGCCGAGCAGCAGGGCATGCTCAGCCTGGTCGCGGTGCTGGTCTCGCTCTACCCCGCCAGCACGCTGGTCCTGGCCCGGTTCGTGCTGGGTGAACGGCTGCAGGGGGTCCAGGTGGCCGGGGTGGCGTGCGCGCTCGGGGCGGTGGTGATGATTGCCGTTGCCTAGCGGGCCAAGCGCTTGTTACGGTTCGCTGCGTGCACTTCATGCACATGGCGGTGCCGTACAGCTCGGACGAGGGATTCCTTCACCTGGTCGGACCGCACGTCGAGAGAGCGCTGGGCGAGGGCCGTCACGTCCTGGCCATCACCGCGCCTGCCCGGCTCGACCTGCTCGACGGGCGCGTCGAACGCCGGGTGGCCGCGCGCTGGTACGAACACCCGCCGCGCACCCTGGCCGCCACGCACGAGTACGCCGACGGCCGGCGCACGCTGATCGTGGGCGAGCCGCCCTGGCAGAGCGAGGCCTGGATCCGCTTCGAGTCGGTACTCAACGCCGCCCTGCGCGGCCAGGCCTGCACGGCGTTGTGCCTCTACGCCGCCCCGCCCGAGCACATGTGGCTGACGCATCCGGCCCAGCTGGCCCCCGACGGCGTACGGCCGAGCGAGCGTTACGTCGAGCCGCACGACCTGATCCTCGACAGTGATCGTGCTCCCCTGGCCGATCCGGTCGGCGAGGTGCGCGCAGCCGCCTTCACCGCTCCCGAGCTGGCCAGGCTGCGCCAGCTCGTGGCCGACTACGCCAGGTCGGCGGGCATGGAGCGCAACCTGATCTCATCGCTGGTGCTCAGCGTCTCCGAGGTGGCGGCCAACAGCGTCGAGCACGGCGCCGGGCACGGCACGCTGAAGGTGTGGACCAACGGCCGCGAGGTGGTCTGCGAGATCATCGACCCGGGCGGCTCGCTGGCCGACCCGTTGCCCGGCTACATACCACCAGAGCCCGAATCCCAGCGGGGATACGGGCTCTGGATAAGTCGTCAGTTGTGCGATCTGGTGGAGACCAGGACCGACGCGGGCGTCCTGCGGGTCCGGCTCCACCAGCGGCTGCGTTAGGCGGCGCGCTGCGCCGGGACCTTCGCGCCCTCGTCGAGGACGTAGTCCTCCAGCATGCTGCGCAGCTGGCGGCGTCCACGGTGCAGACGGGACATCACGGTGCCGATGGGGGTGCCCATCCGCTCGGCGATCTCCTTGTAGGCGAAGCCCTCCACGTCGGCCAGGTACACCGCGACACGGAAGTCCTCGGGCAGCGAACGCAACGCGTCCATCACCGTGCTGTCGGGCAGCTGCTCCAGCGCCTCCGTCTCGGCTGACCTCAGCCCCGTGGAGGTGTGCGACTCTGCCGCGTGCAGCTGCCAGTCCTCGATCTCCTCGGCGGCCGAGAGCTTCGGGGAGCGCTGCTTCTTGCGGTAGTCGTTGATGAAGTTGTTGGTGAGGATGCGGTGCAGCCAGGCCTTGAGGTTCGTGCCCTCGCGGAACTGGTGGTAGGAGGTGAAGGCCTTGGTGACCGTCTCCTGGACCAGGTCCTCGGCGTCGGCGGTGTTCCGGGTCAGACGCATAGCGGAGGCGAACAGCTGGTTGGTCACCGGAACGACGTCGCGTTCGAACCAGTCCTGACGCTGCTCTTCAGTCATTGTGATCAAGATCTTTCCCCCTTGCGCTATCCCCCGGTCCGGCGCACGCGCCGGACTCCATGCTCGCAAACCGCCCGTAAGGGGCGCGTTAGCTGGTCATTGGGGCGAATCATCCGTCTGCTCGCGGCGTGCGTGGTCACGTCCACGGCCGGATAAGTCTCATAATCATAACACTCTCCCTCCAATTCCGCATGAGGTGTGGTAAGAGTCACATGGGTTACGTTATGGGGCATGATGGACCGTCAATGGGTCGCCGAAGCCGTCCGCACGGTCGAGGCCGACGCCAACCGCAGTGCCGATACTCACCTGCATGTCTTTCCGCTTCCCTCGCGCTGGGGGGTAAACCTCTACTTGAAAGACGAGTCGGTCCACCCCACTGGTTCACTCAAACATCGCCTAGCGCGCTCGCTTTTTCTGTATGGCCTTGCCAACGGCTGGATCGGGCCGAACACCACGATCGTGGAGGCCTCCAGCGGGTCCACCGCGGTCAGCGAGGCGTACTTCGCCCGGCTGATCGGCCTGCCGTTCATCGCCGTCATGCCCGACTCCACCTCGCCCGAGAAGATCGCCCTGATCGAGTTCTACGGGGGCAAGTGCCACCTGGTCACCGATCCCCGCGAGATCTATTCGGAATCACAGCGCCTGGCGGATGAGACCGGCGGCCATTTCATGGACCAGTTCACCTACGCCGAGCGGGCCACGGACTGGCGGGGCAACAACAACATCGCCGAGTCGATCTTCCAGCAGATGACCCTGGAGCCCTTCCCCGTGCCCCACTGGATCGTGGTCGGCGCGGGCACCGGCGGCACCTCCGCCACGCTCGGACGCTACCTGCGCTACCGATGTCACCCGACCCGGCTGTGCGTCGCCGACCCCGAGGGCTCGGCCTTCTACGCGGCCTGGACCACGGGAGACCTCTCGACCACGGCCAGCGGCTCCCGCATCGAGGGCATCGGACGGCCGCGCGTGGAGCCGTCGTTCCTGCCGTCGGTGATCGACCGCATGATCCAGGTGCCCGACGCCCGCTCGATCGCCGCGATGCGCTGGGTGCACCGGCTCACCGGGCTCGACGTGGGCGGCTCGACCGGCACCAACGTGGCCGCGGCCGTCGACCTCATCCGCGAGATGATCGCCGCGGGCGCGCGCGGCAGCGTCGTCACCCTGATCTGCGACCAGGGCTCGCGCTACCGCGGCACCTACTGCGACGACTCCTGGGTCGCCGCCCAGGGGCTGGACCTCGCCCAGCACCTGGCGGAGTTCGAGGAGTTCCTCACCCTGTGACGTCGAAGATCTTGGCCACGTCGTCGAGGATCGCGTTGGCCCCCTGGATGCCCACGGCGGTCATCCAGGTGACGTCGGCCACGTCGTGCTTGTCGCCCTTGAGCTTGTCCCACAGCGGGTTGGTGACGAACTGCTGCTTGGGCCCGACCGCGGCCGGGTCGGGATAGGTCGCGACGAAGATGTGGTCGGCGTCGAAGTCGGCGATCCGCTCCTGGCTGACGTCCACGGCGATCTTGGCCGGGTCCTTCGGCTGGCCGTCCGGACGAGGGAAGCCGACGTCCTTCAGCACGATGCCCGAGTAGGAGTTCTCGACGTACAGGCGGGTCGTGGGCTCGCCGGCGAAGCGGACCACCGCGATGGTGGGCAGCGCGCCCTCCTTGGCCTTGATCGCCTCACCCAGCTTGGCCGCGCGCGACTCGAACGTCTTGAGCGTCTCGTCGGCCAACTGCTCCTTGCCCAGGGCCTGGCCCATCAGGCGCAGGTTCTCCTTCCAGATCGCGCCGGTCGTCTCGCTGAAGACCGTCGGCGCGATCTGGGAGAGCTTGTCGTACAACGCCTCGTGGCGCACCTTGGCCGAGACGATCAGGTCGGGCTTGAGCGCGATGATCTTCTCAAGGCTCGGCGACTCGAGCGTGCCCACCGGGACGGCGTCCTTGCCGTACTGCGCGGCGACCTCGCCCAGATAGGCGGGCAGCTTGTCGTCGACCGAACGGTAGGTCGTGAAGCCGACCACGGGGGTCTGCAGGGTCAGCACGGCGTCGACGAAGCTCTGGTCCAGCGCGACCACCCGCTTGGGCTGGGCGGGGATCTTCGTCTCACCCATCGCGTGCTTGATCGTCCGGAATGGCTGCTGGGGCGCGGCCTGCTCGGCCGTCGAACCACAAGCGGACAGAGCGAGCGCGAGCGCGACCCCCAGGACCCAACGTTTCACAGCGAACCCCCATGTTTAGCTTAGGCATGCCTAACCTGGCATACTTCACCGGAACCGGCAAACCTTGGAGGCACCACATGGCACGCACGCGCGTCCTGTGCGTGCTCGCCGCCGCACTCCTCGTCGCCGTCGTGCTGAGCATCACCATCGGGGCGAAAGCCGTCCCCCTCACCGACGCCTGGCAGGCGCTGACCGCGCCCACCGGGAGCGAGAACGACATCATCATCCGCTCCCTGCGCGTGCCGCGCACCGTCCTCGGCGTGCTGGCCGGCATCGCCCTCGGCGTCGCCGGCGCGCTCATGCAGGGCCACACCCGCAACCCGCTGGCCGACCCCGGGCTGCTCGGCGTGACCCAGGGCGCCGCCTTCCTCATGGTCTCCTCGATCATCTTCCTCGGCGTCTCCAACCTGTACGCCTACATCTGGTTCGGCCTGGCCGGAGCGCTGATCGCCAGCGTCGGCGTCTTCGCCCTCGGCATGGTCGGCGGGCGCGGCGGCCCCACTCCCGTCACGCTCGCCCTCGCGGGCACCGCCGTCAGCGCCTTCCTCTACGCGCTGACCTCGGCCATCGTGCTGCTCGACGAGCAGGCCATGGACGTCTTCCGCTTCTGGCAGGCCGGCTCCATCGCCGCCCGCGGCGCCGACGTCGTCTGGCAGATCGTGCCCTTCATCGCCGCCGGGCTGATCCTCGCCCTCGTCAACGCCCCAGGACTCAACGCGCTCTCCCTGGGCGAGGACGTCGCCCGCAGCCTCGGCCAGGACGTCAACCGCACGCGCGTGGTCGGCGTGGCCGCCGTCACGCTGCTGACCGGCGCATCCGTCGCCGCCTGCGGCGCGCTCGCCTTCGTCGGGCTCATCGTCCCGCACCTGGCCAGGCACCTGTCGGGCACCGACCACCGCTGGCTGCTGCCGTACTCCGGGCTCATCGGGGCGGCCCTGCTGCTGGTGGCCGACGTGATCGGCCGCGTCGTCGCGCCGCCCGGCGAACTCGAGGTCGGCGTCGTGCTCGCCCTGCTCGGCGCGCCGTTCTTCATCGCGCTCGTGCGGCGCAGGAAGCCGGTGCGGCTGTGAGATTCCGCGTACGGCCCCGCGCGGTGATCGCCTGCGTGACCGGGTCCATCGCCCTGCTCCTGCTGATGGCGCTCAACATCCGCATCGGCGACATCCCCATGTCCCTGGGCGAGGTGCTGCGGGGGGTGGTCGAGGGCGACTTCGTCGTCATGGAGCTGCGCCTGCCCCGCGCCCTCACCGGCGCCCTCGTCGGGGCCGCGCTCGCCATGGCGGGCGGCATCACCCAGTCCATCGCGCGCAACCCGCTGGCCAGCCCCGAGATCCTCGGCGTCACCACCGGCGCGTCCGTCACCGTCGTGGCCGGCATCGTCGCCAGCGGCAGCGTGTACGGCGGGGCCAGCGGCCTGCTGCTCAGCCTCGGCATCCCCGTCCTGGCCCTGCTCGGCGGACTGCTCGGAGCGGCGCTCGTCTACTCCCTGGCCTGGCGGCGCGGGCTCGACGGCTACCGGCTCGTCCTCGTCGGCATCGGCGTGGCCGCCGTGTTCACCAACGTGAAGTACTGGCTGCTGACGGTCGGCGACGTCAACGACACCACGCGCGCCATGGTGTGGATCTCCGGCTCCCTCCACGGACGCGGATGGGAGCACGTGCTCCCCGTCTTCCTGGCCCTGGCCGCCCTCGTGCCCGTCGCCCTGGCCGCCACCCGCGCCCTCGACGCGCTCCGCTTCGCCGACGACACCGCCATGTCGCTCGGCGTGCGGCTCAACCCGGCGCGCGCCGGCATGATCCTGCTGGCCGTGGGCCTGGCCGCCGTCGCCACCGCCTCGGCCGGACCGATCGCGTTCGTCGCCCTCGCCTCGCCGCAGATCGCTCTCAGGCTGACGGGGTCGGGCAGACCTCCCCTGCTGACGTCGGCGATCGTCGGAGCGGTCCTCGTCGCCGCGGCCGACCTGATCGCCAGGACCGCCTTCGCCCCCGTCGAACTGCCCGTGGGCATCGTCACCGCCGTCCTCGGCGCGCCGTACCTGATCTATCTGCTCATCCGAATGCGAAGGGGAACCCGCACATGAGGCTCCAGGCGGTGGACGTCCGTCTCGCGTACGGCGACCGCGTGGTGGTCGACGGCCTCGACCTCGGCATCGAGGCGGGCACCGTCACCACCATCATCGGCCCCAACGGCTGCGGCAAGTCGACCCTGCTGCGTGCCCTCGGCCGCCTGCTCAAGCCCGCGGGCGGCGAGGTGCTGCTCGACGGCAAGCGCATCGACAAGCTCCCCACCCGCGAGGTCGCCCGCGTGCTCGGCGTCCTGCCCCAGTCGCCGACCGCCCCCGAGGGCCTCACCGTCGCCGACCTGGTCGCCCGCGGCCGCCACCCCCACCAGACGTGGTATCGCCAGTGGTCGTCGGACGACGAGTCGGCGGTCGCCGACGCCCTGGCGATGACGGGCCTGTCGGACCTGGCCGACCGCCCCCTCGACGAGCTCTCCGGCGGCCAGCGCCAGCGCGCGTGGATCTCCATGGCCCTCGCCCAGGGCACCGACCTGCTGCTGCTCGACGAGCCGACCACCTTCCTCGACCTCGCGCACCAGGTGGAGGTGCTGGAGCTGGTCAGGCACCTGCACTCGTCACTGGAGCGCACAGTCGTCATGGTGCTGCACGACCTCAACCTCGCCGCCAGGTACGCCGACCGGCTGGTGGCCATGCGGTCGGGGCACATCATCGCCGCGGGGACGCCGCACGAGGTGCTCACGGAGGAACTGCTGGCCTCGGTGTTCGACCTCGACGCCAAGGTGATCGCCGACCCGGTGGCGGGCACCCCGCTCGTGGTCCCCATCGGCACCCGGCACGGCTCGCTTCCGGGGGGAGCCGCCTGACCGCTCAGCGGTGGGCCATGTAGTCCACGGGCCGGTCGGGGCAGTCGAGGCAGATGAAGAGAGACAGCGAGCCGCCGCCGTGGATGTTCCAGTCCGGTGGGCACTGGAGGTCGCCGAAGTGACGATGCCGCTCCTCGATCGGCTTCCATCGCCGCTCGCCTTCGATGTCCATCTCCCAGTCGGACAGGGTGAGGAGGTGAGACATCAGATGCCCCTGAGCGCAGGTCGCCGGCCAGGGATCCTGATGCCAGTCGACATGACCCGCGACCTTGCTTCCCGGGGCGACGGACAGATGCGAGAAGTAGTGCCACCCTTCGGGATTGTCCGGGCTCCGCTCCCACGCCCGGATCCGGTCCCGTAGCGAGTCGGGAAGCTCCCAGCCGTCCGGATACTCCAGCACTCGCTCCGGCGCGAGCACACAAGGCCGGGGCACGTAGAAGTCGTCGACGTCCGGCCCCGGCTCGGGCATCTCAAGCAGCGGCGCCACGATCGATTCCGCTTTGCGCCAGAAGAGCACGGGGTGGGGGACGAAGAAGTCTCCGTGCTCGACCGGGCACCACAGGACCTGGAGGAGGTCCGTCCCGTCAGGGAAGGGCAGTTCGGGAACGTCTCGGGCGTAGAGCTGGGCGGCAGGGACCAGGGGAAGCGGATCGGTGCCCTCCGAAGGATCATGCGTCTCCGGCACGGGGCACTCAGGCCACGCCTCGTCGGACGGCCACAACAACGGCCCCCCGATCGAGCTGTCCAGAGCGGTGGGGTGGCCGCGACGGGGATGCAGCCGGACGGTCGTCCTGGCCAGCCCCGCGAGCTCGGGGAAGACCGCCTCGATCGCCAGGGGCGGCGAAGGGGTCGTCAGAGGAGTCACGTCCGAAACCCTAGAACCCCTACGCACCCCTGCGACACACCCCTTTTCACCTCAAAAGACACCGGTTCCCAGCGCGCCCCCGCTATGCGACGATCACCCGGTGCTGCGCAGCCTGGAAATCCACGCCACCCTCTCGGCCCCCTCCGCGCCCGACCATCTCCCCCTCTTATCGTGGTCCCCCACCATCGAACTGAGCCTCGACTGCTTCGTCTGCGTACGCGTGGGCCGCACCACCCGCCTCGAACGGGGGGCCGAGCAAGCCATCTGCTCCTCCGACCGCGATCACGGCCCCCACTTCGCGCCGGCCCGCATCGCCGAGTTCGACCCCGCCCAGGCGTCGGTGCGCGCCGTGGTCGAGTTCTGGTGGGCGCCCTTCCACGACGCGAAGCGCGACACCCCGGCCACGCCGCTGAGCGAGACCCCGTGGGTCCGGCTGCACCTGGCCTACCGGTGCCCCCTCCACGAGGCCCTCGGCACGGCCTCCACGCAGACGAATCTGGTCCGCCCGACCGCGCTGCGCTGCGAGCATTGCGCGGCGGTGATCGCCACGAGCCATGAGGCGCCCGCCATCCGCCTGCTGGGATGAAGGGCCGCAAGCCGGGTAGCAGCGGCCCGTGCCGATGTTCGAGAAATTCCAGGCCGAGCACGTCCAGACCGGCGACGCGTCGATCTTCACCCGCTATGGCGGCGACGGTCCGCCGGTGTTGTTGCTGCACGGTCATCCCCGTACCTCTGCGACCTGGCATCAGGTCGCGCCCCTTCTGGCCGAGCAGGGTTTCACCGTGGTGTGTCCTGATCTGCGCGGATACGGCAGATCGCGTGGCCCCGCCCCCGCGGCCGATCATTCGGCGCACTCCAAGCGCGCGGTGGCCGGCGATCTGGTGGCGGTGATGCGGGCGCTCGGGCACGAGCGGTTCGCGCTGGCGGGTCACGACCGTGGCGGCGCCGTGGCCCTGCGGCTGGCGCTCGACCATCCCGATGCCGTCACCCGCCTGGCGATCCTCGACTGCCTGCCGATCAGCGAGCACCTGTCGCGCATCACGCCCCAGTTCGCCACCCAGTGGTTCCACTGGTTCTTCTTCGCCCAGCCGGAGGTGCCCGAGCGGGTCATCAACGCCGACCCCGACGGCTGGTACCAGGGCGATCCGGAGCGCATGGGCGAGGAGAACTACGCCGAGTTCCGTGAGGCGACGCGCAATCCCGGCGTGGTCAGGGCCATGCTGGAGGACTACCGGGCGGGCCTGACCGTGGACGCCGGGCACGAGCGCGAGGACCGGGCCGCCGGGCGGGGGATCTCGTGCCCCACGCTCGTGTTGTGGTCGCTGCGCGACGACCTGGAGGAGCTGTACGGCGATCCGCTGCGGATCTGGCGTGACTGGGCCGGGGACGTGCGCGGTCACGGCATCGACTGCGGGCACCACATGGCGGAGGAGGCTCCGGACGAGCTGGCGGCAGCGCTGTCCGGCTTCCTGAAGAGCTGATCAGCGCCCCAGCACCTTCTTGAGCAGGTCGGGCCGATCCGTCATGATCCCGTCGGCGCCGAGCTCGACCAGTTCCCGCATGGTCGCCTCGTCGTTGATCGTCCAGTAGTGCACCTGCATCCCCAGCCGGTGCGCCCCCTCGACGATCCCGGGGTCGGCCAGGTCGAACCCGCTGCTGGAGGTCGGCAGCTGCAGCACGCTCGCCTGCGGCCGGTAGAACCCCGGCACGAAGAGCTTGTGCGTCAGCGCGAACGTGGTCGCCTCGGCGCGCCCGGCGCCGAGCGCGACCCTGCCGCCCGACAGCGTGTCGAACCGGTCGACGATGGCCTGGTCGAACGAGACGACCACCACGCGCGACGCCAGGCCGTACTTCTGGATCAGCTCCCACAGGGCGGCCTCGACGCCGGGGTAGGGCGCCTTGATCTCGACGTTGAACAGGTGCTTGCCGGCATATTTCTGGAACAGCTCCTCCAGCAGCGGGATCCGCACCCCCTTCCCCCGGAAGCTCGCCGCCCCGGACAGGTCCGTGAACCGGTAGCCGGCGTCCAGCTCGCGCAGTTGCGCGTAGGTGAAGGAGTCGACCCGCCCGTGCCCGTCCGTGGTGCGGTCGACGGTGTCGTCGTGGATGGTCACCAGCTGCCCGTCGCGCGTCAGGTGCACGTCGGTCTCCAGCACGTCGGCTCCCAGCGAGGAGGCCAGGTCGAAGGCGGCCATCGTGTTGCTGGGCGCGAGCTGCTCCCCGCCCTGGTGGGCGATGAACAGCGGCGTGCGCGCGCCGGGGAAGGTCGGGACCGGCCGGCCCGGCGGGAAGACGAAGAGCAGGGCCAGGTTGACCAGGTAGGCGGCGGCCAGGAGCGCCACGACACCGAGGAGGATCCGCCGCAAGAGTTTCACGGCAGCATTATGGGACCTTATCCGCCTAAACCGTACGAATCGCTGACCGCGTGACGGATGTCCTCGTCGTCGGGCGCCAGCCGGGCCGCGACGAGCAGGTCGGCTCGTGCCTCGTCGGCCCGTCCGCAGGCGCGGAGGGCGACGGCCCGGTTGAACCGCACTTCGGCGCCGTCGTCGAGGTCGAGCGCCCGGGTCAGGTCGGCCACCGCCGCCCTGGCGTCTCCCTGGCCGAAGGCCAGCCGCCCGCGTCCCGCCCAGGCGGCGGCCAGGTCGGGCTGGAGCGAGATCGCCCGGTCGAAGGCGGCGCGGGCCAGGTCGGCACGGCCATCGGCCTCCTCCACCTGGCCCAGCACGCAGAGCAGGTGAGCGTTGCCGGGGTCGAGCTCCAGGCCGCGCTCGACGTCGCGCCTGGCCTTGCCGTGCTGCCCGAGCGCGGCGTGCAGCCCGGCGCGGTTGACGTAGGCGGGGGCGAAGGCGGGGTCGAGCTCCAGCGCGTAGCCGAGGTCGGACAGCGCCCCTTCGAGGTCGCCGGCGCCGAAGCGGATGCCCGCCCGGTTGTAGTGCGGCTCGGGGAAGGGCGGGCTGATGCGCATCGCGGTCTCGTAGTCGGCCAGCGCCTCCTCCTGGCGGCCGAGCTCGACCAGCAGGTTGCCCCGGTCGAGGTAGTGATCGGGGTAGCCGGGGTCGATCGCGATGGCGCTGCCGTAGTCGGCCAGCGCCTCCTCGGTGGCCCCGCGCAGCTGGGCGCGGTTGGCCAGCAGCACCATCCGGTGGATCGGGTGGCTCTCGCCCAGCGCGGAGGCGACCTCGATGGCCTCCTCGACCAGCGCCGCCGCCCGGTCGGGGCGGCCCAGCCGTACCTCGACCAGGGCCCGGGTGTTGAGGTCGAAGCTCAGGTGGAAGGCGCGCTCGCGGGGGTCGGGCAGCAGGGACGTGATCGTGATCGCCTCGTTGATCCAGCCCAGCGCCTCTTCCGGGTCACGCCGCGACGGGTCGCTGTGCCGTACCAGGATCGTCGCGGTCTGGCAGGCCGCCGTGGCGCGCGCGACCGGGTCGACGCAGGTGCGTCGGGAGCGGTGGTACAGCTCCAGCGCCTCGTCCTCCCGCTCGATGGCCGCCAGCGCGCCGGCCGTACGGCTCAGCAGGGTCCAGTCGTCGGGCGTCCTGGCCAGCGCGGCCAGGCCGCTCTCGGCCATGGCGTGGTGGAGGCCCTCGTTGCGCAGCCGTTCGAAATCCGTGACGAGCGGCAGCCCCGAGGGCAGGTCACGGCCGCGCTCGACGCGCACCCGCGGAACCCGGCGCGCGAGAACCACAAGGAACTCGCGGTCGGTCTGGTCGGCTTCGTCCAGATTGTCGACGATCACCGTGACCGCCCCGGGCAGCGCGTCGCGGACGAACTCGGCCAGCCCGTTGGCGATCCGCAACGTGCGGCGCGCGCCGGGCACCAGGATGCGCTCCTGCGACGGCAGCCCGTCGGCCAGCGAGGTCCTGCGGGCGGCGACCCCGAGGTGCGGGGCGGCGACCCGCAGCTCGATGTCGTGCGCGGCGACCAGCTCGGTCCGCGCCTTGGGGACCAGCGTCTCCAGCAACCCGGCGGCGAGCGTGTACGGCCCGCGCAGGCGGCGGTCGGCGTCGACCACGATCGTGTTCACGAGAAGGCCCTCCCGAGCATGAGAGAGCCGGCGCTCCTGTCCAGAACGCCGGCTGATCTACTGGCTACGCTCCGTGCCTGGGGGCCGCGGCCCCGGCAGGCTTGACGGTCCCGGGCTTGTAGACGATGACCTTCTTCATGTGCGACCTCTCCTCGAACGGGTTGACGACTTATGTCAACACGAGTGAACTCAGAGATCAAGGTTCGAGGTGATAATCGATCATTCCTGAGCGAGTTCGCGCCGGATGTCCTCGTCGTCCGGGTCGAGGGACGCCGCGTGGCGCAGGTCCTCCAGCGCCTCCGGCTCGCGGCCGCACGCACGCAGCGCGACGGCCCGGTTGAAGTACAGCTCGGCCGACTCCTCCAGCTTCAGCGCCTGGGTCAGGTCGGCCACGGCGGCCTCGTGATGGCCCTGGGCATACTCCAGCTCGCCCCTGCTGGCCCAGGCCGCCACCAGATCCGGCTGGAGCTCCAGCGCGGCGTCGAAGGCCTCCCTGGCCTCCGCCCTGCGCCCCGCCGCCGCCTGGACCTGGCCGAGCACGCACAGCAGGTGCGGGTTGGCGGGATGCAGGGCCAGGCCCCTGGCCGCGTCCACCGCCGCCTCGCCGTAGCGGCCGAACTCCGCCAGCAGCCCGGCCCGGTTGACGTAGGCGGGCGCGAAGGCGGGGTCCAGCTCCAGCACGTAGTCGAGGTCGGTCAGCGCCCCCTCGTGGTCACCGGCGGCGAAGCGCAGCTCGGAGCGGTTGTAGTACGGCTCGGGAGAGGGCGGGCCGAGCCGCATCGCGCTCTCGTAGTCGGCCAGCGCCTCCTCGTCCCGTCCGAGCTTGGCCAGCAGGACACCGCGGTCGAGGTAGTAGTCGGGGTAGTCAGGATCGAGGGCGATCGCCCGCGAGTAGTCCTCGACGGCCGCGTCGGAGACCCCCTTGAGCAGGGCACGGTTGGCGTACAGCACCATCCGGTGGATCGGGTGGCGCTCGCCCAGCGTGGCGGCCAGCCCGATGGCCTCCTCGACCAGCTCGGCCGCCCGGCCGGGGCGGCCCAGCCGTACCTCGACCAGGGCCCTGGTGTTGAGGTCGAAGCCCAGGTGGAAGGCGCGCTCGCAGGGGTCGGGCAGCAGGGACGTGATCGTGATCGCCTCGTTGATCCAGCCCAGCGCCTCTTCCGGGTCACGCCGCGACGGGTCGCTGTGCCGTACGAGCAGCGTGGCCATCGAGCACGCCACCGACGCACGATGCTTCGGCTCGGTGCCCTCGCGTCTGGCCAGCTGGTACAGCTCCCAGGCCTCGTCCTCGCGCTCGATCGCCTCCAGCGCGCCCGCGGTGCGGTGGATCATGGTCCACCACTCCTCGCTCGACGGCTCCAGCCGGGGCAGCGCGTCGAGCCCTGATTCGGCCATCGCGTGGTGCAACCCCTCGTCGCGGTAGCGCCCGAAATCCGAGGGCAGCGGCAGGCCGCTCGGCCGCGACTCCCCCGGCGTGATCGTCAGGTACGGCACGCGCCGCCGGACCACCTCGACCAGTTCGGCATCGGTCGGGTCGGCCTCGTCCAGGTTGTCCGCGATCACCGCGATCGGTTCGGCGAGCGCGTCGCGGAAGAACTCCGCCAGCCCGTTGGCCAGCCACAACGTGCGCCGCGCGCCTGGGATGAGGATGCGCTCGCCCGGAGCGAGCCGGATGGAACGTTCCTGGACCAGGTGGGGCGCCGCCACCCGGATCTCGCGCTCGTGCGCCTCCACGAGCGGCGCGGGCGCCCCCGGCACCAGCAGCTCCAGGAGCGCGGCCCCCAGCGTGTACGGCCCCCGCAGGCGGCGGTCGGCGTCGACGACGGGCACTTCGATCCCCTCACCCAGGCTGTTTCCGGCAACAGAAAGGCCGGCGTCCCTGTCCAGAACGCCGGCCGACAGTACTCAGCTCTTGTGCCGCGGCGCGGCGGCTCCGGACGGCTTCACGGTTCCGAGCTTGTGGACCACGACCTTCTTCATGCGCACCTCTCGCTTTCTTTCCGCGAGATCGCCCCCACTGCACCTTGGTGGCGATCCCGACATGACCGACTCATGTGAACACGGGAAGATTGAGAGATCAAGGGCTGGGTCGGTAACGGACAATTCCCCATAAAAAAGGAACAACCCACGATTCCTCGCGGGGTGCCCAAAACCATTTCAGTCTCCCAGAATGGCGTCCACGAACACCTCCGGGTCGAACGGAGCCAGGTCGTCGGCCCCCTCGCCCAGTCCCACCAGTTTCACGGGTACACCCAGTTCACGCTGGACCGAGACCACGATGCCGCCCTTGGCCGTGCCGTCGAGCTTGGTCAGCGCGATGCCGGTGATGTTCACCACCTCGGCGAACACCTGCGCCTGGCGCATGCCGTTCTGGCCGGTGGTGGCGTCGAGCACCAGCAGCACCTCGTCGACGGTCGAGCGCTTCTCGATGACGCGCTTGACCTTGCCGAGCTCGTCCATGAGGCCGGTCTTGGTGTGCAGGCGGCCGGCGGTGTCGACGATGACGGTGTCGGCCTTCTCCTCCAGCCCCTTGGCCACCGCGTCGAACGCCACGGAGGCGGGGTCGCCGCCCTCGGGGCCGCGCACGACGTCGGCGCCGACCCGGTCGCCCCAGGTCTGCAGCTGGTCGGCCGCCGCGGCGCGGAAGGTGTCGGCCGCGCCGAGCACGACCTTCTTGCCGTCGCCGATCAGCACGCGCGCCAGCTTGCCCGTCGTGGTGGTCTTGCCGGTGCCGTTGACGCCGACGACCAGCACCACGGCCGGGCGCTCGCCGTGTTTTTCGACGTGGAGCGTGCGGTCGAGATCGGGGTTGACCTGCGCCAGCAGCTGCTCGCGCAGCAGGGCGCGCACCTCCGCGGGCGTGCGGCTGCCGAGCACCTTCACCTTGGTGCGCAGCTCGCCCACGATCTCCTGCGTCGGGGTGACGCCCAGGTCGGCGGTGAGGAGGGTCTCCTCGAACTCCTCCCAGACGTCCTCGTCGAGCCGGTCGCGGGACAGCAGCTCCAGCAGGCCCTTGCCGAAGGCGTTCTGCGAACGGGCCAGCCGGGCGCGCAGGCGCACCATGCGACCGGCCGACGGCAACGGCACATCGATCTCGGGAGCCTTGACCATCGGCTCGGCGGGCCTGGTCGCCGGAGGCGGCAGCGTGGTGGTCGCCCCGCCCTCGTCGGCCTGGGCCGGGGCGGAAGCGGCGGGAGCCTCCTTCTCCGCTTCCTCGACCTTCGGCGGCGCCGCGGGCGGCGGCACCGGCTTGGAGGATCGCCGGAACATGAAGAACAGGCCACCGGCCGCCAGCAGGGCGACCAGGGCCACGATCACGATGAGGAGAAGAGAATCACTCACAAGTGTTTAGTTTTCCAGATCAACCCAGATGCTCACGACGATCAGACACGTTCGCGCAGCCGCTGGCTCACCACCTGGGTCACGCCGTCGCCGCGCATCGACACTCCGTAGAGCGCGTCGGCGATCTCCATCGTGCGCTTGTTGTGCGTGATCACGATCAGCTGCGAGCTCTGCCGCAGCTCCTCGAACAACGTCAGCAGGCGCTGCGTGTTGGTGTCGTCGAGGGCCGCCTCGACCTCGTCCATCACGTAGAACGGCGAGGGCCTGGCCTTGAAGATGGAGATCAGGAACGCCACCGCCGTCAGCGAGCGCTCGCCGCCCGACAGCAGCGACAGCCGCTTGACCTTCTTGCCCGGCGGGCGCGCCTCCACCTCGATGCCGGTGGTCAGCATGTCTTCGGGATCGGTCAGGATCAGCCTGCCGTCGCCACCGGGGAAGACCCGGCTGAAGATCTGCTCGAACTCGCGCGCCACGTCGTCGTAGGCGGCGGCGAACATCTGCTGCACCCGGTCGTCGACCTCCTTGACCACCGTCATCAGGTCACGCCGGGTCTTCTTGAGGTCTTCGAGCTGGCTGTTGAGGAAGGCGTGGCGCTCCTCCAGCGCCGCGAACTCCTCCAGGGCCAGGGGGTTCACCTTGCCGAGCTGGGTCATCTGCTTCTCGGCGATGCGCGCCCGCTTCTCCTGCTCCTCACGGACGTACGGCACCGCGGGGTCGCCCGGCACGGGCGCCCCGGGACCGTACTCGCCGATCAGCGAGTCGGTCTCGACGCCGAACTCCTCCATCGCCCGCTCCTCGAGCTGCTCCAGCCGCAGGCGCTGCTCGGTGCGGGCCACCTCGTTGCCGTGGACCCGGTTGACGAGCTTGTCGAGCTCGTGGCCCAGCTCGCGCACGTGGGCGCGGACCTGCTTCAGCTCGGCGTCGATGGCGACCCTGGCCAGATCGGCGTCGTCGCGCTCGCGGCCCGCCTGCTGGATGGAGGCCGCCAGGGTCGACAGCACCCTGCGGGCGGCCTCGGCGATCTGCTCGGCCAGCGCCGCCTGCCTGCGGCGCTTCTCGCGCTGCTCGACCGCCCTGACCCGTTCCTCGCGCTCCTGCTGGGCCTGGCGCACCAGCTGGTCGGCCCGGCCCTCGACGCCCCTGACACGCTCCTCCGCGGTGCGGACCTGCAGGCGTGCCTCCATCTCGCGCTGCCGGGCGGCGTCGCGGGTGGCGGCCAGCTCGTCGCGGGTGTCGGTGGTGGGCTCGGCCTCCAGCTCCTGGGCGTATTCGGCCTCGGCCAGACGCATCTCCAGCTCGGCGGCCTCCTCCTGGCCCTCCGCCCTGGACTCCTCGGCCGCGCGCACGCTGGTGTTGAGGCGCGCCGCCTCGGCCTCGGCCGCCTTGGCCGCCGCCTCCAGCTGCGCCACCCGCCTGGCCGCGGCGGCGTTGCGCTGGTCGGCCTCGCGTTGCCTGGCCCTGACCTGGTCGAGCCTGCGCTGGGAGTCGGTCACCCCGGCCTGGGCGTTGCCCGCCCCCTGCTGGGCGGTCGCCACCCCTGCCTGCGCCGCCTCCAGGGCGGCCTGGGCGGTGTGCTCGGCCTCCAGGGCGGTGTCGAGGCCGTGGGCGGTGGTCTCGGCGGTGAGGCGGGCCTCTTCCAGGGCCGCCACGGCCTCGTCGAGCGCCGCGCGGACCTGCAGCACGCTGGTGCCGCCGGTGGAGCCGCCGTGGGCGGTGTGGGCGCCGACCAGGTCGCCGTCCTTCGTGACGGCCTTCAGCGACGGGTCGGTTTCGACGAGGGAGCGCGCCTCGTGCAGGGTGTCGACGACGACGATGCCGTCGAGGAGGTGGTCGAGGGCGGCTCTCAGCTCGCCGGGGACGGTCACCAGGTCGGCGGCCCACTGACCGGCCGCGAGAGAACGCCGCGCCCCGCCGAAAGACCTCTCGCCGTCGCGGCGCCCGGAAAGGGCGGTTTCGGCGCCGGCGGTCATACCCGACGCCGCGCCGGTGTCGGAGCCCGCCACGACCAGGGCGGCGCGGCCGCCGCCTGAGGCGCGCAGGTGCTCCAGGGCCTCCACGACCGACTCCAGCGACTTGACCGTCACCGCCTCGGCGGCGGCGCCCAGGGCGGCGGCGATGGCCGCCTCAGCGCCCGGAGCGACCGTCAGCGAGGTCGCCAGCGGGCCGAGCACTCCCGGCAGGGACGAGGACAGCAGCGCGGCGCCGCCGTCGGCCCCCTGCGCCAGCCCCAGCTCCAGGGCCTCGCGACGGGCCTCCAGCGCGGCCACGGCGCGCTGGGCCTCTTGGTCGGCGGCCCGGGCCGTGCCCACGGCCGCCTTGGCCGACTGCAACGCCGATCGGGGGCCGCCCAGCGCGGCGGAGGCGGCCTCGACCGCCTCCTGCGCCTCGGTCGCCAGCGCGCGAGCCTCCTCCAGGGCGGCCTCGGCCACCGCGAGATCGGCGGCGAGCTCGGGATCGGCCTCCGGTTCCTCGTCGCGGGCGGCGGCCAGCTCGTCCTCGGCGCTCTGGGCGCGGGCGGCGGCGTCGAAGACGGCCTTCTGGAGCCGCCCGATCTCCTCCTCGGCCGCGCGGACCCGGCTGCGCGCCGAGTCGACCTGGCCGCGCAGCCTCACGAGCTCCTCGCGGCGCGAGGCGGCGGCGCGGGCGGCGGCGGCCAGCGCGCGCTCCTCCTCGGCCAGGGCCGCCTCGGCGTGCTGGCGGGCCTCGACGGCCTCCTCCATCAGTTCCTGGGCGGCCTCCAACTCGGCGGCCAGGATGAGCTCCTGCTCGCGTGCCTCGACGGCCTCGCGCTCGAGCTCCTCGGGGTCGCGCCCGCGCCGCTCGATCGCGGCGGCGTCGAGGGCGTGGCGGTGGCGCTCGCGGGCCAGCTGCTCGAGGCCCGTGATGCGCTCGCGCAGCGACGACAGGCGGAAGTAGGTCTCGTGGGCGGCCGACAGCCTGGGCTGGGCCTCGGCCTCCGCCGTCTCCAGGGCGGCCTCGCGCTCCTGCCCCTCCTCGAGGGAGGCCTCGACCTGGGCACGCCTGGCGATGATCGCGGCCTCGTCGGCGGCCTCGCGCTCCAGGGTGGCACGCAAGGTCACCACGTCGTCGGCGAGCAGCCGCAGGCGCGCGTCGCGCAGGTCGGCCTGGATGACGGCGGCCTTGCGGGCGATCTCCGCCTGCCGGCCCAGCGGCTTGAGCTGGCGGCGCAGCTCGGTGGCCAGGTCTTGCACGCGGGTCAGGTTGGCCTGCATGGCATCGAGCTTCCGCAGCGCCTTCTCCTTGCGCTTGCGGTGCTTCAGGACGCCCGCGGCCTCCTCGATGAAGGCCCGCCGGTCTTCCGGGCCCGCGTGCAGGACGGCGTCGAGCTGGCCCTGGCCGACGATGACGTGCATCTCGCGCCCGATGCCCGAGTCGGACAGGAGTTCCTGGATGTCGAGCAGACGGCAGGTGTCGCCGTTGATCGCGTATTCGGACTGCCCGCTGCGGAACATCAGCCGGCTGATCGTCACCTCGGTGTAGTCGATCGGCAGCGCGCCGTCGGAGTTGTCGATCGTCAGCGTGACCTCGGCGCGGCCCAGCGGCGGGCGCGAGGAGGTGCCGGCGAAGATGACGTCCTCCATCTTGCCGCCGCGCAGCGACTTGGCGCTGTGTTCGCCCATGACCCAGGCCAGGGCGTCGACGACGTTGGACTTGCCGGAGCCGTTGGGCCCGACGACGCAGGTGATGCCGGGTTCGAAGCGCAGGGCGGTCGCGGAGGCGAAGGATTTGAAGCCGCGCAGGGTGAGGCTCTTGAGGTACAAGCAATCGCCCCTTCCCTTGACAGCGCTTCCGGGAAAGCCTACTGGTCCTCACTGCCCGGCGAAGGCCGCTGTAGCCACTGGTCAGGGAAATGACGAAGGGACGTCCCATCCGGAACGTCCCTGTGATTTAGCGCTTCCGTCCACTCACGTGAGTGCCGGCTCGCGCTCCTGCAGGCGGTTGTACGCCTCATCTCGGCTTTGGGCCGCAAGAGCGTCGTTCTGGGCCTGAAGTCGGATGAGTTCTGCCTCGAGATCCCGGATTCGCTGCTGTAGACGGCGCATCTCCGAGACCATCCGAGGGTCAGGACCGCCGACGTGGCCGAGTAGAGCCTTCGCCATGGTAAAGGGTCCTCCACGCTGAGTGACCAGACTGGTTCGCGCACTTCTTCATTCCGCGGGAGGGGTGCGCGTGGTACCTAACAAGAGTCGCACCGGCAGAGTGGGCGGTCAAGTTGAACGCACCGCATAGACCTACCTGTGGGCACTCCCGACATACAAATATACCCTATTTGGCGCGTTTACGGGAAGGGGCTACCGCTCAACAAAACCGGCCAAACTACCTCGGGCTTCACTCCAGCGTTCCACCACTCCACGGACCTCGCCCGGCGTGTCGCAACCTCGAAGCAGGTCGAGGAGCTTGACGCACCGGTCCTCAGGACCTTCTGCAACGACTTCCACGCGCCCGTCGGGCATGTTGCGCGCCCAGCCGGCGAGCCCCAGCTCCAGAGCACGCGCCCGGGTCCACCAACGGAACCCGACCCCCTGGACCCGCCCACGCACCCAGACGGTGATCCTCACCGGGGCTTGCGCTGGCATTTCGGACAGCTGAAAGAGGAGCGGTTCATGAACGGGTCGCGCCTGATCGGCGTGCCGCAGCGCGAGCAGGGCAGCTCGCGCCTGCCGTACGCCTCCAGGGAACGCTCGAAGTAGCCGCTCTCGCCGTTGACGTTGACGTAGAGGCTGTCGAAGGAGGTGCCGCCCTGCGCCAGCGCGCTGGACATCACCTCGCGCACCGCCGCGAGCAGCTCGGAGATCTTCGGCCTGGTGAGGGTCGCCGTCGGCCTGGCCCAGTGCAGCCGGGCACGCCACAGCGCCTCGTCGGCGTAGATGTTGCCCACTCCGCTGATCAGCGACTGGTCGAGCAGCGCCCGCTTGATCTCGGTGTCGCGCGCCCTGAGCCGCTTGGCGAACACGTCGTCGTCGAAGGCGGGCTCGAAGGGATCGGGCGCGATGTGGACGATCGGCTCGGGGATCTGGCCCACCAGGGGGCTGACCATCATCTCGCCGAAGGTGCGCTGGTCGACGAAGCGCAGGTCGGGGCCGCCGTCGGTGAAGGCCACGCGGACCCTCAGATGACGCTCCACGACCGAGTCGACCAGCAGCTGGCCGCTCATGCCCAGGTGGGCCACGATCGCCTCACCCGAGTCGAGCGGCAGCCACAGGTACTTGCCGCGCCGCCGTACGTCGGTGACGGTGCGGCCCGCCAGAGCGGCGGAGAAGGCCGCCGCTCCGGGAAGGTGACGCCTGATCGCCCGCGGGTGCAGGACCTCGGCGAGCGTGATGGTGCGGCCCTTGACCCACTGGTCCAGGCCCCGCCGCACCACCTCGACCTCGGGCAGCTCCGGCATCAGGACCCTGCGGGCTGAGACTCGCGGGCCTCACGGGCGGCGCGGATGCGGTTCCACGCGGCCTCGGCGGCCTGCTGCTCGGCCTCCTTCTTGGAGCGCCCGTTGCCGGTGCCGTAGGCCTGGCCGCTGACCCGCACCTCGGCGGTGAAGGACTTGGCGTGGTCGGGGCCGCTCTCCTCGACGTGGTACTCGGGCACGCCCAGCGCCTCGGAGGCGGTGAGCTCCTGCAGCGAGGTCTTCCAGTCGAGCCCGGCGCCCAGCGAGGCGGAACGGATGATGAGCGGGTCGAAGAGCTGGTGCACGACCCTGAACGCCTCGTCGAGGCCCTTGTCGACGTAGACGGCGCCGATCAGCGCCTCCAGCGTGTCGGCCAGGATCGAGGACTTGTCGCGCCCGCCGGTGCCCTCCTCGCCGCGGCCGAGCCGGAGGTACTTGCCGAGCCCGAGATTGCGGGCGACGTCGGCCAGGGCACGCATGTTGACCACCGCGGCCCTGAGCTTGGCCAGCTGGCCCTCGGGCAGGTCGGGGTGGTTGCGGTAGAGGGTGTCGGTGACGACGAGACCCAGCACCGAGTCGCCGAGGAACTCCAGGCGCTCGTTGGTGGGCAGGCCGCCGTTCTCGTAGGCGTAGGAACGGTGCGTCAGCGCACGCTCGAGGATGTCGGGGTCGAGCTTGACCACGAGCACCTTGTCGAGCTCGTCACGCGCTACGTCGACGGCGATGGGTTTGGGAGCTGAGCCCACGTGCTTCCTCCTCGGACATCTTCCAGCAGCGAGCGATGGCTGGGAGATGCCCGAAAACGTGGTGGGCGTCGGGGACACGCTCCGGCGTCCACCACGGCCGCGGGCTACGAACCACCGCGTCGCATCTTGAACCGCCGATGCCGACCGGTTGCACCGGCCGGCACGTCAACGGTCGTGTGCGATCAGGCAGACGGCTCGATGACCTGGCGACGGTTGTAGGTGCCGCAGGTCGGGCACGCGATGTGCGGCTGCTTGGGCGAACGGCACTGCGGGCAGCTCACCAGCGCGACAGCAGTCGTCTTCCACTGGGAGCGGCGGTGGCGAGTGTTGCTCCGCGACATCTTCCGCTTCGGGACGGCCACGTCACTTCTCCTGATCGTTCTCGGTAACCAAACCTTGCAACGACGCCCAGCGGGCGTCGATCTTCTCGTGCCGGTGATCCGCGCCGGCCTCGGCCAGCCTGATCCCGCACTCCACGCAGAGCCCCTGGCAGTCGTCTTGGCAGACGGGGCTCAGCGGCAGTGCGAGCACCGCCGCGTCGCGGAACGTCGGCTCGAGGTCGAACAGTTCGCCGTCGAGCAGCGAATCCTCCTCCGAGGAATCCTCGTCGGAGTAGAAGAACAGCTCCTGGAGTTCGACCTCGATCTCGTCGGAGACCGGTTCGAGGCACCGCACGCACTCCCCTGCCAGAGGAGCCCGGGCCGTGCCGCTCACGAGCACGCCTTCCATCACCGCTTCGAACCGGAGATCCAGTTCGACTTCGGCGTCCTTGGGAACGCCGATCATGTCGACGCCGAGATCTGCCGGAGCCGGGAGAGACAAATGGATCTCTCGCATCGTGCCCGGCCGCTTGCCCAGATCGTGGGTGGAGAACACCCAGGGTGCGCGGGGGTCGAGGTGCTGAGTCATTCTGCTCTCGCTAGGCATGGCGAAGACCGTCGCCGTCGTACAAGGCCGAATAGAAACAATACCAGGCGCGGGTCAGCCCCTGAGACGCTCAATCAGCAGCTTGTGTACCAGGTCGGGCACGAGACCCGAGACGTCGCCGCCGTAGCGGGCGATTTCCTTCACTCTGCTGGAGCTCAGGAAAGAGTATTCGGGGTTGGTCGGCATGAACAACGTCTCCACGCCGGACAACCGGTAGTTGAGCTGCGCCATCTGCAGCTCGTAGTCGAAGTCGCTGACGACCCGGATGCCCTTGACGATGGCCGGGATGTCGTTGTCCTTGCAGAAGTCGACCAGCAGGCCGTGGAACTTCTCGACCTTGACGTTGGAGTACTCGCGGGTCACGGTCTGAAGGATCTCGATCCGCTCGTCGACCGTGAACAGGCTGCTCTTCTCGATGTTGATAAGCACGGCGACGGTCACCTCGTCGTACAACTTGGCCGCACGGCCGATGATGTCGAGGTGCCCGTTGGTGATGGGGTCGAAGGACCCCGGGCAGACCACGCGTCGCAAAACGCCTCCCCGGTTCTAAGGGTTCCCGGCGGCGCGACCGTACCAAACGGCCGCTTCGCCGTAACGACGGACCCTCTCCTCTACGTACCCACTCGGCCAGACCAGGTCGTCTCCCCTGCTCTCGCGTTCGTAGGCGATCACGGCGTCGGACGCCAGCCACCCGTTGTCGCGCAGCAGCTCCAGCACCTCGCCGGTGTTGGCCGCGGCGTAGGGCGGATCGGCGAAGACGATGTCGTACGGCTCGGCGCACGGTTTGGCGATCACCCGCTCGACCTTGTCGGCCACCACCCGCGCCTCCTGGGCGAAGCCGAGCGTCGCGATGTTGGCCTTGATCGTGCGGACCGCCCTCTGGTCGGCCTCCACCAGCAAGGCGTGCGCGGCGCCCCGGGAGACCGCCTCCAGCCCGATCGCCCCCGACCCGGAGTACAGGTCGAGGAAGCGCACCCCCTCCAGCCCCTGGAGCGACTCGAGCGTGGAGAAGATCCCCTCTCTGGCCCGGTCGCTGGTGGGTCTGGTCGCCTTGCCGGGCGGCGCCTGGATCCGCCGCCCTCCGGCGCTCCCCGCGATGATCCGACTCATGCCTCCATCCTCGCAGGTCAAGAGTGGACAAGTGTCGGCCTCGTATGCGCAAGGGTGATTCACAACGCCACCCCCGACCCGCATGATGATGACTGCGGCCTTCGAGGTGACCCACAGGGAGGCCGCCCGGCGTGATCGTGAGCCCTTCCGCACGCCGGAACCCTCGGCACCTGACCCGAGGGTGGGCCCAGGCGGGGACGGCATTCGGGGGGAGGCCGTCCCCGCAGCTGGGCACTTGCCCGCTGCGGAGCGCTCAGGTCTTCTCCAGGTAGCCGGCCTTCTCGTCGCGCAGCAGCCGGTCGATCTCGGCCCGCAGCCCGGAGTGCCCCTTCATCTCAGGATCCTTGCGCAGCAGCTCCAGCGCCTCCGCCCTGGCCGCCTCGATGACGTCTTCGTCGCGCAGCAGCTGCAGCAGCTTCAGTGACGACCGCTTGCCCGACTGGGCCGCGCCCAGCACGTCGCCTTCGCGCCGCTGCTCGAGGTCGACCCTGGACAGCTCGAACCCGTCGAGCGTGGCGGCGACGGCGTCGAGCCTGGCCCTGGCGGGAGTGTTCTCGGCGAACTCGGTGACCAGCAGGCACAGGCCCGGCAGGCCGCCTCGTCCGACCCGGCCGCGCAGCTGGTGGAGCTGGGAGACGCCGAACCGGTCGGCGTCCATGATGACCATGACCGAGGAGTTGGGCACGTCGACGCCCACCTCGATGACGGTCGTGGCGACCAGCACGTCGACCTCGCCGCGCGAGAACGCCTTCATGATCGCGTCTTTCTCCTCCGGCGGCAGCTTGCCGTGGAGCACCGCCACCCGCAGGCCGCGCAGGGGGCCGCTCGCGAGCAGCTCGGCGACCTCCAGGACCGCCAGCGGCGGACGCCGGTCTTCGCCGCCGGACGCCGACAGGTCGCCCTCGTCGCCTTCGAGGTCGCCGATGCGCGGGCAGACGATGTAGGCCTGGCGGCCCAGCCCGACCTCCTCGCGCACCCGCTCCCAGGTGCGGTCGAGGTAGTGGGGCTTGTCGGCGGCGGGCACGACGTGCGAGGTGATCGGAGCCCGGCCCGAGGGCAGCTGCGAGAGCGTGGAGACCTCGAGGTCGCCGAAGACGGTCATGGCGACCGTGCGCGGGATCGGGGTGGCGGTCATGACCAGCACGTGGGGCCGGCCGCCCGACACCTTCTCGCGCAGCGCGTCGCGCTGCTCGACGCCGAAGCGGTGCTGCTCGTCGACGACGACCAGGCCGAGCTCGGCGAACTGCACGTGCTCCTGCAGCAGCGCGTGGGTGCCGACCACGATGCCGGCGGCGCCCGAGGCGGCGTCGAGCAGGGCCGAGCGGCGGGCGGCGGCGCCCATGGAGCCGGTGAGCAGGCCGACGGTGGTGCCGCCGAACATGCCCCCGGCGGCCAGGTCGCCGAGCATGGCGCTGATCGAGCGGTGGTGCTGCTGGGCCAGGACCTCGGTGGGGGCCAGGAGCACGGCCTGGCCGCCGGAGTCGACGACCTGGAGCATGGCGCGCAGCGCGACCACGGTCTTGCCGGCGCCCACCTCGCCCTGGAGCAGCCGGTGCATGGGGTGCTCCAGGGCGAGGTCGCGCGCGATCTCCTCGCCGACGGCCGACTGGCCCTCGGTGAGGGTCCACGGCAGGCGCTCGTCGAACTGGTCGAGCAGCCCTCCGGCGACCCGGGGCCGCGCCTTGGCCGGCCAGGAGGTGGCGGCGATGCGCCGCTGCAGCAGCACCGCCTGCAGCACGAACGCCTCGTCGAACTTCAGCCGCTCGCGCGACCTGGTCACGTCGCCGAAGTCGCGCGGCCGGTGGATGGCCTCCAGCGCCTCGGCCAGCGGCATCAGCCGGTGGCGGGCGCGCACCTCGGCGGGCAGCGGATCGTCGAGGGGGCCGAGCGTGTCGAGCACCACGCCGATCGCCCGCCTGATCACCCAGGGCGTCAGGTCCTTGCCCGCCGGATAGATCGGCACGGGCGCGTTGGCGAACTCCTCGGCCGACGCCGAGCCCGTCTCCTCCTCGAAGAGCTCGAACTCGGGATGGGCCAGCTGCCAGCGCGGGTGGGCGCGCGAGCCGAACTGCCCGACCTTTCCGGCGAACATGCCGCGCCTGCCCGGCTTGAGCCGCGACTCGGCGACGTGGGAGCCCTTGCCGAAGAACGACAGGTAGATCTTCGCGCGGTTGCCGTCGACCACCTCGACCTCGAGCCAGGTGCCGCCGCGGTTGCGCATGGGTTTGCGCATCAGCCTGGTCACCTCGCCCACGACGGTGACGTGCTCGTCGACCTCGAGGGCGTCGATCGCGGTCAGCTCGCCGCGCTCGGCGTAGCGGCGTGGGTAGTGGCGCAGCAGATCGCCGACCGTCTCCAGCTCCAGCACCGACTGCAGGAGTTTGGCGGTCTTGGGGTCGAGCGCCTTCCCGAGCGGCTCGTCAAAACGACTCACGCAGTCCGTTCTACCGTGCCGGGGCGACAGTAACGCCCTACTCCACTCCGATGAGCAACGGGTATCCGCCCTGACCGCCCTCGTAGACGACCACCTCGACCAGCGGCCCGAGGTGGTCGGCGACCGCCTGGGCCAGCGAAGGCGGCGCGTCCTTGCCGGTGACCAGCGTCACCAGCTCGCCGCCGCCCGCCACCATGCGCTGCACCAGGCGCATGGACAGCTCGCCGAGATCGGGGCCGAGGTCCACCACGTCGCCGTCGATCAGGCCCAGCACGTCGCCGGGACGGCACACGCCCGCGCTGGTCATCGCCTGGCGGTCGGCGACGGTGACGTGGCCATACCTGGTGTGCCCCGCGGCGTCGGTCATCGCCACCACGTCGTCGTCGAAGCGCCGCAGCGGGTCGTGGACGGCCAGCGCGGCCAGTCCCTGGACGGTCGCCTTGGTCGGCAGGACGCTGACCACCACGCCGTCCTCGCGGGCGATCTCCGCCGCCGCGATGGACACCGCGCGCACGCCCTCGTCGTTGGGGAGCACCGCGACCTCGCTGCCCGCCTCCCTGATGGCCGCCAGCATCGCGGGAAGCGGCGGCGAGGTGCCGGGCTCGCGCCTGACCACGACGGCCCCCGCCTCCTCGAACAGCGCCGCGATGCCGTCGCCCGCGGCCACGGCCACCACGCCGCGCCCGGCGTTGCCGCGGTGGGTGCGCTCGGCCAGGTAGGTCACCCTGATGCGGTGCGGGCGGCCCACGCGCAGGCCCGCCTCGATCGCCTGGCCGGCGTCGTCGCAGTGCACGTGCACGTTCCACAGGCCGTCGCCGCCGACGATCACCAGCGAGTCGCCCATGCCGTCGAGCTCGTCGCGCAGGTTGCCCAGCGACGGGGCGTCGAGCAGGTACATGACCTCGTATCCCGCGCCGGCCTCGGTCATCGGCACCACGGGCGCGGTCGGCGCGGGCACCTCGTAGCGCCGCGGCCCCGACCCGGTCAGCACCGACACGAGCGTGTCCAGGATGATCGCCAGGCCCGCCCCGCCGGCGTCGACGACGCCGCTACGGGCCAGGACCTCCAGCTGCCCTGGCGTCCGGCTGAGCGCCGACCGCGCCTCCGCCGCCGCGCACCTGGCGACCTCTTCGAGGTCACCTTCAAGATCTCGTACGGCTGTCGCCACGGCTTCGAGCACGCTCAGCACGGTGCCCTCGACGGGTCTGGCCACCGCCCCGCGCGCCAGCTCCGCACCCCTCACCAGCGCGCCGCGCAGGTCGGACTCGCCGTTCTTCAGCACCTCGGCCAGTCCGCGCAGCGCCTGGCTGACGATCACGCCGGAGTTGCCGCGCGCGCCCACCAGCGCGCCGTACGACAGGGTCTGCCACACCACGGCCACGTCGACGTCGTCGGGAAGCGACTCCACGGCCTCCGCGGCCGACAACATCGTCATGTGCAGGTTCGTGCCCGTGTCGCCGTCGGCGACGGGGAAGACGTTGAGCGCGTCGATCTCCGCCCTGGCCCGGCCCAGCGTGTCAGCCGACAGCCTGGCCCAGCGCCGCACCGCGGGCGGGTCGAGAACCGTGCTCACTCTCGCGCGCTCCTCGGTGTGCGGTATCTTGGATGTCAGGAGAATATCCCCACGAACCGGGCCCTGTTGAGTAGCTCTGCCGAGCTCGCGTGGCACCCATCCATCCGGATCGGATATCCTCGACTAGCTCGCCGGTTGTCCCGGCATGCCCTCCGCAAGGCCAAGCATCAGCGGAACGGGCTGTATATCGACTGTTTGAAGGAGCGATACCGTGGCTTCCGTCTGCGATGTCTGCGCCAAGGGCCCGACCTTCGGCAACAACATCTCCCACTCCCACCGCCGCACCCGCCGCCGGTGGAACCCGAACATCCAGACCGTTCGCGCGGTCGTCGGCGGCACGCCGAAGAAGCTGAACGTCTGCACCTCGTGCATCAAGGCCGGCAAGGTCACCCGCTAAGGCCTTCGGCGAAGCGAGGCGAAGCCCGGCGCACCCCGCCGGGCTTTTGTCATGCCCGAAACGGGAAGACGCTCAGCGCCACTTCCAGGCGTGGTCGACCGGGCCGATGCCGTCGCCGAGCGGGAAGCCGAGCCCGATCGCCCCGGTGACGTAATCCTTGGCCTTGCCCACCGCTCCCGGCACGTCGTCGCCCAGCGCCAGGTGCGAGGCGATCGCCGAGGCCAGCGTGCAGCCCGTGCCGTGCGTGTGCCGGTTGTCGAGCCGCTCGGCCCTGAACAGGTGCTCCCGGTCGCCGTCGGTGAGCAGGTCGACCGGCTCACCCGGCAGGTGGCCGCCCTTGATGAGCGCCCAGCGCGGCCCCAGCTCCAGCACGGCGTCGGCGGCGCGCCGCAGGTCGGACTCTGACTCCACGCGCACGCCCGTGAGCTGCTCGACCTCCCACAGGTTGGGCGTGACGACCGTCGCCACCGGCAGCAGCAGTGTCTTGACCGTGTCGACCGCCTCGGGGGCCAGCAGCGGGTCGCCGTGCTTGGAGACGCCCACGGGATCGACCACCACGGGCGCGGGGTAGGCGGCCAGCGCGGTGGCGACCGTCTCCACGAGCACGGGAGAGGCCAGCATGCCGGTCTTGATCGCCTGCGCCCCGATGTCGCCGAGCACCGAGTCGAGCTGCGCTCGCACGGCCTCGGGAGGCAGCTCCCAGTAGCCCTGGACGCCCAGGGAGTTCTGCGCGGTGACGGCGGCGATGACGCTCATGCCGTGCACGCCCAGGGCCAGCATGGTCTTGAGGTCGGCCTGGATGCCCGCGCCTCCGCCGGAGTCGGATCCGGCGACGGTCAGAACACGTGGAGGGGTACGAAGCGACACGCTTCCTATCCCATCACACACTCCGCGCCGACCACGCCACAGGTCGAGGGCTCCTCCGCCTGGCCGTACGCGCTGACGGTCACCGTGGCCTGCCCGCCCTCGGCCAGCTCGCCGGGCAGGTCGAGGATGAGCAGGTCGCCGTCCTGGGTCCAGTTGGCTCCCGCCACGTCGAAGACGTCGCCGGAGACCGGGACGGTGACGGTGGCGGCGCTCAGCGGCGAGCCGGTGTGGTTGGTCACCGAGACCTCGGCGGTGTAGCCGCGCCTGCCCTGCTCCAGGAGGTCGAAGGTGACGCCGACCTGGCTGCTGCTCTGCCGTCCGAAGGTGTCGGTGGTCGGCTCGACCGTGGGCCGGCCGTCGTCGCCCGGGTCGTCCTGGAAGATCGGAGCGTCCTCCTTCTCGGTGGAGGTGGGCTCGGCGGTCGGCGACGTCTCCGTGAAGTCCGGGGACGGTTCGCTGACCGGGCGCTGGGTCTGTTTCAGCTTGCTCTTGGTGGGCGTGGGCCTGGCCGGGCGCGGTGTGGTCGTACGGCCAGGCGTGCGCGCGGTCGGAGACTGCTCCGACTCCGGGGTCTGGTCCGCCTCGGTCTGGGGGCTCTCGTCGGCCGCACCGGAATCGGAGACGGTCGGCAGGGGCTGGCCCGAGGCCGCCTGGCAGGAGTCGCCCGTGCACTCGGCGGACGACGACGAGCTCACCATCCGCACGCCGACCACGGAGCCGCCGAGCACCACCGCGACCGCGGCGACGGCCAGCAGGGCCGCCTTGCCCCGGCCCTGAGCGCCTCCTGGCGGCCGGCCGCCGGAACGCGGGCGTCGCCGTCCGCGCCTGCGCCCTTCGTCGCCAGGCAGCTCCTCGCCACCGGACCAGCGCGAGCCGCCGGTGTCGTCGTTGCCCCACCCCGAGTCGTCGTTGCTCCAGCCGGAGCCCAGGAAGGCGGTCTGGCTCTCCGCCCACGCCGGGACGGGCGCTCCGGCGACCTTGACGTCGCCGCGTTCGGGGGGCGGCGCGTTGAAGGAGGCCCGCTGGTCCCAGGGGACCTCTGCGGTCTCGTCGAGCGCCTGGTGGCGGCTGTCCTGCGGAGGCAGGTGGTAGGGCTGCTCCGGGGCAGGCCTGGCCCACTGGCCGGTCACCGCCGGCCTGTCGGGCGGTTGCGGCCATGCGGGCTGAGAAGCGGGTTGCTCGGGGGCGGGCTGCTCGGGGGCGGGCCGTTCGGCCGGCCAGAACGCCCCTGTCGAGACGGACTCCTCCGACCAGGACCACGAGGCCCTCGGATCGGTCTGATCCGCCCCACGCTGATATTCGCTCTCCGATCCACCGCTGCCGTGGCGGCCCATAGTCGCCCTTTCTGCCGGGTACAGTGGCCGCCAAACTTCATAACACCTTTACTACGCCTTTGTCACAACTTTCCCGTGTGTCACGCGAGAGTCAAGGCATGTCAGGACTGAAGTGGTCCCAGCCCCGCGACGGCGCGACACGCCCGGCGACCTGCACGCCCTCACCCTCGACCACCCTGCCTGCAACGTTCCACCCCGCCGTGAGGCATATGTCACTCGGGAAGACCGCCGCGAGCGCGTGATCCTCCCCTCCGGCCAGCACCCAGTCGAGCGGATCGGCCCCCGCTTCGGCCGCGGCCCGGGCCACCGCGTCGTCGGCCCGCAGCAGCTCGGGGTCGAGCACGATGCCCACCCCGCTGGCCGCCGCGATGTGCCCGAGATCCTGCACCAGACCGTCGCTGACGTCGAGCATCGCGGTCGCCCCCAGCCGCGCGGCCTCGGGTCCGGCGGCGTACGGCGGGCGGGGCCGTCGATGGACCTCCACCACCTCTCCCGAGGCGTCCTCGCCGTACTTCTCCAGCATCGCCAGCCCTGCCGCTGAGTACCCCAGCAGCCCGCTGACCGCCACGACCTGTCCCGGCCTGGCCCCCGAGCGCAGCACGGGAGCGCGCCCCTCCAGGTCGCCCAGGACGGTCACGCCCATGACGACCAGCGGGCAGCGGGTGATGTCGCCGCCCGCCACGCTCGCCCCCACGAGGGCGCACTCGTCGCGCAGCCCGTCGGTCAGCGCCTCCAGCCATTCGACGGGGAGATCGGCGGGCAGCCCGAGCCCGACCACGAGCGCGGTCGGCACGGCTCCCATGGCCGCCGCGTCGGCCAGGTTCTGGGCCGCCGCCTTCCTGCCGACGTCGTACCCGCTGGACCAATCGCGGCGAAAGTGCCTACCCTCGATCAACAGATCAGTTGACACGACGACACGCCCATCGGAGGCGCTGATCATCGCAGCATCGTCACCGGGACCGACCAGGACCGGCGCGCCTTGGGGCAGACGAGCGGTAATGCGGCCTATAGCACCAAATTCGCCAATATTTCCAACTGTGATGACGCACCTCCAACAGGCAACAGGGTACGGTGGCCCTTCGGCGTGATCCAATTGCCCGGGAGGACGCAATGGTGCAGGCCTACATCCTGATTCAGACCGAGGTTGGCAAGGCGGCCGACGTGGCCAGAGAGATCGCCGCGATCCAGGGGGTCACCCAGGCCGAGGACGTCACCGGCCCGTACGACGTGATCGTGCGCGCCGAGGCCAGGAACGTGGACGAACTCGGCAAACTCGTCGTCGCCCAGATCCAGGCCGTGGACGGCATCACCCGCACTCTGACGTGCCCTATCGTGCACATATGAGAAGCTTCGCCCTGCTCAGCCTGCTCGTGCTCGCCGGTTGCGGCGCAGCCGTACAGGTGGAACCTCCGGTTCCGCAGGGCGAGGCGGCCGCGGCGTGCGGCCGCCTCAGTGGATCTCTGCCCGCGCAGTTGGCCGGGCTGGAGCGCGGCCGGTCCAGCCCGGAGTCGGCGTATGTCGCCGTCTGGGGGGACGGCGAGATCGCGCTGCGCTGCGGCGTGTCCAGGCCCAGCCAGATGGCGCCCACCGACCAGCTCCTGGAGATCAACGGGGTGGGCTGGTTCGCCGACCCCGACACGCCGACCCTCTTCACGGCCGTCACCGACACGGCCTACGTCGAGGTGACGGCCGCGCGCACGCACGAACCCGCCGAGGTCCTGGCCGACCTGTCGGAGCCGGTCAAGACGGCCACCACGACGAGCTAGCGAAGCCCAGGCTCGCGGCGCAGGGCGAGCTGGATGAGGTGGTCGACCAGCTGCGGGTAGTCGATCCCCGAGTGCGCCAGCAGCTGCGGCGCCACCGACAACGAGGTGAACCCGGGCAGCGTGTTGATCTCATTGAAGATCAGCTTGCCCTCGGGCGTGTAGAAGAAGTCGACCCGGGACACGCCCTCGCAGCCCAGCGTCTCGTAGGCCTTGACCGCCATCGCGCGCAGCTCCTCGGCCACCTCCGTGGGCAGGTCGGCCGGGACCGTCAGCGACATCTGCTCGGGGTAGTACTTGGCCTCGAAGTCGAAGAAGTCCTGGCCGCCCTCGACGATGACCTCGCCGGGCTGGGAGGCCAGCGGCGGCTGGTCGTCGAGCTGCTCCAGCACGGCGCACTCGACCTCACGCCCGTCGATGGCCGCCTCGATCAGCACCTTGGGGTCGTGCTCGCGGGCCAGCTCGACCGCCTCCTCCAGCGAGGCGCGGTCGTGCGCCTTGGAGATGCCGCGCGAGGAGCCCGCCCTGGCCGGCTTGACGAAGACCGGCCAGCCCAGCTCCTCGGCCTCCTTGAGCACCCGCTCCCTGTCGAGGCGCCAGTCGCGCTCGCGCACCACCACGTAGCGTCCGATCGGCAGCCCCGCGGCGGCCATGACGGTCTTCATGAAGGCCTTGTCCATGCCGGCCGCGCTGGCCAGCACCCCGGAGCCGACGTAGCGCACGCCAGCCATCTCCAGCAGGCCCTGGATGGTGCCGTCCTCGGCGAACGGGCCGTGCATCACGGGGAAGACCACGTCGACCTCACCCAGGCCCTGGCCTGGCTCGATCGAGACCAGCTCGCTGGAGGGCAGCGCCACCAGCGTGCCCGACTCGTCGACCACGGGCAGCTGCCCGCCCTCGATGGCGTAACGCTGGTCCCCGCCGACGAGCACCCACCGGCCGTCCTGGGTGATCCCGATCGGGATCACGTCATACTTGCTGGTGTCGATGGCCTGCAGCACACTGCCCGCCCCCATGAGGGAGACGGCGTGCTCCGAATTCCGGCCACCGAAAACGACGGCTACGCGTGGCTTGCTCATGTGAACCGAATCTACACGCCATACCGCTCAGGCTTGGGTGAGCGCGACATGAGCAATACGCCCGCTTCGGCAGGAGCCATCCCGTCATGCACCACTCCGACGACCACCTCGGTGATCGGCATCTCCACGTCGTGCTTGCGTGCCAGCTCCAGCACCGACTCCGCGGACTTGACGCCCTCGACGGTCTGCTTGGTGGAGGCGATGGCCTCCTCCAGCGTCATGCCGCGCCCCAGCTTCTCGCCGAAGGTGCGGTTGCGCGCGAGCGGCGAGTTGCAGCTGGCGATCAGGTCGCCCATGCCGGCCAGCCCCGCGAAGGTGTGCGGGTCGGCCCCAAGCGCGGCGCCCAGGCGGGAGATCTCGGCCAGGCCGCGCGTCATCATGAGCGCGCTGACGTTGTCGCCCATGCCCATGCCCTGGGCGACGCCGATCGCCAGCGCGATGACGTTCTTGATCGCGCCGCCGAGCTCCACCCCGACCACGTCGGGATTGGTGTAGGCGCGAAACCACGGCGGCACGTGGCAGGCCTGCTGGAGCCGGTCCATCACCTGCTCGTCGACGCACGACACCACGGTCGCGGACGGCTGGCCGCGCACGATCTCGCCGACGAGGTTCGGCCCCGAGACGACCGCCACCCGCTCGGCGGGCAGCTCGGCCACCTCCATCATGACCTCGCTCATGCGCTTGGTGGTGCCGAGCTCGATGCCCTTCATCAGGCTGACCAGCACCGCCCCCTCGGGCAGGTGCGGCTTCCAGGCCGTGAGGTTCTCGCGCAACGTCTGAGAGGGCACGGCCAGCACGACGAAATCGGCACCCTGGAGCGCCTCGGCGGCATCGGTGGTGGCGCGCAGCGTTTCGGGCAGCTTGACGCCGGGCAGGTAGTCGGGGTTCTCGTGCCGCCGGTTGATCGCCTCGACGATCTCGGTGCGACGCCCCTGGATGACCGTCTCCGTGCCGGCCTTCTCCAGGATCATCGCGAAGGCCGTGCCCCACGATCCGGCTCCGAACACCGCGGCCCTAGTCATCGGAGGGCTCCCACGGCTTCTCCGGCGCCTTCTCGCCGCGCAGCTCGGCCAGCTGGTGGGTGATGGCCATCATGATGTCGTTGGTGGCTTCCTTGAGCACCTTGCCGCGCATCGGCTGGCCTTCGTACTTCGACAGGTCGACCGGCTCGCCCACCGACACCTGGAAGGTCTTGCGGGGAAACGGCTTGGGCTTCGACGAGCCGTACGGCAGCAGCTCCTGGGCGCCCCAGTGGGCCACGGGGATGACCTTCGCGCCGGTCTCCAGCGCCAGCCGCGCCACGCCGGTCTTGCCCTGCATGGGCCACAGCTCGGGGTCGCGGGTGCAGGTGCCCTCGGGGTAGAAGAGCACGGCGGCGCCGTTCCGCAGGCGCTCACGCGAGATGTCGAGCGACTTGGCCGCGTCGGTGCTGCCACGGTAGACGGGGATGGCCAGCAGCGCCTTGACCGCCACCCGCAGCACCGGCACCTCGAACAGGCCCGACTTGGCCAGGATGACCGGCCAGCGGCCGTTGTTGTAGAGGAAGTGCGAGATCAGCACCGGGTCCGACCACGACAGGTGGTTCGCCGCGATGATCAGTCCGCCCTGCCGGGGAACCCGCTCGCCGTGGCGCCAGTCCTTCTTCACCAGCAGCCGCGAGAGCGGCTTGACGATCACTACGGCCAGCCACTCCCAGAAGCGGGTCGGTCGGTTGGGACGACTCACGGACTTTCCTCCAACAAACGCACGGATTGCGCCCCAATGTTCACACACGAAGTTGAGCCGCGATAGTTAACTCTTTGGCTTCCTCCCCCTCGCGGACGAGGGAGATTCTCGCAGCTCACGCCGCGAGGCATTCTGCTTCGACACCGCCTGCCCGCCCGGAGTCCTCCGTTGGGGTCTTACACCGGCTCCACAGACCGACACCGCCAGCCCGGCGGCCAGAAGGTTACGTGCCGCGTTCACATCCCGGTCATGAACCGCACCACAGCTTACGCACGTCCATTCACGAACTGCCAAGGGCATCGTCTTGGCGAGAACGCCGCAACGGGAGCAGAGCCTGGACGAAGGGAAGAAGCGGTCGACGACCACGACCTCCCGCCCGTACCAGCTCGCCTTGTACTCCAGCATGCGCCGGAACTCGGCCCAGGCCGCATCACTGATGGCGCATTTCCTGGTGCCGGGCGCGAGATCCTCGATCACGAGCGTTTGGTTCTCACGCACGAGTCGAGTGGTCAGCTTGTGCAGGTGGTCATGCCGGCGGTCACGGATCCGGGCATGGATCCGCGCAACCCGGCGTCCCGCCTTGACCCTGTTGGCTCCATCGCCCTTCTGCTTGCGAGCCAGGGAGCGCTGGGCTCGGGCCAGCCGCAACCGATCGCGGCGATCGTGCCGGAGGCCGGCGACCTTCTCCCCCGTGGACAGGATCATCAGATGGTCCGGCCCCGCACCGATCCCCACGTCCGCGTCACTCACCTGCAGCGGGACCAGGCTCGGATCGTCGCACAGCATCGACACGAACCACCGCCCCGCCCTGTCCTGGGACACGGTCACCATCGAAGGCGCGGCCCCCTCGGGGAGCGGTCGCGACCAGACGATGGCCAGCGGCTCCGTCATCTTCGCCAGGGTGAGAGTCCCGTCGCGGTAGCGGAAGGCAGAAGTGGTGTACTCCGCGCTCCTTGACGAGCGTTTCCGGCTCTTGAACCGCGGATAGCCCGCCTGCTTCGAGAAGAAGCTGCTGAACGCCGCCTGGAGGTGTCGGAGCGCCTGCTGGAGCGGAACAGAGGACACCTCGTTCAGGTAGGCCAGGTCCGCGGCCTTCTTCCAGGCCGTCAACATCTCCGACGTCTGGTTGTAGTTCAGCCGCTCCTGACGAGCCCATGCCTGGGTGCGTGCGGCGAGCGCCATGTTGTAGACCTTACGAACACAGCCGAACGTGCGCGACAGCTCCGCCGCCTGCGCATCGGTCGGGTAGAAGCGGTAACGGAACGCCCGCTTCCTGCGCTGCTCCATGGCCTCACAAATTAGCACACTAGTATGTGAGCACGATTGAAGGATTGTGATGGACGACGTCCCACCGGCTCAAGGAGCTCGGATGACGAACCGCTGGTCCCTGGTCATCCCGGTGAAGACCCTGGTCGCCGCGAAGACCCGGCTGGCAGCCGCGCTGGGGCCGCATCGCGAGCGCCTGGCCGTCGCCGTCGCCTGCGACACGGCCTCCGCCGCCCTCTCCTGCCCCGGCGTGGCGCGGGTCATCGTCGTCACCGCCGACCCCCTGGCCGCGGGGCCGCTGGGCGAACTCGGGGCCGTGGTGGTCCACGATCCGGACCGCGGTCTCAACACCGCGCTGCGCACCGGAGCCGCCCATGCCGTACGGCTCGCGCCGGACGATCCGGTGGGCGCCCTGCAGGCCGACCTGCCCGCGCTGCGCTCCCCCGAGCTGGCGCGGGTGCTGGAGCAGGACTTCGAGCAGGGATTCGTGCCCGACGCGCTGGAGGTGGGCACGACCTTCTACGGCGTACGGCCCGGCGTGCCGTTCACCCCGCGCTTCGGCGGCGAATCGAGGGCCAGGCACCTGGCGGGAGGGGCCAAGGAGCTGGCGCTCGACGGCATCGACTCGGTGCGCCGCGACGTGGACACCCCCGACGACCTGGCCGCGGCCATCGTGCTCGGCCTCGGACGGCACACCGCCGCGGTGGTCGGGGAACTGGAGCGAGCCGGACGCTGGCCGGTGCGCTGACCTGGGAGCTGGGGCGGGCTGGACGGTGGCCGGTGGCCGGTGAGCTGACCGGGGAGCTCGAGCGGGCCGGACGGTGGGCCGGTGCGCTGATCGCCCGCCTCATGGCCCGGGGGCGGTCACAGTTTCAGGTCGCGGGTGGGCAGGTGGAGCGTGATCGGCAGATGGGCCGCGGTGACGATCAGGCAGGTGATCCAGAGCATCGTGGAGATCGGCAGCGACTCCGCCAGCAGGCCGGCGATCACGCTGCCGACCGGCATCATGCTCCACATCAGGAACCGCATGCTGGCGTTCATGCGGCCCCGCAGGTGGTCGGGCGTGACCGCCTGCCGGTAGCTGGCCTGACCGACGTTGAAGACGACCGCCGCGATGAGCCAGGTCAAGGTGCCCAGCGGGTAGAGCACCAGCTGCCAGCCCGGCCCAGAGAAGGGGATGATCAGCGGGAAGACCATCGCCAGCAACGCCCCGCCGTACATCGCCCTGCCCAGGCCGAACCGCTCCACGACCTTGGGCGCGATCAGGGCGCCGACCACGCCGCCGACGCCGTACGTGGAGACGATCAGGCCGTAGACTGCGGCGCTGACCCCGATCTCCTCGATCAGGAAGAGCGGCTGCACGACGGCCCAGAAGCCGTTGGCGAGCATGTTGAGGCCGCCGACCATGGCCACGCGGCGCAGGATCGGGTGGCCGAGCACGTAGCGGATGCCCTCCAGCAGCTCGGCCCTGAGGCTGCGCCGCTCCTGGACGGGCTTGACCTCCTCGGTGGCCTTCAGGCCCCTGAGCAGGAACGCCGACGCGAGGTAGCTCATCGCGTCGGCCGCCAGGGCGATGGGCGCGGTGAGGAGCTGCACCATCGCGCCGCCCACGCCCGGCCCCGCCACGCCCGCGACGCTGCGCAGGCTCTCCAGCATGCCGATGGCCTTGGCCAGCGCCCCCTTGTCGATGATCGACGGCAGGAAGCTCATGTGGGCGACGTCGAAGAAGACTGCGCACACGCCCACCACCAGTGCCACGCCGTACAGGTGGGGCAGGGTCAGATGGCCCAGCGCCGCCGCGAGCGGGACGCTGCCCAGTGCGGCCGCGCGCACGAGGTCGGTGACGATGAGGATAGGCCGCCGCCGCATGCGGTCCACCCAGACACCCGCGGGCAGGCCCACCAGCAGGAACGGGATCATCTCCACCGCGGTGAGCAGGCCGAGCTGGAACGGCGTCGCGTCGAGGGTGATCAGCGCGACCAGGGGAAGGGCGACCAGCGTCACCTGGGTGCCGAACTGGCTCAGCACGTCGGCGCCGAGATAGCGGCGATACGCCGGATTTCTCCACAAGCTGTCCTGGGCGGCCATGAAGATCGATCCTGCGTGGCTGTGGCCGCGGGGTCAACCCGATTACTCTGGGACCCGTGCAGGGAACGGTGCGAACCTTCGATCCGGCCACCCGCAGCGGGACGGTCTTCCTCGACGACGGCGCGGTGCTCGAATTCGGCGCCCGCGCCTTTGACGCCGGGCCGCTGCGGCTGCTGCGTTCAGGACAGCGGGTCAATCTCGTGCTGACCGGCGACGAGATCAGCTATGTGACGCTGTCGACTTTTCCGGTCCCGGAATAGAAAACGGCCCCCGCATGCGCGAGGGCCGTTTCCTGGGTGAATCGTTACTTCTTCTTGGAAGCCTTCTTGCCGCCGGCGTTCACCAGCTCCTTGAAGTCGGAGCCGGGACGGAACTTCGGCCCCCAGCTCTCGGCGACCTTGATCTCGGCGCCGGTGGAAGGGTTCCTCGCCGTGCGAGCCGGCTTGTGAACCATCTCGAACGCGCCGAAGCCGGTGATCGAGACCTTGTCACCGCTCGCGACGGCCCCCTGAATCGCCTCGAGAATCGCGTTGACGGCCTCGGTGGCCGTCTTCTTGTCGCCCACCTTCGGCGCGATGGCGTCGACGAGTTCCCGCTTGTTCATCTATCCCCCTGAATTGGCGCGGGGTTCCAGCACAGACGTCCACGTAGAAACCCCTTACGCGCTCGAAATTAAGGCCGATTGCTGGGGAACTCAATCACCAAGCGCGTTTTCTTGACTGCGTGGCGTGTCGGGAAGATCCGCCAGGAAGGCGTCGAGCCGGGTTCCCGCCCGGTCGGGATCGCGTTTGGCGAGGTCGCAGATCGCCAGGAAACGCCGCTGCTGAGCGGGCGTGAGCAGGCGGACGCGGCGGTGCGCATCGCGCAACCGCCGCGCCAGATCGTCTTCTTCTAGATGCTCGTCTAGACGGTCGTCGGCAGCCATGACTGCCGACCATTCTCGTACGTGGCGATGTCGTCGGCGTGACGCAGGGTCAGCCCGATGTCGTCGAGACCCTCCAACAGGCGCCAGCGGGTGTAGTCGTCGATCTCGAACGAGTGCGCCTCGCCCGCGACCCTGACCTCGCGCTTGTCCAGGTCGACGGTGATCTCCGTGGACGGGTCGGCCTCGACCAGATCGTGCAGGTGATCGACGGCCTTCTCGTCGAGGATGACCGGCAGGAGGCCCATCTTCGTGGAGTTGTTACGGAAGATGTCGCCGAACCTGGCGGCGATCACGGCGCGGAAGCCGTACTGCTGGATCGCCCAGACGGCGTGCTCGCGGCTGGAGCCGGTGCCGAAGTCGGGGCCGGCCAGCAGGATCGTGGCGCCGGCATAGGTGTCCTGGTTGAGGACGAAGGCCGGGTCCTCGCGCCAGGCGGAGAACAGGCCCTTCTCGAAGCCGGTACGGCTGACCTGCTTGAGCCAGACGGCGGGGATGATCTGGTCGGTGTCGACGTTGCTGCGGCGCAGGGGGACCGCTGTGCCGGTGTGGGTGGTGAATGCGTCCATGTCGTGGTCTCTTCTCCTGGGCGGGGTGTGGTCAGGGGCGATCGGCTGTCACTCGTCGGCTTCCGCTCGGCGGCCTTCGCTCGTCGGCTTCCGCTCGTCGGCCTTCGCTCGGCGGCCTTCGCTCGTCGGCTTCCGCTCGTCGGCTCTCGCCATCGGCTTCGGCTCGTCGGCTTCGGCTCGTCGGCTTCGGCTCGTCGGCTTCCGCGCGGCCGTGCGTACGCGGCTTCGCTTTGCCGTGCCGTGCCATGCGGACCTCGTCAGAGGTCAGCCGGTGCGGTCAGCTTTCCGGTGACGGCGCTCGCTGCCGCGACCTGCGGCGACACCAGGTGCGTGCGGCCGCCCTTGCCCTGCCGGCCCTCGAAGTTGCGGTTGGAGGTGGAGGCGCTGCGCTCCCCCGGCTTCAGCGTGTCGGGGTTCATGCCCAGACACATCGAGCACCCGGCCTGGCGCCACTCGGCACCCGCCTCGGTGAAGACCTTGTCGAGGCCCTCCTTCTCGGCCTCCAGCTTGACCAGCATCGAGCCCGGGACGATCAGCGTGCGAGCCTTGACCTGCCGGCCCTTGAGGATGTCGGCGACCGCCCGCAGGTCCTCGATGCGGCCGTTGGTGCACGAACCCACGAAGACCGTGTCGACCTCGATGTCGCTCAGCGGCGTGCCCGCGGTCAGCCCCATGTACTGCAGGGCCCGCTCGTCCTCGCTGTTGCGCGGCGACGGGATCGGGGTGTTCAGCGGAGCGCCCTGGCCGGGGTTGGTCCCCCACGTCACGAACGGGCTGAGCTCGGCCGCGTCGATCTCCACGACCCGGTCGAACTCGGCGTCGTCATCGGTGCGCAGCGTCTTCCAGTGCTCGACCGCCTTGTCCCAGTCGTCGCCCTGGGGCGCGTGGGCGCGGCCCTTCAGGTAGGCGAAGGTGGTCTCGTCGGGGGCGATCATGCCTGCCCTGGCGCCGGCCTCGATGGACATGTTGCAGATGGTCATCCGGCCCTCCATGGAGAGCTTGCGGATGGCCTCGCCGCGGTACTCCACGATGTAGCCCTGGCCGCCGCCCGTGCCGATCTTGGCGATGATCGCCAGAATCAGGTCCTTGGCCGTGACGCCCGCGGGCAGGTCGCCCTTGACCTCGATGGCCATCGTCTTCGGGCGGTAAGCGGGCAGCGTCTGGGTGGCCAGCACGTGCTCGACCTCGGAGGTGCCGATGCCGAACGCGATGCCGCCGAACGCGCCGTGGGTGGAGGTGTGGGAGTCGCCGCAGACGATCGTCATGCCGGGCTGGGTCAGGCCGAACTGCGGCCCGATGATGTGCACCACGCCCTGGCCGGCGTCACCCATGGGATGCAGCCGGACGCCGAACTCGGCGGCGTTCTTGCGCAGCGTCTCGACCTGCGTCTTGGAGACCGGGTCCTCGATCGGGCCGAGCACCGTGGGAACGTTGTGGTCCTCGGTGGCGATGGTGAGATCGGGGCGCCGCACCTTCCGACCGGCCATGCGCAGGCCGTCGAAGGCCTGCGGGCTGGTGACCTCGTGAATGAGGTGCAGGTCGATGAAGAGCAGGTCGGGTTCGCCTTCGGCACGTCGCACGACGTGTTGCTCCCAGACCTTCTCCGCCAGTGTGCGGCCCATAATCTCCTCCTTCGATCGCGACCCGCCGGGGAATTCCGGTCAGCGCCCTTGCCTTCCGCCCTTTGCAGGTCGCAGGGACCCTCCGACTTGCTTTCTCGTATGCTGAGACGGCAGTATCGGTACATGGACAACTCTAGCGGAGTCGGAGTACTCGACAAGGCCGTTTTGGTGCTGAACGCCCTCGAAGCGGGCCCAGCCTCGCTCGCGCAACTGGTCCAGGCGACCGGTTTGGCCAGGCCTACAGCGCATCGGCTGGCGGTAGCCCTGGAATTTCACCGTTTCGTATCGCGAGACACCCAGGGCCGCTTCGTGCTCGGGCCCCGCCTTTCCGAGTTGTCCACCGCCGCCGGCGAGGACCGGCTGCTGGCCGTGGCCTCCCCCGTGCTGACCCAGTTGCGCGACTTGACCGGAGAGAGCGCCCAGCTCTACCGCCGCCAGGGCGACGAGCGGGTCTGCGTGGCCGCCGCCGAACGAGCCAGCGGACTCCGTGACACCGTGCCCGTCGGCTCCGCGCTTCCCATGAGCGCCGGATCGGCGGCCCAGATCCTGCTCGCCTGGGAGGAGCCCGACCGGCTCCACCGGGGGTTGCGGGGGGCCAAGTTCACCGCCGCCACGCTCGCATCTGTACGGCGCCGTGGATGGGCGCACAGCGTGGGCGAGCGGGAGAACGGCGTGGCCAGCGTGTCGGCACCCATCCGGGGGGCTGGGGGGAAGGTGATCGCGGCGGTGTCTGTTTCCGGGCCGATAGAGCGGCTGACCAGGACGCCGGGACGGCTGCACGCGGTGCCGGTGATGTCGGCGGCGGAGCGGATCACGGAGGCCATGCGACGGTCGTCTTGAGAGAGGTCGTCCTGGTCGCTTGAGAGAGGCCGTCTTGAGGGATATCGCCTCGAAAGACCGGGGTCCCCTCGAGAGACAGGGTTCTGTCGACACGCAGTGACGCGGCACCGCCGAAGACGCCGGTCCGCTCGCTTCACACCGTGGCCATGCCACGTTCCCCGCCGCCCCCACCCCGCCGCGACCCACCGTTTCGCCACCCTCGCCACGTCCCAGCCCACTCACTGCATTCCCGCACTGCATCCCGCCCCCTCCGCGGTCCTCGCGCGGGCGCCTGCAAGTGCCCCACCACACGCCGGACGGCCATCCCCGCCCCTTGCCGACCACTCCCTCGCCGACACGACGCCGCATCCCGGGCACCCCACCTCCCGAGCCGACACCCCACCCTGCGCCGCCCCTACCTCCCCTAAAGGCAATCGTCCACCCCATCCAGCCCCTCCCTCCGGCCCCGCCAACCAGCCCCGAGGCCGTCCGGACGCGGCATTTGCTGACGATTTCCCGAAGCGAGCGCCCTCTCAGGCGCACTAGCCTGGTCGGGTGACAGATCGCATCGAGGTAGCCGCCACTGAGCTGCGACCCCTGCTCGAGGAGTTCATCGTCTGGGCCCGCACCAACGAGCCCGACATCGCGCCTGAACTCGTCGGCCCCGCCGTGCTGTGGCACCGCTTGGCTTTCTCCGACGACGCCGGCATCTGGAAGGCCGACACCCTGCGTGAGCTGCTGCTCGAGCGCATGCCCACGGTCGTCGACGACCCCGATGCCGCCGCCGACGGCCTGATCCAGGCTTTGGAGGCCTACCTGACCTTCCTGTCCCAGACCGGCAGGATGCACCAGCGCGCCGACTCTTTCGACCGGCTGCGCTCGGAGCTGCTCGCCCTCGAAGACGATTTCGTCGACGCGATGGAAGACCTGATCGACTCCGACTCCCCCTCCGGTGCCGAGGGTGACGACGACGAGGAGATCGCCGACCTCGGCGACTTCGAGCTGTTCGCCGACGAGCTCGCCGAGCTCGACACCATCCGCTTGCGTCCCGACGCCGAGCTGGCCGACGCCGCGCGTGCCGTACCTCTGCTCGCCAAGGCGCGTGACCTGGCGCTGTGGGTCGGGCCGTCGCGGCAGGTCGGCGAGGAGAGCCTGCTGACCGACGCCGAGGTCGAGGAGGCCCTGTCGGTCGTCGGCCTGCCCCGGCCGTCGGCCGCCGGCCCGCTCGCCCAGGCGGTGCCGCAGTTGTGGAACATCTGGAACCTCGCCGTCGACCTGGAGTTCCTCGAGCCGGGCGACGACGACACGGTCAGCGTGCGCGCCGACACGGCCGACTGGCCCTTCGACGACGACGAGGACGTGCTCGACGCCTGGGCGCTCGGCCTGCAGTCGGTCGACTACGCCGACCCGGAGCTGCCCGACGAGGACCTGACGCTCGTCCTCACGGGGCTGACTCGCGGGGTGCTCGTGCGGCTGCTGCTCGCCGGCGGCTCCCTGGAGCTCGCGAACCTGCGCGCCGACCTCGAGGCCGCCGCCACCGACCTCGACGAGCTCGGCCCCGACGCGTGGGCCGCCGCCACCTCGGTGTACGGCGACCCGCTCGCGCCCGTCATCGACTGGCTCGTGGGGTACGGCATGGCGGTCGTGTCGGGCACCTCCCTGGTGCTCACCCCCCTCGGTGTCGACGGTGTGGTGCACCTGATCGACGACGCCGACATCGAGGTCGACGCCCGACCGGCCATCGACTCGATGAACGCCCTCGACCTGCTGGCGCTGAGCGCCGATCTGCCGGAGGAGGAGGCCGACGCCGAGCTCGCGGCCTGGATGGAGCTCCGCGATCCGGCCAAGGCCGCCTCGGAGCTGCTCGACGCCGCCACCGCCGACCCGGCGGACGCCCTCATCCGCGTGCAGGCCGCCTCCGTCGTGGGGGCCCTCGGCGAGGCGGCCACTCCGGCCTGGAAGGCTGCGCTCTCCGAGCCCTCGCTCCGGCCGTACGCCGCCACCCACCTCACCCAGCTCGGCGTCGCCGACGCTCCCGAGCCGACGCAGGACGACACTCACTGGCTCATCTTGGACATGTGGACCATCTCCGCAGGTCTCGGCCGCTCGGAGTTCGTGAGCAGCTTGAGGGACATTGGGCCTGATCTGCTGAACAACCTGTTGGAGGTGGTTTGGAAGATTCCTCACGCGCATGTGGAGGAGCTTCTGGACCTCATCTCGCAGGTGCACCCGGACAAGCAGGTCGCCAAGGCCGCCAAGCGGGCCTTGTTCAAGACCCGCTCCGCGACCGGGCACTAGGGTCCCGGGCACCGGGAGCGCGGGCACTCGTCGCGTTACTGGGCGCGGTGCATACGCCGGACGTTCGCATATGCATCGGGCGATCGGCGTCATGCACAGGGGTGGGACGTCATGCGCCAGGTGATCGGCACTGCGAGGCGCTTGCTGGGCGGGCCGCCGCTCCCCCGGAGTCCGGCCCTGGCCAGGCGACCGCTCGCCAGGCGACCGCTCGCCAGGCGACCGCTCGCCAGGCGACCGCTCGTCAGACGGCTGCTCGTCAGACGGCTGCTCGTCAGACGGCTGCTCGTCAGGCGTCCGCTCGTCAGGCGTCCGCTCGTGCAGCGCCAGCTCGTCAAGCAGCGGCTCGTCAAGCGTCGCGGTGCCGTAAGAGCCAGCGGCCCAGCGCCATGGCGGCGAGCGCCCAGGCGGCGAACACCCCCAGCCCTCCCCAGGGGCTGATGGGAAACGCCGCCAGGTCGGTCGTCGCCTGGATCGTCAGCCCGGCGTTGGTCGGCGCCAGCCTGAAGATCCACTCCCGCATGTCCGGGTTGCTGATCAGGACCAGGAAGCTGGGCACGTAGAGCACCGCCAGCACGCTTCCCGTGGCGGCCGCCGAGTCGCGGACCGCTGCCGCGACTCCGACACTGAGCAGGGCGATGAGCCCCAGGTACAGCACCGTGCCGACGGCGGCGCGCAGGCTGGGGCCGTGGGTGAGGGACGGCAGCGCATATCCGTGGACGAAGGTGTATCCGCTGTCGGGCAGGATGAGCCGCGCCGCGAGGATGGAGCCGAGGACTCCGACCGTCCCCGCGGCCAGGGTCGTGCCCGTGACGAGCATCGCCTTGGCCGCGAGCACCCTGCCGCGGGCGGGCATCGCCGTCAGGGTGGTCTGGATGAGCCCGGTGCTGTATTCGCCGCTGACCACGGCGACGGCCAGGAGGGCGACCAGGGCCTGGCTCAGCTGCACGCCGCTGAGGCTGATCCGGGCGGGGTCGTAGGAGCACTGGCCGTAGGGGCAGGTCATGACGGCGCTCGCCGCGGCACCCACGGCCACGGTGAGCAGCACCACCCCCACCAGCAGCCAGGCCGGACCGGCCACCGTGCGCATCTTGGTCCACTCGGCGTGCAGTTCGCGCCTCATCGTGGCTCCCCTCGGGTCAGGCGTCATCGCTCAAACGTCTCGCGATCGGAGCCGGTGGATCGCCACGCCCAGGGCGAGCGCCGCGTAGACGCAGAGCACCCCGAATCCGCCCCAGGGGGGCAGCGGATAGTAGCCCTCCAGGGGCGACTCGGACGTGAGCACGTGGGGATAGCTGGGCATGCTCTGCTGGACGGCGAAGGCGGCCGCCGGGGTCAGGCGGAGCAGCCACTGCGCCGGGCCTGTCGGCAGGAGTGAAGTAGTCGCCAGGATGTACGGCAGGACGATCAGGGCGAGCGTGGTGACGATCGCCGCCGCGCTGCGCCGGAAGATCGCCCCGAGGCCGAGGGCGAGCACCGCCGTCACGGCCAGCAGCGCCGCGGTGCCGCCCAGGATGCGGGCCTGGGTGGGGAACGAGATCGGCAGGATGAAGTTGCCGTTGTCGCGCAGCATCGGCAGGGACACGGCGATCGTGGCGACGGTGGCGAGCAGGGCTCCGGCGAGGGTGACGGAGCCGATCACGACGGCCTTGGCGGCGATCGCCCGGTGGCGCCGCGGGCTGGCGAGCATCGTGGTGGCGATCATGCCGCGGCGGTACTCCGCGGTGATGTACATGACGGCCACCACCGTGACCGCGATCATTCCGGCGAGTGTGCCGGTGAGGATGCTGGAGTAGCGCACGCCGTCGGTGGTGAGCGGCGCGATGTCGCCGTTGCCGGTGATGGTGAAGGTGTCGCCGGACTGGGTGGCCTCGCCAGGGCGGTGGGGCGTCAGGCCGTCGGGGCCGAGGGTGACGCCGACGTCCGTCTTCGTCCACTGGCCCGTCGTGGAGGGTGTGACGTTGTCGAAGGCGGCAGTGGCGTTCGCGAGGCGGGAGGTGGAGATGCTCCCGCCGAGGGAGTTGCCGGTGAGCGTCATGTCGTCGGGCGACGCGACGAAGAGGCCGATCTCCGCCGTGTCGGGCAGGTCGTCCATGCGCACTGTGCTCACCGTGCTCCAGGTGCGGCCGTCGGCCGACTCGCTGCCGGTGATCGTGTCACCGCTGCGGCTCAGTTTCAGCCACCGGCCGCCGGGCGCCGAGGCGCTTCCCGCGGTGTCTTCGGTGAAGTCGTGCTGCATGCGGACGCCGTGCTTGGCCGTGACCATCACCGCGGCGTAGGGCGAGCCCTGCTCGACGCCTTTCTTGATCATGAGGCCGGCCTTGGCCCAGGGCGTGTTGCCGGGGACAATCTCGTTGTGGTTGGGCGGCGGATAGGTGATGCTGCCGGACAGCGACGCGACGCGGGCGATGATCGTGCCGTCGCCGGTGAGCGGCTGGTGCACGAAGAAGAACTTGTCGTTCACCGCCTCCCCGCCGGGCCCGGTCGGAGGAACCGGGCATGGCACCTCTTTCGTGCCCTGCATGCACGAGCTGTAGGAGTTGGCCGCGAAGAGCAGGCCGAAGGCGGGGATCACCAGCAGCGCCACGGCCAGGCCGATGGTCCAGCCGCGGACGGTGCGGAACTTGGTCCACTCGGCGCGCAGCAGGTGGGCGAAGCCGTCGCGTCGGGCGCGCGCCTGGGGGCGAGGGCGGGTGGCGGTCGTCATCTCCCCTCACCTCCGTGGAACTCGACGGAGGCGCGCGTCAGGTCCATGTAGGCCTCTTCGAGGGTGGCGCGGTGGGCGCTCACCTCGGCGAACGGCACCGCGTCGCGGGTCAGCAGGCCGACGACCCGCTCGGCTTCCATGCCTTCGATCACGAGGGTGTCGGGCCCGGTGACGGCGACGGTCGCCCCGGCGGGTGACAGGGTCTCCATGGCCGACTCGCGCGACGACGTGCGCAGCGTGACGCGCCCGTTGGAGGCGGCCGCGATCAGGCGCGCCACGGCGGTGTCGGCGACCACCTGCCCGCGCCCCACGACCACGAGATGCTCGGCGGTGTCCTGCAGCTCGCTCATGAGATGGCTCGACACCAGGACCGCCCGCCCCTCGCGCGCCAGCGAACGCAGGAATCCGCGGACCCACAGGATGCCCTCGGGGTCGAGCCCGTTGAACGGCTCGTCGAGCATCAGCACGGCCGGATCGCCCAGCAGCGCCGCGGCGATGCCGAGCCGCTGCCGCATGCCCAGCGAATAGCCGCCCGCCCTGCGCCGGATGGCGCCGCCCAGACCCACCAGCTCGGCGACCTCGTCGACGCGCCTGGCCGAAAGTCCCTGGGAATGGGCCAGCCACAGCAGGTGGTTGCGTGCCGTACGGCTCGGCTGGAGGGCGCCCGCGTCGAGCAGCGCTCCGACCTGGCTCAGCGGGTTTCTGAGCTTTTGGTACGGCATGCCGCCGACCAGTGCGGTGCCCTCATCGGGGGCGTCGAGCCCGAGGATCACCCGCATCGTGGTGGACTTGCCGGCTCCGTTGGGGCCGACGAACCCGGTCACCTGGCCCGGCCGCACGGTGAAGGACATCCCGTCGAGGGCGAGGACCTGCCCGAACCGCTTGCGCAGCCCGGAGACTTCGATGGTCGCATCCATGCCAGGCAGATTAGGGAGTTTGGCCGTACCGGGGCGTCCCGCGTGGGAGCCATCTTCGGCATCCCTGGCATAAGGGAGGCAGGATCCCTCACGTGAGGGATGCCCCGGCAGGGCCCTGGCCTGCACAATGACCTGTGTGAATCGGTGGGTCGAGTGGGCGCGGCGCATCGCAGCCGCCCCGCGCGCGCCCGTCATAGCTGGGGTGCTGCTGGTGCTGCTCGCCGTGGCCGAGGCGCTGCTGCAGGCGCGCGACACGCGGCTGCCGAGCCTGGTGGGCGGGATCAGCGAAACCGTGCCCGTCGGCACGATCGCGCCCGCCGTCTCGCCGCACCCGCCCGACAACTCGCTGTACTTCCTCGTCTTCCCGCTGCTCGCCCTGGCGGCCACGCTGCCGCTCCTGCTGCTCAGAGCCCTGCCGGGGGCGGTGGTCGTCACGGCGACAGTGGTGGTGTCGCTCACGGCGTTCCACACCTTGACCCTTGCCGCGGCGGCAGCTCTGCTGATCTCGGAATACCGGCTCGGGCGCCGGGGCTCCCCGTTGGCGGCCGTGGTGCTGGCCGCGCCCTTCCCCGTGCTCGCCCTGGTGATGGCGGCTTCCGCGCCCTCGGGTGAGGCGTCGCTGGCCGTGCTGGTCCTGGCGTCGATGGCGCCGACCGCCGCGCTGGCGGGCATCGCGCAGCGTGCCCACGCCCAGACGCTGGCCTCGGCCGCCACCCGGCAGGTCGTGGAAGACTCGCTGCTCGCGCACACGGCGCGCGGGGAACGGGCGAGGATCGCCCGGGAGCTGCACGACGTCGTGGCGCACCACATCTCGATGGTGGCCGTGCAGGCGGAGACCGCGCGCCTGGCCACCCCGGGCATGCCCGAGGCCGGGGCCGAGCGGCTGCTGGGCATCGGGAACACCGCCCGGGCGGCGCTGACGGAGATGCGGCGGGTGCTGGGCGTGCTGCGCGAGGACGCCGAGGCCGAGACGGCCGAGCGTCGGCCGCAGCCGGGGTTGCGGTTGCATGAGCTGAACGCGCTGCTCGACGAGGCGCGGGAGGCTTCGGGGACGGTGGTGCGGCTCGTCCTCAGCGGGACGCCGGAGGTGTTCGATCCGGGGGTGGAGCTGGCGGCTTACCGCATCGTGCAGGAGGCGCTGACGAATGCTCGGCGGCATGCGCCTGGAGCTGCGGTCGATGTGGAGCTGACGTATTCGGCGGAGGCGCTGCGGGTGCGGGTGAGGGATAACGGGCCGGGAACGGAGCGGGGGGTTCAGGGGCCTGCTGGGGGTGGGCAGACCGGTGGGTGGCTGCTCACGGGCGCGCCTCAAAAGGGTGGAGAGGCCGGTGAGCGGCTGCGCACGGACGGGTCGCCGGGCGATGGAAGGTTCCATGACGGGCGCCGCGAAGAAGGGGTCGATGGCGAGTTGGTTGGTGACGAGCGTGCGCGCGGCGGGAAGGCGAGTGGCGGGCAAGCGAGTGGCGGGCGAGTGAGTGGACTCGCGGGGCGGGCGGGATCGCGCGGCGGTGGGCGGGAGGAGAGGAGTGGGCTGGGGCGCCTCTTCGGGTGGCGCCGAGCGGCGATGGTCGTGGACACCCCTGTGCTTCCGGTCGCCGGGCATGGCCTGTCCGGGATGAATGAACGGGTCGCGGCCGTGGGCGGGCGGTTTCGTGCCGGGCCGGCGCCCGGTGGAGGGTTCATGGTCGAAGCGATCCTCCCCAGGGCCGCCGAATGACGACAGGGAGCGGCCGCATGAGCGTGCGGATCATCGTCGCCGACGATCACCTGGTGGTGCGCACCGGCTTCGCCGAGCTCCTCGGCACGCAGCCTGACTTCACCGTCGTGGGCACCGCCGCCGACGGCGCCGAGGCCGTACGGCTCAGCAAGGAGCTGGAGCCCGACGTCGTCCTGATGGACATCCGCATGCCCGGCATGGATGGCATCGAGGCCACTCGCCGCCTCATGTCCGGCCCGGCGGGGCCGTACGTGCTGATCCTGACCACGTTCGACCTCGACGAGTACGTCTACGACGCGCTCAAGGCGGGTGCGAGCGGGTTCCTGCTGAAGGATGTCACCGCGGAGCGGCTGTTCGACGCGGTGCGGGTGATCGCGGCGGGTGAGGCGCTGCTGGCTCCCGGGGTCACCAAGCGGTTGATCCGCGAGTTCGCCCAGCTCAAACCCAAGGCGAATCCGGTGGTGCTCGACGGGCTGACCCCGCGTGAGACGCAGGTGCTGCGCCTGGTGGCCGAGGGGCTGTCGAATCCGGAGATCGCCGACCGGCTGGTCGTGACGGAGGAGACGGTCAAGACGCACGTGAGCCGGGTGCTGAACAAGCTCGGGCTGCGTGACAGGACCCAGGCGGTGGTGATGGCCTACGAGAGCGGGCTGGTGGTGCCGGGGCAGAAGGAGTGAAGAAATGAGAAAGCCCCTCGTGGAGAGGGGCTGAGAAGTAGTCCCGACCGGATTCGAACCGGCGCTACCGCCTTGAGAGGGCGGCGTCCTAGGCCACTAGACGACGGGACCGCTCGCGATTGTGACAGTGGTAGTCCCGACCGGATTCGAACCGGCGCTACCGCCTTGAGAGGGCGGCGTCCTGGGCCACTAGACGACGGGACCCTGTCACAAGCGACGTGCCGGGTTTCCCCGGCAGCGCTGGTAACTCTACCGCACCCCGTGGAGCACAACCAAACTGAGTGCCAAGCCCCTCAAACATCCCCGGAAATGCAGAAAAGCGGATGATCTACAGATCATCCGCTCCAGAGCTGGGGTACCAGGACTCGAACCTAGAATAACTGAACCAGAATCAGTCGTGTTGCCAATTACACCATACCCCATCGCGGCGAACCCCTTGGGGCTCACTGGCGACGTCCCAAACAATAGCCCAGTTCCGGCGTCATCGCCAAAACGATTGCCGAACCGCTGTCCCCAGTGCCATTGCACAACCCTCGACATGCCAAGCTAGAAGGGACAAAATCACCCCGTGAGGAGCCCGAGCGTTGACCGACAACCCGTTCTTCGCACCCAGTGCCCTGCCGTACCAGCTGCCTGACTTCGCCAACATCCGCGAGGAGCACTTCCGGCCCGCGTTCGAGCGTGGCATGGCCGAGCACCTGGCCGAGGTCGACGCGATCGCGAACAACCCCGAGCCGCCCACTTTCGACAACACCATCGTGGCCCTGGAGCAGGCCGGACGGATCCTCTCGCGGGTCGCCACGGTCTTCTACAGCCTTGCCTCCTCCGACGCCAGCGACGGGATCCGCGAGCTCGAGAAGGAGTTCGCGCCGAAGTTCGCCCAGCACAGCGACGAGATCCGGCTCAACCGCGCTCTGTGGGCGCGCATCAAGCAGGTCGCCACGGCCGACGCCGAGGAGGCGTGGCTGCTGGAGCGTTACCGGACCGACTTCATCAAGGCCGGCGCCGACCTGACCGAGGAGGAGCAGGCGCGGCTCAAGGAGCTCAACTCCCAGCTGGCCGAGCTGTCCACGGAATTCGGACAGAACGTGCTCAAGGCGACGACCGAGTCGGCCCTCGTCACGAGCGACGCGAGCGACCTCGACGGCCTCGACCAGGCCGAGATCGACGCGATCAAGCAGGAGGACGGCACCTATGTCCTGCCGCTCCTCAACTTCACCAACCAGCCGAAGCTCGCACAGCTCACCAACCGGGAGACCCGGGAGAAGCTGTACACCCTGAGCGTCGAGCGGGCGCCGCAGAACTTCGACCTCGCGCCGAAGATCGCCCAGATCCGCATCGAGCGGGCGAACCTCCTCGGTTACCCCAACCACGCCGCGCTGATCGTCGCCGACCAGACGGCCAAGACCGTCGACGCGGTCGAGGAGATGCTGGCCCAGCTGGTCGGCCCCGCCGTACGGAATGCCAAGAAGGAGGCCGCGGCGCTGGCCGAGCAGGCCGGGCACGAGATCCAGCCGTGGGACTGGTCGTTCTACGCGGAGAAGGTGCGCCAGGCCACCTACGACTTCGACGCCTCGGCGATGAAGCCGTACTTCGAGCTCAACCGGGTCTTCGACGACGGTGTGTTCTACGCCGCGACCAAGCTGTTCGGCATCACCTTCTCCGAGCGTCCCGAGCTGAAGGGGTATCACCCCGACTGCCGGATCTGGGAGGTTTCCAACGAGGACGGCTCGCCCATCGGCCTGTTCCTGCTGGACCCGTACGCCCGGCCCACCAAGCGCGGCGGCGCGTGGATGAACAACCTGGTCGACCAGTCGTTCCTGCGCGACGAGCGGCCCGTGGTGATGAACAACCTGAACCTCACCAAGCCGGTCAGCGGCCCGACGCTGCTGACCTTCGACGAGGTCAACACCGCCTTCCACGAGTTCGGCCACGCCCTGCACGGCCTGTTCTCGCAGGTGCGCTTCCCGCGCGTCGAGGGCACCAACGTGCCGCGCGACTTCGTGGAGTACCCCTCGCAGGTCAACGAGATGTGGGCGACCTGGCCGGAGATCCTCACGAACTACGCCAAGCACCACGAGACCGGCGAGCCGATGCCCGCCGAGCTCGTCGAGAAGATGAAGGCCGCCGAGCAGTTCAACCAGGGTTTCGCGACGCTGGAGTACCTCAAGGCGACGCTGCTCGACTGGACCTGGCACAAGCTCGGCACCGGCCAGACCGTCGCCGACGGCCGCGCCTTCGAGGACGAGGCCCTGCGCGAGGCCGGCGTCGACTTCCCGCTGGTGCGCACGCGTTACCGGACGAACTACTTCCTGCACATCTTCTCCGACATCACCGGCTACAGCGCGGGCTACTACTCCTACATCTGGAGCGAGGTGCTCGACGCCGAGAGCGTGGAGTGGTTCAAGGAGAACGGCGGGCTCAAGCGGGAGAACGGCGACCACTTCCGCAAGACGCTGCTGTCGGTCGGCGGCAGCATGGACGCGCTGCAGGCCTTCCGCAACTTCCGCGGCCGCGACCCGCAGATCGCGCCGCTGCTCAAGCGCCGCGGGCTCGACTAGTCACACCATGATGTCCGGGTGTCCGTGTCTGCCGTCGCCGGTGGCACGGACACCGGCCCCGCCGGACCTTGACGCACGATTCGACCCGGCACGATAGTCGATCCCCATGAGACGGGGGATCTTGATGCTGGCAGCGTTATGGCTCGTCGGCTGCGCGGCCCAAGGACCGAGCCCTGATCGGGGCTCCGTCACGACGACTCAGGAACCGGACCACGGCATGAGCGCCGTGGCGTACGAGCCGCTGGCCCCGCCGGACGGCCCCTGGCCGCGAGCCGCGACGGTGGTCGTGCGCCTGTGCGGCACCAGCAAGCTGAGCACCTGCGACAGCCGCGGCAAGATCACCTCTGCGGAGGCTGCGGAGGCCGGAAGGCGATGAGCGCCCTTCCCGGCGTGCGGAAGGTGGAAGGCAGGCGGACGGCCTTCTGGTACGGCAAGGCGGATGTGGCCGTGGCGCGCTCTGCGCCCGCCGCGAGATGCTGCACAACTGCCCCGGCGAGATCACCGAGGCGGGCCGACATCAAGGGACGGGTCGCCGACGAGAACGAGTCCTTCATGGTCAAGATGGATTCGGACGACCCCTACCAGGAGATCTACGAAGCTCTCGACGGCCTGCGCGCGATCGCCTTGATCACCGGCATCGAGATGTGAACCCTTTTCCCACGCGGCGGTAAGTAACGATGTCCGCTGACACACCGAGAAGGGCTCATATGCATGACCATCACCCGCGAAGTCGACCAAGCCGACGACGCGACCCTCATCCAGGAGTCACTCCGTGACCCCGAGCTCTTCGCCGCCCTGTTCGACCGGCATGCGCCGCTTCTGCACCGCTTTGCCGTACGCCGGTTAGGGCCCGACGCGGCCGAGGACGTGGTCGCCGACACCTTCCTGGCGGCGTTCAAGCACCGCGAGCGGTATGACCGCTCGCGCCCGGATGCGCGGCCCTGGTTGTACGGCATCGCGTCGAATGTGATCGGCAAGCGAAAACGCACCGAGCTCAACCTCTATCAGGCCTACGTGCGCAGCGGTGTGCACCCCGGCGTGCCTCCGGTGGAGGACGGGGTCAACACGCTGGCCGTCAACCGGCCCCTGGCCGCGGCGCTGCTGAAGCTCAAGCGCGCCGACCGGGACGTGCTCCTGCTCATCGCCTGGGCGGAGCTCACCTACGAGGAGGTGGCGCGGGCGCTCGACATTCCGGTGGGAACCGTACGGTCCCGGCTCAACCGCGCCCGCACCAAGATCCGCGAGACGTTGGGAGACGTGTGATGGACGACCTGAAGACGATGTGGGCCGAGGTGCCCGCGGCCGGCCGCCAGGACCTGGCCCCGGCCAGGGCCAGGCTGCTGGACGGCATGCACGGCGCGAAGCGCGGCAGGGCGGGCGTGAGGTTCGCGGTCGCCGGAGGGCTGGCCGCCGCCCTGGCGGTGGGGTTCGTGGCCGTGCAGGTCGTCGCGGACCCGGCGCCGGCCAACGCGCAGGAGCTGCTGGCCCGCGCGGCGCAGCAGGCCGCGGCGGAGCCCGACCTGAACCCGCGCGCCGGCCAGGTCGTGCACACGGTGGCGCGTGACCGGTCAGGGATCTTCTCCGGTCCCGACGCCACGGGCAAACCGGTGAAAATGCAGGACGAGGTGCGCGAGGACTGGTCGCCCGCCGACAGCTCGGGCCCGTTCATGATGCGCCAGGGCGACCAGATCACCCTGATGAAGCTCTGCTCCGAGAGCTTCGACAGGAAGCGCGGCACCACCTACACCGATCTCACGAGCTGGCCCACCGACGTGGCGTCGCTTCGCGAGAGGGTACGGCAGGCGGCGGCCGCGCACCCCGCCGAGCCGCACCTCCGCATGTCGTACACGCTGCAGGACCTGATCGACAAGGCGGCCGTACGGCCCAGCCTGCGCGCGTCGCTGTTCACCCTGATCTCCGAGATGGACGGAGTGACCGTGAAGCCCTCGATCACCGACGCCCTGGGGCGCGCCGGTGTGGGCGTGCGCACAGCGGAGGGCACCACCCTGATCTTCGAGCCCGAAACCTACCGCTACCTGGGCTTCGCCGAGGAGAACAGGAACGGCCACGTGATCGCCTCGCACGCCCTGGAGAAGGTCGAGCTGCTCGACCGCCTCCCGAAGGAGAAGGCGACCTTCACCGAGCCGAGCTGTATTCCGGCCTGAACGCGTCAGCGTGCTCGGCCGCCCACTGCGCGAACGTCAGGGGCGTACGGCCGAGCAGGTCGGCGACGGTCGAGCTCGGCTGGTAGGCGTCAGGGTCGACGTCGCCGAAGACCCTGATCTGGAAGTCGATCATCTCCTCGGGCACGCCCTCCGCGGCGTACTTGGCGCGCATCTGCTCGATCGACAACTCCACGAACTCGATCTCCCGCCCGATCGCCTCGCCGAGGATCCGCACCTTGGTGGGGATGTCGAGCCGTTCGCCGCCGGTCAAGCCGTACGTCTTGCCGGTGTGGCCATCCGAGGTCAGCACATGGGCGATCACCGCGCCGATGTCGGCCTCGTGCACCATGACCGTCTTGGTCGCGGCGAACGGCTCCTCGATGCGGTTGCTCAGCCGTACGGACTGCGCCCAGGCCAGCGCGTTCGACATGAACTCGGTGGGCTGGATGTACGTCCAGTCGAGGGTGCTCGCGCGCAGGGCCGGCTCGAGGGTGCCCTCGCCCCAGCTGCTGAGCAACGTCACCTTGCGGCCTTCGAGCAGCTTGACGAGCTCGGAGCCGTTGCGGAGCGGGGTGTAGTCGGAGTCGGCCGTGTCGATGAGGTGGACTCCGGCCACACCCTCCAAAGCTGGGACGATCGTGTCGAGGCGGGTCAGATCGCCCTCCACCACCTCGACCTCGTCGGCGAAACGGGCCCGCGAGGCCGAGCGGGTCAGGGCCCGCACGCGGACTCCGCGCTCCAGGAGAGACGTGACGACATGGCGGCCGACTGCGCCGGTGGCACCGGTGACGAGGTAGGTCATGGAGCTCACGGTAGGAGCTATTGCGGCAAGGACAGTTCCTCAATGGTCGCCCTCAGCCATTCTTTCTCGGCGGTGCCTGTGGCTCGCGCGACCAGGAGCATGCCGCGGCGGAAGGGATCCTGCTCCTCCTCAGCCCGGACGGGCTTGCCGGAGTCGTAGAAGAAGCTCGCCGGAGTCTCGAGGAAATCGAGGCGGCGGCGCAGCACCTCGACCTGGTCGGCACGGTCGGGCAGCACCGACAGGAAGGTGAGCAGGGTGAAGAACCTGGTCTGGTCGGTGATCTCGACGTCCTTCGGGGAGCGGAGCCTGGCCATGAGCTCCTCGCGACCGGGCAGGGTGAGGGTGAGCATGTGGCGGGGGGCGGCGACGAGGCCGCGCTCCTCCTGGCAGAGAACCAGGCCCTTCTCGCGGAGGCGGGCGATGGCGGGGTAGAGGGCGCCGTCGCTGATCGGGCGTCTGTGGCCGGACAGGGCCAGGAGGCGGTTCTTCAGCTCGTAGCCGTGCATCTGGCGCTCGAAGAGAAAGCCGAGGATCGCGAGGCTCAACTCATTGGACACGAGGTACATCTTATCGCTATACCTCTTTTCGAGATAACTCGAATCGAGGTACATCGATGCTGCTCCTCCGGCGCGCCGCCCCCATCTACGTCGAACTGCTCACCGCCGTCGTAGCCGTCAGCGTGATCGACATGCTCTGGGTCTCCGGTCTGGGCCCGTCGGCGATCGCCGCGGTTACGGTGGCGACCACCGTTGAGTACCTTCTCTACGGCCTCTTCCTCGCCGTGCCCACCGGCCTCACGGTGCTGATCGGCCGCCACGACGCTCGCAACGGCGGGCGCGGTGACGACCGTGATGGCGGGCGCGGTGACGCTCGCAACGGCGGGCGCGGGGAAGGGCGCGACGGCGGGCGTGGGGAAGGGCGCGACGGTGCGCCCGCCGGCGAGCTCGGCAGGAGCGGCAGCGGGCACGACAAGCACGGCGGTGCGCCTAGCGGTCCGCGCAGCGGCGGGCACGGCGGCGGGCGGCGCCCCATTCGACCCCTCGTCCGCACCGGTGGGCTGGTCACCGTCGCCATCGGCACCGCGATCGCCGCCGTAGCCCTGCCCCTGCGCCACCACCTCTCCGCCCTACTCGCCGCCGACCCCGCCACCGCCGCGCTGACCGCCGACTTCCTGCTCGTCAGCCTCGCCGGCCTGCCCATCTACTTCGCCCAGACCTGCGTGGACGCCATCGCCAAGGGCCGCGGCAACACCAAGCTCCCCATGCGCAACGCCCTGATCTGCAACGCGCTGGTGATCGCCCTCGACCCGCTGTTCATCTACGCCCTGGACCTGGGTGTCCAGGGCGCGGCGCTCGCCACGGTCCTCGCCCGCGCGATCACGTTGCTCGTCTCCCTCACCGCCAGGCTCACTCCGCATGACGGCACAGGCTGGGCGTCGCCGTGGCCGATCCTGCGCACCGGACTGCCGATGTCGGGAGATTTCCTGAGCCGTTCAGTGGTCGGCCTCGTCATGGTCGATCTGGTCGCCACCTTCGGGCTCCCCGCACAGGCCGGGTACGGCATCGGCCTGAAGATCATGCTCGCCGGGGTGATGGCGTTCTACGCCATCCGCCAGGCCACGATGATCTCCACCGCCCGATCGGAGCCCCTCCCCTCCCCCGCGAAGACCGGCCTGGCGACCGGAGCCGTCGTGGCCCTGGGGCTCAACCTGGTCGCCGCCCCCGTCGTCACCTGGTTCACCGACGACCCCGCGGTGGCCGGGCAGGCGGTCGCCTTCCTGCGGTGGATGCCGCTCTACCTGCTGCCGTTCGCCACCCTGCTCGCCGTCGGCGGCGTGCTCCAGGCTTCAGGTCGCGGCGCCCGCCTCCTCGCCGCCACCCTCGCGGGCTTCGCCGTACAGCTGCCTGCGGCCTTTGTGCTCAGCGGGTGGATCGGGCCGACCGGGCTCTGGCTCGCCATGGCCGTCGGCGCGGTCGTCTCCCTGGTCGGGAGCACCGACAGAGCACCCGCCCACCGCTAGTCGCCGAAGCGCGACAACTTCCCGTGGGCCCTGGCGTAGCGCAGGGCCCATGCGAAGACCCCCAGCGCCGCCGCCAGGTACACGACGTCCAGCGCCGCCGCCACCGCCAGGTCCGCCCACGGTACGGCTCCGCCGCCGAGGACGGTGCGCATGCCCTCGAAGACGTACGTCCCGGGAATGGCGTGTGCGACGGCCTGCAGCGGCGCGGGCAGCACGCTGACCGGGTAGAAGATGCCCGTCAGCGGCTGGGCGACGAACACCAGCGACCAGGCGATGACCTGGGCGTTCTCCCCGAATCTGAGCACGGCGGCGATGCCGACGAGGCCGAGGCTCCATCCCATGACGAGCAGCAGCGCCATGAAGGGCACGAGTCCGGCGCCGACGGCCGTGATGCCGAAGCCGTACAGCAGGACGCTCAGCACCGCCATCAGGGCGACGGCGACCACGACCTTGCCGAGGGCGAAGAGCATCAGGCCGAGCAGGTATTCGCCGCTGGACAGCGGGCTGACCTGGACGTTGAGCAGGTTCCTGCTCCAGATGTCCTCCAGGAAGGCGATGGAGATCTCGTTGCTCGCCTTCTGCAGCACCTGCCAGAGCAGGACTGCGCCGAGCAGGAAGCCGACCACGAACGGCACCCGCTGCGACTGGAGGAAGAGGGTGACGAACCCCCACAACACCAGTTCCACGGTCGGCCAGAAGACGATCTCGAACATCCGGATCGGGCTGCGGCGCAGGGCGGCGAAGTCGCGGCGGACGACGCCGCGCACCCGTTGCGCGCGGGCCGGGAGCGTCAGGGCGGTCATCGGCGTGCCACCTTCAGGAAGACCTCTTCGAGGTCGTCGGCGCCGAAGCTGGTGGTCAGCTCGGCGGCGCTGCCGCTGGCGATGATGCGGCCCTCCGCCATGAAGTGGATGCGGTCGCACATGCGCTCGACCTCGGGCATGTTGTGCGAGGTGATGAGCATGGCGCGGCCGTTGTCGCGCGCGAGCCGTACCAGCAGGGAGCGGATGCGGTCGCCCGCGTCGGGGTCCAGGTTGGCGGTGGGCTCGTCGAGAATGAGCAGGTCGGGCTCGTTGATGAGCGCCTTGCCGAGCTGGACGCGGGTGCGCTGGCCGGAGGAGAGCTCCATGTATCTGCGTTTGCGCAGCCGTCCGAGCTCCAGCAGGTCGATCATGTCGCGCACCCGGCTCTGCGGGACGGCGTAGAGGTCGGCGTAGGCCTCCAGGATCTCCTGGACGTACAGCACGCCGGGCAGGTCGACGTAGCTGGCGGCGAAGTTGATGCGGCTCAGCACCTCGATGCGGTGGCGCTGCAGGTCCATGCCGAACAGCTCGACGGAGCCGTGGTCGGGGGTGATGAGGCCGAGCAGCATGTGGAGGGTGGTGGACTTGCCGGCGCCGTTGGGGCCGAGCAGGCCGATCACCTCGCCGGGACCGATGGTCAGGTCGAGGCCGTCGACGGCGGTGACGGGTCCGAAACGTTTGGTGAGGGCACGTGCTTCGAGGAGATGCACCACGCCAGGATGCGGAAGCGGGGGCAGGCCGGGCAAAGGGTTTTCGCGGCGGCTCCGTGCACTGCGAGGAAGCCCTCTCTCATGCGGGCGACCGTAGGAGAGAGGGCTGTGTTCGCGCTTTACGCGCCGAGCCTGGCCAGCGCCGCGCGCACCCGCTCGACCGACTTCTCGCGCCCGAGCACCTCGATCGACTCGAAGAGCGGCAGCCCGACGGTGCGCCCGGTGATGGCCACCCGCACCGGCGCCTGCGCCTTGCTGAGCCCCATGCCGAGCTCCTCGCCCACCTTCAGCAGGGCGTCCTTGAGCGACTCCGGGTCCCAGTTGACGACCTCGAGCGACGACAGGTAGCCGGTGAGGATCTCGACGGGGTTCTTCTTCATCGCCTTGTCCCACGACGCCTCGTCGAAGACGGGCTCGTCGAGGAAGAGGAAGTCGACGTTCTGCCGGATCTCGCTCAGCACCGCGATGCGGGTCTGGGCCAGCGGCGCGACCTTGCTGAAGAGCTCGGCGTCCCAGGAGGGGTCGAGGTAGGGCAGGCAGCGCTCCTCGAAGGTCTCCAGCGGGAGTGCCCTGATGTACTCGCCGTTGAAGGCGCGCAGCTTCTTCTCGTCGAAGAAGGCGCTGGCGGAGTTGACGTTCTCGAGGGAGAACAGCGGCACCATCTCCGCCCACGGCATGATCTCGCGGTCTCCGCCGGGGCCCCAGCCGAGCAGCATGAGGTAGTTGACCATCGCCTCGGCCAGGTAGCCCTCGTCGCGGTAGGACTCGAGGGCGACCTTGTCGCGGCGCTTGGACAGCTTCTTGCGCTGCTCGTTGACGATGACGGGCAGGTGCGCCCAGACCGGGACTCCCGCGCCGAGTGCGGGCCAGAGCATGACCTGCTTGGCGGCGTTGCCCAGGTGTTCCTCGCCGCGCACGACGTGGGTGATGTTCTGGGTGATGTCGTCGACCGCGTTGGCGAGCACGTAGAGCGGCGAGCCGTCGGTGCGGGCGATGACGAAGTCTTCCTGGGCGTCGTTGGGGAACTCCACCCGGCCCCTGATGAGGTCGTCGACCACGGTGACGCCCTCGTCGGGGGTGCGGAAGCGTACGGCGCCCGCGGTGAGCCCGCGCTCGCGGCAGTGGCCGTCGTAGCCCTTGTGCTCGGAGCCGGTGCGGGCGACCAGGTCTTCGCGGGTGCAGTCGCAGAAGTAGGCGCGCCCGCCGGCCAGCAGCTTGGCCACGGCCTCGCGGTGCTGCGGCTCGAAGGTGGACTGGAAGTAGGGTCCCTCGAAGACCGGGTTGGTGCCGTTGATCCCGATCCAGGCCAGCGCCGAGATGATGCCCTCGGTCCATTCGGGCTGGTTGCGGGAGGCGTCGGTGTCTTCGATGCGCAGCACGAAGACACCACCGGACTGCTCGGCCAGCGCCCAGTTGAACAGCGCCGTGCGGGCGCCGCCGACGTGGAACATGCCGGTCGGGGAGGGTGCGAATCGGACCCTAATCACGGGAGACCACCTTGTTCGTCAAAGTGCCGATGCCCTCGATGCCCACGCTGACCTCGTCGCCGACCTCCATCGGGCCCACGCCCGCGGGGGTGCCGGTCAGGATGACATCGCCGGGGATCAGCGTCATGACCGCGCTGACGTAGGAGACCAGCGCGGGGATGTCGTGGATGAGCTGGCTGGTGCGTCCGCTCTGCCGTACGTCTCCGTTGACCGTGGTGGTCAGGGCCAGGTCGGACGGGTCGAGATCCGTCTCGATCCACGGGCCGATCGGACAGAACGTATCGAACCCCTTGGCGCGGGTGAATTGCACGTCCTTTTTCTGGAGGTCGCGCGCGGTCACGTCGTTGGCGCAGGCGTAGCCGAAGATGACGTCCTTGACCCGCTCGGCCGGGACCTCGCGGCACAGGCGGCCGATGACCACGGCGAGCTCGCCCTCGAAGTCGACCCGCTGCGACAGCGAGGTCGGGTAGGCGATCGACTCGCCGGGACCGATCACGGAGGTCGACGGCTTCATGAAGATCAGGGGCTCTTCCGGCACCTCGTTGCCCAGTTCGGCGGCGTGCTCGGCGTAGTTGCGGCCGATCGCCACGACCTTGCTGGGCAGCATGGGCGCGACCAGCCGCACCTCGGCCAGCGGGAAGCGCTCCCCGGTGAACTGGATCTGGTTGAACGGGTGACCGGCGACCGTCGAGATGAACTCATCCTCGACGACGCCGAAAGAGACACCCTCACCTGTGGAGAACCTTGCGATACGCACCCGTCAAGGCTATCGGGGCTTTGGTGTCAAGCGGTCATACCTCAATCGTCACATGGGGCGATATTTCAACATGCTGCTCCGTAGCCTGCACGCGTTGTTACCCGTTGACTGAGGAGATCACCCCATGCGGACCGCCCGGCTGGCGGCTGCAGTCTCGCTGCTGCTGCTCGCCCACCTCCCAGCGCCTGCCCAGGCCGCGACGAGCCCTCTGAGCGACGCCTTCACCAAGGCCGCCGCCGCGTTCGACGTCCCGGCCGACCTCCTGGTCGCCATCGCCTACGCCGAGTCGCGCCTGGACGCCCACGAGGGCCAGCCCAGCGCCAGCGGCGGGTACGGCATGATGCACCTGGTCAGCCCCGGCCCCCTGGAGAAGGCCGCACAGCTCACCGGGGAGAGCGCCGATCGGGTCAAGACCGACACCGCCGCGAACATCCTGGGCGGCTCGGCCGTCCTGGCCTCCCTGGCAGGCCAGATCAACCGCAAGGACCTGGCCGCCTGGTACCCGGCGGTCGCCGCCTACTCTGGCGCCGCCTCCGACACCGTCGCCCGCCTCTACACCGACGCGGTCTACGAGGTGCTCAACAAGGGCCTGACCACTCCCGAGGTCTCCATCACGCCCAGCCCGGTGCAGCCCCAGCGCGGCGAGCTGGAGAACGCCCGCAGCTTCGCCCAGGTGATCAGCGCCGACTACCCCGCGGCGCACTGGATCGCGGCCAGCGCGAGCAACTACACCGCCGCCAACCGCACCAGCGTCGACCGTGTCGTCATCCACGTCACGCAGGGCTCCTACGCGGGCGCGATCTCGTGGTTCCAGAACCCGCGCTCGCGCGTCTCGGCGCACTACGTGGTGCGTTCCAAGGACGGCGACATCACGCAGATGGTCCGCCACAAGGACATCGGCTGGCATGCCGGAAACAGCTCCTACAACCGCCGCTCGATCGGCATCGAGCACGAGGGCTTCGTCAACAACGCCTCGTGGTTCACCGACGCCATGTATCGCGCCTCGGCCGCGCTGACCAGGGCCCTGTGCGACAAGTACCGCATCCCGAGGGACCGCAAGCACATCATCGCCCACAAGGAGGTGCCGGGCGCCGACCACACCGACCCTGGACCTCACTGGAACTGGAACCGCTACATGCAGCTGGTCAACGGCACCAGCACGCCCGACCCGGGCAACCCCAAGCCGAACCCCAAGCCCAAGCCCCCGGGCGCCTGGAGCGCGGTGATCGACACGCCGTCCGGGAGCACCAACTGGGGCACCTCCGACTTCTCCGGCCAGAAGTACGGCAAGACGTACAGGTTCGCCAAGCCCGCCAAGACGGCCGACGCCGCCTGGTTCACCGCCAAGCTGCCCACCGACGGCAAGTACAAGATCGACGTCTGGTACCCGGCGAACAAGGGCTACAACACCGTGGCGCCCCATCTGGTCAAGGGGAACACGATCGAGATCAACCAGACCGTCGCGGGAGGCTCGTGGCAGCACCTGGGCACCTTCACCTTCACCGCGGGCACCCAGAAGGTGGTCGGCGTGAGCCGGTGGACCACCACGCCCGGCTACGTGGTCGCCGACGCCATCAGGGTGACCAGGGTGTCATAGGACGAAAAGTTTCATCTGACAAATGGGCCTTGGCAATTATCGACAGATGATCGTATGGTGCGGTCAACCCCCCAAAGGAGTTGACATGCGATTAGTTGCCTCCGTCTCCCTCGTCCTCGCGCTGTTCGTGGCCGCCCCGGCCCAGGCCGCCACGAGCCCCCTGTCGGACGCCTTCGACAAGGCCGCGCAGACCTACGACGTGCCGCGTGACCTGCTGGTGGCGCTGGGCTACGCCGAAACCCATCTCGACGGGCACGGCGGAGAGCCCAGCGCCAGCGGCGGCTACGGGGTCATGCACCTGGTCAGCAACCCCTCCACCAAGAACCTGGAGAAGGCCGCCGAGCTGACCGGCCTCAGCGCCGACCAGCTCAAGACCGACACCGCCGCCAACATCCTCGGCGCCGCCGCCGTCCTCGGCTCGCTCGCCGGCGACATCGACCGCAAGGACCCCGCCGCCTGGTACGAGGCGGTCGTCCAGTACGGCAACGTCGCCAGCCCCGAGGTCGCCCGCATCTACGGCGACGCGGTCTACGAGGTGCTCAACAAGGGCCTGTCCACCCCCGACGTCTCCGTCGCCGCCAGCCCGGTGCAGCCCCAGCGCGGCAAGCACGACCGGGCCCGCAGCTTCGCCGAGATCCTCAGCACCGACTACGGCCCCGCCCACTGGGTGGCCGCCAGCTCCAGCAACTACACGGTCGCCAACCGCCCGACCTCCAACGCGATCGACCGCATCATCATCCACGTGACCCAGGGCTCCTACGCGGGCTCGATCTCGTGGTTCCAGAACCCCAGCGCCCAGGTCTCCGCGCACTACGTCATCCGCTCCTCCGACGGCGACGTCACCCAGATGGTCCGCAACAAGGACATCGGCTGGCACGCGGGCAACTGGACCTACAACCAGCGTTCGATCGGCATCGAGCACGAGGGCTTCGTCAACAACGCCTCGTGGTTCACCGACGCCATGTACCGCGCCTCCGCGGCGCTGACCAAGGCCATGTGCGAGCGGTACGGCATCCCGAAGACCCGCTCGTACATCATCGGCCACAACGAGGTTCCCGGCGCCACCCACACCGACCCAGGCCAGTACTGGAACTGGTCCAAGTACATGGAGCTGGTGACCGGCAGCACCTCGACCTGGTCCACCATCGCCGACAGCCCCACCGCCTCGGCCAACTGGGGCACCTCGACCTACTCGGCCCAGAAGTACGGCGCGAACTACCGCTTCGCCAACCCCGAGGCGGTCAGCGACCCGGCCTGGTTCCGCGCCAACATCCCCAGCGCGGGCGCCTACCGCGTGGACGTCTGGTACCCGGCCGACGCGGGCTACAACGACTCCACCCCGTACATCGTGGCCGCCTCGGGCGGTAACCAGTCGGTCCGGGTGAACCAGCGCACCGGTGGCGGAAGCTGGCAGAGCATCGGCACCTTCACCCTCAACGCGGGCGACCAGAACATCGTCGGCGTCAGCCGCTGGACCAGCGGAACGGGCTACGTGATCGCCGACGCCGTGCGCATAACGAAGCAATAGCCCTCATCGCTAGTCTCCCGGCGTGGAGACAGCTCAATACACCGTCATCAGGCGACTGGGCGAGGGAGAGACCTTCCTCGCCCAGTCCGCTTCCGGGCAGCTGGTGGCGCTCAAGTACCTCACGCCTGAATACACCGTGGGACTGCGCGCCTGGCTGACCGAGGCCCGCGCCGTCTCCTCCCGCCACCTCGCCCCCATCCTCGACGCCGACCTCGACGCCGAGCGGCCCTGGGTGGCCACCGCCTACCTGGAGGGGCCCACGCTCCAGCAGCACGGCCCGGTCGGCGGCTACCTCGGCGAGCTGAGCTCGTGCCTGCACGAGGCCCTGGACGCCCTGCACCAGGCGGGGATCGCCCACGGCGACCTGCGGCCGTCGAACGTCATCCTCAGCGCCAACGGGCCGCGCCTGGTGGACTACGCCCTCACTGACCGGATCGACGACGCCGAAGGCCTGGAGTCGGTCCTGGCCTACGCCAAAGGCGCCACCGCCGTGGAGCCCTACCGGCCCAAGCGGGCCCTGCTGATCGTCTCGGCCGTCATCGCGCTCTTCGCCGCGGCGGCGGGGGCGACCCATCCCGCGCTCTGGCCCGACGGCGAGATCTGCTGGGCGGTCGGCGAGGAGACGCGGCGCATTTATCCCATCGACGACCAAGGCGCCGCCAGGCTCCGGCAGCTCGCGCAGGAGACGGACGACGCCCCCCTGCGCGGGGCATTGGAGGACGCCGCGAGGGCCGACGTCTCAAGTGACCTGTTATCCCCCTCGACCGAATACAACGACGCCCTGGCGAGGATCTCCGATGCTTGTGAACGCTGACCACGCCCACGTCACGCTGGGCCGTGCCCGCCGGATCGCGCTGGCCGCCGCGCTCACCGTGGTCGGCGTGATGGTGCTGGTCAGCGTGGGCCGCGCCGCCTTCTTCCGGCCCGATTGGGAACGCGTCGACTACACCTCTTTCTTCAACACGATCTACGGGATCACCGTCTTCCCCCTGTCGAGAACCGAGGTCCCTCCACCGCTCGTGCTGGTCTGGACCGTGCTCGCCTACGCCGCCGCGGGCGCGGTCGTCTACGGCCTGGTCGTCGGCCTGCGCAGGGTGGTGCCGGTACGGCACGGCAAACTGGCCGCCTTCCTGCTCGGTTGGGGGGCGACGATGGTCGCGCTCCTGGCGGCCGCCGTGTTTTACCGGGGCGCCATAGGCAGTGGGTACTGGCCGGGACTGGAGCCGGCCGATTGGAGTGCGCTCTTCAGCGCGCACGCCAACGGCTGGACGCTGCTCTTCGGCTGGCTCGGCGGGTTGGCCGCGCTCGTCGCCTACCATCGCACCCGCGTCTCCGACGGACCGCCCGCGCCCAGGCACACCGGTCGCGCGTTCGGTGCGGCGGCACTCTGCGCGTCCCTGCCGGCCGCGCTCATGGTGGTCGGCGGGCTCCTCCCCCTTCGGGTGGAATCGGCCTGGCCGATCTGGCTGCTCGACTTCCCCAAGCCGCTCACTCCGGACTACTTCGACGACAGCCTGACGACGGCGGACGTGCTGGCGACCTTCGCCATGGCACTGCTGACCCTCATTCTGCTGACCGCCCTGCTCGGGCTCGCCCTGCGCGGCTCCCGACGCTCCTTCCCCGGCGTGTTCGTCCTGGGCTGGATCTGCGCGTTCCTGGTCACCTCCGCCTTGGGGGCGCTCCACTCCTGGGTCTCGCTGCTCGTGCAGAAGGGCTCGGGCCTCAGCACCTGGAACGGCTACTCCGTCTTCGACGGCGCCACCTACGGCATCGCCATCGGCTGGCTGGCGGGGCTCGTCGCCGCCCTGGTGTTCGCGGGGCTCCGCCGTACTAGATTCCCCGCATGACACGCATTTCGGCTGATCTGCTCATTCCAGGCGACGGCGAGCCCGTACGGCACGGCACGGTGGTGATCGAAGGCGGCGTGATCACCTATGCCGGGCCCGCCCAAGGCGAGTCCGACCTGCACGTCCCCGTCGTCATGCCAGGCATGTGGGACTGCCACAGCCACCTGTTCGGCCTCACCGATCTGGAGCCGAGCAAGGTGGCGACCGTCCCGATCCCCACCAGGGCCGCCAGGTGCGTGCCCGACCTGAGGGCGGCGCTCGACGCGGGCGTCACCTCCATCCGCGAGGTCGGCGGGCTGGGCATCTACCTCGCGCCCGCGGTCGAGGACGGCACGGTCGAGGGGCCGTCCATCTACGCGGCGGGCGCCATCCTGTCGGCCACCGGCGGCCACGGCGACCTGCACGGCCTGCCGTACGACTGGGTCGTCGACTACAGCCACCACGGCGGCGAGCTGCGCATGGCCGACGGGGCCGACGAGTGCATGCGGGCGGTGCGCGACCAGCTGCGGCGCAACGCCAAGGTGATCAAGATCTGCGCCTCCGGCGGCGTGCTGTCCGACGTGGACCACCCGATCCACCAGCAGTTCACCGACGCCGAGATGCGGGCGATCGTCGAGGTGGCCGCGATGGCCGACCGCAGCGTGGCCGCGCACTGCCACGGCAAGCCCGGCATGATCGCCGCGCTGGAGGCCGGCGTTAAGACCATCGAACACGGCACCTACCTCGACGAGGAGGTGTGCGAGCTGATGCGCGAGAAGGACGCGGTCCTGGTCGCCACCAGGACCATCATCGACGAGCTGATCACCGACGGCTCGCTGCCGCCGATGTACATGGACAAGCTCAAGGCGATCGCCGAGATCCACGCCGACGCCATCGCGCTCGCCCACCAGAAGGGCGTCACGCTCGCGATGGGCACCGACATCTTCGTCAGCGGCTCCGAGCGGCCCAACTCGTGGGGCCGCAACGGGCGCGAGCTTGCGCACCTGACGGCCTGCGGGCTCTCCCCGCTGGAGGCGATCAAGGCCGCCACCGCCAACGGCCCGCTGACCCTGGGCCGCCAGGCTCCGCGCAGCGGCGTGCTGGCCGAGGGCCACGACGCCGACCTGATCACCCTGTCGGCCGACCCGCTCGCCGACATCTCGGTGCTGGCGGAGCCTGGAAATGTGACCGGCGTGTGGAAGGCTGGGCGCAAGGTGAAGGGGGCCTGATGGAATTCCAGGACGTCGTCGACAAGCGCCGGATGGTGCGCAACTACGACCCCGATCGGCCGGTGCCGCCGGAGATCCGCGAACGCATTCTGAGCAACGCCCTGCACGCGCCGTCGGCGGGCTTCAGCCAGGGCTGGGCCTTCCTGACGCTCGAGGGCGACGACATCCAGACCTTCTGGAAGGCCGCCGTCAAGGACCGCGGCGACGACCCGTGGCTGCAGGGCCTGATGAACGCTCCCCTGCTGATCATCCCGCTCTCCCACAAGCAGGCCTATCTCGACCGCTACGCCGATTCCGACAAGGGCTGGGAGGACAAGGACGAAAACCGCTGGCCCGTGCCGTACTGGGACATCGACACCGGCTTCGCCTCCCTGCTCATGCTGCTGACCGCGGTCGACGAAGGGCTGGGCGCCTGCTTCTTCGGCATCCCGCCGGGCGAGAACACCAGGAAGTTCAAGTCCGCCTTCGGCGTCCCCGACACCTACACCGCCATCGGCGTGATCAGCATCGGCTACCGCGCCCAGGACCGCCCCTCGCCGTCGCTGAAGCGCGGCAGGAAGCCCGTCGAGACCGTCGTGCACCGAGGGTCATGGGGCAACCACTGAGCGAGGCCGGTCCGGGCGTGTCACACTGGCCAGAGTGAGCCCGCGCAGGCACAACATCCCGGCCGAGCCCAACCAGTTCGTCGGCCGGAGCAGAGATCTCGACGAGTTGAGCCGCCTGGTGCACGAAACCAGGCTGCTCACCCTGAGCGGCATCGGCGGCATCGGCAAGACCCGCTGCGCCCTCCAGCTGGCCACCCGTGTGGTCGAACACTTCCCCGACGGCGTGTGGCTGGTCGAGCTGGCCAAGCTCACCCGCACCGACCTGGTGCTGCACGAGGTCGTCGGCACGCTCGGCCTGCGTGAGGAGGGCGGGCGGCCGCTGCTCGACTCCCTGCGCGACTTCCTGTACGGCAGGCGGCTGCTGCTGGTGCTCGACAACTGCGAGCACCTCGTGGAGTCCTGCGCGGAGCTGGCCGGGTCGCTCCTTGCCGCCTGTCCCGAGCTGCGGGTGGTGACCACCAGCCGCGAGCCGTTGAAGATCCCCGGCGAGCTGGTGTGGCGGGTTCCCCCGCTGGCCGTCCCGCTGCCCGGCCAGCCGATCGAGCAGGCCGAGTCGGTCGAGCTGTTCCTGCAACGTGCCCGCGCGGCCGGATCCGGCCTGGCGCTGACGGCCGACAACGCCCCCGACATCGAGCGGCTCTGCCGCGACCTCGACGGCCTGCCGCTGGCGCTGGAGCTGGCCGCCGCGCGCACCAGCGTGCTGTCGCCCGGCCAGATCGCCCAGCGCATCGGCGACCGCTTCCGCCTGCTGACCACCGCCTCCCGCACGACGCCCGCCCGGCAGCGCACCCTGCTGGCGACCATCGACTGGAGCCACGCGCTGCTGTCCCCGGCCGAGCAGGTGCTCTTCCGCCGCCTGTCGGCCTTCGGCGGCCCGTTCACCCTCGACCTGGCCGAGCTGGTCTGCGCGGGCGCCGACCTGCCGCCCTTCCAGGTGCTCGACCTGCTCGGCCTCCTGGTCGAGAAGTCGCTGGTGCTGTTCGACCAGGGCGACGCCTGCTACCGGCTGCTGGAGTCGACCCGGCAGTTCGCCGCCGACCGGCTGGAGCAGGCGGGCGAGAGCGTCGCCATGGCCGACCGGCTGCTGGACGGCCTGGCCGGGCTTGCCGCCCGCCACGGCCACGACATGTGGCTGGCCGACGACCGGACCTGGGCCGAGCGGGCTGTCGCGCGCGACCTGCTGCTGCGCCTGGCCGACAACGCCCGGCAGGCCATGGCCTGGGCCGCCGCGTCCGGCCAGATCGCCCCCGGGCTCCGCCTGGCCTGCGCCTACATGCCGGCCTGGATGATCACCGGCTCCTTCGCCGAGGGCCGGGGCTGGCTGGAGACCTTCCTGGAGCGCTGCGAGGGCGAGCCGCCCGAGCTCGTCGGCGACGCGCTGGTCTGCCACTCGGCGCTCGTCTTCGAGCAGCACGACTCCGCCGCGGCCGAACGCTCCGTCGCCCGCGGCCTGGAGCTCTGCCGCGCGGCCGGATCGCCCGCCCTGCTCGGCTTCGCCCTCGACATCTCGGCGATGCAGGCCGTCTTCCGCGGCGAGCTCGCGATGGCCCGCGCCCACGCGCAGGAGGCCCTGGAGGTGATCGGGCCGGGCGGCTCCGGATACCTGGAGGCCGGCGCCAGGATGATCCTGGCTTCGGTGGCCGGCCTGGAAGGCCACCGAAGGCAGGCCCTGGCCGGCGGCGAGGGCGCCATCGACTGCTACCTGGAGAGCGGCCAGCTGTACGGCGCCGCCAGGGCCGGGCTGGAGCTGGGACGGCTCGGCGACGCCCTCGGCGAGCTCGGCTTCGCCCGGCGCCAGCTCGACCGGGCCATCGCCCTGGCCGGGGAGGCGGGTTCGCAGCCGCTCCTGGCGCTGGCCCTGGGCCTGCTGGGGCTGATCCTGGCCCGCCAGGACCAGGGCGAGGACGCCAGAGACCGGATCCGCGAATGCGTGCGGCTGAGCCAGGCCATGGGGCAGCACCTGCCCGTCGCCTCGGCGCTCATGGCGCTGGCCGTCCTGGCCGAGGAGCAGGAGGACCTGGAGCCCGCCGTCCGCCTGTGGAGCGCCGCCAAGGCCCTGGAGCAGCGGCTGGGCCTGTTCACCTTCACCTCCGCCTCCCCCGAGCCGCTGCTGGCCAGGGCGCGGGCCAGGCTGGGCGACGGGCTGGTCAACCAGTGGTGGGCGGTGGGGAGCGCGATGAGCGAGGAGGAGGCCGTGCGCTACGGCCTCGAGGGTGTGCGCCCGGCCCGCGCCGCCAGACCGGCGGGCGGCGCGACCACCGTGCTCACCGCGCGCGAGCGCGAGATCGTCGCGCTGATCTGCCGCGGCATGTCCAACAAGGCCATCGCGGAGGAGCTGTTCATCAGCCCGGCGACCGCCGCGCGCCACGTCGCCAACATCCTGACGAAGCTCAACTTCAGCTCCCGTTCCCAGGTCGCCGCCTGGGGAGCGGAACTACACATCGGCCTACACAGTCCTGGCCATGCGGGCCGGGAGCCGCGCTCCTAGCGTGGAGTCATGGCTAGGACGCTGGAACGGGCGCTCGCGCTCGGCCCCCGCAGGGCGGTGGTCGAGGCGGAGACGGGAGCGTCCCTGAGCTACGCCGCGCTCGCGCTGCGCGCCACGCACTCCGCCGAACTCCTCGTGAGACGCGGCCTGATGCCAGGGGACCCGGTGGCCGTCGTCCTGCCGGTGGGCTGCCGCTTCCCGATCGCGGCCCACGCCGTGACCGTCGCGGGCGGGCATGCCCTCCCCTTCGAGGAGGGCCCCGGCCTGGGCGTACGGCTGGCGGCCGCGCGTGCCCGCATCATGATCACCGACCTGGCCCACGCGGACGAACTCGCCCAGGAGGCGAGCATCAGGCAGGTCTACTCCTTCTCCCCCGTCAGCGGCGCGATGCCGTTGCCGTGCCCGCCCGGTCCGGAGCCGGAGCCGGGCGGGGTGAACGGGGTGGTCCTGGTCACCGCGCCCGATCTGGGCGCCTTCGACCTGGCGTTCGACGCCGGAGCCCTGGTCGTCACCGCCCGCGAGCCGTCCCCCGAGGCGTGCAGGGAGCTCGTGGGCTGCCACGGCGTGACGCTCGTGGCCGGGCGCAGGCACCTGGTGGACCGGCTCGGCGACCTCGTGCCGGTCATGGCCGTCGGGGGTTGAGCGGCGGTGTCGCTCAGGAGTTGAGCGGGTTGGCCGCCAGCTTGCCCGCCAGCCCGCCCTTGACGAACCGCGCCGCGAGCGAGTCCGGCTTGCGCTCGCCCTGCGCGACGAAGCAGGCGGCGAACTCCGTCACCAGGTCGAGCCTCGGGTAGGCGGCCAGCACCTCGCGGCGCACCTCGGCCGGGATCTCGTCGGTCTGCCGTCCCGAGATGTCCATGGCGGTCGACAACTCCAGCAGGTGTCCCTCCGGGTCCTCGGTCACGTCCACGGTGTCCCACATGTGGCGCACGATCACCTCGGCGGCCCGCCTGCGCCGCTCCACCGGCCACCCGGCGCCCGCGCCGAACACCCACGCCACGTGCCCGCCCGCGTCCTCGAACGGCACCGACACGTTGTCGAAGGCCGAAGCCAGCCCGATGTCGTGCAGCATCGCCGAGACGAACAGCAGCTCGTCGTCGAAGGCGATGCCGTGCCGTCCCGCGTGGTCGGCGGCCCAGAGGTAGGCCCTGATCGAGTGGTTGAGCAGCGACGGCGTCTGGAACTCGGTGGCCACTTCGAGGGCGGTGCGGCAGGCGGCGGAGTCAGGAAAGTTCATGGAGCCAGGGTGCCGTCTGCGCCGCTCGGGCGCGAGTGGCCGGAGCGTCACCAATCGACAGAATCCGGCCAGCAATAACGATCTGGTACTCAACTTGACCAATAACTGACGAACCGGAAAACATGTTGCGCCGCCCCCGTTCCGGAAGGACCTCACGTGCGTCCCCTCGTCGTGCCTGCCGCCGTTCTCCTTGCCCTCACCGGGCTCACCGGGGGCGCCCACGCCGCGGACAAACCGGTCAAGCGCACGGCCCAGTGCCAGGGCGACTGGATCCCCGGCACCCCCACCGCCGACGACGTGATGAAGGGCGAGGTCTCCCTGGTCGGCCTGCCGCCCGTCAAGCTCGGCAAGAAGATCAACTGGGACGCCTCGCCGTACAAGAACCGCTCCTGGGAGTACGTCTTCCACTCCCTGCGCTGGATGGGCACGCTCGTCGTCGCCTACGAGAACTCCGGCGACGACAAGTTCCTGGAGCGCGCCAAGGAGATCACCGCCGACTGGTGGCGCAACAACAAGCCCGGCGCCAGCCGGCCGTACGTCTGGAAGGACCACCCGGTCTCCCTGCGCACCCAGGCCCTGGTCTGCCTGAGCATGCACGTCGACGACCCGTGGCTCAAGGACAGCCTCAGCGCCCACGCCAAGCTGCTGTCGACGCCCTCGCTGTACAAGAAGGGCCACAACCACGGCATCGACCAGGACATCGCCCTGATGGCGATCGGCTGCCGCTACAAGCGCACCGACTGGTCCAAGCTCGCCGTCCGGCGGCTCACCGAGACCGTCAAGCTCGACGTCGACTCCCAGGGCGCGCTGCGCGAGCAGGCACCGCGCTACGCCGTCTACGTGTACGGCAGGCTCCAGGTCGCCATGACCAACATGCGCGAATGCGGCATCAAGGTGCCCGGCGACATCGCCGGCAGGGCAGAGTCGCTCAAGGACTTCATCGCCCACTCCACCCAGCCCAACGGCTACATGGCCCCCCTGGGCGACGGCAGCGCCGAGACCGAGCCGAAGATGGAGACCGGCACCCCCGCCCAGGAGGTCAAGGTCTACAGGTCCGGCTACGCCTACGGACGCACCGAATGGGGCAAGCCCGACTCGGCCTACTACAGCATCCGCTTCGGCCCCGGCATGAAGTACCACGGCCACGAGGACCACCTGGGCGTCACCTACTACGCCCAGGGCCGCGACATCCTCGTCGACACCGGCTTCCACTCCTACGAGCGCAGCAAGTACCGCTACTGGACGATGTCGCACGAGGCCCACAACGTGCCCACCGTCGTCGGCGCACGCTTCCGCCCCCGTACGGCCTCGCGCCTCGTCGACAGCTCCCTCGACAAGGACCGCCAGTCCTACGAGCTCACCGACCAGGCGTACGGCGTCAGCCGCACCCGCAAGGTGCTGGTCAACCACGGCGAAGACGTCATGGCGGTGCGCGACAGCGCTGGCGGCAAGAAGGTGCGCAACATCTGGCGCTTCGCCGACTCGCTCACCCTCGTGTCGAACAAGGGCGGCGTGGTCGTGCTCGGCGACGGGAAGTTCAAGGTGGCGCTCGTGCAGCTGTCGTCGAGCTGCCGGCCGCTGACGGGGCAGAAGGTGGAGCGCGGAGGCAAGCTCGGCTGGGTGTCGCCCACCTACCTGTCCAAGAAGCCCGCCACCGTCGTCGTCTCACCGGCCGCGGCGGACGTGCTGACCATCGTGGTGCCCGGGGTGGAGGACCCCAAGGTGTCGTGTGCGGGCGGCAAGGTCACGGTTCACACGGCGGAGGGGGCCGTGAGCTTTTCGGCGGGGCTGATCTGAGGCCGAGGTCAGCTGGAGAGGTGTGCCACCGGCTGCCTGAGCATCGTCCTGGGCTCGGGAGCGGCGAAATCGGTCAGGTAGATCTCATGGTGCAGCCCATGCGGCACCAGACCGCGCTCGGCCATGAACGCCTCCATCACGTCGAGCGACGCCTTCTCCTCGCTGTAGGGGCCCTCGTGGAGCAACTCCACGCACTCGCCCTCGGCGAAGGTGACCACCAGCACACGGTCGACCGCCGCGCTGACCGCACGCGCCTGCTCACGCGCCGCCTCGGCCACACCCGGCTCGGGCACGCCGGGCAGCGCAAGCAGCAGATGCCACCGCCACTGATCGCGCGGCACCTCCAGCGGGGGCAGGGAGGTGTCCTCCACCCACCACCGGCCCTCCAGCGGCCCATAGGGGCAGCCCATGGCAGAGGCCACGGCGTACAAGGCGCCGATGGCCGAGCGGTGCTCGGCACCGCCGGGCTCGCCGACGCCGGTGACGTTGAGGCAGGTGACGGGGTCATGGTGGGTGAGGCGGGGAGGCATGCCACTCCAGGGGATCGTCAGGTGGGTGATCACCAGGATGGAGTCTCCCCACGTGGGAGAGTCCAGGCGCTCGCCGTATCATCACGAGCTCTGGCGCGCCATGCCCCCACCCGCTCCAACCACGGCGGCGACCGGGGGTCCGGGGGCCGGCAGGCCCCCGGCTGGGGGTCTTGGGGGGCTGGGCCCCCCAATGAGGGGAGCCCGACCCCGCTAGGCGCGAAGCGCCCGCCATGGGAGGCCCGTGCTGGTCAGGCTTCGCGGCCCGCTCGCAGGAGCCCGTATGTGACGGCCTGCTCCAGCGCCTGCCAGGACGCCTCGATGATGTTCTCGGCCACCCCCACCGTGTCCCACTCGCTCGTCTCGTCGCTTGAGGTGACGAGGACCCGCGTGATGGCGTCGGTGCCGTGGGTGCCTTCGAGGATGCGCACCTTGAAGTCCACCAGCTCGACCTTGGCCAGCTCCGGGTAGAGCTTCTCCAGCGCGAGCCGTACGGCGCGGTCGAGGGCGTTGACGGGGCCGTTGCCCTCGCCGGTGGCGACGATGCGTTCGCCCTTGGCGTGCAGCTTGACGGTGGCCTCGGAGACGAGTTCGCCGCCCTTGGTGCGTTCGACGATGACGCGCCACGACTCGACGTCGAAGTGGCGGCGGCGCTCCCCATGGACGGTGTCGCGCAGGAGGAGTTCGAAGGAGGCGTCGGCGGCCTCGAAGGTGTAGCCGCGGGATTCGAGGTCCTTGACCCGGTCGACGAGTTCCTTGGTGGTCTCGGGGGTGAGTTCGTAGCCGAGTTCGCGGCCCTTCAGCTCGACCGATGCCCGCCCGGCCATGTCGGAGACGAGCATGCGCATGTCGTTGCCGACGAGGGCCGGGTCGATGTGCTGGTAGAGGTTGGGGTCGACCTTGATGGCGCTGGCGTGCAGGCCGGCCTTGTGGGCGAAGGCGGACATGCCGACGTAGGGGGCGTGGGAGTTGGGGGTGACGTTGGTGACCTCGGTGATCGCGTGGGCGATGCGGGTCATGTCGGCCAGCGCGGCAGCGGGCAGGAGGTCGAAGCCGCGCTTGAGTTGCAGGTTGGCGACGACGGTGAAGAGGTTGGCGTTGCCGGATCGCTCGCCGTACCCGTTGGCGCAGCCCTGGACGTGGGTGGCGCCGGCCTTGACGGCGGCGAGGGTGTTGGCGACGGCGCAGCCGGTGTCGTCGTGGCAGTGGATGCCGATGCGGGCGCTGGTGCCGGCGGCGGCGTGAACGACGTCGGCGAGCTCGTCGGGGAGCATGCCGCCGTTGGTGTCGCACAGGGCGATGACGTCGGCTCCGGCTTCGGCGGCGGCCAGGATGACCTCGAGCGCGTAGGCTGGGTTGGACTTGTAGCCGTCGAAGAAGTGCTCGGCATCGAGGAAGACTCGCTGTCCCTCCGCACGAAGGTGAGAAACCGTGTCGCGGATCATCGCGAGGTTCTCCTGGAGAGTCGTACGGAGGGCCAGCTCCACGTGCCGGTCGTGACTCTTGGCGACAAGGGTCACGACCGGCGCGCCGGATTCGCGCAAGGCGGCCACCAACGGGTCGTCGGCTGCCTTCACACCGGCTCGGCGGGTCGCACCGAACGCGGCGAGTTGCGCGTGCTTCAGGTCCAGCTCTGTTTGAGCACGCCTGAAGAATTCTGTGTCCTTGGGGTTGGCGCCCGGCCAGCCCCCTTCGATGAAGCCGACGCCGAGCCCGTCCAGGTGCCGCGCGATGGCGAGTTTGTCGGCGACAGTGAGGTTGAGCCCCTCCTGCTGGGCGCCGTCTCGCAGCGTGGTGTCGTAGACGTGGAAGCGGTCGTCGGCCATCTGAAGTCTCCTGAAGCAAAGAAAAAGACCCCTCACGGACGTGAGAGGTCTGCGCGCTGGCGGTGTCCTTTGTCAGCCAGCGCGCCTGCCGATAATGAGCAGACCGTAGAACATGGTGAAACCGAGTCTGCCACAGGCATTCAACATCTGGCACATGGATCTCAGGATTCGAGATACGTGCCGCCGAACTGCGCCACCACCTGCTCCAGGGCGTTGGGGTCGAAGGCGAGGTCGCCGAGCATCTGGCCGTTGAGCAGCACGGTGGGCGTGCCTTCGAGTTGCGGGTTGTCCTTGAGGTGGCCTGCCGCCCGTTCCTGGCCGCGCACGCAGGCGTCGAATCCGGTCACGCGCACGCCTGCCTTCTCCCCCGCCGCGACGAGCTCGTCGAGGGTGAATCCGCTGGCGGTGCCGTGCGGTTCCGGCTGCATGCCGTACAGCTGCTCGCGGTAGGCCAGCCAGCTTTCGGCCGGGACGCAGCGGGCGGCGGCCGCGGCGCGGATGGAGTTGGAGCGCATCGGCTCGTCCACGAAGATCGTCACGGGGTGGAAGACGACCTTGAGGCGGCCCTGCGCGGCCAGCTTCAGCAGGGTGGGGTTCACCTTGCCGTGCAGCTCCCTGCAGATCGGGCAGTCGAAGTCTTCGTACAGGTCGAGCACCGGCTGCGTCACCCCGGGCAGGGCCAGCACCAGCGAACCGTCTGCCTGCCGCGTGATCGGCGTCTGGGCCTGTGCCTGGTCGGACGCCTTGTCGCCGCCGGCCCAGAACACGGTGGCGGCCATCACGGCGATGGCGACCACGACCACGGCCACACGCTTGATCATCGGCACTCCTTAAGCTGGCAGGCATGAGCTACATCGATCCCGCTGTCGAGCAGTACATTCTGGACCACACGACACGTTCCGACGAATTGTTCACTCAGCTCGCAGAAGAGACTCGCCGTCTGACAGGTGACGCGGCGGGCATGCAGATCTCAGCGGACCAGGGACGATTCCTGACGATGCTCACCCAGCTGGTCAATCCCACGCTGGCGGTCGAGGTCGGCACGTTCACCGGCTACTCCTCGTTGTGCATCGCGCGCGGGCTCACCCACGGGCGCCTGCACTGCTTCGACGTGAGCGACGAGTGGACCTCCGTCGCCCGCCGCTACTGGGAGAAGGCCGGGCTGGCCGAGAAGATCACGCTCACGCTGGGCCCGGCCACCGAGACGCTGCGCGAGGTGGAGGGCCCGATCCAGCTCGCCTTCATCGACGCGGACAAGACGAACTACCCCGCCTACTACGAGCTCGTCATGGAGCGCATGGAGCCGGGCGGGCTGATCCTGGCCGACAACACGCTGCGGGGCGGGACCGTGGCCGATCCCGCCCGCACAGAGGGTTATGTCCAGGAGATGCGCGAGTTCAACGAGCTCGTGATCAACGATCCCCGGGTGACCACGACGATCATGCCGATCCGCGACGGCGTGACGCTGATCAGGAAGAACTAGCGCGCGAACGCGATGGCCGTCGCCGTGGAGATGGCGGAGACCAGCACCACGACCACCACCACGGTGCCCAGCGGATTGCGGCGTTTGGGCGGCGCCGCGGCGATCCGCAGCGGCTTGCGCTCGGGGACGGGCGCCACCACCGCTCGCGGGGTCTTCTTCGGCCTGTCGGGTCTCTCGGGAGCCGACGGCGGCACGACGATCGGCGCCGGCTGCACCCGCCTGGGCGACTGGGTCGGCGTCGGTGTCGGTGTGGGCGTCGGCGTCGGCTCGGGGGTCGGTTCCGGACTGGGTGTGGGCGGCGGCGGGGCGGGGCTGTAGGTGGGCTTGGGGCTCGGCTTCGGCTTGGGCGGCGGAGCGCACTCCGCCGGGCACCCGCAGCCGAGGTTGACCGACACCAGCCCGCCGACGTTCACGCAGAGCTCGATGTCGACCGGCCCGACCACGACGCCGCCGCCCTTACCGTGCCCGTCATGGACGCCATCGCCCTCGCCGTGCCCGCCGGACTCCACCTCCGGGTCGTCGGCGTCCTCAGCCTCGTCGGGGACCTCGGGGGCGCCCGAGGGGTGGGCCGCCATCGCGACGATCCGGCCGCGGGGCTCCGGCTCGGCGACCGCCCCCGCGGCCGAGGCGCCCGCTGCCATCATGATGGCCAGTACGGCAAGCGCCAGCCGCATGGTCAGGCGCTCCAGGAGATGCGCTGGAGCTCGGAGAGCAGCCCCGAGAAGGCGTCAGGCGTGACCGCCAGCGCCCCGTCGAAGACGCGCGAGATGTCCATGGTCAGGTAGACGCCCATGCCCAGCAGGACCGCCATGAGCGCGAGCGGCAGCAGCGCCATCCCGCGCGGCCTGGCCCCGCCCAGCAGCGGCAGCACCAGCACGGCCAGCCCGGTGGCCACGGTGACGCCGAGCAGGCTCGGCGGCGGGGTTGCGGCCGCGTCCATCGCGCGCTGCCTGCGGGTGGCGGAGATCTCGCTGATGTGCTGCAGGACCGAGGCCTGCGCCTCCTCCTCGTCGGTGCCCTTGACCTGCAGGTCGACGACGCCCTTGCGCAGGTCTTCCAGGCGCGACCAGCCTTCCGGGCTGAGCTTGCCCTCCGCCATGAGCGGCCACTCGGCGTCCTTGACGAACCTGGCGTAGTCGTGCAGGCCGACCTGGATCGTGGCGACCGAGGCGGCGGGCAGTTCGGCCGCCGACCACGACGCCTCGGCGATGGCCTGGGTCTCGGCGTAGGTGTTGAGCCTGGCCGCGTCGGCGGTCGTCCACGGCACCACGATCGCGATGGCGAACGCGATGAGGAACAGGGCCGAGATCATCGACCCGGCGTGCGAGACGGTGGGACCGGCTGGGTCGCCGTCGTCGGACGCGCTGCGCAGCTTCCTTACCAACACGCTGGCGATGATCACCAGTGCGATGGCGCTCGCTCCGGCGAGAAGATATCCGGCCATGACCCTACCAGTCTCTCGGCATCAACTACGGAGAGAGACATTAACATCACCATAGGTAGTCATGGGTGTCATCGACGGCGTGGGCGCGCGCGTGTTCGCCGCGGCCACGCCCGATGTCAGCCGATCTTGTGAATCCACCCGTGGTGGTCGGGGCGGCCGCCGTACTGAATGCCCACGAGTTCCTCGCGCACGCGCATGGTCACCGGGCCGGGGGTGCCGTCGCCGATGGTCCAGGCGCGGTCGGCGCCCTTGACGAAACCGACCGGCGTCACGACCGCGGCGGTGCCGCAGGCGAAGACCTCGCCGAGCTCGCCCGACTCGCAGCCGGCCTGCCACTCCTCGATGGACAGCCGTCCCTCGACGGGCTCGAGGCCGAGCTCGGCGGCGAGGGTGAGGATCGAGTCGCGGGTGATGCCGGGCAGCAGGGTGCCGGTGAGGGCGGGCGTGAGCAGCTTGTCGCCGTAGACGAAGAACAGGTTCATCCCGCCCATCTCCTCGACGTAGCGGTGCTCGTGCGAGTCGAGCCAGACCACCTGGTCGCAGCCCTGCTCGACGGCCTGGCGGGTGGCGACGAACGCGCCCGCGTAGTTGCCGCCGCACTTGGCGGCGCCGGTGCCGCCGGGGGCGGCGCGGGTGTACTCCGTGGACAGCCACACCGACACCGGCTTGAGCCCGCCGGTGAAGTAGGAGGCCGCCGGCGAGGCGATCACCATGAACTTGTAGCTGCGCGAGGGGTAGTTCACGCCCAGCCCGACCTGGGTGGCGATGATGAACGGCCGCAGGTAGAGGCTGTGGCCCTCGGTGGTGGGCACCCAGTCGCGGTCGGTCTGGACGAGCAGCTCCAGCGCCTCGACGAAGGTCTCCTCGGGCAGCTCGGGCATGGCCATGCGCTGGCACGACAGGTTGAAGCGGGCGGCGTTGGCGTAGGGCCTGAACGTCACGATCGAGCCGTTGACCTGGCGGTAGGCCTTGAGGCCCTCGAAGAGCTCCTGGCCGTAGTGGAAGACCGAGGTGGCCGGGTCGAGGGTCAGCGGGCCGTACGGCATGAGCCGCGCGTTGTGCCAGCCGAGCTCTTCGGTGTAGTCGATCGAGATCATGTGATCGGTGAAGTGCTGCCCGAACCCGGGACTGGAAAGTACCTGCTCGCGCTCCGCATCGGTGCGCGCGTGGTCGGAGAGCTGCACATCGAAGCTGAGCTGAGTCATGGGATTCCCTTCATGAACGACTGCGTGACCAATACTAGGACGTAAAAAGAAATACCCGGCAGCTGTCCAGCCACCGGGCATTCGGGGGTGGCCGAGCGCGGAGGGCGCCCAGCCGTGCGGCTAGGCGCCGCCGGCTACTCGGGTCGCGATGTCGTCGCCGATCCGGCCGGTGCTGCGGCCAGGGGTGCGGGCGAGGATGTCGGCGGCGACGGCCTGCTCGACGCGGACCGCCTCGGCGGCGTGGCCGAGGTGGTCGAGGAGCATGGCGACCGACAGGATCGTGGCGGTCGGGTCGGCCTTGCCCTGGCCGGCGATGTCGGGGGCGCTGCCGTGGACCGGCTCGAACATGCTCGGCGCGGTGCGGTCGGGGTTGACGTTGCCGCTGGCGGCCAGGCCGATGCCGCCGGCGATGGCGGCGCCGATGTCGGTGATGATGTCGCCGAACAGGTTGTCGGTGACGATCACGTCGAAGCGCGCGGGGTGGGTCACGAAGAACATCGACGCGGCGTCGACGTGCTGGTAGTCGGTGGTGACCTCGGGGTAGTCGGCGGCGACGCGCTTGACCGTGCGGGCCCACAGGTCGCCGGCGAAGGTGAGCACGTTGGTCTTGTGGACCAGGGTGAGGTGCTTGCGCGGGCGCGACTGGGCCCTGTCGAAGGCGTAGCGCACGACGCGCTCGACGCCGAAGGCGGTGTTGAGCGACTCCTGGGTGGCGACCTCGTGCGGGGTGCCCTTGCGCAGCACGCCTCCGGCGCCCGCGTAGAGCGACTCGGTGCCCTCGCGCACCACGACCATGTCGATGTCTTCGGGCCCCGCGTCGGCGATGGGGGTCTTCACGCCGGGGAAGAGCTTGACCGGGCGCAGGTTGACGTAGTGGTCGAGCTCGAAGCGCAGCTTGAGCAGCAGGTCGCGCTCCAGGATGCCCGGGGGCACGCTGGGGTCGCCGACGGCGCCGAGCAGGATGGCGTCGAAGCCGCGCAGCTCCTCGAGCACGGAGTCGGGCAGGGTCTCGCCGGTGCGGTGGTAGCGCGCGGCGCCGAGGTCGTAGTGGTGGGTGTCGAACTTGACGCCCACGGCCTCCAGGACCTTCAGCCCCTCGGCCACGACTTCGGTGCCGATGCCGTCTCCGGGGATCACTGCCAAACGTGTCATGCGCAGCACTTTACCGGCCTGTCTCGCCGTACGAACACACATCTCAGGATTCGGACACAGGTAAATGTCTGATTTGCGCCCTTTTGACCATTTCGTTAGAGTCCTGACCTGCCTAATCCGCCGCGCCGTCCGTGGCGGAGCCGGGGACCCACGTTCCCCCGGGGCGAATCGGCGGTTTCCGCCGTAGGGCCGCGCTTCCAGGTCCGAGCCCGTCAGCTAACCCGGCCGGCCCCGTGGAAGGTCAATCCCCTGTCCTCCTTGCGCCTCGCCATGCTCGTGTCCGCTCCCCTCGGACTCGCGCTCGTGCTCACCGCCTCCCCCGCCTCCGCCTCCGCCCCCGAGAAGCCCGTCACCCTCACGCTTGACGGCGCCGGGATCAAGGAGATCCGCGACAAGGCCCTCAAGCCGCCCGCCTGGAAGAAGGCCCTGACCTTCGCCATGGCCGAGCGCGGCACGCCGTACGTGTGGGGCGGCGCCTCCGGCAGCGGCTACGACTGCTCGGGGCTGATGCTGCGAGCCTACGAGAACGCCGGCATCGAACTGCCGCGCACCGCGGCCGAGCAGTACTCAGCCTTCGACCGCAAGATCTCCTGGGACGACCTCAAGCCCGGCGACCTGGTCTTCTTCTCCGGGCTCGGGCACGTCGGCATGATCAGCCGGCCCGGCTACATGGTGCACGCGCCGCACTCGGGCGACGTGGTCAAGGAGGAGAGGCTCAGCGGCTGGCGCCGCCAGGCGTTCGTGGGCGCGGTGCGGCCCGACCCCAAGGGCGTCACGATCTGGGCGGCCCAGCTCAAGCAGAGGCGGGCCCCCGCACCCGCGATGCTCACCGCGAGCCTGTGAGCCCTTCCCGATCTATCGTGGTGGCATGGAGAAGATCCGGCTGACCGGCGCGCAGGCCACCATGCTGGCCACCCTGTACGGCAAGGCCGTCGACGCCGGCTCCCCCCGCTCGATCCTGCACGACACCATGGCGCTCGACGCGGTCAGGAAGATCGACCACGATTTCTCCCAGGTCGGCATGAAGCCCGGCGACGCCGCCACTGTCGCGCTGCGCAGCCTCCACTTCGACGGCTGGACGCGCGAGTTCCTCGCCGCGCATCCCTCGTGCACCGTGCTGCACCTGGGCTGCGGCATGGACACGCGCGTCTTCCGCGTCGACCCCGGCTCCGGCGTGCGCTGGTACGACGTCGACTATCCCGACGTCATCGACCTCCGGCGCAAGCTCTACCCGGCCGATCGTCCCGGCTACGAGCTCGTCGCGGCGTCGGTCACCCCTCCCGGCTGGCTCGACCAGGTGCCGGGAGACCTGCCGGTGCTCGTGGTGGCCGAGGGCCTGACCATGTATCTGCGCGAGGAGGAGGGCCGCGAGCTGTTCCGCCGCATCGTGGAGCACTTCCCCGGCGGGCAGTTCGTCTTCGACGCCTTCAGCCGTCGCGGCATCAGGATGCAGAGGATGAACAAGCCCGTCCAGGTCGCCGGGGCGACGCTGCACTGGGGTGTGGACGGTGCGGCCGAGCTGACCTCCGTCCACCCCCGGCTGCGCTGCCTCGACGCGGTGAGCGCCTTCGACATCGGAGGTTACGACCGGGTGGGGGTGCGCTACCGGGCGTTGGTGGGGGTGGCCAGGATGTTGCCGTTCATGCGGCGCATGGCCGTCATGTACCGGCTGGCGTTCTAGTCACTCGCTGGGGCGGCCGCCGTTGTCGCGGCGGTCCAGTGACAGCTGGACGGCCTCGACCGCCTCGTTCTCGGTCTCTTCTGGCGCGTTCCAGGAATACATCTCGTACATGAAGTGACTCGTCTCGCTTCGCGGGCGTTGGCTGGGAAATGTCGGACTCCGGTCGCGAATCCAAACCGGGCCTGGGTCCCTCGGTCCGGGTCACGGACGTCCGGGAGGGGGACTTAACGGCCGACACGCGCCACTCGCCGCGGCGAGTCGTCGACCTGCCCTAACAGGCCTCGCCGCGGCAGGTAATAAGTACGAGTACCTGGCGCATCCCCGTCAGGATAACCCGGTTGTCTCGTAGGACGTCCTACTATCTCATATCCTGAGACAACAAAACGGCCGGCGCCTCGTGACGAGACGCCGGCCGTACCAGGGAACGGGCTAGTCGGCCAGGTCGACCGAGCGTCCGCTCTCGGCGCCGATCTCGCTCACGATCTGGTCGAGTACCTCGGCCGGGAGGGCCGAGTCGACGGTGAGCGCGATGAGCGCCTGGCCGCCCTTGGTGTCGCGCGACACCTGCATCGAGGCGATGTTGATGGAGTGGTCGCCGAGGATGCGGCCGACCACGCCGACGATGCCGGGACGGTCGGCGTAGGCGAAGAAGGCCAGGTGGTCGGTCGGCTCGATCTCCATCTGGTAGCCGTTGACCTCGACGATCTTGGTGATCTGCCGGGGACCGGACAGCGTGCCCGAGACCGAGACCTGGCGGCCGTCGGCCAGGACGCCGCGCACCGTGATGACGTTGCGCCAGTCGGGGCTCTCCTCGCTGGTGACCAGCTCGACGGTCAGGCCGCGCTCCTTGGCGATGAGCGGGGCGTTGACGTAGGTGACCTGCTCCTCGATCACGTCGGCGAAGACGCCTTTGAGGGCGGCCAGCTCGACCACGCGCACGTCCTGCGTGGCGATCTCGCCGCGCACCTCGATGTCGAGCTTGGTCGCGCTCTCGCCGGCCAGGGCGGTGAAGACGCGGCCCAGCTTCTCGGCGAGCGGCAGGCCCGGCTTGACGTCCTCGGCGACGGCGCCGCCCTGGACGTTGACGGCGTCGGGCACGAACTCGCCGGCGAGGGCGAGCTTGACGCTGCGCGCGACCTGGGTGCCGGCCTTCTCCTGGGCCTCGTGGGTGGAGGCGCCCAGGTGCGGGGTGACGACGACCTGGTCGAGCTCGAAGAGCGGGTGCTCGGTCATCGGCTCCTTGGAGAACACGTCGAGCCCGGCGCCGGCGACGCGGCCCTCCTTGATCGCGGAGTAGAGCGCGTTCTCGTCGACGATGCCGCCGCGGGCGACGTTGATGATGCGCACGCTCGGCTTGACCTCGTGCAGCTCCTTGTCGCCGAGCAGGCCCAGGGTCTCCTTCGACTTGGGCAGGTGCACGGTGATGAAGTCGGCGGTCTTGATGGCCTCGTCGAGGCTGACCAGGCGCACGCCCATCTGCGCGGCGCGGGCCGGCGGCAGGTAGGGGTCGTAGGCGATCAGCTCGACGCCGAACGGCTGCAGGCGCTGGGCGACCAGCTGGCCGATCTTGCCGAGGCCGAGGATGGCGACGACCTTCTCGTCGAGCTCGACACCGGTGTACTTGGAGCGCTTCCACTCGCCGTTCTTCAGGGCCGCGTGGGCCTGGGCGGTGTTGCGGGCGCTGGCCAGGATGAGCGCGATGGTCTGCTCGGCGGCGCTGGTGATGTTGGAGGTCGGCGCGTTGACGACCATCACACCGGCCTTGGTGGCGGCCTCGACGTCGACGTTGTCGAGACCGACGCCCGCGCGGGCCACGACGCGCAGCTTCGGCGCGGCCGCGATGGCCTCGGCGTCCACCTGCGTGGCGGAGCGGACGATGAGCGCGTCAACGTCGGCGAGAGCGGGCAGGAGCTGGGAGCGGTCGGCGCCATCGGTGTGGCGGACTTCGAAGTCCGCGCCGAGGACGGCGAGACCGGCCTCCGACAGCTCCTCTGCGACCAGGACGACGGGCTTGTTCACAGGTGCGGATCCTTAAGGGCGGGCGTGATCAGGGGCACTTCGACGGGCCCCCGTGGGATCCCCAAGAGTCTATCCGGCCTTGTGAACGCGTTCACGAGTGTCCCAGGATCTGGGCACTACCCAGGGGTTTACAAGATCATTCAAGCTCACAGCATCTTTGTCTTGATCGGGAGTTTTCTTCACCATTAGCCTGATAAGTCGTGGCCGACTACCTATGGTTCGTCATATGAGCATCGGGAACGCTGCCCTCGCCGAAGTGCTGCGTCAGCATGGCAACCCGCACCGCCTGCTGTCCGCACTCGCCGACGGTGGAGTCCTGGTGGCCGTGCGACCAGACCGCTCCGTCGTGCTTGGGACCACCCAGGCCGGCGACCGCGTCCTGCTCGGATACACCGGGCCGGACACCTACGCACGACACCGCGGCAGCCATTCGCTGTCGGCGTGCGACGCCGACACCATCCTCGACATTCAGCGCGTCACCGGTGTGCGGGAAATCGTGATCGACGCTGCGGGCCCGGCTGCGGCAGCCGTGCCCATCGAGGACCTCCAGCGCTTCCTGCGCGCGATCCGCTCGGGGCCCATGCCCGCGTTGTCGGGGGCCGTTCCCGCGGCCTACGCGACCGGCGCCATGGCCACGGTCTCGCGAAGCGCCCCGCCGTCGGAGCGATCGTTCGCCCTGGCCGCCCCGGTCGCCTCGCCGCCGCAGAGCTGGATCCCCGCCCCCCGGCCGCACCTGTCCGGCCCCATGCAGCAGGTCGACCCCGGCTACCGGCGCTGCACCCATCCGATCCTGCCCGCCCTGCGCAAGGGGATCGCCACGCTGCTGGCGGACTTCCCCCTCGTGCACCACGTGTGGATCTCCGAGGCTCGCACGGCCTCCGGGGCTCCAGGGATCATGCTGCACGTCAAGGTGCACATGTCGGCGGCCGAGGACGTGGTGCGCGACCTCCATCGCGGGATCCGCGCCAGGCTGCCCCAGCTGGCGGCCAGCGAGGCCCCCATCCTGATGGCCCGGGTGGCCGACACCCGCAGCGAGCGGCGGATGATCGAGATCGGTGCCCACGTGGTCTGCGCCGACGTGACGGACTGACGCGCCGCGGGTAGGGGGTGGGTGTGAAGCGCACCAGCCCCCTGCACCAGCTCCGCTATGCCGTACGGCATCCCGGCCGCATCGTCCCGCACGTGCGGCGGCTGCTGCGCGACACCTGGTATCGCCTGCGGACCAGGGACCACGTGGCCTACTACCGCGCCGTCATGAAGTCCGACACGGCCAGGAACCCCGAGGCGGCCGTCGGCTCGCAGACGCACAAGCGCTGGCTGGCGCTCGGGCGGATGCAGTTCGACTACCTCAGGGAGCACGGGCTGCTGCCCGAGCACCGGATGCTGGAGATCGGCTGCGGCAACCTGCGGGCGGGCCGGCTGTTCATCGACCACCTGGAGCCGGGCCACTACTACGGCATCGACATCTCGCCCGACATCCTCTTCGCCGCGCAGGCCACGCTCGTGGAGCACGGCCTGCGCGACAAGCTGCCGCACCTCATGCCGGTGCGCGACCTGACCTTCGCCTTCCTGCCCGACGAGCACTTCGACGTCGTGCACGCGCACAGCGTCTTCTCGCACTCGCCGCTGCACGTGATCGAGGAGTGCTTCGGGCACGTGGCGAGGGTGATGAAGCCGAGCGGGTGGTTCGACTTCACCTTCGACAGGACCGAGGGCAAGGAGCACCAGGTGCTGCGGGAGGACTTCTACTACCGCGCCGAGACGCTGATCGCCCTGGCGGACCGGCACGGCCTCGACGCGGTCTTCATGGACGACTGGGAGAAGCTGCCGCACCGGCAGTCGAAGATCCGCGTCACACGGCGGGTATGAGCGCGCTCAGGTCGCCCGCCGGGTGAGTGCGGGCCTCGGCCTGCGGGTGAAAACCCCGGCGATCAGCGCCGCCAGCAGCGGCAGGCCGAGCACCACCGCCAGCGTGAAGCCCCACGGCACCGCGAAGGTCGTGTGGTCGGGAAGTTCGAAGTACCCCTGCGGCCCGTACACGGACACACCGCTCCACTTGGCAGTCAGCGAGATCGCCAGCGCCGCCCCCGCGACCCCGCCGACGAACGTGCCCGCCACCGTGCCCAGGAGCGCGATGAACCCCGCCTGGCCGGCGAGCATGCCCCGATGCGTCCCTGCGCCGGCGCCGATGGCGGCCATGGTCGACTGCTCCTGACGCCAGTCCGCGGCGGCCAGCCGGGTGGCGATGAGCGTGCCGCCGAGCACGACCACCAGCGAGCCCCCGAAGAGGATCCACAGCTGGCCGGGCATGGGGTCGGGGTAGCCGTGCTCCACGAAGAGATCCGCGCTGCCCGCCGCCATGAGGTTGCGTTCCAGGCGCAGCTCGTCGGCGGGCACGTGCATGCCGTACAGGCGCGCCTCGGCCACCTTGAGCCCGGAGGCGGCGGCGACCGCGGAGGCGGGCAGGACCGCGCCGCCCTGAGCGGGGTCGGCGGCGGTGACGCGGACGGCGGGCAGGGTCACCCGCACGGGATCGGCGATGCCGTCGTAGCGGTAGTAGCCGTTCAGCGTGATCGTGCCGTTCTCGATGAGCACGCCGGGGTCGAAGATCACGGCCTTGCCCTCCGACAGCGCGGCGGCCGCGGCGGGGTCGTCCCTGCCCTGGAAGAGCCGCAGCAGCGCCGCGTCGCCCATGGGCAGTTCCTCCCCGTGCCAGCCGTACGACTTGCACCTGCCGGAACACGTGCGCGGCATGCTGAAGGTGATCACCCGGTCCTCGGCGTCGAGGGCGACCATGCCGGGCACCAGGCGCACTCCCGGCAGCTGAGCCTCGGCCTCGGCCCGCACCCGTTCCCAGGTCGCCACCCCGTGCTGGCCGTTGACCATCATCATCCCGAGCGGCGCACCGGCCCGGTAGTTGGCCAGGTTGCCCATGTGGTTGCTCTGGTAGCCGATGGCGAACGCCAGCGCCGCCGCGGTGACAGCCATCACCGCGGCCGCGGCCGACGCCGTGCGGACCCGGTGGCGGGAGGCGTCGCGCACCGGCAGCCTGAGCACCAGCGGCAGGCGCCGGGCGGCCCGCCCGCTCCGCACCACCAGCCACGGCATCAGGGCGATCACCCCCAGCACGACGACCACCGCGGCCGCGACGACCAGCACGTCGTTCAGGTCACGCCACTCCCTGGCGCGGAAGCCGAAGACGGCGTCGCTCTGCAGGACGAGCGCGGTGGCCACCAGCCCCAGCCCGACCAGGACCGCGCCGAGCACCGGCCTGCCGGCCTTCTGGCGAGCGGATCGGCTCTCCCGCCCCACCTGCGCGGCGGGCGCGACGGCGGCGCACACGCCGCTGACCAGCCCCAGCGCGACCACGGCGAGCACCTGCGCCCACGGCACCTCGGGCGGGCCCAGCGGGGTGCCGAGCCTGGCGACGAAGGGCGTGCCGACGAGCGCCAGCACCACCCCCAGTGCGCCGCCCGCGATCGCGCCGAGCCCGCCGAGCAGCAGCCCGTCGGCCAGGACGATCATCCGCAGGTGCCGCTTCGAGGCGCCCTGGGCGGCGACCGTGGCCAGCTCGTCGCGGCGCCTGCGCAGCCCCACGGTGAAGGCGGGCCCGGCCAGCAGCACGACCTCCAGGACCACCATGAAGACGGCGAGCGCGAACCCCAACTGGTAGCCGGGAGCGTAGCCCGATCGCGAAGGCTTGTCCGGCGGGTCCATGATCACCGTCCGCGAGAGCACGCCGAGCCCCGCCTGGTTGAGCCGCTGGACATCCTGCCACGTCACCGGCGCCGGGGTGTCGACGAGGAAGCCGAGGTCGAGCCCCTTCGAGGGGTTGAGCAGCAGCAGGCCAGGCAGGGAGACGATCTCGTCGGCGGCCGGCTGCTGCGGGTGCTCCACGACGCCGACCACCGTGGCCGGGCGTTCCTGGCGGGTGACGGGGACGGTGTCGCCGAGCCGTACGCCGAGGTCGAGCACCGCCTCGGTGACCGCCACCTCGCCCGCGGCGGCGGGCAGCCGTCCCTCGACCAGGGTCCGCATGCCGTCCGTCAGCGGATCGCGCAGGTCCACCTCGACGGCGTCGAGCGCCTCGAACCCGCCGGGCAGCCGCACCTCGGTCGTTCCCACCTGGTACGGCAGGGCACGGTGGCCGGGTGGCAGCAGCGCGGCCACCTCCTCGGGCCGCCAGGGCTCGGACGGCCGGTTGCCGAGCCCCGCGTGGTACGCCCAGGCCGACAAAGGCTCCTGCGCCACCGGCCCGTGCACGGACGACGGCCGCACGATCGCGTCGGCGCGGCCCAGGCTCACCTCGACACCCTCGCGCGGGGAGACCATCATGGTGGAGTAGCCGGTGAGCAGCGCCGAGATGACGAGCACGGGCAGCCCGATCATGGCGATGATCAGTGCCGAGCGTCCCTTCGCGCGCCGGATGTCCCGCCAGGCCAGACGCAGCACCGCCCTCATCGCGCGTCCTGCAGCAGGGCGGCGTCGACGATCCTGCCGTCGCGCAGGAAGATCACCCGGTCGGCCCAGGCGGCGTAGCGGGGCTCGTGCGTGACCAGCAGCACCGCCGCTCCCGCGTCCGCGCGGGAGCGGAGCAGGGTCAGGATCTCGTCTCCGGTGGCCGTGTCGAGCGCGCCCGTGGGCTCGTCGGCCAGGACCAGCCGCCGCTCGCCCACCAGCGCCCGTGCGATCGCCACCCGCTGGCGCTGGCCGCCGGACAGCTCGTCGGGGAAGGCCTCGGCGTGTTCCCGCAGACCCACCTCGTCGAGGGCGGCCAGCGCCTGCCGGCGGGCCTGCCGGGCGGCGACGCCGTCGAGTTCGCGGGGCAGCATGACGTTCTCGGCGGCGGTGAGCGAGTGGATCAGGTTGAGCTCCTGGAAGACGTAGCCCACGCTGCGCCGCCGTACCGCCGCCAGGTCGCGCACGCGCGCGAGGTCCTCGCCGTCGACCGCGACGGTGCCCGAGGTCGGCTTGTCCAGGCCGCCGGCCAGGTTGAGCAGGGTGGACTTGCCCGACCCCGACGGTCCCATCACGGCCACCAGCTCGCCCGCCGCGACGGTCAGGTCGACGCCGTCGAGGGCCGTGACCTCCCCGTAGGCCCGGCTCACCGATTCCAGCGATAACAACGTCATGACAGCCCCTTTTCGCAGTGGTCCAGCCAGCGCAGCTCGGCCTCGGCGTGGAAGATCATCGAGTCGAGCACCAGCCGGTGCGCCAGGTCCCCGTCGGCCTGGCGTTTGGCCCTCGTCAGCTCCTGCATCGTGCGCATGGTGGCGGTGCGCTGCGCCTGGATCACCGCGAGCGCGTCGGGATGGGCGGCGACCGCCATGGCGAGCTTGATGACCAGTTCGTCCCGAGGCCGGTCGGACGGGGCGACGGGGGTGCCGAACCATCGCCCCACTTCCGCCCGGCCGGCCTCGGTGATCCGGTAGACGACCCGGCCCTGTTCGTCAGCCTCGCCCGGCTCGACCAGGCCGTCGCGTTCGGCACGGGACAGCGTGGTGTACACCTGGCCGATGTTGAGCGGCCAGGCGGCCCCGGTGCACGCTTCGAACTCCGCGCGCAGCTGGTAGCCGTAGCGCGGGCCGCGGCTCAGCAGGGCGAGCAGCCCGTGTCGGATGGACATGAATACTGAGTATGCATACTCAGTATGCTCAAGACAAGCGGGATTTCTGGACATCGGCCGTCAATCAGCCCGATACTCTGGGGCATGGGCTCGACGCAACCTCCATATCGCGCATCAGATGGAGAGCGCGATCGCGCGATCGATGAGCTCCGTGACCGCGCCGTCGAGGGACGCCTGTCCCCCGAAACCTTCGTCGGACGCGTCGACATGGCCCTGCGCGCTCAGAACGTGCACGAGCTCGACGACCTGGTCGCGGACTTACCGCCGCGCGACACGTTCCGGCTGCGGGTCACCAACGCCGTCAGCTCGGTCTCGGAGTTCCTCACCCGGCTGCAGTCGGCCTGGCGGCGCCCGCGCCTGCCCCGCCTGGCGTTGCCCGACGACACCAGGGTGCGGTTCGTCGTGGGCCGGGGATCGGCCTGCGACCTGGTGCTGTCCGACCTGACCGTCTCACGCGTGCACGCGGAGCTGCGGCGCGAGGCCGACGGCGGCTGGATGATCCACGACCTGGGCTCGCTCAACGGCACCCGGCTCAACGGCTGGCGCCTCGTCGGCCCGGCGCGGGTGCGCGCGGGCGACGAGATCGCCTTCGGCGACTGCGGCTTCCTGCTCAGCTCCGGGCAGCCATCTCTGCCGCGGTGAGCCGGTAGCGCAGCGTCAGCACGATCGCCACCCCGATGAACACCGCGGGCAGCAGCGTGCCGCCCAGCAGCACGGCCTGGATCGCCGAGTCGGGCTGGGCGACCTTCTCCCCCGGCTGCGACTCCACGAAGCCGTTCGAGCCGAGCACCCAGCCCAGCACCGTCGCGCCGAAGGCGAACACCACCGTCTCGCACGCCGTCCACAGACCCGTGAAGACCCCGGCGCGCGCCTTGCCGCTCGTCGCGGCGTCGTGCACGATCACGTCGGCCATCATCGAGAACTGCAGCAGCTGGATGCCCGCGTAGCCGATGCCCACGAAGAACACGCACGCGTGGGCGTAGACCGAGCCGAAGACCGGGGTGAGCGACATGGCCGCCGCCCCCGCCATGAACAGCGCCGACGACAGGACCATCGCGCCCTTCTTGTCGAGCACCCTGGCCAGCCACACCCACAGCGGCATGGTGAGCAGGATCGGCCCGACCAGGCACAGGAACAGGGTCGTCGTCGCGCCCGAGTCTCCCAGCGTGTAGGTCGCGAAGTACGGGGCGCCCGCCAGCATGACGCCTGCCGCGAACATCTGGGAGCAGCTGAAGCCCAGGAGCAGCAGGAAGTGCTTGTTCGAGCGCGCCACGGCGAGCTGCCTGGCCAGGGACGGCTCGGCCTCCGAGCGGGTGACGACCGGGGCCTTGGCCGTACCGAAGTAGGTCCCCAGCATCGCCGCGAACAGCACGACGCCGACGGCCACGCCCATCACGTGGTAGCCGAAGGCCTCGGCGATCGGCTGGGCCACCGCGCCCGACAGCAGGATCGCGATGCCGAGGAAGATCATGCGCCACTGGAGCAGGCTCGACCGCTCGTGGTAGTCCTCGGTCATCTCGGCGGGCATCGCCTTGTACGGCACCTCGAAGAAGGCGTAGGCGGTGGCGGTCAGGAAGTAGAGCACGGCCACGTAGATCGCGGCGGGGACGCCGGACATGCCGGGCGCGGCGAAGATCAGCGCGAACGCGATGGGCAGTGTCAGCGCGCCCAGCAGCAACCACGGACGTCTGGAGCCCGATCGGTCGGACCGTTGCCCGACCCAGGGGTTGATCAGCACGTCCCAGAGCTTGGGCAGGAACACGACGAAGCTGGCCAGCCAGGCCGGCACGGCCAGCTGGTTGGTCATGTAGAACAGCAGCAGCAGGCCTGGGACCGTGGAGAACGTTCCCGTGCAGAAGGAGCCGATGCCGTAACCGATCCGAACACTCCTGGGGACCATTGCCCTATTAGAGCCGAGCGGCCGCTCGTTCGGTAGATCTCCCGGAATATACGGATATTTGCGGATTGCAGGACGACCTTTTCGCCTCATGATCCGATCGAGATCCCCCAGTCCCCTCTTGGAGACCCCATGCGGCGCACCTCAGCCTCCCTCATCGCGGGCGCGCTCGTCGCGACGCTCGCCTGGTCGTCCAGTCCGGCCACCGCCGTCGATCCCTCGCCCGGCATCACGGACCTGACCACGGACATCAACCAGATCCTCGCCGACAACCGCCTCACCATCGCGCGCTCCGCGGTCACCGTGCGCAGCGCCGTGAACGGCGAGGAACTCTATGCCCACGACCAGGGCAAGCTCATGACGCCCGCCTCCAACACCAAGCTCTTCACCTCCGCGGCCGCCGTCGAAACCCTCGGCCTCGACTACCGCTTCGAGACCTCCGCCCTGCGCGCCGGACGCCAGGTCGGCAGCTCGATCATCGGCGACCTCGTCCTGCGCGGCACCGGCGACCCCACCATGCTCGGCGAGGACTACTCCAGCCTCGCCGCCGCCGTCGCCGCCAAGGGCGTCAAGCTCGTCACCGGCCGGCTGATCGCCGACGACACCTGGTTCGACGCCGTACGGCTCGGCAACGACTGGGCCTGGGACGACGAGCCCTACTACTACGCCGCCCAGATCTCCGCGCTGACCGCCTCGCCCGACCGTGACTACGACGCCGGCACCGCGATCGTCTCCGTGGCCCCCTCGGGCGACTCGGTCAAGGTCTCCGTCACCCCGCCCAACGACTACCTCAAGATCGACAACCGGGCCGTCGTCGGCGCCACCACCGACGTCGTCATCGAGCGGCAGCACTCCACCAACACCATCCTCATCACCGGCACGGTGGCCGAGGAGACCTCCGAGTGGGTGACCGTCGAGAACCCGACCCTGTACGCCGCCGCCCTCTTCCGCGACGCCCTGGCCAAGCACGGCGTCCGCGTCCTCGGCCGCACCACCGCCGGCGCCGCCCCCGCCTCGGCCGTCTCGCTCGCGACCCACCAGTCGATGCCGCTCAGCGAACTGCTCATCCCGTTCATGAAGCTGAGCAACAACATGCACGCCGAGATCCTCACCAAGGCCATGGGCCGCAAGGCGTCCGGCCAGGGCACCTGGGCCGCCGGGCTCAAGGTCGCCACCGACTTCGCCAAGGCGAACGGGGTGCAGGTGCTCAACCTGCGCGACGGCTCTGGCCTGTCGCGCCGCGACGGGATCACGACCTCGTCGATCGCGCAGCTGCTGTACTCCGTGCGCTCGAAGCCCTGGTACCCGGTCTGGTACGCGTCGCTGCCCATCGCCGGCGACCCGGACCGGCTCGTGGGAGGCACCCTGCGCAGCCGGATGCGGGGGACCGCGGCGGCCGGGAACGTGCACGCCAAGACGGGGTCACTGACCGGCGTGACGTCGCTCTCTGGGTACGTGACCAGCGCAGACGGGGAGCCGCTCGTCTTCTCGATCATGCTCAACCAGTACCTGTCCTCGTCGCCGAAGGACATCGAGGACAAGATCGCCGTACGGCTCGCGACGTTCTCGCGGAACGCGCCGAACGTGAGCGCGCAACTGCGCGGCGGGGAGAGCACGCAGGAGTTCCCCGACCTCGAGTGCTCGTGGCTCAAGCCGCTGCCCTGCTGACCTGACTGACCCGGGTGGGGGGGGGGGGGGGGGGGGGGGCCCCCCCCCCGCCGCCGCCCCCCCCGGGGGGGGGGGCCCCGGCGCGGTGGGCCCCCCCCGGGGGCGCCCCCCCGGCGTGCCCGTGGCCCGCGCCGCGTCCCCCGC
>NZ_JBITGL010000004.1:846333-881217 GCF_044456985.1 Nonomuraea sp. NPDC050663
CGCTCCAGCAGCGCCCCCCACGTGTACGGGGGGGGCGGGGGGGGGGGGGGGCGCGCCCGCGCGGCGCCGCCCCCGGGGGGGGGGGGGGGGGGGGCCCGGGGGCCCCCCCCCCCCCACTGCCGGATCCGGCGCAAGCCGTTCGTGGAAGGGATGAACACTCACCCACCAAGAGGATCCATCCCATGAAGCTGACCACCATGACCCAGGTGCCATCCCGCCCTGGCGATGGAGGCGCGTGGCGCTGACGCTGCGCCTGGTCGGCGGACTGACCATGGCCGAGATCGCCCGCGCCTTCCTCGTCCAGGAAGGCACCATGGGGCAGCGGATCACCCGCGCGAAGGCCAAGATCAAGACGGCGCGCATCCCCTACCGGGTGCCGGCCGCGCACGATCTGCCCGCGCGCGTCTCCGGCGTGCTCGCCGTCCTCTACCTCGTCTTCATCGAGGGCTACCTGGCCACCGGGCGCGGGACCGATCCCGTACGGCACGACCTGACCGCCGAGGCGATCCGCCTCACCCGCCTGATCCACGCTCTCCTGCCCGGCGACGGCGAGGTGGCGGGGCTGCTGGCGCTGATGCTCATGACCGAGGCCCGCCGTACGGCACGCGTGTCCGGCGACGGCGCGCTGGTCCCCCTCGGCGAGCAGGATCGCGGCACGTGGAACGCGACACTGATCGCCGAGGGCCACCGGCTGGTGCGCCTGCGCCTGGCCACCGGCGAGCCGCCGGGACCGTACCAGATCCTCGCGGCGATCAACGCCGTGCACACCTCGGCCCGCGACGTGCGCGACACCGACTGGTCGCAGGTCGTCGCCCTCTACGACCAGCTCGCCACCCTCGACCCGTCACCGGTCGTCGCCCTCAACCGGGCCATCGCGGTCGCCGAGCTCGACGGCCTCAAGGCGGCGCTGGCCATCGTCGACCGGCTCGCCGGCTACCACGCCCACCACGTCACCCGCGCCGACCTGCTGCGACGGCTGGGTCGGGATCAGGAGGCCCACGAGGCGTACGGCAGGGCCATCGAGCTGGCGGGCAACACCCCCGAGACCGCCCACTTGACCCGCCTGCGCGACCAGCTCCGGGTTGCTCACAACGCGCCATCCGCGACGGTGATCCCCGAGCAGGCGTAATGTGCCGAACATGAAGCTAGGTCTGCACTACTGGAACTTCTCCACCCCGGCCGACCCGGCGAGCATCGCCCCCACGCTGGCCGAGACCGCACGCATCGCGGAGGAGGCGGGGTTCGCCTCCTTCACCGTCATGGACCACTTCTTCCAGATGGAGACGGCGACCACCGCCGCCACGGAACCCATGCTGGAGGGCTACACGACCCTGGGCTTCGTCGCCGCCCACACCAGGGCGATGACGCTCGGCCTGCTCGTCACCGGCGTCATGTACCGCCACCCCGGCCTCCTGGCCAAGACCGTGACCACCCTCGACGTGCTGTCCGGCGGCAGGGCACGGCTCGGGCTCGGCGCGTCCTGGTACGAGCGGGAGCAGCACGGCCTGGGCGTGCCCGTCGTCCCGGTCGCCGAGCGGTTCGAGCGCCTGGAGGAGACGCTGCGCATCTGCCTGCAGATGTGGAGCGACGACGACGGGCCCTTCGAGGGGCGCCACTACCGGCTGGCCGAGACGATCTGCGTGCCGCCGCCGCTCGCCTCACCCCGGCCGCCGATCATGATCGGCGGAGGAGGCGAGCAGAAGACGCTGCGGCTCGTGGCCCGGTACGCCGACGCCTGCAACCTGTTCGGGACCGACCCCGACGAGGTGGAGCGCAAGCTCGGGGTGCTGCGCGGGCACTGCGAGACCGAAGGGCGCGACTACGACACGATCGAGAAGACCGTGATGTACGTGCCCGCCGTCCTCGACGACGTCGATGCCTTCCTCGCCGCCGTGGGGGCGTACGCCGCGATGGGGGTGAGCGAGATCCAGCTCACCCCGGCCGGGCACCCGGCACAGTTCGCCGAGCAGGTGGCGAGCGTGGTGGTGCCCAAGCTCTAGAGCATCAGCAGCAGGTGCCAGGTGTCGCCCCTGGGCAGGTCGATCCGCTCGCCGGTCAGGTGCGGCACCTGCTCCACGTCGATCGGCAGCGTCGACGGGCCCAGGTGCCATGACGGCCGGGTGAGATCGGCGCCGGTGAGCTCGCGCAACCGCTCGCGGTAGGCGATCAGCTCATCGAGCGTCGGGCCCTCCTCGTGCTCGGGGACCCGACCGGCGTACTCCTCGGCCAAGCGCCACACGCCCTCCTCCCGGGGCGACAGGACGGTCACCAGCCACTCCTGATCCGCGTGCCGTACGGCCTGCCAGCGTCGCTCGTCTTCGGGCGCCGGCCCGCCCGCATACGTGGCCAGCACCAGCGCGAGAAGTCCCAGGACGGAAGGCTGGGGCGCGGGCGGCTTCCATTCCCCGGCGGCGTCCGAAGGCTCCCGGGCGACGCCGGGATCCGCCTCCGTGCCCGGTTCATCCGAGGGCACCTCCTGCTCGTCCGGTGGAACGTTCCCGTTCTCCCCGAGGATCACCAGCCGAGCCCCCTCGGGGACCTCGTCGCCGGTCATCACACTGGCGTCAGCCGCATCGACCGGATACCAGGCCTCACGCACCCACTTCTCCCGCGGCGGGCTGCTCACCCCCAGCAGCCGCCCCAGCCGCTCCCGATAGTCGACCAGATCGTCGATCGTCGGGTCCTCCAGATTCGTCCCGACGTAGTGATCGCTCAACCGCCGCATGCCCTCGCGCTCCCTCGGCTCCAGCACCTTGACCACGAGGTCGTCGTGCCAGCAGGTGAAGCCCATCGAGTGATGCCGCACCGCGATCCACTCACCAGGGGGCAGATCTCCCTCCGGCAGGTCGGGCAGGCAAGCCACCAGAACCGGATATTTGATCCCATAAGCCCCCAACGGCTGATAGGGCCCCCGATCCCACTCCGCCACCGGGCTGTGCCGTACCCCGAGCCGATCAAGGACCGTCACCGCCTCGGCGGCGCCCGCTTCGTCCCCTTCATCCCAGAACGGCATGTGCTCGCGAGCCACCGCCCGCCAATCCGTCATGCGGACATGCTTCGCCCGGCGCCCACCCCACCGCAACCGAGTTACGCCCAGCTCAGACGCACGAGTCGCCAAAGGGTTTACCGAGGCCAGAGAGATGTTTGTTACGAATGAGCAACATGGAGCTCCAGGTATAGGAGCGTTTTTCGTGACATGACCGATCTGCGCCCACCAGAATGCCGGTTCGAAGCAGCGTCTAACCCTCCATGGAGGCACATCGTGCGCAGACAGCTCCTGGCAATCTCCTGCCTAGGCAGTCTTGCGGCATTGAGCACTCCCGTCGCCGTCGCCCAAGCATCGACGGCCACGCCCTCCGCGGAATGCCGGGTCGGTGCGGTCAAGCCGTACATCGACCAGAAGGGCATGATCCGCGGAACCGGCATCAGAAGCGGCTGCGACGACCGAGCCCTGCTGCGAGTGCGCATCAAGCAAGCCAAGCGAGGCCCCGACCGCACGCTCAAGAGCGGTTCCCTCCGCGTGACGAACGGCACCATCACCGCAGGCGTCCGCTGCAGCGACGCCCCGCGCCGCTACTACGTGGTCGCCATCGACTACCGCGGCCACAAGCACACGTCGAGAGCCGTCACGCTCTCGTGCGAGTCGCCCGCGACGCCCACCCCCACGCCGACGACCCCACCCAGCACGAGCCCCACCACCCCGCCGCCGAGCTCGACCCCCACCACGCCCCCGCCCTCCGGCGGCGGCATCGGCACCGCGATCGAGGAGGAGGTCGTCAAGCTCACCAACGCCGCCCGCGCGCAGCAGGGCTGCGGCGCCCTCGTCCACGACGCCAAGCTCCACGCCGCGGCCGACGCCCACTCGGCCGACATGTCCGCCAAGAACTACTTCAGCCACACCTCGGCCGACGGCCGCTCCTTCGGCCAGCGGCTCAAGGACTCGGGCTTCGTGTTCACCATGGCGGGCGAGAACATCGCCAAGGGCTACACGAGCGCCCAGGCAGTCGTGAACGGCTGGCTCAACAGCCCCGGCCACCGCGCCAACATCATGAACTGCAGCTTCACCCACATCGGAGTCGGACACGTCTCAGCGGGTCAGTACTGGACCCAGGACTTCGCCCGCCCCTGATCCACCCAGAGCGTCGGCCTTCCACCGCGCCGCATCCCCTGCGCGCCCGACGCTCGTCCCGATGGAGGTCGCCGGACCCCGCACACCCCCGGCGCCCTCCCCCGGGGCCTCGGCCATCGTGCCGTCGCCCCAGCGGAGCGCCGCGCCCCCTGCATCGGCTCGGCGCTCCGCCAGACCGCCGGGTAGCCGCGCACCCGGCCCGGGAGTCAACCCGGCGCTCGCGCCAGGACCCAACTCCCACCCCGCCCGCCCGCGCCTCCCGCGCGGGCGGGCGGCCCCTTCTCAGCCCAGGCCTTCTCTCGCGGCTCCCTCTCCGCCCGCTGATTTCGTACGGCACGCGGGGTCACCCCCACCCGCCGCCCACGGCCAGGGACCCTCCAGGGCGACGCTCACCGGCCGCCCGACCACCCGCCGTCACGGACGGCTTCACCAGCGCCAAGCTCGTCCGCCTCCCGCGGACGACCCTGGGCTCGCCCCGCCTCTCGCGAACAGCCCCTGGGGCTCGTCCACCTCCCGCGGACAGCCTCTGGGGCCCACCCGCCTCTCCTGCGGAAGCCTCACCGCCTCCCCCCGCGCGACGCCGCTACCGCCGCCCGACGCTTCCGTAGCCCGACGCCTCACCTGCCGCACCGCGAGCGTTACCGCTGCCCCCGGCCGCACCCGAGCTTCGCCCGCTCCCCACCCCAGAGCCTCGGCCCACTCCCCCAGCCCACGCCACAAGCTCGCCGCGCTCCCCGCCCTGCGCCTCACAGCACGCTGATCTCGCCCTCCATGCCCGCCTCGAACTCCGCCCGGAAGTCCGCCTCCCCCAACGCCTCCCGCAGGGCCCCCGAGATGCGGTCCACGTCGGCCCGCTCAGCAGGCGGCAACGGCACCCCCACCCCGGCCCGCGCCCGAGCAGCAGCCCCCAGCAACCGAGCCGCCACCCGGTGATTGCCCGCCAAGGTCTCAGCCCCCGCGAGCCCCTCCTGCGCCAACGCCACCGCCCGGGGATCCCCCGTCTCCCTGGCCTGCTCGTAACCGGCTCGGTGCAGCTCCATCGCCTCCTCCGCGTGCCCCCTCAGCTCGGCGACGAAGCCCAGCTCGGCCAGGCACAACGCACTCCCCGGAGCGCCGTCGATCATTTCCAGCCATTCCAGCCACCGCCGCAGATACCGCTCGGCGTCATCGAGCCTCCCCTGGCGCCGGGCCGACAGTGCCAGCCCGATCTCCGCGAAGTGCCCGGCGAACGGGTTGGACTGCTCCGCAGCCAGCCGCGCGGCACGCTCGTGCAACTCGTCGGCCTGGCCGTACTCACCTCTCAGCAGAGCGATCCGCCCGAGTCCGGCCAGGCTGTGCGACACCTCGATCCAGAATCCGAGCTCCTCGGCGGCCTCCAGGGCCTGCTGGTATCGGACGGCCGCCTGGTCGTAGTCGGCGGCGATCACGGCGAGCTTGGCCAGCTCCCCGGTGGCGGTCAGGACGCCCGAGCGGTCGCCGAGCTGTTCGAAGATCTCGGCGCTGCGCCTCGCGTGGTCGTGCGCTCCGGCCATGTCGCCCTGCAGCAGGCACTGCCCGGATCGCAGCCCGAGCGCGGCGGCGATGCCCCACACGTCGTCGACGGCCTCGAAGGTCTCCAGCGCCTCGCGTACCAGCCGCTCGCTCATCGCGAGGTCTCCGCGCCCCCACATGCCCAGCGCGATGTACCACGCGAGACGGGCCCGCCGCCTCTCGTCGGGGATCTGCTCCAGCGCCCCGAGCGCCTCGACCACGGTGACGTCGCACCCGCTGAACTGCAACATCAGCCCGGCCCGCCACGCCATCGCCTCGGCCCGCATCTCGGCCGGAGCCTCACCGGGAACCGACACCGTCTCCTCCGATGCCTGACCGGGAGCCGACAGCGTCCCGACGCGGACTTGGTCGGAACCCGACGGCTCCTCGGCCGGAGCCTCACCGGGAACCGACACCGCCTCGCCCGAGGCCTGACCAGGAGCCGACAGCACCTCACCCGACACCTGACCAGGAGCCGACAGCGTCCCGACGCGGACTTGGTCGGAACCCGACGGCTCCTCGGCCGGAGCCTCACCGGGAACCGACACCGCCTCGCCCGAGGCCTGACCAGGAGCCGACAGCACCTCACCCGACACCTGACCAGGAGCCGACAGCACCTCATGCGAGGCCTGACCGGGAGTCGACAGGGCCAGGTCGAAGAAGCGGAATCCCGACTCGAACCGCCCGCGCAGGTGCCAGTGCCAGGCCATCGCGTTGACGAGCCGCAGCGCCTCCTCCTGGGTGCGGTGTGCGACCGCCCACTCCAGTGCGGACACCACGTTGGCGCTCTCGGCGTCGAGCACGGCGAGCCACTCGCTCTGGCCGTGTCCGCGCAGCCCTGCTTCGGCCCGCTCGGCGAGCTCCGTGTAGTAGCGCAGATGCCGCAGCCGCATCTCGTCGACCTCGCCGGCCTCCCGCAGACGCTCGTCGCAGTAGGCGGCGACCGACTCGAGCACCCGGTAGCGAGGCTCGCGGCCCTCGGCCGGCGGGAGCTTGACCACCAGCGACCTGTCGATCAGCCGGGCCAGCAGGTCGAGCACGTCGAGCCCCGGCGCGGCGCACACCGCCTCGGCCGCCTCCAGTGTGCAGCTGTCGGCGTGGACGGCCAGGCGTCGCAGGACCACCCGCTCGTCGTCGGAGGCCAGCTCCCAGCTCCAGTCGATCATCGCCCGGAGTGTCTGCTGCCTGGCGGGCGCGTCGCGTTTGCCCGCCGCCAGCAGGCGGAAACGGTCGTCGAGCCGTTCCAGGAGCTGGCGCGGGCTGAGCGCACGGGTGCGGGTGGCGGCCAGCTCGATGGCCAGCGGGATGCCGTCGAGCCGACGGCAGATCTCGCCCACGATCCGCCGGTTGTCGTCGTCGAGCACCAGGCCGGGCGCCCTGGCGGCGAACAGCCGTACGGCGGGGCCGTCGTCGTCGGGGTCGAGCGGCGACACCGGCCACAGGCACTCGCCGGTCAGGTTGAGCGGTTCCTGGCTGGTGGCCAGGAACCGCACTCCCGGCGCACCGCGCAGCAGCTGCTCGACGGTGTGCGCGACCACCTCGATGACGTGTTCGCAGTTGTCGAGCACGATCAGCAGCCGCTTGTCGCCCAGCCAGTCGGACATCCTGCACCCGCCGGAGGAGGCCGAGGTCTTGCCGGTCGAGTCGTCGCGGATGCCGAGCGCCCCGGCCACCGCGTGCACGATGCCCATCTTCGACGGCTGGTCGATCGCGGCCAGCTCCACCAGCCACACCCCGTCGGGGAAGTCGGCCTCGGCCGCCGCCTCCAAAGCCAGGCGGGTCTTGCCGACCCCGCCAGGCCCGGTCAGCGTGACCAGCCGGTGGGACTTGATCAGCTCGCGCACCTCCGCCAGGGCCGCTTCCCGCCCGATCAGCTCGTTGACGGGCGCGGGCAGGTTCGAGCGCGACCTCGCGCCAGGGCCCAGCGACGGATCCTGCGCGAGGATCAGCTGGTGCAGCTCCGCCAGCTCGGGGCTGGGATCGAGGCCGAGCTCGTCGCGCAGCAGATCGCGTAGCGCGGCGTAACTGTCGAGCGCCTCGCTCTGCCGTCCGGCCAGGTAGAGGGCCCTGATGTGGAGGCCGCGCAGCCGCTCGCGCAGCGGGTGGGCGGCGACCAGGTCGGCCAGCTCGGCCGCCAGCGCGCCATGCTCGCCCAGCTCCAGGCGGGCCTGCGCCTGCTCCTCCAAGGCCACGAGCCGCTGCTCCTCCAGCCGCACCACGGCCGGGCGCACGAACTCCTCGTCGCGGAAATCGGCGAAAGCGGGCCCCCGCCACAACGCCAGCGCGTCGCCCAGCAGGCCGGCCTTTATGCGCGGATCGTCACTGGCCCTGGCCAGGTCCAGCAGTTCGTGGAAGCGGTCGGCGTCGGAGGCGCCTTCGAGGAGGTAACCGGGCTGGCGGAAGGCGAGTTGCTCGCGCCCTCCCGGCACGGCCTCCTCCAGGACGCGGCGCAGCTGCGACACCTTCACGCGCAGCGCGCCCGCCGGCTTGCCCGGAGGGTGCTCGCCCCACAGGTCGTCGATCAGCCGGTCGGCGGTGACCGGACGGCCCTGGTGCACCAGCAGGTCGGCCAGCAGTGCGCGGACCTTGGCCTCGGGGATGCGCACCTGATCCCCGTCAGCCGACCAGACCGTGAGCGGGCCGAGCACACCGAATCGCATGCGGATCAGGCTAACCGGCGCCACCGACAAGAACGCAGCCGTTTTCGGCCGTCGTGGCAGGCAGGCATGAGGGGCGAAATGCCAGTGGCGTGCGAGGCGAGCACCAGGCGGGGTGGGGTGGGCGAATCGGGGCGGTGGTGGGGCGGGAGCGGTGAGTGCGAGGTCAGGGCGTCGGGACAACGCGTCGTAACTCCCTCCATAACCGCATCCAAACCATCCCATAACGCCCCCTCGGCAGGGTTGCCACCATCCCCTCCGCCCCACCTGCCAGGAGAATCATGGCCCTCGCGCTGCTCCCGCCCGTCCAGGCGCCGGCTCGTCCGGTTGCCCGTTGGGGGGCGCTGCCCGTCCTGTTGACCGCCGCCTTCGTCACCACGCTCGACTTCTTCATCGCCAACGTGGCGCTCCCCTCCATCCGCGCCGACCTGCATGCGAGCGAGGGTGCGACGCAGTTGGTCATCGCGGGGTACGGTCTGGCGTACGCGGCCGGGGTGATCGTCGCTGGGCGTATGGGCGACGTGTATGGGGCTCGCCGGATCTTTCTGATCGGTCTGGCGCTTTTCACCTTGGCTTCGGCGGCGTGTGGGGTGGCGCCGTCGTCGGTGGCGCTGGTCGGCTCTCGTGTCGTTCAGGGGGCGGCGGCGGCGTTGATGGCGCCGCAGGTGCTCACGCTGCTGGGGGTGCTTTATCCCGGTGGGGCCGATCGTCGGCGGGCCTTCGCGTGGTACGGCAGTGCCGTTGGGCTGGCTGGGGTGAGTGGGCAGGTGGTGGGCGGGCTGCTGGTGGCCTCCGATGTGGCGGGGCTGGGGTGGCGGATGTGCTTTCTCATCAACCTGCCGCTGGGTGTGGCTGCCCTGGTGTTCGCCAAGCGGCTGCTGCCTCAGAGCGTGCCCTGTGCCACGGATGGGCCGGGAGCGTCGGATTCTCAGGGCACGCCTGTGGCGCAATCGCGGCTCCGGCGAGAGCACGGCATGCGGGCGCGGCTTGACGGGCCAGGGGCCGCACTCATCGCCGCGGCGCTGGTGGCCGTGGTTGTTCCGCTGACCGAGGGCCGGCAGTACGGCTGGCCGTTGTGGACCTGGTTCAGCCTCGCCGCCGCGGCCGTGCTGCTGGCCGCCTTCGTCCGCCGCCAGAAGCGTGTCGCCCAGCCGCTCGTCGATCTGGCCCTGTTCGCCGGCGCCCCGTTCGTCAGGGGCCTGGTCGCAGTGACGCTGTTGTTCGGCAGCTCGTCGGGGCTGACGTTCGTCCTGGCGATCCATCTGCAGGACCGGCTGGGGCTGGATCCGCTGACCTCGGGGGCGGTGTTCACCGCGCTGAACGCGGGTTTCCTGGTCGCCTCCCGGGTGCCCGCCCAGCGGCCGGCGGTCGCGGCGCTGATGCTGGCGGGCGGGTTCCTGCTGATCATGCAGGGGATCGGTGACTCGCCGGTCCAGCTGATTCCCGGGCTGTTCGCGGCGGGGGCCGGGATGGGGTTGCTCATGTCGCCGCTGATCGCCAGGACTCTGGAGGGGGTGGACGAGGGCAGGGCCGGATCGGCGGCGGGTGTGCTGGGGACCGTGCAGGAGATGGGCGGGGTGCTGGGGGTGACCTTGACGGGGCTGGTGTACTTCGGCTCGGGCAGTGTCCATGCGGCGCTGGCCGTTCTGACCGCGGGGGCGCTGGCGCTGGTCAGGCTGGCCCGATGATCACCAATCAGCACAAAGCGACGGCGCCGCCCGGAAGGATCCGGGCGGCGCCGTGCCGTACAGAGAACAGAGCCGTCGATCAGCCCTTCAGCCAGCTCATCATCGGGCGCAGCTTCGCACCGGTCTTCTCGATCGGGTGCTCGGCCAGTTCCTCGCGGAACGCCGTGAACTCCTTCTGCCCGCCGTCGAACTCCTCGACAAGCTGGCGCGCGAACGTGCCGTCCTGGATCTCGGCCAGGATCTGCTTCATCGCCGCCTTCGACTCGGCCGTCACGACGCGCGGGCCGCGGGTGTAGCCGCCGTACTCGGCGGTGTCGGACACCGACCAGTACATCTTGGAGATGCCGCCTTCGTACATGAGGTCGACGATCAGCTTCATCTCGTGGAGGCACTCGAAGTAGGCGACCTCGGGCTGGTAGCCGGCCTCGATGAGGGTCTCGAAACCGGCCTTGATCAGCTCGGACACGCCGCCGCACAGCACGGCCTGCTCGCCGAACAGGTCGGTCTCGGTCTCCTCGGTGAAGGTCGTCTTGAGCGCGCCGGCGCGGGTGCCGCCGATGCCCTTGGCGTACGACAGGGCGAGCTCGAACGCCTTGCCCGACGCGTCCTTCTCGACCGCCACGAGGCAGGGCACGCCGCGCCCGGCCTCGAACTGGCGGCGCACGAGGTGGCCGGGGCCCTTGGGGGCGACCATGGCCACGTCGACACCCTCGGGGGCCTCGATGAGGCCGTAGCGGATGTTGAGGCCGTGACCGAAGAAGAGCGCGTCGCCCTCCTGCAGGTTCGGCTGGATGTCGTTGGCGTACAGGTGGCGCTGGACGTGGTCGGGCGCGAGGATCATGATGAGGTCGGCCTCGGCCGCGGCCTCGGCGGGGGTGACCACGCGCAGCCCGTCGTTCACGGCCTTCTCGCGGGACTTGGATCCCTCGGGCAGGCCGACGCGGACGTCCACGCCCGAGTCGCGAAGCGAGAGGGCGTGGGCGTGGCCCTGGCTGCCGTACCCGATGACGGCCACGACACGGCCCTGGATGATCGACAGGTCGGCCTGGTCGTCATAGAAGATCTCGGTCACGTACTTAATACCTTTCAGGCGGTGCGGTCCAGTGCCCTGAGGGACCGGTCAGTGATGGATCGGGCGCCGCGGCCGATGGCCACCATGCCCGACTGGACAAGTTCCTTGATCCCGAAGGGCTCGAGGACCTTGATGAAGGCCTCCAGCTTGTCGGGGGTGCCGGTGACCTCGATCGTCACCGCGTCGGACGCCACGTCCACGCACCTGGCGCGGAAGAGCTGGACCAGCTCCAGCACGTGGGAGCGGCTGTCGGCGTCGGCCTTGACCTTGATCAGCATCAGCTCGCGCTGCACCGACTGGGAGGTGTCGAGCTCGACGATCTTCAGCACGTTGACCAGCTTGTTGAGCTGCTTGGTGACCTGCTCCAGCGGGAGCGAGTCGACGTTGACCACGATCGTCATGCGGGAGATGTCGTCGTGCTCGGTGGGTCCGACGGCGAGCGAGTCGATGTTGAACCCGCGCCGGGAGAACAGGGCCGACACGCGCGCCAGGACACCCGGCTTGTTCTCCACGAGCACGCTGAGCGTGTGCTTACTCATGCCGAATCGTCCTTCTCCCACGTCGGAGCCATGTCCCGGGCGATCTTGATGTTGTCGTTGCTGGTGCCGGCGGCGACCATCGGCCAGACCATCGCGTCGGCGTGGACGACGAAGTCGATGACGACGGGCCGGTCGTTGATCTCCATGGCCTCCTTGATGACCGCGTCGACGTCTTCCGGGCGCTCGCATCGCAGGCCGACACAACCATACGCGTCCGCGAGCTTGACGAAGTCGGGGATGCGCTGGGTGGTCTTCAGATCGGTGTTGGAGTAGCGCTCGTTGTAGAAGAGCGTCTGCCACTGGCGGACCATGCCGAGGTTGCCGTTGTTGATGACCGCGACCTTGATCGGCACGCCTTCGATGGCGCAGGTGGCAAGCTCCTGGTTGGTCATCTGGAAGCAGCCGTCGCCGTCGATCGCCCACACGACCGAGTCGGGCCGGCCCATCTTGGCGCCCATCGCGGCGGGGACCGCGAAGCCCATCGTGCCCAGGCCGCCGGAGTTGATGAAGGTGCCGGGGTTCTCGTAGCCGATGAACTGCGCCGCCCACATCTGGTGCTGGCCGACGCCGGCCACGTAGAAGGCGTCGGGGCCGACGATGGAGCTCAGCCGCTCCATGACGTACTGCGGGGCGAGCGAGCCGTCGGAGAACTCCTCGTAGCCGAGGGGGTAGGTCTCCTTCATACCGCTGAGCAGTTTCTGCCATTCGGCGTAGTCGCCCTTGCGGTCGACCGCGTTGATGAGGTCGTTGATGACCTCCTTGCAGTCGCCCACGATCGGCACGTCGGCGTGGCGGTTCTTGGAGATCTCCGCCGGGTCGATGTCGGCGTGGACGATCTTGGCGTGCGGCGCGAAGGTGGACAGCTGGCCGGTGACCCGGTCGTCGAAGCGCACGCCGAGGCCGATCAGCAGGTCGGACTTCTGCAGCGCGCCGACCGCCGAGACGCTGCCGTGCATGCCGGGCATGCCCATGTGCAGCGGGTGGCTGTCGGGGAAGGTGCCGCGGGCCATCAGCGTGGTCACGACGGGGATGCCGGTCAGCTCGGCCAGGCGCAGAAGCTCCTCGGAGGCTCCGGCCTTGTGCACGCCGCCACCCACGTAGAGCACGGGGCGTCGCGCCTCGGCGATCAGCTTGGCGGCCTCGCGGATCTGCTTGGAGTGCGGCCGCGTGACCGGCCGGTAGCCCGGCAGCTGCATCGTCGGCGGCCAGTGGAACTCGGTCTGGGCCTGCAACGCGTCCTTGGAGATGTCGACCAGCACCGGACCGGGACGGCCGGTGGCGGCGATGTGGAACGCCTCCATGATCGTCCGCGGGATGTCGGCGGGGTCGGTCACCAGGAAGTTGTGCTTCGTGATCGGCATGGTGATGCCGGAGATGTCGGCTTCCTGGAACGCGTCGGTGCCGATCGCGGCGCTGGCCACCTGGCCGGTGATCGCCACGATCGGGACCGAGTCCATGTAGGCGTCGGCGATCGGCGTCACCAGGTTCGTCGCGCCGGGGCCGCTGGTGGCCATGCACACGCCCACCTTGCCGGTGGCCTGCGCGTAACCCTCGGCCGCGTGCCCGGCGCCCTGCTCGTGCCGTACAAGGACGTGGCGGACCTTGACCGAGTCGTAGAGGGGATCGTAGGCGGGCAGGATGGCACCGCCGGGGATCCCGAACACGGTGTCGACACCCACGTGCTCCAGCGCCCTCACCAGGGCCTGTGCACCTGTCATCCGTTCGGTCATCGGTCCGTTTCCTTTAGTGCAGACACGTCAGGACATAAAAAAGGCCCCTTCCACCGTGCGGGTGGAGCGGGGCGGCGCGCAGGTCGGAGTGCTTCGCTATCGGCCTGCGCGCCGGCGAAGTACTACGAGAATCCCACTGCGAAGCATGGACCCACCATAGCTGGTCATCGCCCCGAAGTGTCAATCTGATGGACAGATGTCTCACCATCCGAGACCTTCGCGAAGAGCGTGCGCCACCGCCTCCGCGCGGGTGCTCAGTCCGAGTTTGGCCAGGATGTTGCCCACATGGTGCTCCGCGGTGCGTTTGCTGATGAACAGCCGGCGGGCGATCTCGTCGTTCGACAGGCCCTCGGCCACCAGGGCGAGCACCTCCTTCTCGCGCTCGGTCAGCCGCCCGCCGCCGCGCCTTCCGGTCGGCGGCGTGAGGCCCAGCTCGCGCAGCAGGGCGGCGGCCTCCGAGCGGTGCAGCGCGGCGCCGAGTGTGGTGAAGGTCTCCAGCGCGCGGCACGCCTCGGCCGCGGCGACCTTCGGCTCCCGTACGGCCAGCGTCCTGGCGATGGCCAGGCGGATGCGGCCCTCCTCCAGCGGCAGCCCCGCCGACACGGCGGCGGCCAGGGCCCGCTCGAAGTGCGCCAGCTCTCCGGTCACCAGCCCGGCGGCGTAGGACAGGTGAGGGGAGAGCGCGCCGGTCGGCGCCACCGCCTGCGCGCCCATCGCCAGCTCGGCCTCCACCAGCAGAGCCGTGCACGGCGCCGGCAACGGCCCCGGCGAGCGCCGCAGCACCGTCGCCGCCAGCTCCGGCCGCCCCCGCGCCAGGTGGAGCGCCGCCAGCGGCCGCACGGCGTAGCTGTCGTGCTCCAGCCCCTCCAGCAGCAGCTCCGCCTCCTCCAGCCGCCCCTGCCGTACCCTGAGGTCGGCCAGCCGCACCACGGCCCCCGACCGCATCGCGGCGTACCCGTCGGCGTAGAGCGCGGCCGACCGGGTGAGCTGCGCCTCCGCCTCGCCCCACCGCCCCGCCGCGATCAGGATGCCGCCGTAGTACATGCGGCAGATCGCCGACACCGGCAGGTAGCCGGTGCGCCGAGCGAACGCCTCGGCCACCTCCATCCACTGGCCTGCCCGCCGCACGTCGAGCGCCAGCTCGCAGCAGAGCAGCACCTTGCAGTAGATCTCCCCGCTGGTGACGTAGTCGGCGACCTCGCCGTTGGTCGCCGCGGTGGCGGCCTCGTCGATCAGCCGCATCCCGTCGGGCACCCGCCCGTCCATCACGAGCGCGGTGCCCGCGTAGGCCATCGCCAGGAAACCCAGGTCGGTGTCGCCGAACCGCTCGGCGATCTCCCGCGCCTCGGCCGCGTGGCGTGCCTTCACGGCGGAGTCGTCGGTCGTCAGGGCCTCGGCCAGCCGTACCCACCCGAGCTCGGGGCAGTCGCCCGCCTGCGCGCACAGCCGCCTGGCCCGCTCCAGCCAGCCGTTGCAGGCGGCCTGGTTGCCGTGCACGGCGGCGTACAGGAAGCTGATCCAGCGCCCGGCGATGAGCGCGGGCAGCCGCGTCTCACCCCTGGCCCGCAGCGCGGCGTAGGCCTGTTCGTACAGCTCGATGGCGGTGCGGAAGTCGCCCTGGCCCTCGACCTGCCTGGCCAGCCGGTGCAGCTCCTCCGGCTCCGTCACCTTCCCAGCATGCACGGGCGTGGATGGGTACGTACACCCATGCTCGGCCGTACGGCACGGCGGCAGGCTGGCCGCGTGACCTTCCAGATCCCTCTCGAGGCGGCCGAGAGCTACGAGGCGAGATTCGTGCCAGCCCTGTTCGCCCGGTGGGCGGCCGACCTGGCCGCCGATCTGCCGCTGCGCCCCGGGCAGAGCGTGCTCGACGTGGCCTGCGGCACCGGGGTCGTGGCCAGGACCCTGGCCGATACGGCCGGTTCGGTGATCGGGCTCGACCTCAACGAGGCCATGCTCACGGTCGCCCGTCGTGTCCGCCCCGACCTGCGGTGGCGTCAGGGCGATGCGGCTCACCTGCTCTTCCCCGACGGCGCCTTCGACGTCGTGACCTGCCAGGCGGCGCTGATGTTCTTCCCGGACCGGCGCAGGGCGCTCCGGGAGATGGCCAGGGTGGCGCGGCACGCGGTCGGCCTGCACGTGCCGGGCCGCCTGGAGTCGAGCCCCGCCTATTCGGCGCTGGTCCGCATCGCCGCCGAGCACGCGGGTCCCGAGGCGCGCGAGCTGCTCAGCGGCTACTTCGTCCTCGGCGATCCGCGGGAGCTGACCGAGCTGGTGGAGTCGGCGGGACTGCGGGTCACGAAGCTGACCACCCGGATGGCCGAGCTGCGCCTGGCCTCGATCGAGGAGTTCGTGGCGGTCGAGGTGGAGAGCACCCCGCTGATCGAGCGGCTCGACAAGGAGACCTATGCGCGGATCACCGAGCAGGCGGTGTCGGAGCTGGCCGTCTATCGCGGCGGGATCCCGATCGAGGGGCACACCGTGATCGCCGAACCGGTCAGATGATCGACTGCAGGCTGGTGCGCATCAGCGAGTCGACGCCGCGCGCGGCCATCGGGCGGGCCACCAGGAAGCCCTGGCCGCGCGTGCAGCCCATCTCGCGCAGCAGCTCCAGTTGCTCGGGCCGCTCGATGCCCTCGGCGACCACGATCAGCCCGAGGTCGTGACCCAGCCGCACGATCGTGCGGGTGAGCAGGGTCAGCGTGTCGTCGCGGCCCAGGCCGGAGACGAACGACGGGTCGATCTTGATCATGTCAACGGGCAGCTGCCTCAGGAACGCCAGCGAGGCGTAGCCGGTGCCGAAGTCGTCGATGGCCAGCCGTACGCCCAGCGACCTGAGCTCCGACAGCCTGCTGATGGTCTCTTCCGCGTCTTCGACCAGCATCTCCTCGATCACTTCGAGGGTGAGGGCGGAGGCGGGCAGCCCGCTCTCGGCCAGCGCCTGCTCGACGGTCTCGACGAAGTGCGGCGCGGTGATCTGCCTGGCCGACAGGTTCAGCGACAGGCCGATGTCCCAGGAGGAGGCGCGCCAGGCGGCCACCTCGCGGCAGGCCTCGCGCAGGATCCACTCGCTCAGCGGCACGATCAGGCCGGTCGCCTCGGCCGCGCCCAGGAACTGGTCGGGCGGGATGAAGACCGAGCCGCGCCACCAGCGCACCAGCGCCTCGACCGCGGTCACCCGGGAGGTGGCCAGGTCGACGACCGGCTGGTACTCGATCGCGAACTGGTTGTCGAGCAGCGCCCGCTGCAGGTCGGCGGCGAGCTCCAGACGGCGCACCACGTCGGCGTGCATGTGGGCGGCGAAGACCTCGACGCGGCGCCCGCCGAGCTCCTTGGCCCTGGCCATCGCCACGTCGGCGTTGCGCAGCAGGTCTCCTGACGAGACGCCCTCCTCGGCAAAGGCCACGCCGACGCTGGCGGTCAGCGCGATGTCGCGCTCGGCCACCCGGAAGGGCTCCTGGGAGACCGCGCGCACCAGCCGCTCGGCCAGGTCGACGGCGGACTGCGCCTCGGTCTCGACCAGCACGGCGAACTCGTCGCCGCCCCAGCGGGCCAGCGTGTCGTCGCGGCGTACGGCGCCGCGCAGGCGCCGGGCGGCCTGGCTGAGGAGGTAGTCGCCGCTGGCGTGGCCAACGGAGTCGTTGACGGCGGTGAAGCCGTCGAGGTCGAGGAAGATGACCGCCTTGGCGGTGCGGCTGCCGGTGACCTCGCGGGCCCGCTCGGAGAAGTAGGCACGGTTGGGCAGGCCGGTGACGCCGTCGTGGAAGGTCAGGTGGGCCACCTGGCTGCGCAGCGCCTCCTGCTCGCTGATGTCGCGCGTGGTGACCAGCAGGAGTTCCTCGCCGCCGACGTGGCGGGTGGCCACCGACTCGGTGGGCCGCCACGTGCCGTCGGAGCCGCGCACCCGGCAGGCGATCAGGCAGGCGCCCGGCTCGTCGCCGTCTTCCGCGTCGAGGCCCATCGAGCGCAGCGACGCCTGGATGGCGGGGACGTCTTCCGGGTGGATGAAGTCGAAGATCGAGCGGCCGGTCACCTCGTCGGGACGGTAGCCGTAGGTGACCTCCACGCCGACGCCGATCTCGCGCACCACGCCCTCGTAGTCGCACAGCAGGACCACGTCGCCGGTGCTCTCGGCCAGCTCGCGCAGCTGCCGGTCGCCCAGCGCGACCAGGCGGCGCATGCGGGCGTTGCTCATGATCAGCACGACCAGGCGCACCGCGAGGATCAGCACGACGGAGGCGGCCAGCACCACCACGGGCGAGGCCGGCGGCCGCCCGCCCCAGCGGGCCAGGTGCAGCAGCAGCGCCCCGGTGGCCACGACCACCAGGATGAGCGGCCCGGTCTTCAGCAGGTGGCCGATCATCGGGCTGACGGGCTCGCGTTCCTCGTCGGCGGCCGAGTCGCCGAGAACGGTCCACGGGAGCGCGCCCAGCAGCAGGAAGGCGACGGGCGCCAGGAGAAGGGTCCACGCCGGGGGCGAGCCGCCGGTGAGCCTGGCCAGGCCGACGGCGGCCTCGGCGATCGTCGTGGTGGCCAGCACCCCGACGCCGCCCAGGCCGAGCTGCCAGGAGCCGGCCCGCCCGGTCAGCACGACGGGCAGGACGGTGCAGGTGACCAGCAGGCTGATCATGGGGGCGAGCAGGACGAAGGCGAAGCCCGGATTCTGCAGCGGGTGCAGCACCGCGACCCACGCCACGACGAAGATCGCGGCGGTGGCGACGTAGGCGTCGACCAGGCGGTGCAGGATCGCCCGCGCGGCCGGGCCGCGCCTGGCCGCCATCACCGCGCCGTTGGCCAGCATCGCCGTGCCGATCAGGACCAGCAGGTCGGAGAAGCTGACCGCCAGGCCGGACTCGGCGGCCACCGCGCGCACGGCGACTCCCGCGCTCCACACCACCGCCCCCGACCCCAGCCATCGGGCGGCGGGCGCCGCCGACGGGTGGGCCGCGAGCGAGCGCGCGGAGACCAGGAGGGAGAAGGCGGCGCCGAGCGCGCACACCAGCCCCGCGACGGCCCCGGCCGCCAGGGCGGGCGCCCCGGTCAGCAGGGCGACCACGAACCCCAGCGCACCGATCGCCCCGGCGGCTGCCAGGGGCGCTCGTGGGTCACGCCAGCGCATCAATGTCGTAGCCCATTCCGTGTGCGATCGACGTCAGTTCCATCGCCAGTGTGTGCGGTTCCGGGCGCGCGGGTGGTGACAACGCCGATGTCGTCACCGATCTGATAACCACACAGACCACTTGTCCCAAGATGTGGACTTGACTCCCAGTCAAGAACTCTTGGTAGAGGTCCAACCGTACGCACCGAAGGTCACGGGCCAGCCACGTTCGGGATTATTAATAGGTCTCGGTGATGACGTTGTTGAGCGGTTCACCGGCCAGATACCTGAGCAGCTGGGAGCGCATCAGCCTGAGCGTGCGGCGCCCCGAGGCGGGGGTGCTTCCCGCGACGTGCGGGGTGATCAGCACGCCGGGCGCGTTCCACAGCGGATGGCCCTCGGGCAGCGGCTCGGGGTCGGTCACGTCGAGCGCGGCGCGCAGGCGGCCCGAGCTCACCTCGGCCACCAGGGCGCCGGTGTCGACCACGCTGCCGCGCGCGGCGTTGACCAGCACCGCGCCGTCCTTCATCCGGCCCAGGAACGCGGCGTCGACCAGGCCGGCCGTCGTCGAGGTCGCGGGCACCAGCAGCACCACCACGTCGGCCTGGGGCAGCAGCTCGGGCAGGGCCTCCAGCCCGTGCACGCCTTCCCTCGGCGTGCGCGCCACCCGCAGGACCTCGACCTCAAAGCCCTGCAGCCGCCGCTCGACGGCGGCGCCGATGGAGCCGTGGCCCACGATCAGCACGGTCGAGTCGGCCAGCACGCCGGTGTGGTGGTAGCTCCACTCGGTGCGCCGCTGGGCGTCGACGAAGCCGGGAAACTCCCTCAGCACCGCGATCATCGCGCCCACCGCCCACTCCGCCGTTCCCGCGTCGTGCACGCCACGCGCGTTGCACAACGTGACTCCCGGCGGAAGGTGGGGTACATAGGGCTCCACCCCCGCCGTGACGGTCTGCAAGAACTTCAGCCCGGTCATTTTCGCCAGCAGACCGGAAATGTCGGGCAGGGTGATGAGAGGAGGAATCCACACCTCGACCTCCTCGAGCCGCTCGGGCTGCTCGACCACGCACTCGACACGCGGCAGATCGGAAAGCACTTCGGCGACGGCGTCGGAGGGAACCCAGATCAGCATGGGACAAGTATGGACGGCATGAAGCGTCTCTGGATTACCGCAGCAACGCTGCTCCTGGCGGGCTGCTCGTCGGCCACGGGAGTCACGCCGGTCGCCACGGTGACCGCCGCCCCGCCCGGCGACTCCGCGGAGGTGGCCACCGGCCTGGCCGTACCGTGGGACATCGCCTTCGCCGCCGACGGCGTCGCGCTCGTCACCGAGCGCGACTCGGCCAGGCTGCTGTCGATCAAGGGCGGCCAGGTGAGCGAGCTGGGCACGATCGCGGGAGTGGAGCCGGGCGGGGAGGGCGGCCTGATGGGCGTGGCGGTCAAGGAGCCGCACGTCTTCGTCTACTTCACCGCCGCGCAGGACAACCGGATCGTGCGATACGAGCTCGACGGGCTGAAGAACCCGACGGTGCTGGTCGAGGGCATCCCCAAGGCCGGCATCCACAACGGCGGCGGCCTGGGCGTCGGCCCCGACGGCTTCCTGTACGCCAGCACGGGCGACGCGGGCGAGCGGCCGCAGGCGCAGGAGCGCGACTCGCTCGGCGGCAAGATCCTGCGCATGACGCTCGACGGCAAGCCCGCGCCCGGCAACCCGTTCGGCACGCTGGTCTACAGCTACGGCCACCGCAACGTGCAGGGCCTGGCCTGGGACTCCAAGGGCAGGCTGTACGCCTCGGAGTTCGGCGCCAACGCCTTCGACGAGGTCAACCTGATCGAGCCGGGCGCCAACTACGGCTGGCCGGAGGTCGAGGGGCAGGGCGACAACCCCGCCTACAAGAACCCGATCGCCACCTGGTCCACCGACCAGGCCTCGCCGTCCGGCCTGGCCTTCGCCGGGGGCTCGTTGTGGATGGCGGGCCTGCGCGGCCAGAAGTTGTGGCAGATCCCGCTGTCCGACGACGGTACGGCCGGCGAGCCAGTCGCCCGCTTCGACGGTCAGTACGGCAGGCTGCGGGCGGTCGCCGCCACCCCGGACGGCACGCTGTGGTTCGGCACCAGCAACCACGATGGCCGCGGCTCCCCCCGTCAGGGAGACGACCGCATCCTGGAGCTCACCCCGTAGGCGAGCAGGTCACCTGGCTGCGCGGCCGGTACTGCGTGGTCTGCTTCGTGTCGCGGCCGACTTCCTTGCCGTCGGCGTGGAAGACCCGGACGACGTCGACGGTGAAGCCCTGCTGGCCGTCGACGGGCACGCAACCGGCCCCGGTGCCGACCTCGCGGTCGAAGGCCACGACGTCACGCGGCTGGCTGGTAAGCACTTCCACCCGGTCGTAGCGAGCGGTGCTCCACAGCGAGACGGTCACGGACGTCTCGCTGACGTCCGTCTTGATCAGCACGCCGTAGTCGGAGTCGTTGCGCCAGCGCAGGTCGAGCTCGCCGGTGAGCATGGTGTCGAGGCCGGGCGGATAGGGCGGCATGTACAGGTCGAACGGGTGTTGCTCCACGATCTCGAGTCCGCCGCGGAAGGCCGCGTTGAGCAGGGTGGTGGCGGTCTGGGAGACGCCGCCGCCCACCGCGGTGGACACCTTGCCCTCGGCGTACTGCGGGGCGGCCACGTAGCCGGCTGCGGGGGTGCGGTCGCCGATCACCTCGTTGAGGGAGAAGGTCTCGCCCGGCTTGACCACGTAGCCGTCGAGCTGCTCGGCCATGCGGTGGATGTTGGTCACGCGGGCCAGGCAGCAGGCGTAGCCGCTGGTGTACTCCCCGATCTTCTCCTCGATGCCCAGGCCGGCGAGCTCGGCGTCGGTGATGCGCGGGCGCATCCTGGCCAGCTGGACCTCGATGGTCCTGGAGCCGCCCCCGGCGACGACCTCGGCCACGTCCTTGCCGAGCTTGTCGAGGTCGATGCCGACCCCGACCTTGGCCCGCACCGGAACCAGGCGGTCGTTGACGAGCTCGTAGGTGGCGTCCTGCGTGGCCTGGGCGGCGTCGATCAGGGCCCGGTCGAGCGCTTCGACCGAGCCGCCGCGGGTGTCGAACGACGGGCCGAAGCCGCCCTTGCCGTCGGGGCCGAAGGTCAGCTGCCCGGCGATCATCGCGGGGGTGAGCGTGGTGCTGCGCGTGCCGTGGCGCAGCACGATCGGGGCCGACACGGCGCGCCTGGCGACGGCCATGCCGTCGGTGACCTGCTGCCTGGTGGTGCCCGGCTGCACCACGCGGGTCGGCAGGGTGACGTAGCCGCTGGAGCCGGTGAAGGCGGCCTGCAGCAGCTGGACGGCGGCGTCGCGGTCGAGCAGGACCCCGTCCTCTGGCAGCGTGGGGATCGGCCGCAGGCCGCGGTAGGCGATGTGGCCCTCGCGCGGGCGCTGGTCGACCGACTGCGCCAGGCTCTCGATGGTCCTGGCCAGTTGCGCGGCGTTGACGGTGATCTGCGGCTGCAGCTGGGTGGCGCCGGTCATGCTGCGCCAGACCTCGAGCGGGGTGGGGAAGCCCGACTGGGCCTGCTTGATGGTGGCGACGACGTTGAACTCCAGCCCGGCGGTCTCGGGCTGCAGGGTCTTGCGCTCGCCGCCGAGGTCGACGGTGATCGGCCGCTCGATGGTGGTCTTGAGCTCCGTGCGGATCTTGTCGGCCGCCTGGGTGACGGTGAGCCCGCCGATGTCGACGCCCGCGACGGTGGTGCCGGGAAGCACCGAGCCCGACATGAGGATGGCGGGCACGAGGTAGACCAGCGCCAGGAGCACGGCCACGGCGACCATCAACGTGAAGGGGAAACGCCTCCTGCGCGGGCCTTCGTGGCGGGCGGCCTCCGGGGCCGGGCGCGGGCGCGCCAGCCCGAAGACGGGGGCGGGCGGCGGTGGCGGCTCGCTGATCTGCTCCCTGGCGATGGGCCAGGGCTGGGGCGGCTGGGCCACGGGCGGCAGCTTGACCGCCTGCGGCTGCTCGACAACGGGGTCGGCGAGCATTTCCGGCAGCACGCCGGCAGGCAGGCCCTCGATGCGGGGTCTCCTGATCGTGGCGGACTCGGGTAACGGCACCGCGTTGAACGGATCGGTGGGCGAGTCGATCGGCCGGGCGTTGCGCACGCCTCAACCTCCTCCCGCTCCGCAGCCACTCCTTCCGCAACAGTACGGCACGCGCTTCCGGAATTGTCACCGGATCCGCACAGAGAATTATCTAACCTCTCCACCGGTAACGGTGTTCCGGCCGTCCTGCCGTGCCGTACCTGGGGCGCAGTTCCGCTCGCCCGCCTTCGCACAGGTACTCCAGATATCGGCGGGCGCTGACCCGCGACAGCCCGGTCAGCTCGGCCGCCTCGGCGGCCGACAGGTCGGCGCCCGCCTCCCGCAGCGCCTCCACGACCAGCGCGCAGGTCGTGGCCGACAGCCCCTTGGGCAGGGCGGCCTGCGTCTTGGCCGCGCCGAAGAGCCTGTCGACCTCGTCCTGGCCCACGACCCTGCCCAGGTTGGCCAGCTGGCGCCTGGCCTCGGCGTACTGCTCCAGGCGCTCGGCCAGGGCGGCGGCGGTGAACGGCTTGATCAGGTAGTTGACCGCGCCGCCGCGCATCGCCTCGCGCACGGTCGGCAGGTCGCGGGCGGCGCTGACCATGAGCACGTCGACGCCGTGCAGGTCCTTGAGCACCTCGAGCCCCGAGCGGTCGGGCAGGTAGATGTCGAGCAGGACCAGGTCGGGCCGGTGCTCGGCGACCGCCGCGAGGGCGTCGCCCGCGTTGTGCACGGTGGCGACGACCTGGAAGCCGGGCACGCGGGAGACGTAGCCGCTGTGGATGCGGGCGACCATGAAGTCGTCGTCGACGACGAGGACCTTGATCATGGCAGCAGCGCCGTGAAGATCGCGCCGCCCTCGTTGCGGACCTTGACCCAGCCGCCGCGGCGCAGGCAGGCCTGCCGGGTCAGGGCCAGGCCCAGGCCGCGCGGCCCGGAGCGGGCGGCCTTGGTGGTGAAGCCCTCGCGGAAGACCTCTTCGACCAGTTCCGGGGTGATGCCGGGGCCGGTGTCGCGCACGCGCACGTGCAGTCCTTGGGAGTCCACGCGCACGGAGACCTCGATCGTGCCGGGCGCTCCGTCGAGCGCGTCGAGAGCGTTGGCCACCAGGTTGCCCACCACGAGCACCGCGTCGTGGGAGTCGGGCAGCTGCGGCACGCTCGTGTCGTCCGCCAGGACCAGCGTGGCGCCGCGCTCGGCGGCCTCGGCCGACTTGGCCAGCAGCAGTGCGGCGAGCGTCGCGTCGCCCACACGCTCGCGGATGCCCATGGCGTACGGGCTCAGCGTCGTCTGGGTGATGTAGCCGATCGCCTGCTCGTGCTCGCCCAGCTCCAGCAGGCCGACGACGGTGTGCATGCGGTTGGCGAACTCGTGCGCCTGGGCGCGCAGGGCTCCGGTGGTGCTGCCGGCCTCGGCCAGCTCGCGCGAGAGCCTGATCAGCTCGGTGCGGTCGCGCAGGGTCACCACCCAGCCCCGGTGCTGGCCGCGCACCTCCACGGGGGTGCGGTTGAGGACCAGGACCCGGTCGCCGTGGATGACGATGCGGTCCTCGCCGGGGTCGGCGCCGGTGAGCACGTCGCGCAGCCGGTCCGACAGCGGCATGTCGGCCAGCGTCTCGGGGATGTCGCCGAGCAGTTCGCGCGCCGCGTCGTTGGCCAGGGTGACAGTGCCGTGGAGGTCCAGCGCCAGCACGCCCTCCTTGACGCCGTGCAGCACGCCTTCGCGCTGCTCCAGCAGGGCGGCGATCTCCTTGGGCTCCAGGCCGAAGGTCTGCCTGCGCACCCGGGCGGCCAGCAGCGCCGCGGCGGCCGCTCCGGCGATGAGCACCGCGCCGGCGGTCCACACCAGGGGCAGCAGCAGCTGGGGCAGCTCGTCGGTGACCTTGCCCTCCAGGACTCCGACGGAGGTCATGCCGATGACGGCGCCCCGGTCGTCGAAGATCGGGGCCTTGCCGCGCAGGGTCCTGCCGATGGTGCCGGTCTCGGTGCCGACCCAGCTCTGCCCGGTCTCCAGGACCGGGCTGCCGTCCGTCGACAACTTCTGGCCGATCAGCGTGGTGTTGGGGTGGGCGTAGCGGATCTGGTCGCGGTTGGCGATCACGACGTAGTCGGCGCCGGCCGCGCGCTGCACGCCCATCGCGAGGGGTTGCAGCGACAGCTCCGGCCGTTCGGCGGCGAACGCGGCGCGCACCTCCGGCATGCCGGCCACCGACTGCGCGATGGCCAGGGCGCGTTGCTGGTAGTGGTGGTCGAGTTGCTGCCGGGTGTTGTGGGCCCACACGCCTGCCGTACCGGCTGCCGTGAGCAGCACGATCACGGTCTGCAGCGCGAACAGCTGGGTGCCGAGTCTCACGTCCGCGAGTGTCGCAGCGGCAGGTCACGGGACCAATACGACCAATAAGACCGCAAGCGGATTAAGCATCGACGTGAGGGCAGTCACAGCTCACGATGCTTCGCAACCCCCTGTGAGATACCTGTGGAGCAACCTATGCAGATCCGGAAAATTGCCGCCATGGCCGCCATGGCATTGGCCCTGACCGCCTGCGGCGGTTCCACGGGCACCACGGCGAGCGGCGGCTCCCTGCGCATCATGGCCCCCGCGGCCCCCGGCGGCGGCTGGGACCAGACCTCCCGTACGGCCGAGCAGGCCATCAAGTCGGTCGATCCCGGCCGCAAGACCGAGGTCTTCAACGTCAACGGCGCGGGCGGCACCATCGGCCTGGCCCAGCTGGCCGGCGAGAAGGGCAACGGCAACCTGCTCATGACCATGGGCCTGGTCATGGTCGGCGCGATCGAGCAGAACAAGTCCAAGGTCACGCTGGCCGAGACGACGCCGATCGCCAAGCTGACCGAGGAGTACGAGATCGTCGTCGTGCCCGCCGAGTCGCCGCTGAAGAGCCTGGCCGACCTGGTGGCCGCCTGGAAGGCCGACCCCGCCAAGGTCTCGGTCGCGGGCGGCTCCGCCGGCGGCACCGACCACATCCTGGCCGGGCTGATGGCCAAGGCCGCGGGCGTCGACCCCAAGCAGGTCAACTACATCGCCCACTCGGGCGGCGGCGAGGCGCTCAACGCCCTGCTCGGCAACAAGGTCAGCATCGGCGTCTCGGGCATCGGCGAGTTCGCCGAGCACGTCAAGTCGGGCAAGCTGCGCGCGCTGGGCGTCTCCGCGCCGGAGCGCGTCGAGTCCGTCGACGCCCCCACCCTGAAGGAGGGCGGCCTGGACGTGGCGCTGGCCAACTGGCGCGGCATGGTCGCCCCCGCCGGGCTGTCCGACGCCGACAAGAAGGCGCTCGTCGACCTGGTGACCAAGATGCACGCCTCGCAGGCGTGGAAGGACGCCCTGGCCAAGAACGGCTGGATCGACGCCTTCCAGGCCGGTGACGAGTTCGCGCAGTTCCTCACCTCCGAGCAGACCCGCATCAAGGGCGTCATCGCCGAGATGGGGCTCGTCTCCTGATGAACGGCCGATGGTGGCGGCCGGAGCTGATCCTGGCTCTGGCCGTCCTCCTCCTCGGGGTCTTCGTCGTCGTCGGCACCCTCGACGTGAGCACCGCCGCCTCGACGCTCGGGCTGGGCCCGAGGTTCTTCCCCATGCTGGTCGGCGGCGCGATGATCCTCATCGGCGTCTTCTACATCGCCGACGTGCTGCGCGGCGGCAAGGGCGACCCCGAGGAGAGCGAGGACGTCGACGCGCAGGCGCCCGCCGACTGGCGCAGCGTGCTGCTGATGAGCGGGATCTTCCTGGCGTTCGTCGCGATCGTCCAGCCTCTCGGCTGGCCGCTCGCCGCGTCGCTGCTGTTCACCGCGCTCGCCATCGCGCTGGGCGCCGAGCACCGGGTGCGCGCCGCGATCCTGGGACTGGTCATCGGATTCGGCACCTACCTGCTGTTCGTCAAGGGGCTGGGCGTGACCCTTCCAGGAGGGGTGACCCCGCTGTGAACTCCTTCCAGCTGCTCATGGACGGCTTCGCCGCCGCCCTGACCTGGGTGAACCTGCTGTACGCGCTGCTGGGCGTGACGCTCGGCACGCTGGTGGGCGTGCTGCCCGGCATCGGGCCCGCGATGACCGTGGCGCTGCTGCTGCCGATCACCTTCACGGTGGAGCCGGCCAGCGCGTTCATCATGTTCGCCGGCATCTACTACGGCGGCATGTACGGCGGCTCGACCACCTCGATCCTGCTCAACACGCCCGGCGAGTCGTCCAGCATGATCACCGCGCTGGAGGGCAACAAGATGGCCCGCCGGGGCCGTGCCGCCCAGGCGCTGGCCACGGCGGCCATCGGGTCCTTCGTCGCGGGCACCCTGGCGACGGCGATGCTGGTGGTGGCCGCCCCGCTGGTGGTCGACTTCGCGGTCTCCTTCGGCGCCGAGGACTACTTCGCCCTGGCGATCCTGGCCTTCACCGCGGTCTCCTCGGTGATGTCGCGCAGCGTCGTACGCGGCCTGGCATCCCTCGGGTTCGGCCTGGTCATCGGCCTGGTGGGCATCGACGAGCAGACCGGGCAGGCCCGCCTGACCCTCGGCCTGCCGCAGCTGCTCGGCGGCATCGAGGTCGTGGTCGTCGCGGTCGGCCTGTTCGCGCTGGGCGAGGCGCTGTACGTCGCCTCGCGGATGCGGCACGCGCCGCCGGACGTCATCCCGGTGGGCAGGGCCTTCCTCGGCAGGCGCGACTGGGCGCGCTCCTGGAAGCCGTGGCTGCGCGGCACCGCCCTGGGCTTCCCGTTCGGCGCGCTGCCGGGCGGCGGCGCGGAGATCCCCACGTTCCTGTCGTACGCGGCCGAGAAGAAGCTCGCCAAGAGCGACGAGTTCGGCAAGGGCGCGATCGAGGGCGTGGCGGGCCCCGAGGCCGCCAACAACGCCTCGGCGGCCGGGACCCTGGTCCCCCTGCTCACGCTGGGCCTGCCGACCTCGGCCACCGCCGCGATCCTGCTCGCCGCCTTCCAGCAGTACGGCCTGCAGCCGGGACCGCAGCTCTTCGACCACAGCCCGGCCCTGGTCTGGGGCATGATCGCCTCGCTGTTCATCGGCAACGTCATGCTGCTGGTGCTCAACCTGCCGCTGGCTCCGCTGTGGGCCAAGGTGCTGCACGTGCCCCGGCCCTACCTCTACGCCGGCATCGTGGTCTTCGCCGCGCTGGGCGTCTACGCGCTGAACGCCTCCGTGGTGGACCTGGTCGTGCTGTTCCTGCTCGGCCTGCTGGGCTTCGCCATGCGCAGGTTCGGCCTGCCGATCGCCCCCGCGGTGATCGGCATGATCCTCGGCCCCATGGCGGAGATCCAGCTGCGCCGCGCGCTGGCCATCGGCGCGGGCGACATCGGCGTCCTGGTGGGGAGCCCGGTGGCCGTGGTGCTGCTGGCCCTGTCGTTGCTGGCCCTGTTCACGCCGCTGTTGCGCAGGCTGTGGGCACGGCGGCGCACCGAAGCGGTAACGGCCTCGTCACAGCAGGAGTAAGGGCCCTGCCCGAGGGCATCATCCCCGTGGTTCTTGGGAGCTTCAGGTCCCGCCGGCCCTGTCCACCGGCGGGGCCTTATGCTTTGTTAAGTGACTTCACCAAGATTTCTCTACCTGGTACGGCACGGCGACGCCTTCCCCGACGGCCCCCTCACCCCCGCCGGCAGGCGCCAGGCGTTCCTGCTCGGCGAACGGCTGGGCGAAGTGACCTTCGACGCCGTGCACCACAGCCCCGTCCTGCGGGCCGCCGAGACCTGCGCGCTGATCACCGCGTCCGGCGCCGCGCACGAGGCCGCGGGCGACTACGTCCCCTACCAGCCCACGCCCGACGAGGCCCCGCGCTTCCTGGTCGACTTCGCCGCCCAGTTCCCGGAGCGCCGCGACCTCGCCGCGCAGGCGAAAGCGCTGTTCACCGGCCCCGCCGAGGGCGACCGGCCGCGCCGCGAGCTGGTCGTCACCCACAACTTCCTGGTGGGCTGGCTCGTACGGCACGCGCTCGGCGCCCCCGACTGGAGGTGGCTGACGGTCAACGCCTGCAACGCCGCCCTCACGGTGATCCGCTACGCGCCCGACCGGCCGCCGTCGCTGATGCTCCTCAACGACATGAGCCACCTGCCGGCCGAACTGCAGTGGACCGGGTTCAGCGTTCGTCCGTGACCAGATCGGCGCGGCCCGCGTACTTCTCCGCCACGACCGCGATCTCCTCCGCGCTGAGGTCCAGCGGGGCGACCAGGACCGCCAGGGGCGAGCCGTAGGCGTTCCTCGCCGTGACCGCGGCCAGGCGGGTCAGGCCGCCCATGCGCCGCATGACCGCCCGGGTGTCCCTCGGCAGGAAGGCGATCACGCTCTCGTCGCCGTTCAGCGCGCGCTGGTGCCTGGCCACCTCCGTGAGGCGCACCTCCCTCACCTGGCTCCAGGTCAGGCTCACGCCGTGCCGGGGGAAGGCGACGCCCGCGCAGTTCATCACCAGGACCGGGCCGGGCGACAACTTGCGCGCCGTGCCGTACACCAGCGCGAGCATGACCAGCACGTCGAACGGCAGCCTGCCCCAGGTGGCCGTCCTGGCGTCCTGGAAGACGATCAGGACGGTCACCGCCAGGAGCATCAGCAGCGGCAACCAGACGAAGGCGGCCTTCAACGGCTTGTTGACCACCTCCACCTCGGTCCCCTCGACGTCGACCTCCGCCATGGACTGCCGCAGCAGCGGCAGATCCTCCCATGACCTGTGCCGCCGCAGCTCGGTGCCCATGCGCAGGAGCAGCGAGACGGCGAGGAGTACCACCGCGACGACCGGGATCACAGCGCTCATGACGCAGCATGATGCGCCGTGCCGCTATCAATCGCTTATCGAACGCCCTCCTGCCCGTCCTCGACCACGAACTCGCCGGCTCCCGTGGAGCCGAACCCGGCCTGGCGCAGGGTGAGGGAGATCGCGCCCGATCCCCCGGCCAGCACCTGGGACTCGGTGATCCGGTAGGTGGCCGGCACCGCGCCCTCCGCGAACAGCCGCTTGCCCTCGCCCACGACGACCGGCACCTGGATCAACCGGTAGACGTCGACGAGCCCGGCGTCGTGCAGGCTGCGCACGAGCTGCCAGCTTCCGTGCACCTGCAGCTCGCCGCCCGGCTGCTCCTTGAGCTTGCGCACCTGCTCGATGGCGTCGCCGCGGAGCACCGTCGTGTCGCCCCAGGCCGCGTCGGCGTCGGCCAGGCTGTCGCTGACGACGTACTTCTTCCAGGTGTTGAGCGCCGTGGCCACGATGTTGTCCGGGTCGGTGACCTGCGACCAGTAACCGCGCATCATCTCGAAGGTGGTGCGCCCCAGGAGGATGGCCTCGGCGCGGCCGAACCACTCGCCGATCGGGTCGAGCTGCCCCTCCGTGCTGTGCGGCACGAGCCAGCCACCCCGGTCGAACCCGTTGCTGCGGTCCTCCTCGAATCCCCCCGGACCCTGCATGACCCCGTCAAGGCTGACGAACGTGTGAACACTGATTTCCATGGGATTCACGCTGCCAGGCAGACTGGAGGAGAAAAACAGCAAAGGTCGCAACAATCACCACGTGTGGAGTTAACAGTCCATTGGAGCAGCGGGACATCGAGATCTTCCTCGCGGTTGCCGAGGAACTGCACTTCGGGCGGGCCGCCGAGCGCCTGAGGGTGTCGACGGCCCGCGTCAGCCAGACGATCAAGAAGGTGGAGCGCCTCATCGGCACCCCGCTGTTCGAGCGCACCACGCGGCGGGTGCGCCTGACCGCCGTGGGCGAGCAGCTCCACGCCGGCCTGCGCCCCGCCTACGACCTCACCCGTCAGGTGATCGCCGAAGCCGTCGCGGCCGGCCGCGACACCGAGAGCGTCCTGCGCGTCGGCATGCTGCCCAGCAACTCCTACGACCTGCGCCCGTACTGGGAGGCCTTCCGCTCACGTCACCCGCGATGGCGCCTGCAGATCCGGCACAACCCGTTCATCGACGCCTTCGCCGCCCTGCGCGGCGGCGAGATCGACGCGCTGGTCGCCTGGTTGCCCGTGGAGGAGCCCGACCTCACCGTCGGACCGGTCCTGTTCGCCGAACCCCGCGTGATCCTGGCCTCCCCCGACCACCAGCTCGCCCGGCGCGGCGGCCCGGTGTCCATGGAGGTGCTCGGGGACTTCCCCGTGCTCGACGGGCGGCTGGACGGCCACCGCAACATCCCGGCCTACTGGGAGGACTCGCTCACGCCGTTCTACACGCCCAAGGGCAGGACCGTGGAGCGCAGCGTCTCCCCCGTCGCGACGCTGGAGGACATCTTCACGCTGGTGGGCACCGGTCAGGCCGTCCAGCCGCTCACCGCGCACGCCGCGCGTTTCCACGCCCGGCCCGACATCGCCTACCTGCCCGTCTCCGACCCGTCGCTCGTGCGGTGGGGGCTGGTCTGGCGCAGCGCCGCCGAGTCGGCCGCCGTCCGCGCACTGGCCCGCGTGGTCAGGGACCTGGGACCGCTGTCGTAGAGCGGGTTCAGCTGAGTGCGCGGCTCAAGCAGAGTGCGCGGGACTGCGCGGCTCAAGCAGAGTGCGCGGGACTGCGCGGCTCAAGCTGAGTGCGCGGGCTCAGCGCCTGGCGGCCATGTGGTCGAGCGGGTCGGCCAGCAGGTCGGCGAAGGCCAGTTCGGCCGCTCCGGCGAGCGTCGTGTCGTCGCCCAGCCCCGAGACGGCCAGCAGCACCCTCTCGCGCGCCACCGGCAGCACGTGGGCGTCGATCCTGGCCTGCACCTGCGGCGCCACCCCCGGATAGAGATCACGCAGCATGCCCCCGAAGATCACCAACGCGGGGTTGAAGAGGTTGATCAGATTGACCACGCCCACCCCCAGCCAGTCGCCGATCCGCGCCAGCGCGGCTTTGGCGGCCTCGTCGCCGGCCCCCGCCAGGGCGACCACCGTCCTGATGCCGTCGCGCCCGACCAGTTCCCCGGCCCGGCCCGCGTAGTCGAGCAGCGCCCCCTCCCCCACCTCGGCCTCCAGGCAGCCGCGCGAGCCGCACAGGCACGGGCGGCCCTCGATGGGGTTGACGACCATGTGGCCCAGCTCGCAGCCGTAACCGCCGTCGCCGTCGAGCAGCTTGCCGCCCGCGATGATGCCGCCACCCACGCCGACGTCGCCGTGCAGGTAGATGAGATTGTCGACCGCCGCGCCCGCACCCCTGACGTGCTCGGCGACCGCGCCCAGATGCGCCTCGTTGCCCACCGACACGGCCAACCCGAGCCCCAGCTCGGCCGCCAGCTCGGCGCCGAAGGCCTGGTCCACCCAGCCCAGCTGCGGGCCGTACCTCACCATGCCGTCGGCCCGCCTGATCAGGCCGCAGTAGGAGGCGCCCACGCCGACGCACGTCGTGCCGGGGGCCGCCTCGGCGACCAGCTCGCGGCCGAACGCGGCCAGCACGCCGACCACGTCCTGGAGGTCCACGCCCGACCTGGTCCGCACGGCCTCGCGCCGCGCCAGGATCGTCCCGCCCAGGGCCACCCTGGCCGCCACCAGGCGGTCGACCGCGACGTCGAACGCCAGGCCGTACAACTTCTCCGGCTCGGGCATCACCATGATCGACGGGCGGCCGGCGCGCCCCCAGTCGGTCGGCACCGCCTCGCGCACCAGGCCCGCCGAGACGAGCTCCGCGGTCAAGTCCATGATCGTGCTGCGGTTGAGCCCCATGCGGGTGCTCAGCGCGGCACGGGACAGCGGACCGCCTTCGTGCACCCTGCGCAGCACCTCGCCGAGGTTGCGCCGCCGTAGTTGCTCCTGGGTGCGTGTGGCTCCGCCCGTCCTCACCCGTCCACGGTATGCCAGCGACCCGCACGACGCGAGACGACGCCGGGCGCGAGACGGCGTCGGGGGTGCGACGGGCGTCAGGCGCGAGCCGGCGTCAGACGCAAGCCGATGTCAGGGCCGCCTGGCCCACGCGCCGACCAGCGTGGGGAAGACGGTCACGGCGTCGACCTCGCGCATGGCGGCCTCGATGCGGCCCGACAGCGTGGCCAGATCCACCTCGGCGGCCGAGGCCACGCCCGTCTTCTCGATCAGCGGCATCAGCGCCGACACGATCCCGGACAACGACCGCGCGCCGTCCTCGGGCGAGACGTAGACCTGCAGGCCCAGGATCTCGGGGTCGAGCCCGGCCTTCCGCAGCACCCTGTCGAGGCGGGTGCCCAGCGCCGGGTCCATGCCCCCGCGACGGAACGCCTCCACCATCCAGCCCAGCGCCTTGCTCCCCAGGGCGCAGGCCGGTTCGGAGCGGGCGGCGACCATGTCGTACTCCATGGCGACGTAGATCCCGCCGGGCGCCAGCGCCCGCAGGTGATGCTCTATCACGGCCGGCGCGTCCGCGCAGTACAGCAGGATGAGCCTGCCGACCACCGCGTCGAACCGCCCGCCGCTCCACTCGCGCACATCGCCCCGCTCGAAGACCGTGTTGCCGAGCCCGCGCTCGGCCGCCCTGCGCCTGGCCAGCGCCAGCGCCCGGTCCTCGATGTCCACGCCCACGACCTGGCCACTCTCACCGACGATCTCGGCGGCCGTCAGCGCCACGTCCCCCGCGCCCGTGCCGAGATCCAGCACCCGCATCCCCGGCCGCAGCCCGGCCAGGCCCAGGATGGCCCCGGTGGCTGGAGCGAGCATGCGCGCCTGGTGTTCCAGACGGTCGAGCTCGGGGTCGTCGTGGCCCAGGACGTAGGCCCGCTTGCTTGTCGTCATCTGTCTGCCTCCTCTGGGCCTTCCGGCCGATGCCGACGGTAGGCGGGGAGGCGGGCGGGTTCCACGTATTCGTACGCACACCGCGATGGCGAACGAGATCGTTGACGACGCTGCTCACGTTGGGCCTGGCCACCACGATTTCGCGGCGGCTGCGGCCCCGACCAGCGACTCGTCGAGGCCGACCTGTCCGATGCGGACCTGGCCTCCGGCCACAGCCGTGTCTTCGCGGGACACCGGCCTTGTGACGCGGCGGGCTTCAGCACGATCGGCGACGTCCCGGTCTCGGCGGGCGACTGCGCAGTGGGGTGTGGAGCCTCCAGGAAGACTTCCAAACGCGATAGTTGCGCTGTTGGAACCATCCAGAACGGTGCACGCACACCGTCATCGGAGGCCGCAACCCTTTGGTCCGGAGCCCTCCCCCGGAGGTGTGCCCCGCTAGGCGACCCGGCTCGAAGTCGATGCCCAGGTGTTGCATGAGCCGGGATCCCCCGTGAGGAAGCCCTCCTTCGTCCAGTAGCGCTGGGACTTGCCCTTGCCGTAGTTCTGGTCGTCTACGAACATGCGATAAAGCTGGTTCAGATCGCTGGAGCCCCGGTCCTTCAGCGGCCACACACTCTTGATGAAGGCGCCGGCCAGACACGTGATTTGCAGGTACTTGCGCCTGGTCTGCTCACGCAGCTCAGCCTTGGACCGGTGCGGGGTGCGCCCGTACGCGTCCCCGATGCCGACGAGGTTGGCCACGTGGAGCCCGTAGACAGTGCCGGCCTGCATGAAAAGCCACAGGTCGCGCGGTTCGTCCAGCCAGTCACGACCCAGCTGGAAGACCACGGTGTGCGTGTCGGCGCAGTACCACCACTGCGAGTTCGACATGTGGGTGGTCATTCCACACCACTTCTTCGGGATCTTCTTGGCGAAGGTGAGCTTGATGGGGCGGGAGTAGGCGCCGTTGGCCGCCAGGTACTGACCCCACGTGGAGTCAAGACAGTCGAAGACGCCTCTCAGGTAGGCACGAGCCGCGGTGGCGTCATTGGGGGTGACGGGCTTCTCGAGGCACTCGGACTCGGGGAGCTTGCCGTAGTTGTAGAGAGGGTGGTTGGTGAGTTCAGGCTCATCGACGGGATAGGCCAGGGCGGGGGTGCTGAACGCGAGCACTAAGGCGGAGCCCAGTGCGGCGACGACAGGGAGTCTCACGTCGCCGGACAATAGGGCTGAACCAGCTTCGCGGGCAATCTTCGACCAGGGATCAGCCGCGGCACGAGCTTCATGGCCCCGTCGAGGCAGCGGCACGCTTGAGCAGGTTGTCGATGACCCCCACGCCGCCGACCGCAGGGGCGTAACGGTAGGCGCCAGGCACACCCACTAGACGCAAGCCAAACCCGACCAGCGAGGCCGAGCCCTCAAAGGAGTGCACGTCGAGCACCCCGGACGGGGTGTCGATGGCCCCCAGGCCATCGACCTCGGGGGTGTGGGGGTGGGCCGCCAGGCACACCCCCACTGAACACAGCCCAAGCCCGACCAGCGCCGAAGGCGCCCGACCAGCGCGGCCCAAGCCGTGAAAGGGGCGCGCCTGGAGAACCCGGGCGGGGTGTCGATGGCCCCCGGGCCATCGACCTCGGGGGCGTGGGGGGGGGGCCCCCCCCCCCCCCCCCCGGCCCCCCCCGGGCGCCCGCCCCCCCCCCCCGCGCCCCCCCCCCCCAGGACCGCGCCGCGCG